>CAZPIO010000005.1:87915-107473 GCA_964586235.1 uncultured Planctomycetales bacterium
AGAGCACTGCTCGCAGAGCAGTGGCACACGGATGAGGTCTTCCGCAGAGCTGAGACGCGCCCGTGGGCTTTGGGAAGGGCTTATCGAATGCTCAACAACTTGTGCAGTTGGACCGACAGCCGCCAGCCGGGGTTGTCGCGGACGAGGTGGACGCACCAGTCGAACGTGCGCGGGTCGAGGGTCTTCCCGGCGAAGGCGGGCGAGATCAGGCGGTGTTCGGCCTGGACCGTCGTGCTGGGGATGGGCTGGCCGCAGGCCCGGACGTACTTGATCTCGTGGGCGAACCGCTGGCGGATGGCTTCCTCGGGGATCTTGGGGCTGACGGTGATCCAGTCCAGGCCGGCCGGGAGTTCGATGCTGCCGTTGGTCTCGATGGCCAGCCGGTAACCGGCGTTGTGCAGGCCGTCGATCAGCTCGCGGTCGACCTGCAGGGCCGGCTCGCCGCCGGTCAGGAGCACCCACTCGCAACCAGGGCCGGCGGCCCGCAACTCAGCGATGATCTCGGGCAGGGGCATCTCGCGAGCGGCGGAATGATCGGTGTCGCACTCGAAACCGACGGTCTCGAGGGTGCACGCCTGGTTGCACCCGGAGAATCGCACGAAGATGTTGGCGGTGCCGGCGCGGAGCCCCTCGCCCTGGAGGGAATAGAAGATCTCATTGACCTGGTAGGTTTTCATGGCAGAGCGTCAGGGAATCGTTTTGAGACCTGCGTGTGCTGCCAGCGTGTCGGCGGCGTTCTGAGAAGAGGGGGCGTCGCAGGGACCGGCACTGCTCGCAGAGCAGTGGCACATTCTTGGACTGGGCAGCCGACGCTGCATTCACAACGTCACCTCCGCGCGGCAGTTTGCCGTTTCGTTGAGCACTACCCGCACCAGTCGGACACCCGTACCCGCGAGTTGCTGCGGGCCGACGACCTCCAGCAGGTGTCGAGCCAGGTTCTCCGCCGTCGGGTTGACATCCATCACAAACAGCTTCTGTCCCGCGATCCGGCTCATCACATCGAGGACCTCATGATCATTCTTATTGCAGATGAAGCCGTGGTCCCAATGCTGGTCAATCCAGCCGCCGAGGCGGTCCTTGAGCACGCTGAAGTCGATCACGCGACCGACGCTGTCGAGCTGCTCGGCGGTCGCGTGGAACTCGACCACGTAGTTGTGCCCATGAATGTGGGCGCACTTGCTCTCATGCTGCCAGAGGCGATGGCCGGCACTGAAACCGATCGTGCGGACGATGGTGGTCATGATGGCCGGTTCCCCGTGTCGCCTCGCTCGGCCGTGGCGGTCACGCTGATGCCGCCGCGCGGGTGGAAACGGCCCTCGATACGCAGCCAGCGGGGCTGGATCTGGGCATAGAGGTCGGAGGCGATCCTGTCCACGAGCGTTTCGTTGAAGCCGGGCTCGTTGCGGTACTTCCACAGGTACAGCTTGAGCGACTTGGTCTCGACCAGGAATCGGTCGGGGACATACTCGATGAGCAACCGGGCGAAATCGGGCTGGCCGGTCACCGGGCAGAGCGAGGTGAACTCGGAGCAATCGAGGCGCACGGTGATCGGCTGGCCGGACCATTCGATCAGGTCGACCTTGTCCGTCGGCTGGTTGGACGGCTTACCCAGATGACGCAGTTCGTCCATGCGTGTGCTCCCGCCGGTGTCTCCGGCTGACCACCATTCTCTCCCACCGGTGGTGGGGTCCGCAACTGCCCGCGGGGCGGTCTCTGACCGCGATCTTCGTCGGGCACGGAGAGCCCTCGTATATACCGAAGCTGATCGGGCTCGGAGAGCCCTCCTACACAGAGCCCTCCCACACAGAGCCCTCCTACACCGCGAAATCGGTCGGGCTCGGAGAGCCCTCCTACACAGAGCCCCTCCTACGCTGGGAGATACACCGTGGGGTCCGCGATACCGGCTGTCCGGAATGCCTCGCGGCGCTCGACGCACGTACCGCAAGTACCGCAATGGACCGGCCCACCTTTGTAGCACGACCAGGTGCGCTCGAACGGGACGCCCAGGTCGGCCCCGATCCGCACGATGTCCGCCTTGGTGACATTTACGAAGGGTGTGAGCAGCTCGATCGGGCGCCAGTCGCACAGGCGAGCGACGTTGCGGACGGCTTCGACGAACTGGGGGCGGCAGTCAGGATAAATGGGGTGGTCGCCGGCGTGGGCGGCGTATGCGACCGCGTCATACTTGAGGCTGACCGCCCAGCCGATGGCCGCGGACAGCATGATCATGTTGCGGTTCGGAACGATCGTGGCCTTCATTGTCTCGTCGGCGTAGTGGCCGTCCGGGACGGGCACGTCGTCGGTCAGGGCGCTGCCGGCCAGGAACGGGCGAAGACCGCGGAGATCGGCGATACGATACTCGACCCCCAGGTCCCGACAGATCGCCTGGCCCGCTTCCAGTTCACGGCTGTGCCGCTGGCCGTAGTCGATGCCCAGGCAGCGCACGTCGTGCCCGTCGGCGCGAAGCTTGTAGAGCAGCACCGTCGAGTCCAGGCCGCCGCTGTGAATCAGCACAACCCGCATGAGCAGCGATCAATCCTCCGGCAAACCGACAAACGGCGTCACCGCCATTATCAGCGTTGGGTAGTCCTTCTCGGCCGGCAGCAGCCTGCTGAGCGCATGCACGTAGGCCCAATAGTAAGGGGTCGTTAGAATGGGGGCGGTACCGTCGAACAACACCCCCTGCCCGTCATCGACCGCACTGATGATTGTTGGCTGTTTGGCGTGGCGGGCGATGTCCGAGCCCCTTGGGAACACAATCGGGTCCAGGCCGGAAGCGGTCTTTGGCTTCGACCCGAGGCCCTGGATTCCGCGGACGAGCGAGATGGTCTGCTGGAGCATGGGGATGTAATGATCGTAGATGCCCCGGGAGAAGCCGCCGGGCGGCAGGTACAGCATGAAGCAGGCGTCGGGCGGGACGCTGCGGACGGCCTCCTTGTACGCGGGCGTTTCGATCACCGAAGGTCCGGGGTGGTCGACGGCTTCGATCGCGTCCTTGAGCAACTGCGGGTTCATGGTGATGAGCACTTCCTTGTCCAGCATCGCGAAGTAGATGGTGAAGTACATCACATTGATGCTGACAACCTTCTTGCCGAGGACGGTGGAGGCCTGGGCACCGACGCCCATCGGGCCGAGCGAGAACTTCTCGACGGCCTGCTCGAACTCGGCGGAATCGCGGACCTCGGAGATCGCGACAGCGTTGCTGAGCGGGAAGACGTCGGTGAACGGGAAGCTGCCGTAGCGGCCCGGCATGCGGTAGATCAGGTACCGCGGGCCGAGCTGCTTGAGGATCGGCTCGAACATCGCCGCGAACATCGGCGTCTGGACGATGGTGCTATCGTCGGCTCCGAAGAGCTGCATGAACACCGTGGGGACGAAGGCCATGAAGCTGTAGGCGTCCCAGACTCCGGTGGTGAGACCGCTGCAGTCCGCGGGGACACGTTTGAGCCAGGCCTGGTTGATGCGGGCCTTGTTGCTGTGCTGGAAGAGGCCGTACCGCTCGGGGCCGACGCGCCAGTAGTGCCGGTTTCTGTAATGGTCTTTTTCGATGAAGGTCGCGCCGGACACGGCATCGAGACTGTGCCAGGAGACCTGCTTCCACATGCCCTGAGGATCGAGGCTGTCGACCTTGCGCCACCACGGGCGCAGGTCATAGTAGTACAGGGCTATCGGTTGCTGTTGCTGATCTTTAAGGAGCGGGCTGACGGTGTTCTGAAACAGTTCTGAACGGTGGAGCGGCTTGGCCGGCGGCGACTGCTCGGCGGCCCAGCGGGCCGCTCCGGCTCCGAGGGCCCAGTAGCATCGTTCGTTATTCCATGCCGCGTGGATTCCGGTGTCGGCTTCGTCGAGCACATCGAAATCAAGCGCGCCGATCTTTGTTTTCGTGACTTCAGCGTCGGCGGCCTGCTTCAGGGCTTTGATTGCGTCGGCGTATTGCCGGCCGAACCGGGCCTTGCCCTGCGGCCCCGGAGTCACGATCGCGAAGTTCTGATTGCTGGATCTGACTGCTTTGCCCTTTTCCTGCTCTTCCTCGCTTGGCTCGCTTTGCGTGCCCGGGTTCGGGCGGGTCGCCATCACAAGCTGGTCGTGGAGCGCAGAGTGGATGAAACCGAAAAAGGGCGACGAGGCATGGGAACCCTCACCGACGGCCTTGACCGCCTTGAAAAAAGCCTGGACCTGAGGGTCTTCGATGGCTGCCAGGGCCTGGGTCCCGGCCAGGCGTGGTTTCAACTCCTCCCAACCTGCCCGGAAGACGTAGGCGCTGGTGTCATCGCCGAGCCGCTGGACCTCCGGCAGGTTCGACAGGGCTGATTCTCGCGACGAGCCCGACGCGGCGTCTAACGACGTCGGCCAGAGAAGGCCCTGCACCGCGATAAACAGGCTTGCCGTCACAGCGAAACGGCATCTGGATCTGACCACCCCGGACAACGTTGACATGATTTGTCCTCCCAACTCTTTTCTTGTTGCTTTCCGTTCGACAGGCGCGGCCCTACGTCGGTCGCTCAGCCGGGTCGCATTCTACTGCCGGAGCTTTGCCAGCGAAAGGTGTTGTGGGGCAGCCTTCCAGTCTGAACTCCAGCGTGCCCACTGCTGTGGCAGTAATTGGGTACTGCTCACAGAGCTCGCTGTTGCCCGCATCTTTGTGAGCTTGGTGCCCAGGCTGTTTCGCTCCAACTCTTGTGAAGTCCTTGTCCCGGAGGGACATTTGACAATAGCCCAGCGATTCATCGCTGGGAGGCCGAGCCCCCCGCGTTACGCAGTCCCGTAGGGACGGCTGGGATCGGGCCGGGTAGTTCAGTCGTCCCTACGGGACTTGTCTGCCGTAACCATGACCGCGATCCCAGCGATAAATCGCTGGGCTATTCTCATTCGCCCCGCCGGGGCTCCGAATGCCCGGCACTTGCGAGCAACAGCAAGCTCACAAAGCAGTGGCATACGGCGAATCGGACAGCAGGGCGGCCTCTCTGCCGACCGGCCACAAAACAGGCACGGGGCGGGCTCGTTTCCCGTCTTCGCGTCTCGGGCGCCGGCATGCCTGACCCCGACAGGAAGAGTCATCGAGAGACGAACCCGCCCCGTGCCCTTCGAGGACGCACCTAGCCGGCGCCAGAGCAGCGCCGACCAGTGCAGTACAGGGATCCGTCAGGTCGGCGGGCGATCAACCTGCCCGGCTCGGTGATCATGAGGATGGGAATCCTCCTCATGCAAGGCCCCAGAACGGATTCTGGGGCCAGCGGACCCGGATACCGGCTCAGCGCCTGGCCTTCGGCGGCGGGAGTTTTGCTTTGGCTCTGGCCCTGGCGTCGTCCTCCTTCGGTACGGCCGTCGCCTTGGCTACTTCCGGCGAGGCCTTGCCGTTTCCGGCAGCGGCGGCGGCGATCGCATTGCGCTTGGCCAGGATCTTCTCGCGGATCTCCTTGGCCAAGTCGGGGTTCTCCTGGATAAACTGCTTGGCGTTCTCGCGACCCTGGCCGAGGCGGACCTGGCCGTAGCTGATCCACGACCCGGTCTTGTCGATGAGCCCCTCGGCGATGGCCAGGTCGATCAGATCACCCTCACTGCTGATGCCGGAGTTGAACATGATATCGAACTCGGCCGACTGGAACGGGGCTGCGACCTTGTTCTTGACCACCTTGGCCCTCACGCGATTGCCGATGGCTACGTCGCCCTCTTTGATGGTGGTGATCCTTCGCATGTCGATGCGCAGCGATGAATAAAACTTGAGCGCCCGCCCGCCGGGAGTCGTTTCGGGGTTGCCGAACATGACGCCGATCTTCTCGCGCAGTTGGTTGATGAAGATCACGATGCACCTGCTCTTGGCGATGACGCCGGTGAGCTTGCGGAGCGACTGGCTCATCAACCGGGCCTGGAGGCCCACGTGTTGCTGCCCCATTTCGCCTTCCAGCTCGGCCTTGGGCACCAGGGCAGCCACGGAGTCGATGACGATGCAGTCCACCGCGTTGGAGCGGACGAGCATTTCGACGATCTCCATCGCCTGTTCGCCGGTGTCGGGCTGACTGACCAGCAGTTCCTCGAGTTTGACGCCGCAGCGTTTGGCCCACGTGGGGTCGAGCGCGTGTTCGGCGTCGATCACCGCGGCGACGCCGCCGGATCGCTGTGCCGACGCGGCGACATGCAGGGCCAGGGTGGTTTTGCCGCACGACTCCGGTCCGAACAGCTCGACAACCCGCCCGCGCGGAATCCCGCAGCCGCCGAGAGCCAGGTCCAGCGACAGCATGCCGGTGCTCAGGCCGTCGTGAACTGCGGCCTCGTGCTGATCGAGCTTCATGATCGCGCCCTTGCCGAAACTCTTTTCGATGTGCTGGAGGGCCCGGGCCAGGGCCTGCTCACGATTGCTGGTGGTGGATGATGTGCTCTGGTTCATTTTTGATGCGTCCTCGAAAAAGGTCCTCGATCCTCGAATCCCGCCGACAGTATACACCCCATCGGAAGTTAGGCAAGAGTTTGGTTAGGGGAATTTTTGGTATTCGCACAATCGTAGGCCGTGAACGGAGGGAAGCGCATCGGGAACGTGTGGGGGCGACGATTTCACATATGAGATTTGAGATTCCAGATCTATGTTTTATAAGGGCTTATTTATAAAAGACTTATGTCAAACAATGATCGCTATCGGGTGACCCCTCAGGCCAGACTCGGCTGAGCCAGGACGAGTGCCCGCGCCGGCACGTTGCCGACGACGGTCAGACATGTGCCCTTCACGGTCACCCTTTATAATGCAGGTCATGGAAACCAGCCCCGTCATCACGGCTCGTGGTCGAGAGCTTCTGCCCGGCGGCGGGCCGTTTGTGTTTGGCGTGGTGAACGTGACCCCCGACTCCTTCAGTGACGGCGGCCGATACGCAGTGGCGGCGGACGCGATTGAGGCCGGGGTGCGTATGGCCGAGGAGGGGGCGGACGTGATCGACGTCGGAGGGGAATCGACACGGCCGGGCAGCCGGGCGGTGACGGCCGAGGAGCAGATCCGGCGGACGCAGCCGGTCATCGGTGAACTTACCCGGCGATTGGGGGCGGACGGCCCGGCGATCTCGATCGACGCGCGGTTGGCGGCGGTGGCCCGGGCGGCGCTGGACGCGGGCGCGACCATCATCAACGATATCACCGCCCTGCGCGACGACCAGGGCATGGCCCCGCTGGCCGCGTCACGTGAGGCGGGCGTGATTCTGATGCACATGCAGGGCACACCGGCGACGATGCAGCAGAATCCGACTTATGGCGACGTGGTCGGGGAAATCCGCGAGTTTCTGGCCGAGCGGATCGCGGTGGCAGTTGCGGCCGGGATTGGGCGACAGCGGATCGTGGTCGATCCGGGGATCGGTCTCTTCGGCAAGACCACGGCGCACAACCTCGAGATCCTGCGGCGGGTCGGCGAGTTTCGGGCTCTGGGTGTGCCGGTTCTCATTGGCCCTTCGCGAAAGCGGTTTATCGGGGAGGTGTTGCACATCCCCGAGCCGCTCAAGAGGTTGAGCGGCACGCTGGCGGCGGTGGCGGCGTGCGTGCTGGCGGGCGTCGAGTGCGTGCGGGTACACGACGTGGCCGAGTGCCGACAGGTGGCGGACTTGTGTGCGGCAATCCGGAACGCGCGCTAAGTATGGGCGGCGGAAAGAGCTGAGGCGGGGTCCGCAGCTTTTGATGGAGGAAGGACAATGAGGCATGCGTGCGTTGGCTTGTTATGCACGGGTCTTGCGGCGGCGACCCAGGCGGTCCTGGCGCAGGGCTCGCAAACGCGCCAGGTAATGAGCACCTCCGTGGCGGCGGACGGCGGCAGAGACGGCGAGGTGCGGCAACTGATTGACTCGCGCGTGCGGGAGATGATCGACGACCTGTTGCGAGAAGAGCTGGTTGACGTTGCGAAGAAGAATCTGCGGGCCGAGGGAAAACGCTGCGTTCCGCACCTGGTGGCGGCCTTACGAGACCCCCGGTTTCAGAGGATGCGGCCTGACGATCACTTGCGAAGGCTTCCCGTTAGCGACGTTGTCGAACTGCTGGAGCAACTGGCTCCGGAAACCACCGTGTCGGAGTTGCTGACACTTCTCAAGAGCCCGAAGAAGACGGTTCGCCGGGAGGCCGCCTTTCTGCTGGGGAAGACAGGGACCGACGAATGTGTCGCTCCCATCCTTGGCGTGTTTTCCGGCACGGATGACGAGATGCACAAGCGAGCGGCCAGAGGGATCGCCCAGGCGGTCGCCAGGGGAAAGGCCTCGGCGGCGTTCAAGTCTGCGGTCTTCGAGCCGCTGGCATCGCTGCTTGCGACCGATGATGAGGCCCCGAATGTCATTCCGGAGTGCCTGCTCAAGCTTGATCCCAAGCGGGCGGCATCCCTGCTGATAGATGACAGGTATCTCGATCCGTCCAGCCCGATGTTGCTGGGCACACTCCGTGCCATGGAGAAAACCCGGGCTGTGGTGCCGGCCGACAGGATTGTGAGACTGCTGGACGAGCTGCGGGCTCAGACCGACGAGGATCGCGCGTGCAGGGCTTATGGCCTGGGCTTGCGGATCCTGGCGCACAATCGCAACCCGGAGACGCAACGGCTGATCGACGAATCGCTGGCGTGGGGCAACAAGGAAATGAGGGTGCTGGCCCTGCGGGCCCGCTGCGTGTTGGAGGGGATTCCTGATCCCGATTCATCCGTTTACGAAGCCGAGGAGAAGCTCGGGGCGAACCGCCTGTCGGATCCTCAGCGCAGCATGCTGTACGTGCTCAGGCTCAACTACCACGTGGAGAATGACGGTTTCGAGGATTTCTTCTCCTGCTCCTGCGGCAAGAATGCGGCGGTGACGGTGGCCGCGCTCAAGGAAGTGGGGGCTTTGCGGTCCGCCCGGCTCGTGCAGAGAGCGATGGACGTGTTCGGCCCACGGGGGCCTTCGCGGCACCAGGAGAAGCGAGACGAACAGTTGGCGGAGTTGAGCCGGGAGCAGGAGGACGAACTTGATCGCCTGACCAGCGAGTTCTGCGAAGATCAGGACGACCGGGAGATTCTGCTGCTGAGGTATGCGATCAAACATAAGGACCATTTCCGGGCGTCCAAACCCACGACTGCAACCTCGCCCGGATAGAGGGCGAGAAAGACCAGATCTACATCAGTTTATAAGTCGTTTGCAGATAGCTATTTACATGCAATAGACCCATCTTGACAAATCAGTTTTGTTGCGTTAATATATCAACAAGACTGATTGGAAATGCGCATGATCCGACAACCCTGGGACATCACGCGAGAGATGTTTCTGTCCGCCGAGGAGACCGATCGGCTGCTGGCACACGTTCGCAGCCGTGTTCAGGCCGCCTCACTCGAAGACAAGCCGGGCGTGAGATTCGATCAGGTGATCGTCGAGTCTCTCTTGTTCTCGGGACTGAGGAACTCGGAGTTTTGCTCGCTTCGACTCGGCGACACTCCCGCCGGTCACGGCAAGTCTCGATTCGACGTGCGGGCACGCAAGGGCGATGACCGCACGATCTATCTCCCCGAACACACCAGCCGCTTGATCCGCCGATATGCGTCCGAGATCCGGCCTTATTATCTGCCCGCGGACGTCGATCCGGCCGACCTCAGCCAGCCCTTCGTGTTCAACGAGCATCGACGACCGTACGAACGAACCGGTTTGTATCGGCGAGTCGTGCGGATTCTCACGGCCTGCGGTCTCGGGGATCGGGCGAGCGTGCAACTGCTGCGTCATACGTATGGGTACCTGGCCTACCTGCGGACGGGGGGCAATCTCCTGTTTGTTCAGCGCCAACTGGGGCACGCTCATCCGATGGTCACGGTCGTCTACGCGCAGTTTGTTAACGAGTCGTACGAGGCGCTTGCACAGAAGGTACATGCGGCGGGTCCGGCCCGCCGGAGAACGGATTCTCGGGGTGGGCGGTCCCCATCCAAACAGGAGACGACAGATGAAACCAATGAACGAGGTTCTTCAAGAGGTCCGGGAAATCGTCGCCGACATTCTGGCTCGCGAGTTACAGGAGGTGACGCCGGCAGCGAGATTCTTTGAGGACCTGGGCGGCGAGTCGATCGACGTCCTGGAACTCTCCTTCCGGTGCGAGAGAATCTACGGCATCAAAGCCGAGTTTCAGAAGATCGGCGCCGGCGTCCGCTCGGACGACAACGGCATGCTGACCGCGGAATCGCTGGACAATCTGCGAGCCAAGTACAAGTTTCTCGATCTGACGCCCGTCGAGGCCGACCCACGGGCGGAACGGGTCACGGAGCTTCTGACCGTTCAGGCGATTGCTCGGTACGTTTACGAGGCTTTGGCGGCCAAGGAGGAAAGTGGTTCTGCCAAGAGCACCGCCGGATTGAGTCCAGCGTGAGCCGTGCTCGTGTCGCGTATCGGGGCTTATTGCCTCCGGTTGAGGGTGAGGACACCGGCTGACCGGCCGCCACGGCACAATGGGCTTTCCTGTGGTGCTCGCGGTATGCTAGAATGCCATTGTTGAGGGTGGCTGCGCCGGCATGACTGACCGGGAGTCCCGTATGACCCGAGAAGAACTGCTATCCAGGATTTCGATCGACCCCAACGTCTGCTTCGGAAAACCTTGCATCCGCGGACATCGGATCTGGGTTTCGCTGATTCTGGACCTGTTATCCAGCGGCACCTCGGTGGCTGATATCTGCCGCGAGTACCCGGGTCTGACCGAAGCGGATGTTCTTGCCTGCATCGCGTACGGTGCCGAGATGTCCCGGGATCGCTTCGTGGACATACCGCTGGAGTCGCCTGTTTGAGACTCAAGCTCGACGAAAACTTGTGCCTGCGTGCCAGAGAACTTGTTCAGGCGGCAGGTCATGACGTCAGCACAGTCCCAGAGCAGTCGCTTTGTTCGGCCGACGATGACACAGTGATGTCGGCCTGCCGTAGAGAGCAGCGATGTCTGGTAACTCTCGACCTGGACTTCGCTAATCCGCTGGTTTTCCCTCCGTCCTCGACCGCCGGCATCGCCGTTCTTCGCTTGTCCAAGAGAGTGACTCTGCAAGACATGACAGATGCTTTGCGAACGCTCCTTGCCGGTCTGAGACGATCCAGTATCGAGGGAAAGCTCTGGGTCGTACGGCGAGGCCGCATCCGCGAATACCAGCCACCGCAGGTTTCTGAACAGGAAGGCTGCGACCCGTAGCCCTTGCGACCAGCCGGCCCGTATCGCAAACAAAAAAGGGCGGATGCCACATCTGCATGCAGCATCCGCCCACGATGATCATACTGTCTTCCAGAGCTGAGAGCTGATGGCTGACAGCCGAAAGCCTGTTCTCACTTCGACGGCCAGACGGTGATCTTGCGATAGCTGATCTTGCCGTGGTCGCCCTGGAGGTAGATCGGGCCGGGGTCGTTTTCCTTGCAGTCGAGCATGCCGCCGGTGATGCCCTCGACCTCCTCGTTGTCGATGATGGTCTGGCCGTTGAGAATCACGGTCAGGTAGTTGTTGACCAGGGTAATGTCGAAGGTCTGCCAGGTGTCGGCCTTCGTGCAGGCGTTGACGTTGGGGGCAATGCGGCTGTAGAGGGCCCCGCAGTCGTGCCAGCTTGGCGGGCGGCTGTTGATGCTGTCGGAGACCTGGATCTCGTGCCGGCCGCGGAGGTAGACGCCGCTGTTGCCGCCCTGGGGCACCATGAACTCGACGTGCATGCGGAAATCGCGGAACTTGTCCTTGCTGACGATGTTGGCCCCGCCGGTGGTGGTCATGACGCCGTCGACGACCTTCCAGTTCTTATTCTTCAGATCACCGAACTGCTCCCAGTTGTCGAGATCCTTGCCGTTGAACAGCTCGATGGGCTCGGCCCACTGCCGCTGGCGGTAGGCCTTGAACGGGCGCCTGGCCCTGGGTTTCTCCACGTCAAGAATTCCGTCGTCGAGGACATCTCCCTTGATGGCAGCCAAGTAGTTCACCTTGCCGGAGGGCGTCATCACGGTGAACGACATCATGATTCCGGCCTTCACCTGGCCGTCGGTAATTTCATACTTCTTGTCGCCTTCCCTGCAGGTCCCCGCGAGCCGGGTGCCATCCTGCTTCAACTCGACGACGGTCGGACGTTCGACCGGCACGCCCATGGGCTTAATCGTCCACGTTCCGGTCAGGTCGATCCTGGGCACGGCCCGAGTTCCGGACCACTTGCCCTTCTCCTGGCCTTTCTCCCAGGTGCCGGTGATGTTGTCGCCTTCGACCTTGCCGACCCACTTGCGGTCATGGGCGTTGAACTCGACATTGAGGCCGACGACCTTCACTTCGCCGATGGGGCCGACACTACCCGCCCCGCCGAGGTACCGGCCCACGTACTTGTCGGCCTGCCGCTCGATGGCCAGCCAGGCCGGGTGGTTGTCCACGATCAGGTTCCATCGGCCGACCGCCGAGGGCGCCCTGGTCGGCACCGGGGCCGCTGAGGCCGGCGCATCGGCCGCGAAAGCCGCGCCGATCATCGTTAGTACGGCAACCCCGATCAATCCCATCGTCATCGCTCGCTTGCCCATTGTGTCCTCCCCTTGGGTCTGCAGGTTCATTATGTCTCATCCGGTCCAAACCGGAAGGGAGCATTTTGACCCTCAGGCCCCCGCTTGGCAAGGAACTGCGCGGGGGTAGGTGACAGCGGGTCTGTGACACTCCGGGCGGCTCTTTCGGAACCCCCGGGTCTGGTCGACGTGGCGACTGTGAGCGAGGGGCCAGACCACATGGCGGCCACACCACAGGGGAAGGCCGCTCCCTCACGGTCGCCACGGCGAACCGGGGTCGCGGTTCTGAAGGAGCCAGCCAGGCGGTCATGGACGCTTGGTTTGGGCACCTCGATGGACTATCCTATTGGGGTCCCAGCCTGGTGCAGGGCCGGGCGGGGGTCGGAACACACCCGGACAGGAACCCAAGATGAGCGACAAGCCGGCGGGAGACCGCCAAGACTACGGATACGACCAGAACAGCCAGGGTGACTCCAGCCTCGATCGTGAGCTGGATGAAGCCCTGGGCGACATCCACTTGGAGAGCCTCATTGATCTGGACATCCCTCAGCGTCAGGTGCTTGCCCGACTCTCATCAAGCGACCAAGGGCAGGCCGCGGCGGCGGAGGGTGTCAAGCGCGGGCGGGTAATTGCCATCCATGGCGATGACATCTTCGTGGACATGGGCGGCAAGAGTCAGGGGGTGCTGCCGGCCACGCAGTACGAGGATGACCCCCTGCCCCACGTGGGCGACGTGGTCGAGGTGACCATCGAGGGCTACGACCGCAGCGAGGGTATCCTGAAGCTCTCCCGCAAGGGGGCAGTGGTAGCGACGACCTGGGCCAGGCTCGAGGAAGGGTTGATCGTCGAAGGCCGGGTCACCGGCCATAACAAGGGCGGCTTGGAGCTGGACATCAACGGGGTCAAGGCGTTCATGCCGATCAGCCAGATCGAGCTCTTCCGCGTCGAGGACACGGATCTGCCCGGGTACGTCAACCGGCGGATCAAGTGCCAGGTGGCCGAGGTGCGGCACGACGAGAAGAGCATCATCGTCTCGCGCCGCGACATCCTGAAGATGGAGGAGGAGCAGGCGAAGGAGAGGAAGTACGCCACGCTGGTCGAGGGCCAGACGGTCACCGGGCTGGTGCGGCAGATCATGCCGTACGGAGCTTTCGTCACCCTCGGCGACGGCGTGGACGGCCTGCTGCACGTCAAGGACATGAGCTACAGCCGGGTGCAGGATCCCAAGGACGTGGTGAAGGAAGGCCAGAAGCTCGAACTGATGGTCCTCAGGATCGACAAGGAGACCCGCAAGATCAGCCTCGGCCTCAAGCAGGTGATGCCCGATCCGTGGATGGACGTCGAGGTGAAGTACCCGGTGAACACGATGCTGACCGGCCGGGTGACTCGGCTGATGGAGTTCGGGGCGTTCGTCGAACTGGAGCCGGGCGTCGAGGGGCTGGTGCCAATCAGCGAGATGACCTACGAGCGGCGGATCGCGCATCCCAAGGACGTGGTGAAGGAGGGCGAGGTCGTCCGGGTGCGGGTGATCCGGCTGGATACGGCGGCCAAGAAGATCGCCCTGTCGATCAAGCAGGTGGGCGACGATCCGTGGGTGGGGGCGTCGGTCCGCTGGCCGGTCAACAGCGTGGTTTCGGGGACGGTCAAGCGCATCGCGGCGTTCGGGGCGTTCGTCGAGCTGATTCCGGGGGTCGAGGGGCTGGTGCACATCAGCGAACTGCGCGAGGAGCGGGTGCGATCTGTAGGCGACGTGGTCAAGGAGGGGCAGACCATCCAGGCGAAGGTCCTGGAGGTGGACGAGGAGGCCCGGCGGATCGGCTTGTCGATCAAGCAGCTTGCGAGCGTGCCGGAGTACACCGGGGGCGACTACACCTCGGCCACACCGGCCGTGGAGCCCAAGAAACGCAAGAAGCCGCTCAAGGGCGGGCTGGATTGGAAGTTCTGACAAACCACCCGGCCCGCATAAGAGCTTTTGCAGGTCAAGACGATAGCGGGTATCTGCAGGTATACAGCCAGAGGGTCTGGTCCGGGCTTGCGATGAACCATGCAAGCCGAGGAAGCCATCCTGGGCTTCTTCGGTCCGCGCTTTCTGCCAGGGCAAGCAGCCACAGCCTCAAGTATCCGAATAGTCGATCGGCTCTTCGTTCGCGGGTTCGGTCAGCACGCTGATGATAAGCGGCCAGTATTTGCCCTGAAACTCCCGGGCTCGGCCAATCACAAGGTATTCAAGCCTCATGCCGGTGTCGACCTGAAACTCATGCGGGGAAAGTAGAAGCTGGCCAGTTCCCGCAGCGCGCAACAGACGGCGGCCGAAAGCTCGCCATGCAAGATCGGTAACCTTATATGGGCCGTAGCTCCCGCCGGAGTGGCGAAACTCAATCTTTGCCGTTACTCCCCCCTTTCCGCTCTGTTCAAAGCCGACACTCACAACACTGGCCGGCCTGACGGCCGAAAGGCTGAGTGTCTCTGATCGGAGAAAGCCGGCGAGGTCTTGAACGACCGCGTCTCTCGTGCGCTCTCGCAACTCTCGGGCAGAGAGTGTCCGCAGCAGAATTGGCGGCGCCTTTCCGACCAGATAGTCTTCCGAATGCACGTCACGTGGGATCGGTTTGTTTATTCTCCAACGAACCATGTTGCCGACCTTGACGGCGACCCGACCCTGGGCGTCGTAGAGGTCGCGGATCTCCAACTGTCGCCAGCCCTTGACGTTCTCGCGGGTCGGTCGGATCCAGGTGTTGTCATCGGCCAGACACGCAGCGCAGACGCCGTCCGAGAGTCTCGTGACCGCCATGACCAACAGGTCCATATCGCGGAACAAAGTTCGTGTCCCTACAGATGCACGATCTCGATGGTACAATCGCCGCAGTTGTTCTTCAGGTGCTCGGCAAGCAGGCGTCGATGGCAGCGGTCGGGCTTCGATTCGGTGCAGAGAAGTGCAACCGCCGAGAAGCCTGCGGCGTGACCTTGAAACCGCTCGCATATGGGCCGCTGCGCTATCTCGGCCAGGAATCGGTCGACGTACTCAGGCCAGGCCTGGGGATCCTTCCTGTCGGCCTCGATCCGCTTCTGGTAGTCCTTAAGCAGCTCCAGGGACGGGGCGAAATCGGGCTCGTGTACGTAGGCGATGCCGCAAAGATGAGTGAGGAAGAATGGCAGGTCGCGGGCACGGGTGAAACCGCAGTAGAGGGTGTTATTGCTCCGGCGCACATCAATCAGCTTCTGAACACCGGCTCGCCGTAGAGCATCGAAGAACTGTTCGGCTGACTTACCGGCGAAGCCAATGGTGTGAAGTCGAATCGCCATCGCTCAGAATAAAAGCAGTTGGCCGCCCGTTTTGCGCAGTTCCATCTCGGCGTGGGACTCGGCGGTGCCATCATGGCGAATATGAAACACGCGGCAGCCTCGCTCCACGAGGCTGGCCGCGACCAGGTTGGCCCGATGGCAGCGGGCAGGGTCTTCCTCACTACACATGATGCAGACGCGATGCTGCGAAGCCCGTTCGATCAGGCGATCGAGGCCCTTCAGGAAGGAATCCGCTTGCGACATCCTGACGTAGTCCGGATGCCCGTCGCGATCAGTCAAGTCGCCCGACGCGGGTTTCCCGCCCAAGGAGTCGCCCATGAAGCTGTACGAGACGTTTCTGGCTCTGGCGGCAGCCTCAAGGATTTCGCGGTTAGCCTGGGGTACATACTTGCTGTAGGGGGTCGAACGGACATCTACCAGAGCCTGGATGCTATGGCGGGCCAGGAGCAGAAAGAGCTGGGCGGTCTCGGCTGAGCCGTGACCGATGGTCCACACGTTGGGATAGGACTCAACTGGCGTATGCATCGTTACTGCCTATCGGGCATCGCACGATGACACGAGGCGCGGCCCGGAAATCAGAATCCATGTCTCTCCCAGTTTGCCAGACGGGCGAGGCACCCGCGACCCGAGTCGGCGGTTGCCAGCGGTTCCATCTGTCTGTGAGCATTCTAGCGTCTGCCGACCCCGGCAACAAACACTATCGGCGTCGTCGCCCCCCGCGCACTCGACTCCGCTGGGCTTCACTGGGATGGACGGGCCACAGACGTCCACCGCCGGGACAAACCCGGCAGCTCGCTGGGTCCTTCGACAGGCTCACTGCGACAGTGCGTATTGGAGGAAGTCTCAGAAAAGCCGGGCGGTTCGGCTTAAGTACTTCAATAGACGGAGAATACGGTCAGGCGAGGGCCGAGTCCTGGGAGATGGTCGAATCGGGGCCGGGGGGAGGGTAGAATAGAGAGTTTAGAAGGCCCTCTGCACGGCGGCTGAAGGCAGAGGGAAGTTTGAAGTCTACAACCCTGTCCGGGCCGGCGATCAGGTCGCGGAGAAAGGCTGCACGCTCGTGTCGGCGATTACTCGATGGACAGCCTTGGCTGCCATTGTGCTTGCGTACGGCGTGCAGCGGGCCCAGGCCGATAATATGCGGGCCCCGGCGTGGGCTCAGCAGCCGCCGCAGGATACCAATGAGTTGCTGGTCTTCCTGGCGCCCGGCGAAGATGTCGACGGATTCGCCCGCCAGCGGGGCCTGACGGTCAAGCACGCGCTGAAGAGCGACGCGAACGCATTCGTTTTGAGTTCGGCGTCGACGGAGGCGGCGAGACAGACCCGCGACGCGGTCCGAGGCAGCGGCCGGGTCCGGGCGGTTTTCATCAACCAGCGAACTCGCTACGTCAAAATGGCGTTCGTGCCGAACGACCCTTATTTCCACAGGGACACGCCCTCGGCCGGCTGGCCCGGGCAGTGGCACCTGGTCAACGAGTGGACGGCCGGGCGCGACGCGCGGTTACAGGGGGCGTGGAACCGGGACCTGACCGGCAGCGGCGTGATCATCGGCATCGTCGATGACTGCCTGGAGACGGCGCACCCGGACCTGGTAGCCAACTACGAAACGGCCGACAGTTGGGACTTCGGCCAGGGCGACAGCAACCCGAGCCCCTTTTACGCGAGCGACATGCATGGGATTTCGACCGCGGGGGTGGCGGCGGCGAGAGGCGGCAACGGCATCGGGGTCACCGGTGCAGCCCCCTATGCACGGCTGGCCGGGTTGCGGATCGATTTCGAGTACCAGACCACCCAGATGTTCGTGGACGCCACGCTCTATCACAGCAGCGGCGCGAACACGAATATCAAGGTCAAGAACCACAGCTACGGGTACGGTTTTCCGTATCTCTCCAGTTCGGCCGAGGTCAGCGCGCTGGCCACCTCGACGGCCGCGGGCACCATCCACTGTTTTGCCGCGGGCAACGAAGGTGACGACTGCAACACGCGGGACCTCCAGAAGAACCCCGACTCCATCACTGTCACGGCGATGGGCAGCAACGGCAAATACGCGGACTACACGAATTTCGGCGCTTGCGTCATGGTGACGGCGCCCAGCTCCTCAGCGGCGTACTACGGGGTCACGACAACCGACCGCGTGGGGAGCGGCGGCTACAACGGTTCGAGCGACAGTTTCCCGAACAGCGACTACACGAGCGTGTTCGGCGGGACCTCTTCGGCAGCGCCACTGGTGGCCGGGGTCATGGCCCTGGGCAAGCAGGTACAGCCCGCGCTGAACGCGCGGTTCGCCAAGCACCTGCTGGCGTTGACCAGCGATATCGTGGACGCTGGCGATGCGAGCGCGCAGAGCGGAGGCGGGTGGGTGGCCAACGCCGCCGGCCGCCACTTCAACGCCAACTACGGATTCGGGCTCATCGACGCCGACGAATTCACCAGCACGGCGGCCCAGTACGGGGGCGTATCCTCGCTGACAACGGCGAGCAGCGCGACGATCAACGTCAACACCAGCATTCCGGACAACAACACCACGGGCGTTTCGCGGACTTTCACGCTTGCGGCCACCACCCCGCTGGAGGAGGTCCTTGTCGCGTTCAGGGCCACGCACTCGCGGCGTGGTGATCTCGAGGCATGGCTGACCTCGCCCAGCGGCACATCGGGGCGCGTTTTCAAGGTCGATCCCGGCGACACGGGCCCGAACCTCGACTGGACGTACACCTGCAATCAGTTCTGGGGTGAAATCCCAGCGGGAACGTGGACGCTGACGGTCAAGGATCTGGTCCCCGGCACCGCCGGGACGTGGAACCAGTTTCAGGTGACGGTCCGCATGGGTCACCTGACAGGCGGGTCGGGGCCGCCGACGATTCTGCTGCACCCGATGAAGGTGATCGTCTCGAGCGGCGAGACCGCGAGCTTCGCGATCACCGCCGCGGGAGCGCAGCCGCTGTCCTACCAGTGGCGCAGGAACGGCGTCGATCTGGCGGATGACGGTCGGATCACGGGTGTAGACACCGGCATGCTGGAGATTGCCAACTGCGCGAGCGGCGATGAGGGCAGTTATGATTGCCTGGTGACCAACTCCGTTGGGTCAGCCACCTCAAACGCCGCGACGCTGAGCGTCAGGCCGTTGCCGGACGGATGTTTGGGCAACGGATCGTTCGAGAATGGCTTCACCTCGGGGCTGGCCAACAACTGGATCAAGTTCAACGTGGCCGGGGCGGTCACCTGTGCCTCGAGCACGGATGCGCGCACCGGCACGTACTCGCAACAGGTGCAGTCGGTGAACAGTTCAAACACCGGCGGCGCGTACCAGCAGGTGGGCGTTGTTCCCGGCCAGCCGTACACCTTCAGCGTGTGGGTGAAGACGAGCAACTCCTCGGTGATGGAGGGCTACCTCGGGGTGGACCCGGCGGGCGGGACTGACTGGAACAGCGTGCCGACCCAGTACACGGATTTCACCTCCTTGACGACGTGGTCTCCGCAGACGGTGACGGTGACCCCGACGGGTGACAGGGTCACGGTTTTCCTCTATGCACGATCGACGAAGAGCAACTCGGGGGGGTACGCGTACTTTGATGATTCGGCGCCGGATTGCAGCATCGTTGCCCCGACGATCACCGAGCAACCGGTCGGCCAGAACGTTTGTCCGGGGGGAACGGCCGTTTTCGAGGTATCGGCGACCGGCGAGGCCCCACTGACCTATTTGTGGCAGAAGACCGGATTTGACCCCCCCGAAGGCGGCCACTCCGCGGGCCCGGGCACGTCGGCGCGGCCGGTTCCGGAGGCGGACTCCACCGAGGGGCCCA
>CAZPIO010000006.1:0-107156 GCA_964586235.1 uncultured Planctomycetales bacterium
CATCTAAGTGTGAAGCCCCCCTCAAGATAAGGTCTCGATGACTCTTCGGAGTCTGAAGGCCCCTGGAAGACTACCAGGTCGATAGGCCGGGAGTGTACGGGCAGTAATGCCTTAAGCCGACCGGTACTAATGGCCAAGCGCTTGATCGTATGAATGATGTGCTGTCAATCGGCCGTCATTCCACTCAAGACACCGCGTTGCTCGCAGAACGGGCGCGGTGGTGTGAATGCTGCGACCTGCACACACGAATCCGATGAAATCTCAAACCGCCGGTTGTGATGAGCAGCCGGCGGTTTTTCTTTGCGCCGCCGCTGGTGGGCGGCACAGGCGTCGGGAATTGCAGATTGTCCGCCGAAGGCGAGATCTGCCGTGGCGGACTGTTGCAGATGGCAGAGCGAGCGTGGAGGATTACGCAGACCTCCTCGTCCTGGGACTGACGCGCTCAGTATCGGGTGCTGCGATGAAGAACGGTGACGCCGGCGATCCTGGCTCGACGACTGCCGAAAATCAGAGCCCGGCAAATGCCGCAGGTCCGAGTCCGACGGTGCGGGCTGACACGGCGGCGCGGTGCCGCGAGCTGGCGATGCTCTTTCTCAAGCTCGGCACGGTGGGGTTCGGCGGGCCGGCGGCGCATATCGCCTTGATGGAAGACGAGGTTGTCCGAAGGCGCGAGTGGCTGTCGCGGCAGGAGTTTCTCGATCTGATCGCGGCCTGCAATCTGATCCCGGGGCCCAACTCCACGGAGATGGCAATCCACATCGGCTATCGCAGAGCGGGATGGCGCGGATTGCTGGTAGCGGGGACGTGCTTTGCCTTGCCGGCCATCGTGATCGTGCTGTTCCTTGCCTGGCTCTATGTCCGCTACGGGCATGTCCCGGCGATGGAGGGTCTTCTCGGCGGAGTCAAGCCGGCCATCGTCGCGGTGATCGCACAGGCGCTCTGGAGGCTGGGGCAGACGGCGGTCAAATCGCGGTTTCTGGCGTTTGTCGGTCTGATGGCGTTGAGCCTGAGCTTTCTGGGCGTGCATGAGCTGGTGGTTCTCTTCGGGGCCGGCGTGATGGCGTCGGCCGAGACGATCGCCGAGCGGCTGCGCCGGACACGGCCGGGTTCCAAGCTTCCCTGTCTGGCACTCGGGCCTTGGGCACCTGCGACAGGGACGGTGGCGCTGGGCGGAGCGGCAACGGGAACGGCCGTCGGCTTGTGGCCGATCTTCGCGTTCTTCTTGAAGGTCGGCTGCGTGTGGTTCGGCAGCGGGTACGTGTTGCTGGCCTTCCTGCGGGCGGACCTGGTGGAGCGGTGGAGATGGGTCAGCGAGGGCCAGCTTCTGGATGCCGTGGCCATCGGCCAGGTGACGCCGGGGCCGATGTTCACGACCGCGACATTCATCGGGTACGTGCTGCAGGGTTTCCCGGGAGCGATGGTAGCGACCGGCGGCATCTTCGTGCCGGCGCTGCTGTTTGTGGCGATCAGCGCCCCGTTCATTCCACGGCTGCGCAAGTCGCCGATTCTGGCGCGTCTGCTCGACGGTTTGAACGTCGGGGCGTTGGCCCTGATGGTCACGGTGACGTGGTATCTGGGGCGGGCGGCGATTGTCGGCTGGCTGAGCCTGCTGGTGGCCGGGGTCAGCCTGCTGCTGCTGATCAGGTATCGGGTGAATTCGACGTGGATCGTGCTGGGCGGGGCGCTGGTGGGGCTGGTTTGCTTCTGAGTGAGCAGGTCGATAGAGTGAGGTTGAACTGGCACGAGGTTCCGTTCGTAGGAATGGATCGAGAGGGTGCTGCATGATCTCGAGGAATTCGACTGCCATCGGGGCCGGGCTGGCGGCCGTTCTCGCGGCTTGCCTGGCCGTCGGGTGCGGCAAGGATTCGGAGCTTCCGGAATACGACCAGATTTCCGGCAACGTGGCCAGTATCGACAAATCCAGTGGTGAAGTCTCCATGTCATACCACAGCGAGAAGCACAACAAGCAGATGGAGCTGCGGGGCATGCTTTCGCCCGAGGCGGAGATCTTCATCAACGGCGTGCTCGGCACCCTGGACGATGTCCGCATCGGCGATCCGGTCAAGGTGCTGGGGCGCGTCGAGAAGAAGGACGGCGACCGCAACTGGGTGGCCCTCAAGGTGGAGATCACCCGCCGCGACGACACCGCGGCCACTTCGCCGGCGACCAGATTATCGAAGTAAAAACATCTTTAAGACACATTAAAGAGGTAGCCCTAGGAGGCCGGCCGCGTATCGGGTTGCTGCGGCGGCAGGACCTGTTCAATCAAGCCGGCCCAGAGGCGATAGCCGGCTTCGTTGAGGTGCAGGCCATCGCGCGAGAACTCCTTGCGGAGCAGGTTGTGCTCGTCGGCCAGCGGCTTGAAGACGTCCATGAACGGGCACTGGTGGTCAGCGGCGATTCTCTCCAGTCGCTTGTTGAACTCCAGGATGTGCGGCGTGAGCGGGGCGAAACGGTCGCGGGTCGGGAAGAGACCGACGATCACCAGCGGCACGTCGGGCATCCGGGTGCGGATTCTCTCGACCACCTTGCGATAGCAGGCGTCGATCTCGTCGACCGAGGGTGTGCCGTTTCGCCAGAGTTCGCCCAGGTCATTGACACCGTTTTCCAGAATAATAAACCCGGGGTTGCAGTCGAACACCGAGCTGTCGAGCCGGTTGAGCACGCCGCGGTCAGTCAGGCCGATGCGGTCGGAGGCGATGCCGCGGTTGACCACGCGACGGCCGGGCAGCAGTTTGGCCGCGTCGAAGCCTTCGATGTGCGACGAACCCACCATCACGATGTTGCGGGCGGCGGCGTTCTCGCGTTTGAACAGCTCGACGCGATCGTAGTAGTGGCGGGCCCATTTGTCAGCGGCGGGTTGCGTCTGAGGGCCGGCCGCTGGTGCCGCGATGATGAACATCAACAGCGAGCTTACGACCAGGGCGATCGCCGACCAGGCAGTCCATTTGTTGCAGATCTTCATCGGTCGACTCCTTGCACGGGAAAGGCACCGTGTCCGGCGGTCCGTTTCATCAGCAACGCGAGCACCGCGGCCAGCATGAGTGATACGGCCATGATCAGCAGGCCGGAGCGGTAGCTGGCGGTTTTGTCCTGGAGCACGCCCATCACGTACGGCCCGAGCAGGCCGCCGCCGAGGTTGCCCATCGAGTTGATGATGGCGATCCCCGCGGCCGCGGCCGTCCCGCCGAGGAAGGTCGGCGGCAGGGCCCAGAACGGCCCGAGGATGCTCCAGATCCCGGCGGCGGCCACGCACAGGGCGACGATGGCCGGCACGGGCGAGCGGGCGAGCGTGCAGGCGACCAGGCCGGCCGCGCCGACCAGGCAGCATCCGGCCACGTGCCAGCGGCGTTCGCCGGTGCGGTCCGAGTGCCGCCCCACCATGACCATGGCGACCATGGCGGCGGCGAAGGGCAGCGAGGTGATCAGGCCCACGTGGAGGTTGTCGGTCAGGCCGGTGACCTGTTTGACGACCGTGGCCAGCCAGTAGTTCATCCCCTGGAAGGCGAACATGATCGTGCAGTAGGTGACGTTGAGCAGCCAGACGGTCGGGTTGGTGAACGCGGCGGCCAGTGAGGTGTGGCCGTGGCTCTCGCGTTGGCGACGGTCGGTCTCGATCTCGCGGCTGAGCCACCGGCATTCGTCGGCGTGCAGCCAGCGGGCCTGGTCGTGCCGGTCGGGCAGCAGCCAGAGGATCGCGATGCCGCCAAGGACACTGGGAATGCCTTCTAAAAAGAACAGCCACTGCCACCCGGCCAGCGGCCGGCCGAGCAGGGCCGCCCCGTCGAGCCGCAGCAGCCAGCCGGCCAGCGGCGAGCCGACCAGGCCGGACAGAGCGGTTGCGGTCAGGAACCAGGCCACCGCCTTAGCCTGGTGGCGCAGGGGCAGCCAATAGGTCAGATACAGCAGGATGCCCGGGGCGAAGCCCGCCTCGGCGGCCCCCAGCAGGAAGCGCAGGGTGTAGAAGCTGTAAGGGCCGCGGATGAACATCATGGCCGAGGAGATCAGGCCCCAGGTGATCATGATCCGGGCCAGCCACAGCCTGGCCCCGACCCGCTGCATGATCAGGTTGCTGGGGACCTCGAAGACGAAGTAGGCGATGAAGAAGATGCCGGCCCCCCAGCCGTAGACGCTCTCGCTGAAGCCGAGGTCGGCGTTCATGGTCAGCTTGGCGAAGGAGACGTTGACCCGGTCGAGGTAGTTGAAGACGTAGAGGACGACGATGAAGGGGATGAGTCGCGCCAGCACCTTGCGGACGGTGCGGGGCTCGATTTCGGGCGGGCCGGCCTGGGCGTAGTTCAGTGTCGTCATCTGATGGGCAGGTAGCATAGCGGATACGCGCCGGGGGAAAAGAAGACACGGAGACTCGGAGACGCGGAGAGATGGGACCGCGGGGGCTGGGGGAGAAGAGGACGCCCGCCACGGCGGGTAAACTCCGACGGGGAGACTCGGAGACGCGGAGACGCGGAGACGCGGGAAATGACGAATGTCGAAATCGGAATGACGAATGAAACCAGAAGCCCGAATGACGAATGGCCGAGGGGTACTGGGCGACATAAAGTGTTCTCCAGCAAGGGGTAGCGTGAAAGAATGGGTTCGTTTGGCGCAAACGAGCGGTCAGCGATCGGCGGTCGGCGTTCAGCCAGACAGGGTGAGGTCGAGGTTCTGCACTGTTGAGAGTCCGCTGCAGGCCGGCGCACCGTGGCGAGTCGAAATACGAATGGCGAGGTCCGAATGACGAATCGCCCGGGGTACGTTGGACGACACAAAGCATCCTCCCGCAATGGCTTGAGAGAAAGAATGGGTTCGTTTGGCGCGACAGAGCTTTCAGCAGTCGGCGTTCGGCAATCAGCCAGAATGGGGCACTGAGAAGCTCCTGGTGTGGCCGAGAGCTGCCCGCTGAGGTTTGGTTGCTTCACCCGGGCGTGGGTTCGTTTCGCAAGAAGACTTGTTGCTCGTTTGTTCATTGTGGCCGTTCGGTCGATGACCGCCTCAGCGCGCGGGATCTCCGTCGATCCGCATGCAGACATAACACGGCGGGGTGTTCGGCAGGACGCGGTTGGAGCAGAACCCGCCTTCGCCGAGGCTCCCACCTGCGTTTCGCTTCGTCGTGGCAAGTCGGCGTGGCAAGCGGGGTTCGGGCCTGCTGGCCGTGGCGAGCGCGGGGGCCGAGCGGAATGACGAATGTCGAAATTCGAATGCCGAAAGAAATCCGAAGTCCGAATGTCGAAGACTCACCCGCCGTGGCGGGCGACCGGACGGGTAGACTCCGACACGGGGAGAGGGCGAGGCGGTGTCAACCACGAAATACACGAATTACACGAAAGCGGGGTAGGATGGGAGCGTGGCTCTCAGCTTGCAGCTTTTGGCTGTCAGTCGGGAACCGGGAGACGGGGTCGGGATCGGGCTCGACGGGCTTGTTTGGCGGGCCGGCGGGCGAGGATTCAAATTGGGCTTGAAGCCTCCGGCGACGTGCGTTATGCTGGCTGCACGTTATCCAACGGCACTTGTGCAGGCCCGCTGGCCGGCAGGGAGTGGAGTTGTGCAGCAAGGGTGCTCGCCTTGGGCGAGACCAAGATCCGGTGACGGGATTGGCGTGGAGCTGCCGGCGCCATGATCGGCTGAGATAGATGGCTGGGTGTGGCCCGAGGGTTTATGAAGGCCATACGACGACAGGGAACTCACAGGGAGACGAACCTGTGCCGTTTCTCACCCGTTTTCCTAGCATTTGCAGCCTGAGGGTCTGCGGCCAATCTGTCTTTCGCTGAGGAGTTTCCGCATTTGTCTTTCCCACGCTGGTCGGCGATAATGTATCCATGGCGTTTCCTCAACTCACCGATGCTGAGGTGCATCAAGCAGTTCCCGAAGCCGCCAATGTTCGATATCTGGATAAGGGCGGGCAGAAGGTCGTATTCGCATGCGAGATCGGCGGTGAAGCGTGTGTGCTGAAGTTTCTCCGGCCCAACCCTAAGCCTCTCGCCGATCAGGACGCGGACGTGAGCGCCCAGTCGGTGTCGTTGGATGACGTGACGGCGCGCGCCCGGCGCGAGGTGGCGACGATGAAGCAGTGCAACTCACCGCACCTTGTGAGAATCGGGCCCATCGAACTCCGCTCGGTCACAATCGGCACTCAGGATCTGATCTGCTTCAGTGAGGAATTGATCGACGGTGAGCCGATCAAAAAGCTGCTGAGGCCGAACCAGCCGGGGTTATCGCCGCAAGACTTGGTGCAACTTGGGCTTCATGTTGCGGACGCGATAGAAGCTCTTTGGAAGCACAGGAAGATTCATCGCGATATCAAGCCGGGTAACATCATGCGCCGCAGGACCGGTGATTTCGTCGTCCTCGACATGGGCCTGGTCTTCGATCTCAATGACGAGTCCTGGTCCATGGGGCCGGTGGGTACGCACATCTACTTCTCGCCCGAGCAAATGGATTTCGCGAATCGAAGACAGGTGCTGGATTTTCGATCCGACCTCTTTTCGCTCGGCATCACGATGTATCAACTCGCCACCGGCATCCATCCTTTCATGGGTGGCGCGCAGAATTCGTGGGACGTCTTGAACAATATCAGGAATCAGCAACCTGATGTACCGCACACACTTAATAAGGCTCTCCCGGAGCCGCTCAGCGAAATCATCATGCGATTGCTCGCCAAACGTCCCGCCCTGCGTTACCGGCGTATCGCCATGCTGCGTGATGCACTGTCGAAAGCACTTCAGCAGGGAGCGCACTAAGCATGCTACTGGCGCAAATCGGATACGGACGAGGCCAGAAGGTGTCTGAGGGCCTCAACGAAGGATCGATCGAAGGCGCGGTCCTCAGCCCGAAAGATGAGGCTCGAGAGCGGCTGGAGCAATGCGTCCGTGAACTCCGTCAGCAAAAGCCTGACGCCGTCGTAATAATGGACCCGCAGTTCTACGTCACCACGGTGAGTGTGCCGCGCGATGGTCGTTTGCCAGAGTATGACTATTATGCCGATAATGCGGGGCTGAGCCGGACGCAGTTCAGTCCCAAGCAGATCGAAAAGTACGTCGAAGCGTGCCTGAAGTATCAGTACGAATCGCTCGAAGACGTGAGCTATCTCGTGTCTCCGAACATTATGTTCGATGATTTCCGCGATTCGTGGAGTCAGATTGCGCTAAACATGGCGGAAGGAGCGGTCGACTACCATGACACACTAAGTAGTCCGCCGCCGTTGTTAGTGTCGATCGTCACATCGGAAGTTGCACTGCGAAATCCGACCGGTTTGGCGGAGTTTCTTGATGCGGTCTCGTCGTTAGAAACGCGGGGATTTTACATCCTGGTGCATCGCAACAGTTCGTCCTACGAGGCGGCAATGGAACCAGGCGCGATGCGAAATCTGATGTACCTCGTGTACGTACTGTCCCGATTGAACGACTACGAAGTGTACATCGGGTACAGCGACTGGATTGGCGCGTTCCTTCACGCTGCCGGCGCAACGGGAACCGCGAGCGGGTGGCACCAATCACTCCGTCAATTCAATATGGCGAGATTTGAACCAGCGGGCGGAGGACGACGACCACGCAAACGGTATTCCTCCGCACCGCTGTTGTCTGCGCCTCTCATCCAGCCAGAGCTGGAGGACATCTTCCGCGCCGGGCGCATCGCGGATGTGCTGACAGGGGCGCCACATGATCAAATTCTCCGTGGCGGGCCCGCAGCCGGCGCGCCTCGTTGGACGGACCAGAGGTCTTGTCTGGCGCACTGGGCGGCGCTGGGCAGCATCATCAATGCCGTATCGTCCGGGCGAATCGCCAGTCGGTTAGACACGGCCCTACAATTGATCAGACGTGCCGAGTCGCTTTATGACCGTCTGGTGAGGCGAGGCGTGAATTTTGAGCCCATGACTGGCCCCGGCCACTTGGCGGCGTGGCGTGATGCGGTTGACGACTTCAGAACGGCAGCAGGAGTGTGAATTGACGCCAAAGGCAATACGACGATTTCCGTACACCGAAGAGCAGATGGCCGGAGCCTTCGAGCAGCTCATGCTGGCCAAGCGTGGTCTTCCAGGCGTCGGGCGCATCTCGAAGGTATTCCGCGAAATCGACTGTCAGCAGGGTCGTCCAGACTTCATAGCGCTGGTTGGTCGCAAGCATCGATTTCTCAATGGCAACACCGTCAGCCTCAAGCTTGCGGGATCGCTTGTTCTTTCGTTTCTGCACGAGAGTGCAGGAAGGACTCCCGCGTATTTGTGTGAGCATAGCGGGCTTTCCCTTCGCAGTGTTCGAGGGGCTCTGGCCGAACTGCTCAAACATCGCTACGTTAAGCGCACCGTGAACGGAGCGTTCGTTGCGAATCCGGCGAGCTCTCTGCACACAGTCGAGATAATAGCCATCGAGCTGAAACTGGACCGACCGCGCAGAGCGGTTTTCCAGGCGCAGCAATACCGAGCGTTCGCACAGCAGGTTCTGATCGTCATTCCTCCGTCGCAGTTAAGTACTTATCGCAAGTACAAGGTCGCGCTGCGGCGCTGGGGCATAGGTGTCGCAACGTTTGATCTGACGTCGAATGAGTTTGCTTTGCGACGCAAGCCGCGGTCGGCCAAGCCGCACTCAAAGCAGCACCAGGCATACGCGAAGTTTCAACTGCTTGCTGAAGCTTCGCAGGCCTAATGGGTTGCGCGGAGTCATAGGTTGCTCGCTACGATTGAAACACGTCCCCTCTCCGCGGACCAGCGCTGCGCCGATTTGACTCGATGCTGCGACGCGAACGCGGCCAACTGCCCGCCGGCTTCTGACCTTCTGCACTTCTGAGCTCTGCGACGTTCTCTGCGGTCGGGGAGAGCAGTCACAAGCCGGCATTCAAATCAGCCGTGTCGAGAGACCAGTTCTCAGTGAGGTGGGGCAAGAATTGAGACCCGATCGAATAGAGCGAACACGGGGTGCGCCGGGGCCGGCAGAGGCATCCTCGTTCACGAGAGGTTTTGCAGGGACCGGACAGCCAGGTAGCAGGGCTCCGGGTCATTCTCGCCGTCGATGTCTACGAGGGAGAATCCACATTTCAGGAACAGGGCGGTTTCGGCAGGGTTGTCCCAGTTGGCGCTGCAGCGGATGTACAGGCAACCGGCATCGGTTGCTGCCCGGATCGCCTGCCGGAGCAGGCGGGTTGCCAGCCCCTGTCGCCGGTAGGCCGGACGCACAGGCGTGCGTTCGAGATAGGCGAGCCTTTCCCCGGCCAGCGGCCCGGCACCGCCGATAGGGCCGAGATCCAGATGGACGCCGCCGAGGACGTGCTCTTGCGGCGTGACCGCACAGACCAGGATGAAAACCGACGGTCCGTTCTGCTGCGAACAAAGCTGTCGCCGAGAGTCGGCCAGTTGCGGGGCGAACAGTTCTTCCGCCTCGGGCGGAGGCTGGTCGTGGGGGCCGAAGACCTGGATGGTGTAGTCGGGCAGCACGTCCTTTATTATGACTGTGGGGAGAGCAGACGCAACGATGCGTCGGAGATTTCAGCAGAGCGAACGGCGAGAACAGGGGCATACCAGAGAAAGGATGACATGATGGATCAGATTGTTCAGCAACCTATTGTGACGCGGGTGCTTCGGACGGTGGGGGTGCTGGCCGTGTTTGTTGGCTGCATCCTGGTGACTCAGACTATCATCACAGCGATAGGCGCCCAGTCGGCTACCTCGAATCTGCCTGCCGGAATGAACATTCATGTGAAAGGGGCGTTCGGCAGCCTTGCGGGGTGGGCGATCGTTGCGCAACTGGCGACCGTGGTCTGGGGGCTGGTCCTGTTCAGCGTCGCCAAGCCGATCGCGGCGCGGATCGTCGAAGATTAGAAGGCAGATGACCGGAGAGAGTGTTGGGGAAGAAAAGAGGCTATTAGCTCTTAGCTTTTAGCTTTTAGCTGTTGGCAGAGAAAAGATCACGCGGATCCCCTCGACCGGGCTTGGGGCGACGGCCGCCAGTGGCACCCGATCGAATCGAGAGCCCGGGTTCAAGAAGAACCTGGGCCACCCCGCCGCCGTTCATACGCTGCTCCTTCCGCGGCAGCCTGCGAGGTGTTCACTTTGAAGCCCCGTTCGCCGAGGGGTGAACCTTACCCTTCGCGGGCCGCTTGAGCAACGTCCGTTTCATCGCATCGATCAGATTACGGGCGGGGACCCGGGCGGCTCCCAACTTCCTGGCCAAACACAGTCCCGTGAGCGTGTTGGCGATCCACTGAGCGCCGGTCTCAGGGTCGATGCGGTCTGCAGCCTGGCCTGCATGATGGGCTTCGGTGAGCAGTTCCCGGCATCGGTCCTGGATGTCCCCGTAGATGCCCTGGACCGACTCGCGCAGCCGCCCGTCAGCCGGGGTCAGCTCGGCACCGAGCGTGGCGATCATCTGGCAATTGCACCACTCGGGCCGGCTATTGAGTTCAACCGCCCCATCCAGCAGGGCCTCCAACCGCTCGGCCGGTCCGGCCTGCTGCATGGCCGGGGCGATCAGGTGCTCGGCATATTCCTGCCGGGTCTGCTCCAGAATTGCCAGGGCCAGTTGTTCCTTGGAGCGGAAGTGATGGTAGAACGCTCCCTTGGTCAGGCCGGTCGCCTCCTGGATGTCGGCGATGCCGGTCTTGTGGTAGCCGTGCTCGCTGAACAACTGCCGGGCGACCTGAAGGATATCTACTCGTGTGGCCTCGCCTCTCGACGGGGTTGAACGAGCTTTCGGCGGGATCGTTTGGGTCATCGTGTCGCTCATGGGCGCGCCTCCCTTCACGACGGGTTTGGACGATATGGCTCAGACATACTGATCGGTTGGTAGCTTTACGACGGTTGAGCCTTCTTGTCAAGATCTCACAACCCTCAACGCGGCCGCTGAGGGCAATCCCCGCAACGATCGCGGCTGGTCCTGGACCTTGGCGAAGGCCAGCACCTGCCAGGGGGAATGAGACCGAACGAATGCCCAATCTGTCTTAAACTATTGTCCTAATTGTAGTTAATTGTATGACGACGGTTGGTTCAAATCTCGCAAATATCGCATCTCTGCCAGGTCTGCCCCCCTGCTTCGTAGGCCGTCGTGGGCCACTGGCCGGAGGCCGACAGGATCTCAGTTCGACCCTGTCCGACCAGAATTGTGTCTTCGCTCTTGGTTCCGGCGATGGAAGGATTCCAGGCAAAGACCTGAGCTTGCTGAACAGCCGCCTGCGTGCCCGGGTGGACCCGGATTTCCCGGCCAACGTAGCCGGTCAGACCGCCCTGATGGTGGAAGGACCATTCGTCTGCAAACCCTTGTTGTGCATAGACTTGTTGAGCTACAGAAATCACGGACGCCATACTCTGGCCCGGGCGGGTGGCAGCGATCATCTCAGCATCGACCCGGCAGACCGCCTGGTGCCGCCGAGCCAGATCGGTGTCGATCGTGCCAAAGCGGAAGAGTCGGGTCACAGAAGTGATCAGGCCGTGGCGTTCACCCCCCAGAACCGCCATCCCATAACGCTCAAACTTCCGACCGGTCGGAATGGGATGCCGATAGCGACAGACCCGTTCGTCGGCCGCCACAAGGAGTACGGGCGTGCGAATGCCCCGTTCCAGTGCAACCGAGGCGATCTTCGCTGCCAGCTCCCACTCGCTCATGCCCGGCCGGGCCAGGCGGCAGGCGGCCTCGAGGGATTGGGCTGCCTGGCGGGCCACGGCACGGTATCGCCCGATCTCGCCTTCGGTCATCACCCACCGAAGCGTTGCGAAGTCAGCCCCCAGACGCGACACGTGGCCAGGCAGCGCCGCGAGCGGCACATCGCACGCCGCACGAGACCGGCCGATTTTGTCTGACCAGAGACCGGCCAGCGAATCATCGTCGTGCCACGGGGCCACCAGCACTTCGATGCCGAGTTCGCCCAATTCCTCGTCGGCCAGGCGCGGAGCCTCGATGTTGTTGGTGATGCAGACGGCTTTCTCCTGCGTAATCAGGAGGGCTGCCGCTCCCGTGCTGTCGGCCGTGCCGACGTGGTTCATGCCTCCGGCCATGTACCAGGCGAAATTCGGGCGCTGAGCAAGAACTACCGCGTCGAGATTGTGACTTGCCAGGTAGGCGGCCACCTGCTGATGCTTGTGCCGCACCTCATCGCACCTTGTCATCATTCGACTACTCCTGTGAGATCGTGGGAATTGTACGCGATAGGCCCCCTGCCCGCATGGCGATTACGGCCGCTTGTTCAGGTCTGGCGCGACGGATAGACTGAGGCGGATATGCGGTATCGCCGCGAGAACGACGGCGAAACGCGGCTTTGGCATGGTGGGTTCATCGTGGCGAGATACTCCGATCAACCGTCTGACAAGCTGCCCCCCGGCCATGACTCCTCGGTCCACGAGTTCCTGACGCAGCTACACCGCCAGCTCGACCAAATCGAGCAAGAGCTGGCGGGGCGAGAGGCACGGCTGGCGGAGGGGCAGCTTCAACTCGAACAAGAGCGTACCCGCCTGCAAAACGAGCAGGCCGCCTGGACGGCCTGGCAAAAGCGCGAGCAGGACCTCGCGGCGAAGTTTGAAGAGGCCGCGAAACGGCTGACGGCGGGCGAGTCGCTGCTTAAGGACCGGGATGAGCAACTCAGAATCTTCGCGGGGAAGAACCAGGAACTGCGTGGGCAACTGGCCGAACTGACCCGGCAGCGAGATGAAGCCCAGGCCCGCGTAGCGGAGATCCAGGAGCAGGCGGAGGTCCAGGCTCGCCGGGCTGCCGGCCTGGAGAAGCAGGTCGCCGCACTCAAGGCGGCGTCTGTTGCGGCACCTCAACGGGCTCGCTCCGAACCCGCACCCTCGCCCGCGCGTCGGCGACCGCAAGTTGAATCACCGGACATGGCCGCGGGCGTCGGCGAGACCACGAGCACATCGCCGCTGCTGATCGCCTTGGGAATCGCCGCAGTCGTGTTGTCAGCGGCTCTCGGGGTCTGGGCGTATTCATCGTACACGCCACTGTGTTCCGTCAGCGGGCATGTGAGAACCAGGCCGGGCGATGAGAGCACGCTGTCTGAATGCGCGCAGCAGGCGCGTTCGGCTGGCCTGAGTGTCACCGAGATTGACGTCGACCGGGGATTGCTGACTTTCGGGTTGGATACTCACGACGTGGAGCCGGCCATCGAGAGAATCAACCACACAGGTCGGCAAATGGTTGCGCTGCTTCAAACCGCCACTTTGGCCCCCGCATCTCAAGCCGTGCCGTCACCTGCTCGCGATGCGGCGCTGGAGCGCATCTCACGGATCGACCAGCGATTGGCCACGACGACGAGACCGTCGTTCGACCGCAAGGGTGAAGGTTCACGGCTGGTGGCTCTGTGGAACGCGGCTGAGACCGAGCGGCGGGAAATCGACGCGTCGCTGGCATCGCTGTCAGAGGCATCCGGCGGGTCCACGATCGACCCTGCCTCCGTCAGGATCGACCCTGAAGAGATTCGGGCCGCTGAGAACGCCGATACGATGCTGAAAACGGAAGTCGAGGCGCTTCGGCAGCGTGAGTCTGAGCTGAGTGATATGCTGAGGCGCATCGTCGCCGGAGGGGACACGACTTTCAAATCGTTGAACCAGGCCCTCGGCGAGGGGGTGGCTCGCCTTGATCGCGCGCTGAAGGAGGAGTACGGCGTGCGGATCCGCGAGGGCTTGCAGACTCTGAAGCAGACGCTTGGAGCGTGGGAACAAGCCTCGAAATCATTGTCGGCGGATTGGGCGGTCCAGCGGGACGCCCTGGCCGGGGGAGCAGACCTGCTGACATGCCAGACGCAGCTCGATCAGGGTGCGCGCCACTTCGTCGATACCGGCTCGGCGTCGCTCGTGCAGTTCAGGCAGAGGCTGGAGGCGATCGGCCAGGATACGGACGAGCCGACCAAGGGACTGGTGCTGAGCCGCGCATTGACCAAGGATTTGCAGCCGGCCGTGGACGCCCAACTGGAGGCGACCAGAGTCGCCCGGTCAGCCACGCTGAACGGCAATGTTGACCTCGCGGCCGCGGTCCAGCGAGTGAGCGCTCTTCGCAGGCAGGTTGGTGACAGGCGATCCAGAATCGAAGCGGCCATACGGGCCCGGATTGCTGCCGGGCTGCAGAACAACCGCGAGCAGACGCTAAAGGAGCGTCGCGAGCAGTTAATGAAGCGGGCGGATGAACTCGACCGGGAGATCCGAAAGCACGTCGAGGACATCCGGGCGATGATCCGGCGGATGGATCAGCAACAGGCAGGCCTGGATCAGTGGGCCAGCCTGCAGGATGAGCGCGTGGAGGCATTGGGGTCGCTGGCGGAGATTGAGAGGGAAAGCCATTCGAGCGGTAGGCCTGGCGCCGAGCCGGGCTCAGTGGAATTTGTTCCCGCCCGCGTCGAACTGGCTGAATCGCGCGATCGCCGGACCATTCGGGCCCTGCTCGTCGGGTTCGGGTCGCTGCTGGTCTGTCTTCTGGGCTGGCTGAGCATCCACGGCTACCAGACGTGGCGCCACAACCGCCAGGCCATCGAGGCGGCCACCCGCGAACTCCAGGCGGCGGCGCGGAAGTAGCGACTGGGCAGACGCAGAAACGCAGAGAGAAGAAAAACGAGAACCGAACCACTAATAGTGAGGGCGGCGGCGAGCTGAGGCGCTCGGTCTCGTCACCGGTTCGTTCGCCTCACGGGACAGGGCCGCCGGCGGATGGGCTCCGCGTGCGCAGACGATCCCGCACGGCCAGTGCCTGACTACGAGATCCAGCTCTCCACACGCAGGCCCGACACGCGGCGGAACTCGCGGTCATTGTTGGTGACCAGGATAACGTCGATTGCCAGTGCGTGCGAAGCGATAAGAGTGTCGAGCGGCCCTATCGGGGTGCCATCGCGTTCGATGGCCGTCCGAACGCGGCCGTAGGTCTCGGCGGCCAGGGCGTCGAACGGCAGAATGTCCAGCGGCGCACAGAACTCGGCGAGCAAAACCGCGTGCTTCGCGGGATTGGCGGACTTGGCGACCCCGTATTGAAGCTCGGCCAAGGTGATGCTTGAAATCGCCACCTCGTCGACGGCAAGCGAACGCATTCGATCCAGCACGCCAGGCGTGCGGCCTCGGAGCAGTTCGACACAGATGCTGGTGTCGAGCATGAAGCGGGTCACAGGGGTCTGCGCTCCTCGACCCGCCGCGGCTGGTTGCGCTCAGCCATGAAGTCGGCGTCCACCTTGCCCATCGCGTCGGCCATCAGGTCCCAGGCGGCGTCCTTGGGAAACAGAAGCACCGCTGAGCCGACGCGCTTGATGCAGACCTCGTCGGTTTCGAAGCGAAACTCCTTGGGCAGCCGGACCGCCTGGCTGGCCCCGTTCCGGAAGATCTTGGCAGTTGCCGTCATTGCAGACTCCTGTGTATATACCTAAGTATATATTACATAGAGCTGGCAGGCAAGCGTTTATTACTGCCGGAAAGGCTTGAACTCGCCCCCCACGTGGCGTTTGGCCGGTTCCACGTAATGCTCCACGACCCGGCGGATGTATTCGCGGTCTTTGTCGCGGATGAGGCGGGCGACTTTGGCCGGCATGCCCAAAACTACCGAGCCGTCGGGGATCACCGTGCCCGGCGGCACGACCGCCCCGGCTCCGATAATGCAGTCCTGCCCGATCTCGGCATGGTCGAGCACCGTCGCCCTGGTGGCAATCAGCGTGTTCGGCCCGATACGCTTGCAGTGCACACACGCCAGGTGCCCGATGGCGACGTCGTCGGCAATCTCGAGCGGGACGTCGTGGTTGCAGTGCAGTACGGAGCCATCCTGCACGTTGACCCGCTTTCCCAAGCGGATCGGGGCCACGTCGCCGCGGAGCACGGCGTGATGCCAGATGTTCGAATCCTCGCCGAGATTCACGTCTCCGACGATGACCGCGCTTCGAGCCACGTAGACGTGGCCAAACCGCTCAATCTTGTGAAGGCTCATGGCGCCCTCCTGATAGAGGCTTTTAGCTGTTGGCTCTTAGCTTTTAGCTCTCAGCTCCCGGCGGCCGGAAGGCATGGCATTATACCGAGGCCGGGTTACGTGGACAGACGGGCCTTCTGAGCCCAGCGGAGCATGGCCGAGGCGCTGCGTGGGTTGTCGTACCGTTCCTCGCGGCCCGGGCGGATCGGCTCGTCGGCGATGGCCAGGTACTGTCCTGCGTCAACGCCCTCGCGGAAGCTCCGCGCCACCAGCCGATCCTCGCCACTATGGAAGCTGATGATCCCGATTCGGCCGCCGGGGCGCAGGCACGCAGGCGCGATCCGCAGCAGGTGGCGCAGGCTGCTCAATTCGTCGTTGACCAGCATTCGCAAGGCCTGGAACGTTCGGGCGGCCGGATGCAGCTCGCGCTGATCCCGTGCAGCTTTCTCTCGCCATCGCCGCCGGGTGAGCCCCTTGGCCTTGAAGATGATCCGCACCAGTTGCGAGGTGCTCTCGATCGGCCGGACGCCGCGCTGCTCAGCGATCAGTCGGGCGATGTGCTCGGCGTCGGGCTCGTCGGCCAGCTCGCGCAGCGAGAGAGCCAGGTCCTGGTCGGGCATCCCGGCCAGCCAGTCCGCTGCGGTGCGCCGGATCCGATCGTCCATCCTCATGTCCAGCGGGCCTTCCTGCTTATAGCTGAAACCGCGCGACGGATCGTCGACCTGCATGCTCGAGACGCCCAGGTCGGCGAAGATGACGTCGTAACCGTCGAGTTGCTCAGTTGCCAGGACCTTGCCGATGCCGGCAAAGTTGCTGCGGTGGTAACTGATGATGTCCGCGGATCCGGCCTCAGCCAGACGCTGCCGGGTCCGCTCCATCTCCCGAGCATCGACGTCGAGAGCAAGCAATCGCCCGCCCGGTGCGATCCTCTTGAGAAACTCCAACGCGTGCCCGCCGTAGCCGAGCGTGCAATCAACCACGATGTTGCCCGGCATCGGCCGCAGGCAGGCCATCACTTCCTCCACGAGCACCGGCACGTGAGTGCCGGCCGGCGTGTGCCCGCGAGCCCGTACACGGTCCTGGATATCCGGATAGGCATGCGGGTCGAGTTCCTTGTAGCGATGCTCATATCGCTTCGGGTGCGCGCCGGGATAGCGCGGGCGTCGGCGATGGGAGCTTTGCCGTGCCGGTTGGTCGTGGTGTTCGGTTGCCATGGCGTGCGGGATCCCGGGGGGATGGAGTAATGGTGAAAAAATCGCGGCTGCAAGCCGCTCCTACTTCTTTTCGCGGCTACAAGCCGCTCCTACTTCTTTTCGCGGCTGCAAGCCGCTCCTACCTTCTCTCGCGGCTACAAGCCGCTCCTACCTTCTCTCGCGGTCGGAGACCGCTCCTACATTTCAGTCGGGTCACGGGCACATGGCGGACCGATCCTGATATGCCCGGATGGTCAATACATCGGTGGAGTTGAGGGCACCGTCGGTGTTGACGTCGAAGGCGGCATTGTCCGGCATCACCGGCCGCGAGATCTTCGATTTCGCCACGAGCAAGTCGCTTGCATCGACGATCCCGTCGTTGTTGGCGTCGCCGGTCAAACCGCGGATCAGGCAGTCCGTGTCGTCCTTGAGACAGTCGATGTTGGCGCCCAGGTTGATACGATAGCACCGCTGGTCGGGCAGGCCCTCGGACCACTCAATCACCAGCGTATAGCTGTCGTCGCCGTTATGCGTCAGCGTCTGGAGCGAAGCGGGATAGGCATAACCGGTCCCGCCGACCTCTTCAGCCATCGCCCGGCCTTCCACGGCCAGATCGCCGTCGGTCGGCCCGGTAATGTCGACGACGATTTTGCGGATGCCGCCCTCGCGGGGCTCTGTGGTGATCCAGTGGCCGGTCGTGGCGGCGGCGTCAAGGACAACGCCCGCCTCGCCCGTGGATTCGTCGTGATATCGCACACTCCGCCATTGACGGATCGCGGCGGCGGGCCCGACCGGGGCGCAGCGGGCCAGGTGCGCGGAGATTCTTCCTCCGGCCATGAGGAACGAGCCGCCCACCACCAGTTCACCCTTGTGGACGCAGGTCGTGAACACGGCAGCACCGCCGGCACTGACGCCTTTGCTGACCGGCTCCCACTCCGTACCGTTCCACTGAGCAACGCCGTTGCCCGACATCAGCCCGCCATCCGAGAAGATGCCGCCGCCGACCAGATGCCCGTTGTAGACCGTCAGTGAATGGATCTGCCGCGGACTGTGGGCACCCTCGCTCTCCATCGCGGACCAGGCCGCACCGTCCCACCTGGCGATGTTCGCGGCGGTTACTCCGCCGGCACTGGAGAACAAGCCGCCGGCGGTCAATTCATTGTTCCAGACGGTCAGAGCGGCGACAGGAACATCGGGATAGCCGGACCCGCCCATTCCTCCCGCCATGGGTTGCCAGCCGACCCCGTCCCATCTGGCAACGTGATTGACCGTCTGGCCACCGGCCTTGAGAAACAGACCACCGGCGTAGAGGTCCTCACCGAAGACCGCCAGCACATACACGCCCGGGCTCCATGCTCCGCTCACACCACCGCCGATCGGGACCCAGGCCACTCCATCCCAGCGGGCGATGCCGTTCACGGAAGTCTCGCCGCTGGTCGTGAAGGTCCCACCGGCAACAAGATCGCCCTTATAGAGCGTCAGAGCGTGGACCGGACCGTTGAAGCCCTCTCCCAACGGAGCCCATGTGCTGCCGTTCCAGCTCGCGATGTACCTGGCGTTGACACCGCCGGCAGTGGTGAAGCTGCCACCTGCGATCAGTTCGCCCCTGAAAAGGGCCATTGCCTTGACCCGAGTGCCATCCTTGCCTCCGGCCATGCCCTCGGCGAGCGGCACCCAATATGCCCCATTCCACCGGGCAACGCAGTTCACCTTGACGCCGTTAATATAGGTAAAGGCGCCCCCCGCGATCAGTTCACCGTTGTAGTCGGCCAGGGCGTAGGGGGGGCGGTCCATGGCGGCACCGAGAGGCAGCCATCTGGCACCGTCCCAGCGGGCGATGTTGTCGGCCCGCGTATTGCTGGCGGCCGTACCCGCGCCGGTCGCGATCAAGTCGTTCCCGAAAGAGGTCAGTGCAGTAACGTATCCGAAGAGGCCGCCGGCAAGGGGACTCCACTGCGTCCCATCCCACTTAGCGACATGGCGTGACGGCTTGCCGCCGGCTTTCTCGAAAAACCCTCCCGCGATCAAGTCGCCGTTATGGACAGTCAGATCGAGAACCGATGCATCCAGTCCATCACCGATGGCCGACCATTTGGCTCCATCCCATCGGGCAACGTTTCGGGCAGGGGTGCCGCCGACGGCCGTGAACAGCCCGCCGACAACAAGCGTGTCCTCATATGGGATCAGCGCACTGATGTGAGGGTTTGAGCCGCCCGTGACCCCGCCGCCCAGGGATTGCCAGGTCGATCCGTCCCAGCGGGCAATCTGGTTAACCTTGACACCGCCGGCGGCAGTGAATCGGCCACCGGCAATGAGTTCGCCTTCGTAGACTGCCAGGACGCCTACCGCATCATTCAGCCCGGAACCAAGCGGGGCCCAGGTCTCGCCATCCCAACGAGCGACCCGGTTGACAGTGATCCCACCGGCGGTCACGAAGTTTCCGGCGGCGATCAGATCATCCTCGTAGACCGTCAGTGCCAGCACGTCGAAGTCCGCCCCCTCGCCCAGTGGGGCCCATCGGGTGCCGTTCCATCGGGCGATGTTAGCGGTCGTCGTGGCGCCGGCCGTGCTGAAGGAGCCGCCGGCAATCAGCTCGCCGTTGTACACTACCAGGGCTTTGACCTGTCCGCAGGCCGAACCCTTGGCCACGCCGGCTCGGAGGGATGACCAATATCGGCCGTCCCAGCGGGCGATGCCGGAAACCTTGACGCCGCCGGCCGATTCGAAGCCGCCGCCGACGTACAAGGCCGGTCCCGAGCCGTCATCGAAAACGGCCAGGGCATAGCCTTCGTAGTTCAGGCCCTGGAGTGATTCCCCGGGCCTCCAGTCAAGGGTACATTCGGCATCGGCTTGTCGGGCGTGGATGGACCCCGCCGTCGCGACCACGAGCGTCGCCAGCCCGATCGCCAGGAGTTTATCGGCTCCCGCCGACCAGCCCCGTGCCGGCGAATATGACCGCATCTTCTCAGCCTCCCAGACGTTACGAAACGAACAGGCGGCTACCCCCTTATGCCAAGCAAAGGCCAGATAAACACAGATATGGCCGCTGTCCGTACAATCCTATGCCGGACCAGGGGTAAACGCAAGACATGAGGCAGACAAGGATGTGCAATTCCGGGCGCGTGGCCAGTGAAACCCTCTTCGCCGCTGGCCCGGAAGCCCGACCAATCCCCGAACCTGGTCGGGAGGCGGCCGGATAACGAGGCTACGCCGGTACGCTATTAGGACTTGCTCTTATTCTCGGAACCACCCTGCGGCCTCGAACGGGGTTTGCCGGAGGGAGCGGTCCGAGGCGGCCGTCGCCCGGCGGCGACGTCCTCGTCGAAGACCTTCTTGCGCCGCAGAATGTGGTGGTAGTGCTGGGCGAAGCGGTGGGCCTCGTCGCGAGCTTGCTGTAAGAGCCGCAGGGCAGGATCGTTACGAGGCAAACGGACCGGGCGGCTGTGGGCCTGGATGTAGATCTCCTCTTCCCGCTTGGCCAGCGAGATCACCATCGGCGGGTGGACATTCATCTCGTCGAAGGCGCCCAGAGCGGCGTGGAGCTGACCCAGGCCCCCGTCGATCAGGATGACGTCGGGGTACAACTCCTCCCCCTCGGCGGCGTGCCGGTAGCGGCGGAGAACCACCTCCCGGATCATGGCATAGTCGTCGATACCCTCGACTGTCTTGATCCGGAACCGCTTGTAGCCCCCCTTGAACGGCTTGCCGTCGATGAAGCAGACCAGTGAGCCGCAGGACTCCTCGCCATGAAGGTTGGCGATGTCGATCGCCTCGATCGACCGTGGGGCGCGGTCCAGCTCGAGGATTTCTCCGAGCCTCAGGAGTCCCTGGGTCGGATCGATGAAGAAAACTTCCGGCTGAACGTCGGCGTTGGGGTCGCCCGAGAGCGACAGGGCCTGCAGGGCCTTGATTTCGTCACGGAGCCGGGCAGCCTGTTCGAATTCGCGGTTCGCAGCCGCCTGCTCCATCTCCTTCTGCAGTTGCCGCAGGACCACGCTTCGCTTGGAAGCCAGGAATTTCTTCAGCCGGTCGATGTCCTTGCGGTAATCCTCCTTCGAGATATGAGCTGCACACGGGGCCGTACACCGGCCGATGGAGTACAGCAGGCACGGTCGGAAATACTGCCGTTTCTCGTCGCCGTCGTTGATCTCCAGCTCGCAGGTCCGGAATTGGAAGACCTTCTGCAGTGCGTTCACCGCGTCGCGAAGCCCGGCGGCATTGGTGAAAGGTCCGTACAGCTTGCTGCCCTTGATCCGCGGTTTGCGGGTGACGTAGACGCCCGGGAAATCGTCGGAGGTGGTGATCTCAAGATACGGAAACGATTTGTCGTCCCGCAAACGCTCGTTGTACGGCGGCTGGATGTCCTTGATCAGGCGGTTCTCCTGGAGGAGGGCATCGACCTCCGTCTCGCAATCGAGGAAGTCGAGGTCGGTCGCCAGCGAGGCCATGTGAGAGATTTCCGGCCCGCGGGTGGCGAGCAGGTCGGTCGAGTTCTGGAAATAGCTGGTCACCCGGCTGCGGAGGTCCTTGGCCTTGCCAACGTAGAGCACCCGGCCCTGGGCGTCCTTGAACAGATACACGCCGGGCGTGGTGGGCAGATGGCGGATCTTGTTCATTAGCGCCTCGCGCGGATCAACCGGCGGCGCGGGGGGCTCCGCATCCGGCGATTTGTTTTGCTGTTCGGATGTATCCAGCTTACCTGTCATCGTCCCCAATTATACCCGCATGCAGACAGCTCTGCTCTCTGCAAGCCTGAAGCGAGATTGTGTGCAGGTTGCCCCATCGCTTCAGCGGTGGGGGCACCAACTCTCGGGCGATAGGAATTCGCTCCCCCACCGCTGAAGCGGTGGGCCAATCAGGCGTCACTCATACCCTGCCCTTTGCTCCGGGCTTCGCCGGCGTTTAAGGGAAGAACTGACTACCCCCTGAAGCACCAGTAGATCACCAGGATCAGGCCGATCACGATACAGGAGTGGACGACGTCCCACTTGTTCCAGCTTGCCCGAGACTTGGCCCGATCGGGGCCGGTAACCGTGGCGTAGCTCAGGCCGTTCAGTTTCTCGGGCGGCGGCGGACTGGTCAGCAGGCTCACGGCCACGATCACCGCCGATATGAAAACGAACAGCAGAATGCAGAAGTACTGCCAGTAGAGAGTCTTGAAGTAGTAGAGCAACGTGCCTTCAGGCATGGCGTAGCCCTGCTCGGCCATAATCTGGACAACCAGGCGGGCCATGCCGATGGCAAATCCGCCAACCAGTCCGACCATGCAACCGACACGGTTGATGCGCCTGAAAAACACACCCAGAAAAAACACCGCAAAGATGGGCGGGGCAATGTAGGCCTGTACAGTCTGCAGATAATCGTACAACTGCGAGGAGAGCAAGCCCATTACCGGGATCCAGATCAGGCCCAGGAGCACCATGACGCCGGTGGCCAGTCGCCCGACCCAGACCAGATGGGCCTCCGATGACTGAGGCCGCAGCTTCTTGTAGATGTCGATGGTGAACAATGTGGATGATGAATTGAACACCGCCGCCAGGGAGCTCATCAGGGCGGCCAGCAGCCCCGCCACCACCAGGCCGCGGACGCCCGCGGGCAATATGGCTTTGATCAGCAGCGGGTACGCCTGGTTAGAACCTTCCTTGGTCAGGATGACCGCGTCAAGCTGGCCGTTCTTGGCCAGGGCATAGGCAATCATCCCGGGAACGATGAAGATGAAAAGCGGCAGCAGCTTCATGTAAGCTGCGAAGATCGTGCCGCGACGGGCGTTCCTCTCGTCGTAGGCCGCCAGCGCGCGTTGGACGATGTACTGGTCAGTACACCAGTACCACAAACCGACGATGGGCGCGCCCAGCAACATCCCCAGCCAGGGGTAATTGGGGTTCGCCCACCATGGATGGTCGGAGGTGGACAGGGGCTTCCACAGATTGAAGTAGTCCGAGCCACAAGCCTCGCGCAACCCGGACCATCCTCCAACCTTGCTCAGACCGATAAACAGGATGACGACGGAACTCAGGATGAAGATGATGGTCTGAATGGCCTCCGTGTAGACGACCGCCCGCAGTCCGCCCAGAACGACGTAGATGCCCGTTGCAATGATGACCCCGACCGCGCCAACCCAGAAGTTGTCCAGGTTTCCGAAGACCGGCTCGGGGAACAAGGCCTTGAAGACCACGCCGCCCGCGAAGAGGCCCACGGCGATCTTGGTGAAGACATACGCGACCAGGCTGACGACCGACAGGAACCACCGTGCGGCCGGTGTGTACCGCCGCTCGAGAAACTCGGGCATGGTGAACACCGCGCTGCGCATGTAGAACGGCACCATGACCCAGCCCAGCACCATCAGGCACCAGGCGTGCAGCTCGTAGTGGCCCATGGTCACGCCGCTGCTGGCCCCCGCGCCGGCCAGGCCGACCAGATGCTCGGAGCCGATGTTGGAGGCGAAAATCGACGCACCCACCACGAACCACCCGACGTGGCGGCCGGCCAGGAAGTAGTCCGTGGCGGTGTTCTTGCGCTGCAGGATGCTCCACCATGCCACGGCCAGCAGAATGCCGAAGTACAGCCCGATGACGATCCAGTCCAAAGCTTCCATCAGATCACCTTCTGCTCGATCAGTCCGTGCGAACCGAAAGGGACCGAAAGCATAATGGGGCCGGCGAGGGGTTGGCAAGGTTTTTATTAGGGTTCAGGGTTCGGGGTTCCCGCCTTCGCTGCGCTTCGGCGTGGCGAGCAGGATTCAATGGGAGCGGGGATCAGGGGATGTGCCGCCCTGAAACGCAGTCGAGAGCATCGCAACCGGCTGGTTTTGCGCCTGCCCTGTCGAAATGGGACCAGTTCCCGGATATTATATAGATAGGTAGGGTTCATACCGGACCCGAGCCGGTCCCCCCGCCGTTTGGACCGGCAGGAGAGATGCCAAGGAGACGCTCATGGCGCAGGCCTATGTGGATCCATCGGAGCTGAGGCGCTTCGCCACGGATCTGAACCGCTTCAACTCGGAGCTCCACAGCCTGATAGCCGGCCTGCACGCCCGGATGATGAACCTGGAGAAGACGTGGCGCGACCAGGAGCAGCGCAAGTTCGCCGAGGAGTTCGAGCAGACCATGCGGGTGCTCAGCGCCTTCCTGAAACTGTCGGAACGCCACGTGACCTTCCTGACGAAGAAGGCTGGATACATTGAGGACTACCTCCAGCAGCATTAGGAGCTTCAACAGAGCCCGGATCGCGACCGACGGGCCGCGCTTGTATCGCCGGCCCGCGGTCCTCAGCCCCCATTGAAGGGCACCTACCCATGAGCCAGGCCGCACGAGTCGAATCGATCGAGAAGCTCAAGGACCTCCGGGTTGCGCTGGTGGTTTTCATTGACAGCGCCCGGGCCGGCCTGCTGGAGGCCGAAGCTGAAATCCAGCGTGCCGACATGTGGCTCAAGAACGACCAGCTCCGCTACTGGAAATCGCAGATCATGACCCGCAACGAGATGGTCACGCGGGCCAAGATTGCCCTCAGTCAGAAGAAGCTCACCCACACTCCGCTCGGGGGTCACTACTCCTGTGTCGACGAGGAAAAGGCCCTGCAGTTGGCCAGGCGCCGACTGGAGGAGGCGGAGACCAAGCTGGCCAATGTCAAGCGATGGGGCCGCCGCCTCGACGAGGAGGTGTTTGAGTACAAGGGACAGGTGCAGTCCCTCGCCAGGACGATCGAGTCCGATCTGCCCGGAGCGGCAATCGAGCTTGACCGGATGATCGAGGCCCTCGGATCGTATGCCAGGCTGCAGGCTGCGGCATCGGCCGACCTGGACACGGCCGTCGCCGCCCCCAGCATCGCTCGCGGGGGCGATCTGGATTTCTTCGCCGGCGAGTTGGGGCCGTCGCCGGGCCGTGTGGCCGAGTACCAGGCCTTGCGCCTGCTGACGCCTTCCCGCGAAGCCCGCAGCCGCGCGGCCGTCAGCCAGGCTCCGGAGGCCCTGGCCGAACACCCCTTGCGGCAACTGGACCTGGACGGTATTGCCCGGCTGACTTTGCCGCGAGAGCCGGCACAGCCGGATTCCAGGCTCACGCTGGGAGCAGACTCTATCAACGCCACACGTGTGTATCTGCATAGAAGTGATCCGATCGACAGCCAGGACACCGGCTGGTACCTGGGGTCGATCGGGAATGAAACGCCGGGCGATTTGACGGCCATCCGAACCGCCGACCTGCTGGCCCGGCGGCCTCAGTGGGCGGATATCCTGGCCTTGCCGGCGGGCACGCTGGCGGTGATCGAGGGGAACCGAATCGAGGCGGCGCTCGATGCCCAGGACACAATCCTGTGGCCTGCGCAGCCGAAACCAGCCGAAAAAAAGGAACAGACATGAGCCTTCAAGCGGGTCAAGCCAGCCTGAATAAAGCCTCGAAGGTCCTTTTCGCCCGCTGGAACGAGGTCAGGGCCTCGTGGCGCGACGAGGTCGCCCAGGAGTTCGAGGATCGATACATCGCGCCGTTGATGCGCGACCTGCGGGCGGCCCAGGAAGCGATGGACCACATGGCGGCGGTCCTCACCCAGGTGCGCCACGACTGTGAATGAGGCGGAGATCGCGGGGGCCCGATGGGCCGGGAGTTCAGCCAATGCCGAGTGAAATCGACGAACGTACAGCCGGTCAGCCCCCTGCGAACGTCGATTACATTGACCTGCAGCGCGCTGCTCTGCAGCAGTGGCTCAACCTGTCGAGCGAGGCCGTTCAGGCGGTCGAGGCGCCCGTCGAGCAGAAGTACGACTCGGCCGTCAAAACCGCGCAGCGGCGATACGACCAGGCCGTCGCCAAGGTGGAACAACACCTTCAATCGCGGATCCAGGCAGCGAAGCGACAATATGAAGAGCAAGTCCGGCGGATCGAGGATTTGTATGCGTCCGATCTCCAGACCCTGCAGGCCAACACCGCCACGCTGCGTTCACGAATCGAGCACGAAACGCGGGTTGTCCGCCAGAAGGCGAAGGCCAAGCTGGATCAGGAAGTCTGGCTGAGCGACAGCGTCGGGCAGGCGACAAGGGAGCATGCCGCCAAGGACCTGAAGCAATTCAGGGAAGACTTCCCAGCCAAAGAGGCGGTGATCGAACAACTCCGCGAGCAGGCCGACTGGTTATTGTACCAGTACAACCAGACGGCCCTGGCGGACATGGAGGACCCGCCCGGACAGATGCCGGAGTCGAGCAGTCCCCTGGGGGCGTTTGAGGGGGAGATCGAACGGGCTCAACAACAGATTGAGCTTCTGGCCGGTCTCGGCTGGCCCGGTGTGCTGGGCGGCGCCCGGCCGTACCTGGTTGGGACTCTGGTATGCGTATCGGCCGTGGGCCTGGCCGCTCTGCCGCACCTGTTGCGGTGGCCCGGCTGGCCGTCGTTCGCAATCATGGGGCCTGTCGCGTTTGTGCTGGGTGCGGGCGCGGTCTTCGCGGTGATGAAGGCGATCTCGCCCGCCGCCACCGCCCGCGTCCGCGACGCCTACATCCCGGTGCGGGGTACGCTGGCCAACGCCCGACTTGCCTTGGGCCAATACGCCGAGCAGTTCCACCGGCGTATCGAGCAGCAGCAAGTTGAAGCGAACGCCAAGCGCGAGGATGAACTGCAGCTCGCGATGCGAAGGCACGATACGGAAATGGCCGAGGCACAGAAGAAGTTCGACTCTTCGATTCGAAAGGCTGAAGAAGCCCACTCCTGGCTGGAGCAGGAGATCCATGAGCGCCACGCGGTCAATCGACGGCGAGCGGATGAAGAGGGTCTGCCGCTCATTTCCAGGCTCGAGGAGAGACGGGAGCGCGCGCTCGCTGCCCTTCGCAAGCGGTTCGACCGGGCGATGTCGGCTTGCCAGGCCGCTCGCGACCAGGCACGGAGCGAGCTTGAAACGCGATGGCGCAAGGGCCTGGCGGACATTCAGGCCTTCCTCGACCGGACGGCCACCTTCGACCCGCGCGTGCTGCTCGACTGGAACGATCCGGAGTGGCAGCAGTGGCGGCCGACGGGCCGATCCAGCTCCGTCGTCCGCTTCGGGCAGATCGAGATCGAGACCAGGCATCTGGCGGAGAGCGTACTCAAGCTCGGCCACTTCGCGCCCGATCATCCGGGCGGGCTTCACGTTCCGGCCGTCCTGTCGTTCCCGAGCCGTTGTTCGCTGTTGCTCCAGACGGGCCAGCAGGGCCGGGAAGAATCCATCTCCCTGCTTCAGGCGGTCATGGCCCGGCTGCTGACCTCGCTGCCGCCCGGCCGTGTGCGCTTCACGATCGTCGATCCCGTCGGCCTCGGCCGCAACTTCGCCGGGTTCATGCACCTGGCCGACTACCAGGAGGCCCTGGTTGACTCGCGCATCTGGACGGAAAGCTCGCACATCGAGCAACGGCTCACCGACCTGACGAACCACATGGAGAACGTCATCCAGAAGTACCTCCGCAACGAGTTCGAATCGATCGACGCATACAACAAGCAGGCCGGCGAACTCGCCGAGCCATACCGCTTCCTGGTCGTCGCCGATTTTCCGGCCGGTTTCAACGAAGAGGCCGCCCGGCGGCTCGGCAGCATCGTCAGCAGCGGGGCCCGCTGCGGCGTATACACTCTCATCGCCCACGACACGCGCCAATCCCTGCCGATCGGCCTGCAAATCGACGACATCAAGGCCCGCAGCCTTCACCTGGCGTACAAGGGCAACCGATTCGTCTGGCAGGATGAGGTGTTCAGACAGTTTCCGCTGTCGGTCGATTCGCCGCCAACCGAGTCAACGTTGACGCGGCTGATGCACGCCGTCGGCAACCTCGCCCGTGATGCCAACCGCGTCGAGGTGCCCTTCGACACCATCGCCCCGTCGCCGGAGCGGACGTGGTCCAGCGACGCGGCCGACGAGTTACGGATTCCGATCGGGCGGACAGGCGCGGTTCGGATTCAGGAGCTGAGGCTGGGCAAAGGTGTTGCCCAGCATGCGTTGATCGCCGGCAAAACCGGGTCCGGCAAATCCACGCTGCTGCACGTGATGATCACCAACCTGGCCCTCTGGTATTCGCCGGAGGAAGTCGAGTTGTACCTGATCGACTTCAAGAAAGGCGTCGAGTTCAAGACCTACGCCACGCACGACCTGCCCCATGCTCGGGCGGTGGCTATCGAGAGCGACCGCGAGTTCGGACTGAGCGTGCTGCGACGGCTGGACGGGGAGATGAACCGTCGCGGCGACCTGCTCCGCCGCGCCGGGGTGCAGGATATGCCCGCCTATCGACAGGCGACAGGGCAGAAGATGCCGCGCACGCTGCTGATGGTGGACGAGTTCCAGGTCTTCTTCTCCGAGGACGACAAGCTGGCCCAGGACGCGGCGATTCTGCTCGACCGGCTGGTGCGGCAAGGCCGCGCGTTCGGCATCCACGTGATTCTCGGCTCGCAGACGCTGGGCGGTGCGTCGGGCCTGGCCCGCAGCACCATCGGCCAGATGGCCGTTCGCGTTGCTCTCCAGTGTTCCGACGCGGATTCCAGGCTGATCCTCGACGATGAGAATGCCGCCGCCCGGCTGCTCTCGCGGCCGGGTGAGGCCATCTACAACGACGCCGGCGGTCTGCTCACCGGCAACAGTCCGTTCCAGACCGCCTGGCTGGCCGACGACCGCCGCGACGAACTGCTCGACCGCGTCTCTCAGAAAGCCCGCGAACGAAGGATTGAAGGCGAACCGTTAATCGTGTTCGAGGGTAATGCGCCATCGGACATCGGCAAGAATCGGCTGCTCGCGCGGCTGCTGTCGGCTCCGAACTGGCCGGTCACCTCGGCCGCGCCGCAGGCCTGGCTGGGCGAGGCCGTGGCGATCAAGGATCCGACCTCCGTCGCCTTCCGGCGCCAGAGCGGGTCGAATGTGCTCATGGTCGGCCAGCGGGACGAGGCTTCGCTGGCGATGATGGCCTCGGCCATGGTGAGCCTGGCCGCACAGCAGGGTCCGAAGATGGCGCGATTCTACATCCTCGACGGCTCGCCCGCCGATTCGCCCTACGCCGGCCATCTGCAGCGCGTCGCATCCATCCTGCCGCACACCACGCGGATGGTCGAGTACCGCGAGGTGGCCGAGGCGTTTAACGAGATCGTCGCCGAGCTTCACCGGCGGCAGCAGGGCGAGCCGTCAGCGTCGGACGCTTCGATATACCTGCTGATCTACGGCCTGCAGCGATATCGCACGCTTCGCCGCCAGGAGGACGAATTCAGCTTCAGCCGCTCCGACGAGGACAAGCCGCCGGATCCGGGCCAGCAGTTCGGCGAACTGCTGCGCGAAGGCCCTCCAGTGGGCATTCACATCCTGGTCTGGGCCGACACGCCGGTCACGCTCGATCGCACTTTCAGCCGTCAGGTCATGCGCGAGTTCGACAACCGCGTGCTCTTCCAGATGAGCGCCGCTGATTCGAGCAATCTGATCGACTCGCCCGCCGCGAACCGCCTCGGCCTGTACCGGGCCCTGCTGCACAGCGAGGAGATGGGCCTGCTTGAGCAATTCCGGCCGTATGCGATGCTCCTCGGTGACTGGCTGGACTACGTGGAAAGCCGCTTCCGGCTCATGGCCTCGGCCCCGGGACACGAGACTGTGTGACGTCGTGCGCGAGAAGCTCCCGACACTCCGCCAGAGGAATCCGAATGACGAAGCTCGAATGACGAAATCAGAATGACGGATGTCACACCTCGGCTGACCTCATTCGTCATTTGGATTTCGGGCTTCCTTCGTCATTCAGACTTCGTCATTCGTCATTTCGACGAGCCGTCTGTATAATGTCCCTCCCTGCGAACGGGAGGGCTTTTTTGTGTCGGGCGCAAACGAACTGGCAATCAAGGGCGGCAGGCCCGTGCGCGATGTCAAATGCAGGCCCTGGCCCACCTGGCCGGTTGTGTCCGAACAGGAATGGGTGCAGCGGGTTGAGCCCGCGCTCCGCAGCGTTTACCTGTCGGGCGTCGAAGGTCTGCCGGGGCCGCGGGCCGAGGTGTTCGGCAAGCGCTTCGCCGAATACTGCGGCACGAAGTATGCCCGGCTCGTCAGCCACGGAACCGATGCCATCTCCGCCGCTCTCGCCGCAGCACTGGACCTCGACGGCAACCGCGACGGCGGGGAAGTCATCCTGCCGAATTACACGTTCATCGCCACGGCCAGCGCCCCGCTCGATCGCCGCTGCACGCTGGCGTTCGTGGATATCGACCTCGCGACTTTCACCATCGACCCCAAGGCGGTCGAGGCAGCCGTCGTGCCGGGCAGGACGAAAGCGATTCTGCCGGTACACCTGACCGGCCATCCGGCGAACATGGCCGCGCTGATGTCGATTGCAGACAGGCATGGCCTGGCGGTCATCGAGGACTGCGCCCAGTCGCACGGAGCCAAATGCGACGGCCGCATGACCGGATCCATCGGCCACGCCGGGGCGTTCAGCTTTCAGTCCAGCAAGAACCTGACCGCCGGCGAAGGCGGGGCGGTGACGACTGATGATCCCGAGGTGGATGCTCGCGTGGAGGCATTCATGGACGTCGGGCGGCTGCCGGCTCGCGGTCGCTGGGAATACCCGCGGTTCGGCTGGAACTTCCGGCCCAGCGAGTATCTCGCGACCCTGCTGACCCTGCGCCTCGAGGACCTGGAGGCGCAGACGCGGCATCGTGAGCGAACGGCCAGCTATCTGTCGCAACGGCTTGCCCAGATCCCCGGCGTCACACCGCCTCGACCGGCGGCATGGTGCACGCGGCACGCGTATCACCTGTACAGCATTCTGATCGCGCCCGATGAGTTCGGCGGCCGGACCCGCGACGATGTGGTGGAGGCGTTGCGGGCCGAGGGCATTCCCTGCATGGCCGGCTACACTACCCCGCTCTCGGACGTCCCGGCCATCTCGCAGATTCGAAGCAGATGCCCGGAGGCCATCCGCGTGCTGCCGTGTCCGAACACGGAGAACGCCTGCCGACACGCCATCTGGCTGGCCCAGCAGATGATGCTGGCCGACGAGCGGGACATGGACGATATTGCCGAGGCCTTCGCCAAGGTGCAGAAGGCGTTCGGTCGAAAGTAGCCTGCGCGGGGCTTTGTTCTCGCGCCTTTGCATGGAGGATTTGATCTTGCTACGCCTGTTCACGCGTTCCCTGACCATGTTGCTGGCAGCCGCCACTGTCGCCTCCGCGGCCCAGAAGGCTGCCACGCAGCCGGCCCGCCAGCCCGTACCGCGTTCGCAGGGCTTCTTCGGCATGCACTTTGATCTTCATCCCAATCCTGGCGATCCGGCCCTCGGCGCCGACGTGAGCGAGGACATGGTGCGCAAGTTCCTGGCGCGGGTGAAGCCGGACTTCGTCCAATACGACTGCAAGGGGCACGCGGGCTACCTGGGCTACCCCAACTCGCAGATCGGCCCGTCGGCTCCGCACATCGTCAACGACTCGCTGGCCATCTGGCGCAAGGTGACCCGGGAAGCGGGCGTCGCCCTGGCGATTCATTTCTCGGGCCTTTACGACGTGGCCGCCATCGCCGCTCATCCCGAGATGGCGGTGATCAAGGCCGACGGCCAGCCCGACAAGAACGCCACCAGCGTCTTCGGTCCGTACGTCGACCAGATCATGATCCCGCAACTCAAAGAAGCGGGCACGAAGTACGACCTGGACGGGGCATGGGTCGACGGCGAATGCTGGGCGGCGCGGCTCGACTACTCGCCGGCGGCTTTGGAGGCATGGAAGAAGGAGACCGGCTTCGACGAGGCCCCGAAAAAGCGCGGCGACCCGCACTGGCTCGAGTGGAAGCAGTTTCACCGCAAGCACTTCGAGCAGTACGTCGCCCACTGGGTGGACGCCGTGCACGCCGCGTGCCCGAAGATGCAGCTCGCCAGCAACTGGATGTACACGACATTCATGCCGCGGCCGGTAAGCGCGAAAGTTGACTATCTCTCGGGCGACTACGACCCGGTGAACTCGGTCGATCGCGGGCGGGTCGAGGCCCGCTACCTGGCGAGCACCGGCATGCCATGGGACCTGCTCGCCTGGGGTTTCGTGCTCGGCCAGTCGGGCATGGGCCACAACTGCAAGCCTGCCGTGCATCTCCAGCAGGAGGCGGCCGTGGTACTCATGCAGGGCGGGGGCTTTTCGCTCTATTACCAGCCGACGCGCAGCGGCCACATCGCCGACTTCATCACCGAGACCGCCGGGCAGGTCGCCGATTTCTGCAGGCAGCGGCAGGAGGCCAGTTTCCGCACCACCTCGATTCCGCAAGTGGCTCTGCTGATGTCCAGCGCGGCCATCGAAGACCGCTGCGACAACATCGGCGCGACCTGGGGGACGTTTGACGAGCTTGTCGGCGTGCTCCACGCGATGCTGGAGCTTCACTACTCGGTGGACATCCTCGCCGAACACCAGATCGGCGGCAGGCTCCGCGAGTATCCGATGGTGGTCGCACCGGATTTCGATCGCTTTGCCGCGGGCATGCAGGAACAACTACTGGCGTACGTCGAGAAAGGCGGCCGCCTGATGCTGACCGGCGAGAAGTGCGCACGGCTGTTCGAGCCGGCCCTGGGCGTCAAATTCGAGGGCCAGCCGAAGGAGACTGCCGCGGTGCTGGCCTCAGCGAAAGGCATGGTCAGCGTCAACGGCGTCTGGCAAAAGGTCTCGCTCACCACCGCCGAGGCCGTCGGCCAGCGTTTCCCGATTAACGACACCAGCAAGAACGGCGAGATTGCCGCGACGGTCAACAAGCACGGCAAGGGCACGGTGGGCGCCATTTACGGGCCGGTGGGGCCGAAATTCCTGCGACAGCACCACCCCTATCTGCGCGAGTTCATCGGCCAGGTCGCCGCCAGGGTCTGGCCGGAGCCGGACGTGATGATTGACGGCCCGCCCTGCCTCGATGTCTCGTTGAGAATGATGAAGCAAGGTCAGATCGCCATCCATCTGTTGAACCGGGCCAACGTGCCGACTTCCATCGATTACTCGCTCATCGACTACGTCCCGCCAGTTGGGCCGGTGAACGTGCGACTGCATCTGCCCGAAAAACCACACGCCGTTCAGTGGGTCCCCGGCGATAAGAGCCTCAAGTGGTCCTGGACCGACGGCATGTTGAAGGTGATCGTGCCAAGCGTGGATGTTCACGGAGTGATACGTGTCGAGCGATAAAGCCGTCGCAGGACGACGGCCCGCGCCGCGGGAGAGCCACCGACCGGAATCGATCCATGGATGTTACTGACGCAATCATCGAGGACGCACCGGACATCCTCACCCTTCAACATCTCGCCTATCAGACAGAGGCGGTTCTCTACAGCGATTTCGCCATTCCCCCTCTCACCCAGACACTCGAGGATCTGCAGGGGGATTCGGACGAAAGACCATTTTGAAGGCCATGATCGACGGGCGGCTGGTCGGCTCGGTCAGGGCGAGCGAGCGCGACGGGATCTGCCATATCGGACGACTCATCGTGCATCCCGACTACCGACGAAAAAGCATCGTCGAGGTGCGGCACGTGCGGTTCAAACCGGGCGAATCATGAAACGACGAGTGATCAGTGATCGGGAACGCGAGTCGCAACCCTAGTCCACAAACTGAAACGCATAGAGCTTGCAGTCGCGCATGCGAAGCCGCATCCTGATTGGCTTGCCGGCCAGAGAGCTCACATCCTGCTTGTCGCCCCAGTGTACGGGGAGGCGCACCGAGTTGCCGAACAGCGGTTCGGCCGCGGCGCCGGAGTAACCGGCGACAGGCTGATCATGGGCGTCGAGCAGTTCCACGCGCACGCTGCCGCCCCCACCGCCGTCGAAGTTCAATTCGAGTCGTTTGCCCGCAAAGGTGATCAGCGGGGTAACGATCTCGCCGCCCGCATAGTCGGCGTCGGCGGAGACAAACCCATCCAGCCGCAGGATCGCCCGATCGATGCCGCCCATGTACTGAGAGGCTGCCGGATCGTCGAACGAGTTGTGATCGCGGTTCTTTCCGTAATAGTAGATCCACAACTCATCACCCATCCGGACCGGGTTCGGGATCGCCCAGATCCGCTTGGAGCAGAAAGTCCCTTCCGGGCCAACGCCGATGAACGGTTTTCTTCCGCCAACTCGCTGGAAACGCGTCCCGTCCCGACTGATTGCCAGACGCACGTCCAGCAAGGCCGGGTCCAGCTCATTTTTCGGGCCTCTTCCGAGGTTTGCGCGCTGCGGCGGTATCTGCTTCCAGTGCCAGTACGCCTGGGCCAGCATGATGTAGACGCTGTCAGCATTGGAGCTGTCCGGATAGCGAACGACTGCGCCGCCGTAGTAATCCACCGGAGGCTGGGGCGTTGGGGTCCGGTACGTGGCCAGATCGATTTCGTCTGCCCGCATCACCACCGTTTCGTTCTGCCAGTGGATGAGGTCGGTGGATTCCAGTCGCCTGACCATGCGCGCCCTCGCGGGCGTGCCTGCCCCAGGGGTGTGGCGGGTGAAGAGCAGGTATTTACGGATCGGTTCATCCCAGAAGATGATGCTCTGGGTATCACACTTGCCGATGCGTTGTTCGGAGAAGAATGTCCACTGATAGCCGTCGGGTGACGCATAGATGCGGAACACGGGTTCCCGGTTGTCGTCGTCCGTTTCACGAGGGGCGTAGAACTTGCCCTGGGCCTTGTATCGCCGGGTCGGCGGGGCGTTCGGATCCACCCATATGGAATCGACGCCGCCGATGCCGTGCTTGCCGACCTCCGCCTTCGACTCGTCGTACCTGCAGAGAGCCGGGTCCGGCTTGACGAAGTGGATGCCATCCGACGATTCCGCATAGGCCGCGAGCTGGACCACTGGTCCGTCCGCAGCATCTCGAACGGGCAGTATGGCTTTGCCCGCCCCCCAGAAGCGGATTTTGCCGTTTTCGCTGGTGACCGCGCCGCCGCTGCCGCAGGTCGCCCCCGACTCGCCTTCCCACGGAATGTGACTGGCCAGCAGGGGCTGATTCATCTTGACCGGCGGATTCATGACCAACTGCACGCCGCGGCTCGTGGCGACGAACTTTTCGTCGACGAATAACTGCTTTCGCGAACCGACGTCAATGGGCTTCGACGGGGCCTGAGCGGCGCGACACAGACCTGAATCCAGGGCGGCCGCGACCGCCAGGCTTGTGCACAACAGCTGATAGGGCCTCATGGTCGTCTCCTTCATCCCAAATGCGGTGATCGCAAATCACCAAGCCAGCTTCCAGACAAGGACTCACGAGCTTGTTTCCGCCTGCCCAGCGACCACGTTCAGTTCCGCCAGGAGCTTCTGCAGATCCACGCCCTTCATCTCGGCTGCTTGTGCGAGCGAGACGACTCGCGCGACCGTGCGCCGCATGACCGGGTTGGTAATCTGCGTGAAGCCGTGGCGCACCAGGACGTCGACAGTCGCCGGATACCAGTCGATCACCTGCCCCACCTTGTGCTCACCGGTAATCCTCGTCGGCTTTTCATCTGCGTTGTTGTCTGCCACACTTACCCCCTGGCCGTGATAGCCATCGTGTCCTCAGGAACCACCGGAAGGATAACCGAATCGCCGGATTGTCTCACCCTGCGAGATGAAGGACGAAAGACCAGGGGCCGGCTGCGCGTGCGGACCCGGCTTGGTTCATCTCGCCACGGCGAGTCGCCCTTGGCGACCTTCATCTCTCAATCCTCATCGTTCGCCGATCACCGTCACCACGATCTGTCGTTGTCGTGGCTTGATGTCGCATTCCAGGTGGAAGATCTGCTGCCAGGTGCCCAGGGCGAGCCGGCCGTTGCTGATGGGCACGGTCAGATCCGGCCCCAGCCAGGTGGCCTGCAGGTGCGAGTGGCCGTTGCCATCGTTCCACGCCTCCTCGTGTCCGTACTCGCGGCTTGGGGGAACGAGCTTGTCCAGCAACTCGGGCAGGTCGCGCTCCAGGCCAGGCTCGAACTCGATGGTGCCCAACGCCCCAGTGCTGCCGATGTTGAACACGTGGGCGATGCCCGTGCGGATGCCCGCCGATTCGACAATCCGGGCCACCTGATCGGTAATGTCGTGCATATCCCGATGGCCCGACGTCCGGATGCTGATGTGGTCCTGGTATACCATGCTGGTCGCTCCTCTTGTATTGCTGCGTTGACATTTTATCGAAACAAGGCCCAGACCGCAGGCCTCGAATCGTGCTGGCCGCGAGCGGACGGACGTCAACGAGGTAAATCGGGAGTTGGCCCAACCCGCACTTTCTGATATGATGTGCGGATACTGGTTCGCACCAGAGAGTCGTCGTGAGTGAGGGGTAGATGAAAACTCCAGTTGCCGTATTGGCAGCGCTGCTGTTCTCCGTTGCAACGCTGGAAACTGTAGCCGCTGATTCTCCGCCCAATCCCTACGGCGTGGCCGGCTGGGGCAGGCTCAGCCTTCTGGGCATGCCCGCGGAGTGCCTCGACTACGACTGGAACGGGCTGCACACGGGCACGCTCTGCCAGATGTGCCGGCCCAACCATTACTACAACTACATCGGGATCGCGCCGCGCTGGTGGGGATACGACGAGGTGACCGGGCAGATCAACGACCCGACCCAGTTCGCTCAGTGGGTGACGGCCAACCCTGGCCGTGTGTGGATCATCAGCAACGAACCGGACCTCGCCTCCCAGGACGGCCTGACGCGCGAACAATATGCCCAGATGTACAAGACGTATTACGACTTCATCAGCCCGCTCGACCCCACGGCCAGGTTCTGCATCGGGGCCATCACCGGCGGCTCAACGACCAGCGCTTTGGCCTACACGACGGGCTGGTACGAGTACGTCCTCAACCACTACAAGAATACTTACGGCCAACCGATGCCCATCGACATCTGGAACATCCACAGCTACTGCGGCCCAAGCCAGATCGAAGACCCGGACCAGCCCATCCGCGACTTCGTCACCCCGTTCATTAACTGGTGTCACACGGTTGATGAGGCCCGCTACGCCGGCTGCGAGGTGTGGATCACCGAACTGCCCATCGGCGAATGGATGGGAGCCCTGAGCGAGGAGTGGATCATCTGGTTCGCCCAGCGTTACCTGCCCAGGCTCGAACGAAGCGGCATCAACCGCTGGTTCTGGTTTGTCTCCAGCGACAGCTCGGAGTGGGGGACGGTGGCACTCACCAAGTCGGGTGTCGTGACCCCGATCGGGCAGGCGTATTCGACCCTGGCCAACGGATTCCCCAACGACGTGATTCCCGTTTCGCCGTACGTTCCGGACCCGACACCGGCCTTGTTCAGCGACGACTTCTCCTCCGGGACGATTTCGAGCCCCTGGATGATCCGGGCGGGCAAGTGGGCGGTGGAGGACGGAGCCCTGCGCCAGAGCCGGGTGGGTTATCCGTGGATCGGCGAGACGTGCGTACTGCAATACACCTACGGCGACTTCAACGCTCATCTGCGAATGAAAGTGAGCAACGCCGATGATTCGAACAACTGGGCCGGACTGCTTTTCCGCGCCGCCGGTCGATTTCATCACCATTCACAAAGCGGCTATCTCGTCTTTCTGCGCCGCAACGGCGCGATCGGCCTGCACAACAGGTACGACGGCACCGTGCAGGAAGTGGCCGGCGCGGTCGCCGACGCCACGCAATGGCAGAACATCCGCGTGCAGATGTCCGGCTGGCGCATCCAGGTCTGGGCCAACGGGAGCCTGATCATCGACCGCACCGACGCGAATCAGCGGTTTGCTCAGGGCTACACCATCCTTCAGGTCCTGAAGACCGATTCCAGCTATGATGACGTGCGCATCTGGAACACGCCTGATGCCGATCCGGCCGTCATCAGCACGGCCATCAGTTCGACTCGCCTGGTAGCAGACGACTCCATTCCCTACAGCGTCACCATTACCGGCAGCGACGCCGACGGCGTCAGCGACATCGCCGAGATGCGCGTTCTGCTGGACGACGGCACGTTCGGGGCAGACCACGCCCGCGCCTGCCTCGCCTGGGGCCTGACCGACGCAGACATTGCGTACGACGGCGGGCAATGGCAGCTCATGGGTGATGCGGCCGGCGGCGGCCGGTACGCACTTCGGCTCGACGGATGGGGTTCAAACCTGTATGTCACCCCGCTTTCCGCGACGACTTCGGTCAACGGCAACCAGCGGAGCGTGACCTTCACCTTCACGGTCAAACCGGCCTGGGCACCGGCCTACGGCCAGAGGCTGCGAGTTCGCGTCCGCGACGCCAAGGCCGCGGTCACCGATTGGGTGCTCTCTCCGACGGTCTACGGCGTGTACCGCTCCACGCCCGGCGACCTGGACTACGACCGCGACGTGGACCAGGCGGACTTCGGCCTGCTGCAGGTCTGCATAAAAGGCGCGGGCATCCCCCAGACAGACCCCGTCTGCGCCGACGCCCGACTCGACGCCGACGACGACGTAGATTCAGCCGACATCACCACCTTCCTCGGATGTCTCAGCGGAGCGGGTGTGCCGGGCGAGCCGGATTGCGCGGGCATTTGACCAGTCATCGACACCGCGCGTCTCATGCCCTATCCTGACCGCGTCAACACCAGGGACTCTGATCATGCCTACTGCCACGACATGCCTTGCGATTGTTGTTGCCGGTTTGTCGCCTCTGCTCCAGGCCGCCGAGCACGGCGCCCGACCCAACGTCGTCTTGATTCTTACCGACGACCAGCGGTGGGACCACATGAGCTGCGCCGGGCACCCGTTTCTCAAGACGCCGAACCTCGATCGGCTGGCGGCCGAGGGAGCGAGGTTCGCCAACGCCTTTGTGACCACTTCGCTGTGCTCGCCAAGCCGGGCTTCGTATCTGTCGGGTCTCTATGCTCACTCCCACGGCGTGATCGACAACTTCACCGACTACCCCAGGGCGCTGGCCAGTTTCCCGCGGCGGCTGCAGGAGGCCGGGTACGAGACCGCCTACGTCGGGAAGTGGCACATGGGTGAGCAGAGCGATGAAAAACGCCCGGGCTTTGACTACTGGGTTTCTCACAAGGGGCAGGGCGAATACTACGACACGGTTTTCAACGTGAACGGCGACCACCGGGTGCTCAAGGGCTATTACACAACCGTGGTGACCGACCTGGCCGTCGACTGGCTCAGGCAACGTCACGACCGGCCGTTCCTGTTGATTCTCGGTCACAAGGCCCCGCACACGCCCTACACTGCGGAAGAGAAGTACCGCCGTATCTACGATGACATCCCGATCAGTTACCCCCCTACCGCGTTCGATCTGGAAGGCAAGCCCGACTGGGTCCGGCAGCGGCTGAACACCTGGCATGGCATCTACGGGCCGCTTTACGGTTTCCGCAAGGACTACCCCGACACCCGCCCCGAGGGCGTCGCCGACTTCGCCGCGTTCGCTCGGGCCTACGCCGCCACCATCAGATCGATCGACGACAGCGTCGGGCGGATCTTCGATACCCTGCAAACGGCCGGCCAACTGGATAACACGCTGATCGTCTTCGCCGGCGATAACGGCATGTTCCTCGGCGAACACGGCATGACCGACAAGCGGGCCATGCACGAGCCGAGCATCCGCGTGCCGTTTCTGATGCGTTATCCCCCGCTGATCCGCCCGGGCACGGTTGTGCGGCAGATGACCCTCAACATCGACCTGGCCCCGACCGTTCTCGACGTCTGCAAGGCCGCCCCGCTGGAGAAGATCCACGGCCGTTCGCTGGTTCCCCTCTTCGACGGCCGGGCAGATTCATGGCGAACCTCCTGGTACTACGAGTACAACTACGAGAAGCAGTTCCCCTACACGCCGAACGTCCGGGGCATCCGCACCGACCGGTGGAAGTACATGCACTATCCCCACGGCGACGGCGGCCCCGACCGCCACAAGGCGGAGCTCTACAACCTCGAGGACGACCCCGGCGAAACCCGCAACCTGATCGACAACCCCGCCCAGGCCGCCCGCCTGGCCGAGTTGAAGGCCGAGCTCGAACGTCTGATGAAGGAAACGGACGCTTTGCCGGACAAGATGCCCCTCGACGAAGGCATCAAGACCGAGTTGCCCGAAAAATCAATCCGGTAGGGCGTGCTATGCACGCCATTTATCGCATGACAGAATCATTGGCGGGCGAAGCCCGCCCTACCTCTGCTGCCTGCGACATTCCAGCATGTCGAAGCGGGATGGTGCCGACGGCACCGAGCAGTGCCACACCGGCGGCGAGAAGAAATGCCGGTGAGAGCGAATCGGTAGCGTCGGCGAGAGCGCCTGCGGCGACCGGGCCGATGGCCTGGCCGATGCCGAAAAAGAGGGTGATGAAGCCCAGGCCGGCGGGCGCCAGCCTCGGCCCCAGCAGGTCGCCGCAGGTGGCGGCCATGATCGCGGGGATGCTCCATGCCGACAGGCCGAACAGAATCGCGGAGATCGTGAATCCGACAGGCGACGGCCACAGGGCGAACAGCCCGAAGGCAACCGTGTGGATGAGATACACGATGATCAGCGCCCCCTTGCGCCCGATGACGTCGGAGACCCAGCCCCAGATCAGACCGCACAACAGGCTCACCCAGCCCATGATCATGAACAGTCTGCCCGCGGCCGCCTTGGTATAGGCGCCCTCGGCGATCAGGTAGTCGAAGAAGTAAGTCATGTAGATCATGTACGAGAAGCCGAACGCGACATAGATCATGCCGACGTGCCAGACGACCCCCGAGCGATAGACACTGCCCCAGTGAAGGCCGCTCTGCGCGGGGGCGCCCGGCTGCTCGCTTCCCGTCGATCCCAGCGGCCGCAGCCCGATGTCCGAAGGCCGATCGCGCAGAGCAACAGCCGACAGGATGGCCAGCCCGAGAGTAACCCCTGCAAATACGAACCAGGAGATTCGCCAGCCGTTCTGACCATAGGCAGTTAGCAGGCGGGGTACCAGCGGGCCTAACAGGATGAGCGCGAATGAAGAGCCCGTCACCCCGATGCCGGATGCGAGGCCCCGGCGGCGCTGGACGAACCAGGCCGACAAGAGAGCCATCACCGGTACATTGCTGGCTCCGCTGCCCACGCCGGTGAGGGCCCTCCAGGTCATGGCGGAGGTGAGACTTCCGGCCAGGCCGGTGAGCAGCATGCCCACCGCAGCCACCGCCAACCCCGCAGTGATCACCTTCCGAGGGCCGTAATGGCTGGCCAGCGCGCCGCCGTAGACGGCAGGGGCCAGGAATTCGACCAGATGCGCCGTTGACACCCCGCCGGCAATCGTGTAGGCTCGCTTCAGCTCCACCTTATCCGAAGGAACAAGCATAGTGAAGCCGAACAGGGCCAATCCCACCGAGCCGAACAAGACCAGCGTGCCGACGGCAAGCACCACCCACGCATAGTGGAATCGAGGCGTGGTCGTTGGGGAGTCAATCGCCTGCATTCGTGCTGAGCATCCTTGGAATCATCCTGACCGACGAACGGTTGGACTGGATGGGCGACTCGGGCTCGGCGCGGCAATCCCGTGGTCCTTTTCGGATGACACACGCCTCCTGTGCCGCAGTCGGTCCGGCTATTGCCAGCCGAACTTTTTCTTCACAGCTTCGGCCTCTTTCCGAGGCATCGACTTGAGCAGCACCCGGAGTGTGTGGTTGCCCTGCATCACTCCTCCCGACATGTACATCCAATCGCTGACATCCTCAAAGCCGAACGTGTACGCCTGCCCGAGCCTCACTATCCTGACGACCTCAGGGTTGTTATTAACAGCACCGGTGAACGATTCCCCCTTTACCTTAATCTTGTCCAGCCAGAAATGCTCTGTGCCGTTCTCATCGGTGATTTTGACTTTTATGGCGAACCCGCTGTCGCCGGGCTGGGGCTTCAGCAGACGTTCCTTGAATTCGCCGAACGTCTCACGGGCTTTGGCGATGGCGGCGTTCATTTCTGCTTCGTCGTATTTATCCGTCGCAGGGTCGGACTTCCTGGAGCACCCTCCAGAGGTGATGAGCAGTCCTGCGGCCAGCGAAACGATTGTCATGTAGGTGCGCTTCATATGATCTCCCGCAAATCGGTTGAGCATCCGGACGGGACACGGCGCAGATCCACTTTCTCCCCCGTTTTCGCCCCGCCTCGTGACGCCATTCTCCTGGTACAGCATACCCCCACTCCCGCTCGCAGGACAAGCCAGCCTATCTCGAGACGTGGTTGCAGACGAGGACCAACCCAATGCACGAGACGACCCGCCCTGGTCCCCCTTGTTCAGGGAGGAAAGCAGGCTATCGCGATTTCGTGATTTCATGCCCGATCGGGTTTAGAATGGCTGGCATGAGGTGCCAGTCCCAGAATCCGCTTTGGGACCTGGCTGGTCGAGGATTCGTATCCTCATTTTCGCCTGATGCGGAACGGATTCCGCGGAGAGAGGCGACCCGGAAGGGATTCCGGGCCGAGCGAGGGGAATTCCGGGCTGAGCGAGGGGGATTCCGGGCCGAGCGGAGAGTATTCCGGGCCAAGCGAGATCGCATCAGGAGACGAGCCATGGAAGAAGAAAGCCGCATATCACGAAGAACAGTGCTAGGGCAGGTGGCGGTTGGGACGGCCGGGGCTGTGTGGGGGGCTCATCTGGCCAGAGCCGAAGCGGCCACAACCAAACCCGCCAAGGGGCGTATCCGCCAGTCGGTGTCCAAGTGGTGCTACGGCAAGATGAGCATGGATGAACTGGCCCGGCACTGCGTGCGGATCGGCTATCAGTCGATCGAACTGGTTGGCCCGAGCGACTGGGCGACGGCCAAGAAGCACGGGCTGACCTGCGCGATGGTGCCCGGCGCCGGCAAACTCACCGATTGCCTCAACCGTCGCGAGAACCACGACCGCTGCGAGGCAGAGTTCCGCAAGAACATTGAGCTGGCCGCCGAGGCCGGCATGCCCAACGTGATCTGCTTTTCGGGTAACCGCAACGGCATCTCCGAGGAAGAGGGCATCCGCAACTGCATCGACGGGGTCAAGCGGGTCATCGGCTATGCCGAGCAGATGAAGGTCAACATCTGCATGGAGTACCTCAACAGCAAGGTCGACCACAAGGATTACCAGTTTGACCACATGGCCTTCGGGGTGGCGGTGGCCAAGGCGGTCGGCTCACCCCGCTTCGGCATCCTGTACGACATCTACCACGCCCAGATCATGGAAGGTGACATCATTCGGACGATCAAGGAGAACCACCCGTACATCCTGCACTACCACACGGGCGGCAACCCCGGCCGTCACGAGATCGACGACACCCAGGAGATCTACTACCCGGCCATCATGCGGGCGATCGTCGAGACCGGCTATAAAGGCTTTGTGGGACAGGAGTTCGTTCCCGCACGCGACCCGGTGAAGGCCCTGGAAGAGGCCTACCGGATCTGCGACGTCTGATCGGCAGGCCACGTTCCGCCGTTCGGATGACGATCAGTACGCACGATGCGGACGCTGCGGCACGCCAGGGCATTCACTTGCATGGCACGCCCGGCAAGTATAGGGTCCTCCAATAAGCTCGAGAGCACGTTGTCGGAGGCTTCGGAGAACCCAGGATGAAATGCCGCCTTCTCCACGCAGGTCTTATCGTGGCCCTGTCACTGGCCGCGGGTTGCCAGAAGAAACCGGAGTCGGGCAAAGCGGTGGAACCCATCGAGCCCGTCGATCCTATCAAGGCCGCTTTCACGCCCGAGGAATTGGGTAAACCGCTGGACTGGGACTCGCTCGGCCAGAAGGACCGCGAATTCGTGTGGGCACTGTTCGAACGCGATGGCAAGAAGGCCCGGGCGGCACTCGCGGAGGGAGCCAAACCTCTGCTGGATTGCGGCCACGGGGCCACGTCCCTGATGCTGGCCGCGGCGACCGGTGACCAGGAGCTCGTGGATCTCATCAAGAAGGCGGGGGGCGTCGAAACGCCCGAGGCGGAGCCTTACCTCGAGATTCTGAAGTTCAAGGCCAACGCCGACCGCGAGGAATTCCGCAAGTGCCTGGCGGAGATCGAGAAGGTTACGGGCAAGAAGACCAAGGCTCACGAGCGTCCCGGAGTGTTCAAGCTGGATCTCGACAGCAAGAAGGCTCAAGCGTTTCTCGATCGCAACCATGAACCGTATCTGCAGAAGGGGTGCTACGTTGTCGTGAACGAGCAACACTTCGGCATCGGCAACGCGCCGGATACCCTCCTGATCCTGCCGACCGCGGACAAGTATGCGGTCATGGTCTTCACCGGCGTAGACGGGATTAACTATGACATCGACAACACCCTGGTGATCAAGTGGATGAAGCGCCTTGAGAAAACCCATCCGTACCTGCTGACCGGCTGCGGCGTCGACTTCCTCTCGGGCCGCTTTAAGAACAAGATCGCCGACCCGAAGGCGCTGGCCAAGGCCATGTACGAGTTCTGCCCTGACATCGTCGATCAGGGCACGGGCTCGCCGGAAGCCTTGGCCGACGAACTGACCCGAAACAACGAGCTCTACTTCTGGTGGGATTGAGGACTGGGCCAGCAGACGTGGCTGGTGGGAGCGGTCTCCAACCGCGATCTTGACGAGCCGAGGGGTTTATCCCCTCAATCCTCAAAAGACGCGGAAAAACCGGCAGGATAAACCTGCCGGCTCGTCAAGAAGGTCGCGGTCAGAGACCGCTCCTGCCGACCCCGACCGGGCATTAAAACCAATCCTACCGCGGGGATGCGCCTTTCCCGGTGTTTGGGTACCCGTCGCGGATCTCCCAGAAGCCGTCGGCCCGCTTGATCAACGGTCGACCGTGCTCGGCCCCGGGCTTGCGTTGGTCTCGCAGCAGCAGGATCAGGTCGGAGCTGACCGCCGGATTCTCATAGAAATAGCTGTGGGCGACGAAGCCGGCGCTCACCTTGGCATCGATGAACTGAAGGTGGCTCGCCGATGCAAGCTTCGTCTGCTGTTCGGGCGTCAGATCCTTGCCTCGCAACTGGCCGAGGCGTCTGAGGCTGCCGAACAGGAAATCGGCCAGCTTCATCGCCAGGTCTTTCTCCGACACGTAGACCGTCGCGTCCTCCGGTACAAACGGCAGCCGCTCGGCAACGACCCGCTGGCTTGCCACCTCGACGTCCATATCCGCCGCCGCCAGCACGAGGACGCCCAGCTTGAGTTGATCCCGCGTCTGCTTGCCGCCCCCGGTGCATTCAATGTGCAGCTCGCGCAAGGCCGTTGCGATGATATCCGTTCCACGGCTGTGGGCGATCAGGTGGATCTTCCGGAGATCGGGGCATGAAGCCAGTGTCCGCAGGAACTGCTTCAGGTGAAAAATGGTGAACTCGCCCGATTCGCGGTCGTGGGTGTACGACTGGATGATCCCCTCTTCGTAGCCCGCGGGCCAGGAGTACACAACGGGAATGCCCTGTCGCCCCATGAAGTGCCAGAGTTCGGCGATCGTGCCCGCACTGTAGTCGAAAGTGTTCCCCACACCGTGAATGAAGACGTACGCCTCCTTTCGCGGAACGGATACCAGGTGCTCGGAGACCAGTCGCCGAAGCCCCTCCTCGGCCTGCTTCTCCTGCTCTATCGCAGCCGGGTCCAACACCGGCTTTCCATCAACGACACGGAAGCCCGTGGTGTCCGCGAACCTGCCCTTCTCGTCGATGCGTTCGACCGTCAGCGGCAGCGAGCGGGTTCGCCGACTCTTGCGGCTTTCCTTGACCAGGTCCGCCCATGAGAGATCCTTTCCGATTCTGACGGTACAGACGCCGAACGCCAGGGCCTGCGACCGGTCCACGTCATACTCCAGGCCGTGCTTCTTGTTCTGGACGTGCGTGCGATCCGTTCCATACACGACCTGTACAAGGTTGCTGCGATATTGCGCCGGAACGTCTTCGAAGAGATTCCGGCTCGGGTCGGCGCAGATATTCGGCGTGGGCATCAACTCCCGGCCGCAACCTGCGGCAAGCCAGACCAGGACGATGATCAGCAACGCGGGATGGGGCGCAGATTTGCATCGCAGGAAGCCGGCAGACATGTTGTGCTCCTCCGGCCGGCAAGTGTTTGGGCGACAGCCGGCCGTGCGTCATCCTATACGGGGATGTGCGGATGGAGAAGGACCTCTCAAAAAGGGAGGCAGGAAACTGGCCTTCACCTGAACACCGCCACAACCTCAACCGGCCTCGACAAGTCCTCAACGCCGGGCAAGAGACGAATGTCCTGGCCAAGCAAGCTGTCCGAGGCAATCGGGCGATTGTTGACGAAAACCTGCTTGGGCTTCAAGTCGGCCGGGTGACGCAGGCGCAGCCAGACCTCCTTGGGCGGGGTGCGCGTCGGGATTTGCACGGTCGCGGTGATTCGCCCGTCGTCGGATTCCGACCGGATGGCCAGGCCGGCCGTGCCGAAGATCGTCGGGGCCCGCTCGATCCGAACACCTTTCTGGTTTTCGAGCCACTGCTTTGGGACGGCACGCCCGAACCACAGGCGGTCGCCATCCTCCCAGATCATGAGTTGCCGCAGCCACATGACGAACCGCGATTCGTCCGAAGTCTTGTATAACGGCCCGCCCGGCCGGCCCAGGGCCTGGGCCCACTCGGTGAAGCAGTTGACATCCGGGAAGATGCTCAGTGCGTAGGTGTTCCAGAACGCTCGCAGGGCGGCCTGGATCTCGTCGCGGGCCATGTAGACGGTCGTCGAGTCCACGAGGCACGGCTGCAGAGTCACGCCGCCGTGCTCGAACCAGGTGTGTTCGAAGCCCTTGATGTTGTAGCCGGACTGCCAGGAGAAGTAGATGTTGTCCTCCAGGTCATCGAGCATCCAGGTGATCAGCGGATCGTTCGGCGAGACGACTTCGGCGGTCGCCAGGTGCATCGCCGGGTACAGGGCCTCGCGAATCCAGCCTTCCGTGAGATGCCGCCACTGGAAGACTCGCGACGGTGTGTAGGGAATGTAGCAGCCGTTCCGCAGACGTACCGTCGCTGCGACTGTGGCTGCCTCGCGCATGTTGCGCTCGATGTCCTTGCGGTACTCCTCGGCCTCGGCGGTGATACGTTCCGCTTGCGGATGGCCGATATCCGCCAGTGCCTGGCCGACGCGCTTCATGCCCAGATGGAAGAAGGCGTTGGTCGCGAACCAGTACTGGTACTCGACCACATCTTCGAGTGATGACGCCGGAGACAACCCGTGCATCGGCGGCCGGGGCAAGCCCTCCTTACCCATGGTGCTCTTGCGTTCGTTGATCAGGAAGTCGCAGCCCTTGATGATCTGGGGCGCGACGCGGTCCAGATACCGGCGATCGCGGGTCATCAGGTAGTGATCGGCGATGCCCCACATGGTGAATCCGTGGTTCATGGCGTACTCGCCGTGCGTGTAGGTCCCGGCGCTGTGGAACGCTCCTTCCTTGGTCGAGAAACGCCCCTTGAGTGCTTCCTGGCCCTGGAACCTCAGCATCGGCTCGATGAACCGCTCGGCCTCGAGGTGCTCCCCGCGCATATCCATCGAACGGGCGATCATCACCGTCTCATTCGCGAAAACGCGGTACCCGACGGTCCCCACGCCCTGGTTGTACAGGCCCGTCTCGGGGTCACGGTCGGTGGTGATGACGTCGTGCCAGAGGTTGGCCCGGTACAGGTCCATGATGGCGGTGTCGGGCACATCGAGGGTCATGCCGCGCCCGAGGCGCGTCTGCCAGTACTTCATGACCGCCGGCACCTCGGTCTCGTAGCTGATCTCACGGATGCGATCGAGTTCCTGCTGCTCAATCAGTTCCACGAACGGCGTCTTGAAATAGATCAGGCGCGTCTGGCCGGACCGCAACTCAGCCTGCCATCGCAGTGCCGACGAAAACTTGGGATCTTCACCGGGCTGCACCATCCAGCCGGCAATCCCGCCCCCGGCCGGCTTGTCGTTGGAAATCACGCCTCGCAAGGCGGTCAGCCCTTCGGGCACCGGCCGGTCGCTCGGACGCTGAAGCTTAATCACACCGTCGGGATCAAGGCTGATCGGGGCCTTGTTGTTGACTCGCAGGTTGATGGTAGCCGTCCGGGCCTGCATGTCCGTGTTGGTGACCGCCAGCCGGCTGAGCAGTACCACCGTCTCGTCGCCCTCGCGGGTCACATCGTCGCCATAGTCGCCGAGCAGAATGGTTGTCGCCAGCGAATGCCGGAACTGGATCGGCCCGGTGTACCACTCGGTGTGGATGAGCGGCAGATGCCCCTGTTCGAGACGGCGAACGCACCCTTCGCGGTCGTTGCCGTCAAAAGCCGGTTGCTCGCGCGTATCGAGGAGGTAGTTGAGTCGCTCGTGAAGACGCTTGGTGCCAAAATCGCTTTGAAAAGGCCATCGCCAGGCGTCGCGGCCGTTGTCGCGGTTCAGGCTCATCGCCCAGATCGACCAGTCGCCGGTTGCCGAGACGAAGAACTCCTGCCGGGCCGACGGCACGCCCAGCGGAACCCACGGGTCGGGTTTGAGCCGCGGCATGCCGGCCATGGCCATCTCGCGGGTCATCTCCGGCTTTTCGGTCATCCGCAGCCGCACCGGCCGTCGCCAGTTGTCGCTCGACGGGCCGGGGTCATTGGCCAGCGTCAGGCCGCTAGACGATGGCGCCACCAGCGTGCCGAAGTCCGGCAACCGCATGGCCCCGTCCGCAAACACATCCTGCGGCACAAACGAAAACCCGGTCGCCCACGCATCGCCGCCGAAGCGCACCGTCACTCGGGTCAGATCGTTGGAGTTGAGGTCACGATTCTCTGCATGGCGCAGGAGCACACGAACTCCTGACGTGCCGCCGGCCTCCTTCTGCGCGGTCCATTTCTGTCCTTCAATTCTGGCCGCCCGCGGGGGCGGCAGGCTTTCCAGCTTGACCACCACGCCGTTGATCAGGTCGATTCGCCGGGTAACGGCGGTGTCCGTTGCGTGCCGGCTCTCAATGTCAAACTCGGCTTCCCTCCAGAGCGACTGCCCATAAGCAGAGAGAACTGTCTGGGACGGCAGCTTCTTGCCTTCGGCAACAACGCGGATCTTCAGTGTCCGCCGATACGTCGGCGGCTCTTTCAAGGCCGGGTTCGGCTCCTGGTCCCATTCTTCCTTGCTGAGCGGCGGGACCTTGAACACAAGTCCGAGGCGAGCATCTTTCTCCGCGGCAGCCTTCACCCTCACCCACCGGCCGTTGAACGGATCGTCCAGACGCATCCACCCGCCCAGCCCATTGCCCGGCCAAATGCTCCCCCACCATTCGAGTCGCAGTGAGCCGGCCAGCGAATCATCAACGCCGCTGACGGCGACCTCGGATACCTCGCGCGGATCGTCCCATTCGACACCGATGCTCTTGTCATCGATGATCGGGGTCGCAAAGCGCGCCAGGTCAACGTGCTGACCGACAGCAGCCTGGTCAGGGCTGACGGCCAAGCACACGCGGACGGCCACCACAAGGGACACAAGGACTGCGAGCCGATAGAACGGCGCTCTCCTCACCATGGCCCTGCCCTTTCAATTGGATGACGAATGTCTCGGGGGGCGTTAAGCCGCTCCGAGATGAAGAGTCCAGCCTCATCGTCGGCCCAGCACGGCACCAGCCCGTCGACGCCGAGCACCTTTGAGTTACACCATCGCCCATCCCCGTGTGCTTCCGGCGATTGATCCTTCAGCGCCAGTTCGTACCGGCCGGGGTGCTGAAAGTCAATAGAACACCGGATCGTCCCGACCGGCGAGCCGGCAGCATTGTACGGCGTTGCCATGTGAAAGCCTTCGCCAGCGGGCTCGAGACGATCATCCACCGCATGGTTTCGCTCGCGCGAGAATGTGACCGCTCGCGGGAGGATCGGCGTCGGCCGCCGACCCGCGGCTTCGGTTCCGAATCACAGGGCGGCCTTGCTCGAGAGCTCCTGCAGTAGTGTCTGGAATCACGGAGTCGCCGGCGGCACTTTGACGTCGTGCATCTCGAAGATCTTGCCCGGGCTTTCGGGCTGGCCGGTGCGAGCCGAGAGGTATGCAGCCTGGATGACGGCCATAGTTGCCAGGTGGTCCCGAACCGAGGACCGCATCCGTTCCGGCGCGCCCCGCAGGGACGCGAGGAAGTTCTCAATAGAGGCGAGCAGCGGATTGGCGGCCCGCGCCGTTTCGGACAGGATTCTCTCACCCGTCCGATCGCGGCAGACAACCCGCTGAGGGTCAATCCGAATCGATCCTTCCGTCCCGAGGAACTCAATCTCACACCGCTGCGGCCCTGCGGTCCAGCAGGCGCTCAAGACAGCCAAGCCGCCGCCGGCAAACTGACATACGACGACGGCCGTGTCCTCAGTATCGTAGGGGAAGCGGGTCCCCGGCCGCGACACGCCCCTGGCGGCCGCATACACGGTCGCCGGCAGTCCCATGAGCTTCACCACCAGGTCCACCAGTTCGTATCCGCGGTCGAGCAGCACACCACCCCCCGCGCGGACCGAATCCCCCCTCCAGTCCAGGTCTTCCTCCGTGCAGATGGTGACGTTGCCGCCGGCCAGGAAGAACCGCCCCAGGCGGTTGACATCGATTGCCTCCGGCTGCATGGCCGCCTCGATGCCCCAGGCGCGGGCGACGGCGATCGGGCAACCTGCCTTCTCGAACCGATCCAGGATCTCGACCGCCTCGTCGAACCGGCGGGCGACCGGTGTCAGCATCCACACCGGGCAGCGGTGCTCGGCGGCCAGGGCCAGGTACTTGGGGCGAAGAAAAGGCGGGACGGCCACGAACAGCGCCTCCAGCGGGTTCTCGACAATCAGCGAGCGAAAATCATCGTAGGCGGAGATTTCCGGGTGCTTCTCGACAAAACGATCGAGACGGTGCGGCTGGCGGCTGGCGACTGCCACCAATTCACACCATGAGCTGGACAGAATCGCCTCAGCCACGAACTGCCCGCCCTTGCCCAGGCCCATGAGCCCCACTTTCATCATCGGCGCCGTCCTTCCGGAGATCAGACTGATACCCGAACGCACCGATGAGGGCAAGAGCGGTCAACGGCATTCAATCTCACGGTTGCCGGATGCGGTGAGCGGGCGGCGAAATCCGGCCCCCGAATGGGCGGGCCGCGCCCGATGGATCTCAGATCTGGTGCTGCCTGATGTATTCGCGGGCTTCGTCGACGCCCTCGGCGGAGGCCCGGAAATCGCGCCCGACGAGAAAGCCCAGAGCACGAGCTGCGCGGCGGCTGGCCAGGCCCTCCCGAAGGAGCAGGCGAATAATGACTCCCTTGCCGCTCCAGTCGCCCATTCTTGCCAGGGCCTCGGCGGCCCGCAACGTGAGATTGTCGTCCCTCTGTCGCAGCATCTCCCGCAACGGCTGAATCGCCTGTGAAGCCCCGATCATGCCCAGTGCCTCGGCCGCCTCCCCCTGAATCAGCGGATTGCTGTCATTGAGCATGGAGATCAGGGCGAGAGTAGGTTCTTTGCCGCCGAGACTGAGCAGCACCGGGATCGCCGCGCGGCGAATCACATGATCCGAGCACATCGACGCCAGCACGACCTTCGCGATCAGGTGCTTCGAACGCTGACCCGGGAGAGACGCGGTGGCCAGAATCTGGAGCATCCGTCGCCTGTTCGAACGCTCCGTCTCTTCGCCAGGCTGGGCCGCGGCTCTCAGCGACATCGCTTCCAGCGGCCTGATCCGGTCATAGCTCTCGGCGGAGAGCCTGTCGTCCGAACTGGGAGCGAACTGCACTCCCGTCAGATACCATCGCTCTCGCACCGCCCGTGAGTAGACCACCTTTGCGGGCAGCGAGCGCCTCTTGCCCGGCAGCACTGACAGGGTCACGAGGACGTGGGCGTGCCGGGCGAAATGCTCGCGGCTGAGCAGACTCATGCCCCCCGCCGAGATTTCACGGCTCTTGCCGACGGTGTACAAGACAGTCTCGCCATCCGGGCCAATAAACCGAATCTCGCAGCGAGCGCGCATCGGGCGCCGGACGTGGCTCCGCTTCTCGGTCCAGCGGGACTCCTGGCGGCCGGACTGCTCGTCAACTTCCTCCAGCAGTTCCTGGATTTCCTGCTCCTCGTCTGCAACTGCCTGTTGTGCGCGCGGTCGGTCCATGGCTTATGTCAGATTCGGCAATTGGCGGGGGTGAGTTTGACTAAGCGCGTCGTCTTAAGCTCTCCAGGCCCGCAGGGCAGTGGTTTTCGGAACACACTGCCCGGTGAATACGTTTCTCGAAGACCCGGTCAGCCCCGCCGTCCGCTGCAGCCCTTGTGAAGCCGGGCTTTCTGACCGGCGTTCCGATAACACATAATCCCGCGAGCAGTCGATCACCACAGGACGAAGAGCCGGCGGACGCCATACGCGACGCGAGGTTACGGTCCGGAAACGCGGAGAAACCGGATGTTCCGCAGGGCGGCGCCGGTGCTCCAGGTGGCGATGCCGAAGGGCTGGGCGGCCTCCTGCTCCCACCAGACGCTGAAATGGCGGTCCGCCCGTTCGAGGCTGATCATCTGGTTGTCATCGATCCAGGCCTCGATCTTTTCGGGTGTGACCCGCAGCCGGATGGTGTACCACTGATTGTTATCGAAGGACTTGCTGTTGGTTGTGACATTTTCGGCGGCGTGCATGTGGTCTACGTTTGAGAGGCCGACGATCGTTCCACCCCATCCCCCGACGATCAGCGTGCACGACTCGCTGCCGACCGGAAACGTCATCCCGCAGAAGAAATCACTTCCCTCGGTGCGCATGGCCTCGAGCGTCACCTCGTAGTTGTCCCGAGGGAACCCGCCGGCCCAACCGATCCCCGTCTGCAATTGGCCGGGATGGAGGTGGATGGCGCCATCGCGGACGTCCACCTCCGCATGGCCGACGAAGGCCTTCTCGGTTAGTACCCGCCAGCCGTCGAGCGTCCGGCCGTCAAAGAGCGGGACCCACTTACCCGGCGGGATCTGCGAAAGGTCGATCGTCCGGGAAGTGACCGAGGCAGGCGCCGAGGCCGGCGGGGTCGTTACCGGAGCCTCTTTCTGGGCGGCACAGCCAACCATCAGAACCAGGATTGTCGAAATGCACACTCGCATGAAGATTCTCCTTCCGCAAACAGCGGGTGGCATGGCCAAGTCCGCCGCGGCGGGCGCCGCCATGTCTGCTTCGCCCGGAAACATGCCGGCGCCGGCTCTCAGCCGGCTTGGGCATGCCGCTCCGTCACAGCGACTTGCCCTTCTCATCCAGGCCTACTTCGCCAGGCTCAGCAACATGCCCTGGCCGGCGGCGAACCAGCGGTCTTCGCCATCCCAGGGATGCGTCGCGCCGGTGTACGAGTTCGTGTGCATGACACGCCCGTCCTGCTTGAAGCGGATTCCGAGCAAAGCCGACGTGTGCAGGTCCTTGTTCACCACCATGATGAAGCTCGGTTTGACCGTGGTCACGAACGATTCGACGTATTCGTCATAGGTCTTGACGCCCAACTGGGGGATGGAGGCCACGTTGGGAAACAGGTTGATGTAGCAGCGGGCGTCGGGGTCGAACCGTCGGTATACCGAGACCCACTTGGCCAGGCCCGGGAACCGGTGGGCGGTGGGCTCGTCGCGCAGGTAGTACCCGAAGACGGCCGGGTGCTTACTCGCCTGCCTGACCAGGGGTTCGACGCGTTTGGCGATCTCACCCTCGTCCAGCCCGGCCTCCGCATCGCCCACGTGCGTGTTGTGGCCGGAAACGATGCACTTGAGCCCCGCGGCCTTGACCGCGTCCAGTCCTTCCGGCCTCACAAACCCCGCCAGGTTGAAGCCGCAATCGGCGATCTCCTTCAGCACGGCCGGGTCAGGGTTTGTGCCGCCCCACGGCAGGATTGCGAAATCCTCCGGTGCCACCCGTTTGACGTCCGCCGCAAAGACCCAGGCGGGCAGCACACAGACCGCCGCCGCCAGACACACCGATACAATCGTCGTTCGCATCACCGGGCTCCTTGTTGTAGCGAGATAGTCCACATCATCGCCGGGGTCATGCTAACGATTCGTCCAGAATCAGCAATGCCTGGTTTCGAGATCGGCCGCGGGTGCATCCGCCAACTGGTGACGGACAATAGTGACGCAGGAACGCGGTCTGTCGAAGAAAACGCGGATCGCCGCGGCGTCCATGCCCCGACAGGGGCAACGGCGCGTAGCCAGGGGCAGAGCGGGAGCGTCGCCCCTGGTTGAGGTGGCTACATGACAGGAACCGCTCCGGCAGGAGCGGCGGATTCCTCCGCCCCGTTCCGGGGCGGTTGATTCAATGAGACTATGAGCGAACCAGGGGTTCGCAAAGCCTCACCCCTGGCAACGCTCCATGGCTCCTCCGGAGCCGGAGAAAACGTCCGGCGTTTGCCACGAAGGACGAAATGAACCCACCGGCCGGCGCATGGTCGAGCAGGAGCAGCAGGGTAAGGGCTGGGCCGCGTACGGCAAGGAGGGTGTGAGACAATTGACGGAACGCGTGGCGACCGAATTGGGAAAGGGTTTCTCGGATAGTAAGCTGACTTATGTAAGAACCCGGTTTTTCGCATACCGGGCTGGCACCGATTCTCCACACGCTGTCTGGAAAACCGGGGCCCGATCACATATCGCAGACAGTATCTGCAAAACCCGCACCGAATTGGTCAATCACTGACTGACCAATCAAGGTGAAGCAGGCCGGCGAGAAGCCCACCATCGGGATCGTCCTCTGCAAGCAGAAGAACAATGCCTGGTGGAAATCACCCTGCCCACAGGTTACAACATCACCGCCCGTGAGTACCAACTCTGCCTGCCCGGCAAGGAGGAATTGAGACGAAAGCTCTTGGAGTGGACTTCGGAACAAGAGGTTGGCAGAATAAAGGGAGACGCCGTTGTGACCGCCGGGGAACGTAACAGGTGTCAGGGCGTGCAGCCACATGAGACAATGGGTTCAACAGTCCTTGAACACCTATGAGATTCCCCTCGGGGCCCAGCCTCCCCTCGCAGCAGCGGACTTGTCCTCGTTCTACAGGGGTCATGGGACTTGGCAGCATTCTCCACTATGCCGAAGGATGGTGTGTAGTCTGTGGCGAAAAGTGGACGGCCGAATGCTCCCGGCCGGACTTGCGGCCATTGCCTGCTGGGGAGTCCTCCACGGTCACGAGTTCGGTGAAATACGTTTGGCCGATCAGAAGCTTGTGCTCACCCGCTGCGCGAGTTGCTTGAACTGGCAACGAAACGGGAAGCCCATCGGCTCGATTCATTACAGCAGGCGACTGAGAGTGTTGTATTGGGGACCAGCTACTCTGTGGCGTGAAGACAGGTTTTGGGGAACGCTCAGGATGCCCATCATAGGCCCGTCTTCTCGTCAGGTTTCTGACTGTTTTGGGACCATTGCCCTTGCCAACGGACGCATTATCCGATTCCTGTTGAACCCGAGGGATGCCCAGTGGGTCGCTTTCAGCAGTCACAGTGGCGACAGCGCCTATTTCGCATCACATCCACCGCAGGAGTCCAGTCCGTTGTTTCAGCCGGACGTAAAAGATGAACTGGCGGGCGCGGAGACGGACCGAGTCTACCTGTTCCTGGGGGCAGCGATATGGGCAAGAGTATTCTGTCAAGGTGCGTCAGGATAGGAGCACGGCAGGTCTTGGTCGCTGGAGCGACGCCGACTATGCCCCATCGCCGGATTCCGCGGCCTCTCACGTGCCATCTCAACCGCCGACGGCGTCGACACGAGGAGCCAGCGGCGCGGCGGGTGTGCGGCAACGCACAATCTCCCGATTCCCGAGTTGCCCGCACGCGGCCATGTTCTCACGGCCCTTGGTGAGGCGGCGCTTGACCACCTGCCGCTGCTCCTTGAGCCAGGCGATGAACTGCTTGACGGTCTGCTCGTCGGGGGCCGGCCAGGGCGACTCGTGACGCGGATTGTACGGGATCACGTTGACCACGCATTTGAGCGGGCGCAGGTACTCGGCCAGTTCGAGGGCGTGTTCGTGTTGGTCGTTCACCCCGGGGATCAGCACATACTCGATCATGAAGAACTGGCACTTGCGAAGCGGATAGGCCAGCAGGGCCTCGCGCAGCTTGTCCATCGGTTCCAGGCGGTTGACCGGCATGATCCGCGAGCGGATCTCGTCGTTAGGGGCATTGAGAGAGATCGCCAGATTGATCCGCCGCCAGCCGAGGTCGGCGAGCCGCCGGATGCCCTCTGTCCGCCCGACGGTCGAAATCGCGATTCGCTCGCAGGAGATCGACAGGCCCGCCGGGTCATTCAACACCCGGACGGCCTGGATCACGTTGTCGAAGTTGTCGAACGGCTCGCCCATGCCCATGAAAACGATGTTGCGGACTTGCCGGCTGAAGTGGGCTTTCACGGCGACAACCTGCCCGACGATCTCAGAGGGGCTCAGGTTCCGCACCAGCCCCATCTGCCCGGTCTCGCAGAACACGCAGCCCCGCGCGCAGCCCACCTGGGATGACACGCACAGCGACTTCCACTCACGGCCGTGCCGCCGCATGGGGACCATGACGCTCTCGATCTCCAGGCCGTCGTGCGTTCGCTGGATGAACTTAGTCAGGTCGCCATCTTCGAGGCACCGGACGACAGGCAACAGGTCGGCATGCATGCGCTCGCTACTCCGCCCGGCCAGGGCCGCACGATATTCGGCGCGCAACGCTTTGACCTCGTGCGCCCGCCCGCCAACGCCCGCCCGAACCTCATCGAATGTCACGCCCAATACGTCCACTGGCTCGTTGCTCCGTGTTGTCCGCCGGCATAAAACACCCAGCGGCACGACAGACGCTCCTGAACAGAACAGGCCCTCCGTCGCCCCTTCGGGGCTGATCCCTTCTGGCCATATTCGTACCAGGGGCTCGCGCCCCTGGCTACATACCTATGCCCCTTCGGGGCACGCAGTCAATGGCACGTCGGACGCACAAGACAACTGCATGGCGGAGAGCAAATTGCGCCCCGTTCATTGCTGCAACCTCAACTCGTCAATGCGAATCGCCCGATGCTTCTTCGCCAGGGTTCGCCGGACCGTCCACTTCCCCACGACAATGACCTTCTTCCCGTTCATGCTCTTCAGATCGGCAAGCAGCTTGGAATCCCTCATCTCGCGAGGTACGTGCAACTCGTATGTTCCGGTCTCCGTAACCAGGTACGCCAAGGGGGGTGGATCCTCCGGGGTTCCCACCAACTTCGGCTCGTAGCGCAACCTCCCCCGAAACTCCCGCGGGCTGGTCAGCCAATTGAGATAGCTGATCGCGCCCACCATGGCGACAAAGACGAGCACCACCGCAGCGATTCGTCGCCCATTCCTCTTCATGGACGCCCCCTCGACTCTCGGCCGGTCCAGTCAACACCGCTCGTCCGCATGGGCACGGCAAAGCACAGACTCACAGTATATCCGGCCGGGGGCTCGATACCTACTTCTTGATAGCCTGCGGTGTTCACTGTACTGTTGCAGCACGGGAACGTGACAAGTCGCCTGGAATCGGGTGGCCGAAACAGGCAACTGTGACCGACTCCTGCTGCGCAAAGGGTGGAAAACTGGTGAACAGGATGATGACGACCAGCGAGCTGGTTTTGAAGGGACGATACTACTCGAACGGCCAGGTGGTGACCGTACGCATCGATCAGGGTCGCATCGCCGCGATCGAACCGCTGAGTGAGGCCGACGCGCCGGAGGGCATTGAGCGCTGGATCGTACCCGGCTTCCTCGATCTCCAGGTCAACGGCTTCGCGGGCCGGGGCTTCACCGATCCTCGCGTCTCAGTCGACGACGTCAAGCACATTGCCCGCAAGATCCTGGCCACCGGCGTGACCCGGTTTCTGCCGACGATCGTGACCGCCGACCTGGCGGTGATGTGCCGGCAACTGTCGGTGATTGCCGAGGCGATCGATCATGACGAGCAGGTCGCGGCCATGTGCCCGGGAGTCCACGTCGAGGGCCCGTTCATCCATCCCGAGGACGGACCCCGCGGGGCACATCCCCGCGAGCACGTCCGCCAGCCAAGCATCGCCGATTTCGAACGGCTCTACCACGCCGCCCGCGGGCGAATCGCCGTGCTCACGCTGGCCCCTGAGCAACCCGGCGCCGTGCAACTCATCACCCACGCCCGAGCCATGGGCGTGGTGGTGGCCCTGGGCCACCATCGGGCTGAAACGGCCGACCTGGAGAGGGCGATCCGGGCCGGAGCCGCGATGACCACCCACCTGGGCAATGGCTCCGACGCGATGATGCCGCGACTGGACAACGTCATCTGGCGTCAGTTGGGCGAGGATCGCCTGTGGGCCAGCCTGATCACCGATGGCCATCACCTTCCGGCCGTTACCGTGAGGTGTATGCTTCGGGCCAAGACGCCTGCTCGCTGCGTGCTGGTCACCGACGCCGTCGCCGCGGCCGGAATGCCCCCAGGTCGCTATCACCTCGGTGACACCGAAGTCGAGCGCCTGCCCGACGGCCGGGTGATTCTGCCCGGCACGCCTTTCCAGGCCGGCTCATCGGCGGAAATGAGCACGGTGCTGACAAGGGCAATCGTTGACGGCGGTGTCTCCCTGATTGAGGCGGTAACGATGGCTTCGATCAACCCGGCGACGCTGCTGTTCGGACAAGCGGATCCGTGGTCCTCGACCAGCGGCGGGCCTGCTAACCTGGTGGAACTCGAGTGGGACCCTCGCAAGCAGAAGATGACCGTCAGGAGCGTGGTCTTCGGCCAATGGTCGGCGGCACAAACCGGTGACGACTGAGACCGAGGAGCGGATGCCTTCCATGCGAGTTCTCAGGGAACAGGCTGTCGCACAAACCCCTGAGATCGACCATCCACTACCGGGTCGGGGCTTCCCTCCAATCAATCCCGACGACCCGAGCCGCCTCTCGGAGCGAAGTGACGCCGGCCGACACACGTTGCAGGACTTCAACGCGCAATGACTGCACACCTTCCTGCCTCAGTTGTTGACGGAGCACATGCTCATCCATGCCCTCGGCGAGCCACGGGGCACGGGTATCATCGAACACGGCCAGTTCGAACACACCTGTGCGGCCGTGAAAACCGGATCGCCCGCAGCGGTCGCAGCCCCTCTCGACGCGAACGTTCGCCGGCACAGGCAACTGGGCCGACTCAAACAGCTTTCGCTCGGATTCCTCCGGCAATCGCTCGCGGGCACAGTAGTCACACAGTTTGCGTACCAGGTTCTGGGCGAGGACCATGCGCATCGAGGAGGCCAACGCGTAGGATGGAACGCCCAAGTATCGCATGGTGGAGACCGCCCCCGCCGCGTCGCGAGCGTGAATTGTCGCCAGGACAAGCCGGCCGGCCAAAGCCGCCTGGGCCGCGACGATCGCAGATTCCGTGTCGCGGATCTCACCCACCATCAGCACGTCCGCGTCCATCCGCAGCAAGGTGCGCAAGCCCTCCGTCATGGTGATTCCGCGCTTCTCGTCGACCTGCAGTTGTCTGACGTAAGGCAGGTCAAACTCAATGGGGTCTTCGATCGCTACCGCGATTTGTCCGCGCAGATCCTCCAAATCAGTCAACGCGTAGAGCGTGGTCGTCTTCCCCGATCCGGTCGGACCTCCGACCAGCACCAGGCCGTGAGGCCACTGCATCACGTGCCGGACCAGGGCCAGTTGCTCCGCCCGAAAACCGAGGTGCTCGGGGTGCTTCCAGTCCTCCGGCACAGTGAGCAGGCGAAGATGAGCGGCCTCGTTGTTCGGTGCCTCGGGTATCAACGTGACCCTCACGTCGCGCACTCGTCCCTTGTCTCTCCAGCGGAATTGCCCTTCCTGAGGCCGCGTGGTCGCTTCAAAGTCGAGGTTCGCCGAGATCTTGAGCTGGTTCAGAAGACGTCCAGCCTGTTCGAGGTCCAGCGGCTCCCTCTCGTGTATCACACCATCTATACGGAGTCGCAGGGCCCCTCGGTGTCCCCACGTATCGATGTGTATGTCGGTCGCTCCCTCCTGCACGGCGTCCTCGAGGATACCGGCCAGAAGCTCCGGCAGGTCTGAGGGCTTACCCTCAAGCTCGGTCGCCGGCTCCCCGTTCATCTGGTTCCGATCCACGGTTCTTTGGCTCCCTGGCTCAGATGTCCGCAGGCTCGACTACCGCATGAGCCCCTGTCGAGCCGGGGGTCCTGGCCGCTCCCCAGTATAACCACCCGGCCAGACCGCCGAAAAGTTGATAAAACTCATTTTTTTCGGTTTTCTTTTTGACTTTTGTTAGTTCTGGGGTTATGCTAGATAACAAAAGATAAGGCCTATATGCCAGACGCGCTTATCGGAAACGACTGTCCCTACTGCCACGGTCCTATGACCGTGACAGGGATGACCTGCCACCAGTGTGGCGTTCGGATCGAGGCGCCGTTTCCCATGCAGCGGCTGGCCAACCTGCCGGTCGAGCACCAGCGGTTCATCGAGATGTTCGTGCTGGCCGGCGGCAGCCTCAAAGAGATTGCCGAACAGACGGGCGTCTCGTATCCGACAGTCCGGTCACGGTTGGATAAGGTCATCGAGGCCTTGCGGACCGAGATCGCCAAGACTCGCCGGATCGAGGGAACGATTCTGGATGCGGTGGATGCCGGCAAAATGACCGCAGAGGAGGCGGCCCGCCTGATCAAGGGGATATAGAAGCGCTTGAAACAGGACCGGTGAAGACCCATGGGAACCAAACGTGAAGTGGATGTCGCGCACGGTCCGCGCGCCGAGTCGGTGACGACCGACGAGGATGCGCGGCTGAGCCAGGCGATGCTGCAGACCGACGAGCGGCTGATCGCATCGCTGCAAAGAGACGAACGACACCGCCGGCACCGCTGGTGGTGGATCGGAGGTATTATCATGTTTATCGCACTGACAGGCATAGTGATCACTCTGATGACGGCCGGGCCGGGAACCAGGCCCGCCGGGAGCAAGGATGCGAACATCAACAGGGCCGCCGCGTTGAGCACAAAGGCATGGAAGCTCTGGAATCAGCAGAACTACGCCGAGGCCGAGGAAGCGTTTGACAAGGCGGTCCAGCTCGACCCGGAGTCCGCCAACGCCTGGAACGGACTGGGCTGGAGCCGTTTCAACCAGGGCGGCTCCGCTGAGGCGGAAGAGGCATTTGCCAGATGCACGAAGTTGGATCCCGAGCATCCGGCCGCGCTCAACGGCCTCGGACAGGCCTACCTCGCCCAGCGGCAGTACGACAAGGCGGAGGCCCCGTTGCTCAAGGCGGCCGGGCTGAACGCCTCCGCCGCCTGGTTCGGTCTGACCCGGCTCTATCTGCTCCAGGGCAAATTCGACAAGGCGACGCCATGGGCTGAGAAATCGGCTAAGGCTCAGCCGAACGATGAGACGGCAAAGAAGATGCTGGCAGCCGCCAAGGCCGGCAAGCTGGATCCCGAACTGAAACAGATCATCGAGCCCCCGGACCCGAAGGCTCAGTCGGCCGAATCGAAACGCGGCTGGCTGTTCTTCAACCAGGGCGACATGAATCGGGCCGCCGCCGAGTTCGAGAAGGCCCTCAAGGCGAATCCGAACGAGGTGAACGCGCATAACGGCCTGGGATTCTGCCTGGTCAACCGGGGCAAATCCGCCGAAGCCAAAAAGCACTTCGAGATCTGCCTCAAACTGGAGCCCAGGCACGTCGGGGCAATGAACGGCATGGCCCGGTGCCTCAAGGCCGAGGGCAAGGTGGATGAAGCGATCGCCCTGTGGGAGAAAATGCTGGAAATCGCGCCCGGCCCGAACGCCGCCACGTGGGGACTGGCCGAAACCTACTTCGAACGCAAGGAGTACGACAAGTCGATCAAGTACTTCGAGCAATTGGCCAAGGCTGATCCCAAGGATGCCACGGTCAAGGAGCGACTCGAAGCCGCTCGAAAAGCGGCTGCGGAGAAGAAGTGATGCGTTTGTCGGCCAAGCGGACGCCGCCGTGCGACGCGATGTCGGATGGCGGCGCCCGGCAAGGCCCGAGAACCCGACTCGGCCCTGTCCGCCGTCATCTCCATCTACTTCTATATAGCAGTATCGTTTGCTGAACCCTGAACCCCGAACCCTCACTCCGCCTTGGGCAGACGGATGGTGAACGTCGTGCCGACGTTGACCTCGCTGGAGACGGTAATCGTGCCTCCGAGGTCCTCGATAATGCCGCGGGAGATGGACAGGCCGAGGCCCAGGCCGCGGCGGTCAGGTTTGTCGGCATCGTGCTTGGTGGAGAAGAACGGCTCGAAAATGTGCGACATGTTTTCAGCGGAAATGCCGCAGCCGGTGTCGCGGACGTTGATCTCGACGTGCTCTTCGCCGGCCGGGGCCGCATCGATCGTCAATCGTCCGCGCCGTCCGAGCATCGCCTGGCGGGCGTTGACCACCAGGTTGAACATCACCTGCAGCAACTGGTTTTCGTTGGCCCGCACCGCCAGACCGGGGTCGATCTGCAGGTTGACGGTGATGTTGTCCTTGGCCGGGTCGCGGCACAGGCAGCCGACGGCGTTCTCGGCCAACTGACGGACGTTGATGGCCCGGATTCCGCCGGCCGGCTGGCGTGCCAGCCCGATGACCCGGTCGGCCATCTGGCGCATGGCCGTGGTCCGGTCGAGCGTTTTTGTCAGGGCGGTCTTCATCAACTCGACATCGCCGGTGTCGAGGGCCTGCTGGGCGTAGGCCACCACCGGGGTAAACAGGTTGTTGAATTCGTGGGCGATCATGGCCGCCGTGGTCCCCAGGCTGGCCAGCTTCTGCGATTGCCGCAGTTGTTCCTGCATCCTGTCGAACTGTCGGGCCAGCTCGTCAATTTGGGCTTGTAAGGCGTAGCCATCCTTGGCTAAAGTGCTGACGTCGGAAGCGGGGCGCGCAAGGATGGCTGGGGCAGCCGGTTGCGGAGGCGGTGCGAGCCCCTCCCTGGCCGGTGGAGTGCGAGCAGGGGCTTTCGAACGCTCCAGAGCCATTCCTTCCTCGTCCTCGCGGGGAAGCGAGTAGTAGAGATATCGGCATGGCCGTCGAAATGACTTGAAGGTGTAAGATGGACCTGGCAGGACGCCTGGAATCGCTGTTGACCCTGGCCGAGGAGATTGGCGTTGACGTGAGAGCCGAGCCCATGGGGGGCGAAGGCGGCGGATTATGCCGCCTGAAGGGCAAAACAATCCTCTTCGTGGACACCGGGGCCGACCTGGCCACCCGCTACGACCGCACGGTCGCGGCCATGGCCGGCATGCCCGAACTCAACGACCGCTACCTGGTGCCGGAAGTCCGACAGGATATCGAGCACTATCTGGCAAGCGCCCGCCAGGAATGAACACGACTGCCGTTTGTCTCATGTTGGTGATGGGCCGGCTGAGCGATGCGGGCAAGCACGTTCGTATCAACCAACACCCTCATTCGCTCCTGCCCTCGTAAATGGCTTCTCGGCTGTCGTCCGCTTCATACGGCAGCACTGGGTTCATGGCTGCCCAGGCGTTGAGCTGGTCAATGCGCTCTTTCGATGAGACGCTTGGCGCGGTGGAGGCTGCCTCATTGGAGGCAAGTTCTGCCTCCACCAGATGCTCCACGAAACCTGCGGGATCCTGCCCGCTGGCCTTTGCCCGCTCACGAAGCCTGTCTTCGATCTCCGGAGAAAGCACGATTTGAAGGACCATGACACACCCGCCCTCTTGGCCTGACCTGCCTGGGCTCCATCCTGAGCCGAGAGCCATCCGCAACCACAAATAATAGCATACTGGGACTGGAAGCAACAAGCATGCCGCGTGTGCTCCCCCGCAAGGGTCTGTGATGTACATCGTCAAGGTCCGCAACCGCGGCTCATTCATAAGTTCTGAGAGTCGCGCGGTTTATCACGGTCCTTTGGCAGGGTGGCCCATCCATCCAAGCGAAGCTGGATGGGTGGGCTCTCGATGACGAATAGGAAAAGCAAGCGGGCGGAATGAAGTGCCGACGAAGGCGCGCGCCACGGCGACACGATGTAGTTGCCGCAGACCGCCAGCAGATCAGTCGGCAAGCAGGACCCGCATTGCTCCGCCAAGTAGAAGCCGTGTCGTCGCCGGGTCGGCACCACTCCGGCCTTCACCGGTACCGCCGGAACCCGATCGCATCCTTGAGCCGTTCGAGCATCTCGTAGATGATCGGGCAGGTGCCGGCGCGTTCGATGATCCCGACCATGCGCGCGGCGATCTCGCCGCCGATGTAGGGATAACCGCGGCAGCAATCCGGCCGATCCTCGTAAACCGTACACAGGTTGCCGTTCAGGAACGGGCACGGCCGGGCGTCGATGTGATCGCCGTCCGCCTCGTCGTGGGCAATCCACCGCTCCCGCGCTTCGGACGCGGGCACACCCAGCCTCCGGGCCAGTCGCGCGATTTCCTCCTCGTTCACCGGTATCACGTTGTCCCGACAGCAGGCCCCGCACGTGCGACAGTCGATCTGCGATTCGGCGTCGCGACCGAGTTCCTCGGCGATGTGGTCGACTTGCCGCTGCCGGCGAAGACTGAGCCTCTTCAGGAAACTCCGCAGCTTCCAGTTCTCATCCTTGACCTGTTCGGCAAGTCGCGCGACTCGTCTCGGATCCTTTTCCATCGGCGGTGTACCTGGCGCTATCCGGGCGGGGCCGTCTCAGAGGCCTGCCGGAGTTCCGCGCGAAGAACGTCGAGCGCGGCCTGAAGCTGCCGGTCGATGATCACCGCGACTTTGTCGCCGGGCGCAGGCGAAGAGGTCGTCGCAGCCGCGGCGGAGGCGGGCGCGCTTGCCGATGACGGTCGCGTGGAGGCCTTTCTCGACGTGGAGTACACCCGCATCTGCGATTCCAGCAGGGCGGCCCGCTCGGCCGGCGTCAACACCACCTCTTTGTCGGGCATGATGCCCCGCTCGTGGATCAGCTCGCCGTTGGGCAGGTAGTAGTAGCCGGTGGTCAGTTTCAGCCGTCCCTGGTGGTTTTCGACCTCGAACATGGTCTGCACGCTGCCCTTGCCGAAGGTCTTTTCGCCCACGATCACCGCCCGCTTGTGATCCTTCAGGGCCCCGGCGACGATCTCGGACGCGCTGGCCGAGCCGCCGTTGACCAGCATGGCCACCCGCAGATACGCGGGATAGGTGTCGCCTCGCGTCGCCGGGTACGGCTGCTCCGGCGTGTTTCGGCCTTTCGTGCTGACGATCAGGCCCTCGTCCAGGAAATGGTCGGCCACGCGAACGGCCACATCCAGCAGGCCGCCGGGATTGTCCCGAACGTCGACGACCAGCCCCTTCATCTGCTCATCGATCAGCAGCCTGCGAACAACGGCGTCGAGTTGCAGGGCGGTGTTGCGCTCGAAATTGAGAATACGCACATAGCCGATCCGGTTCTCCGGATCGATCACGTAATCCCATTCCCATTGGACGGTGTGGGCCCAGCCGCGAACCGTGGGCACCATGATCAGCTTGCGCTCGATGGTCTTCTCGAAGTGCTCGGTCGTGGACGGCCTGAAAATCGCGAGCCGCACCGAGGTGTCCGGCTTCCCCTTGATCATCTCGACGGCTTTCTCGGCCGAGATGTCCACCGTTTTGACATTGTCGATCATGATGATCCGGTCGTCGGTCCGCAGGCCCGCCAGGAAAGCCGGACTCCCCTCGATCGGGCTGACAATCACCAGCTCGCCGGTCACAAGCTGGTCCACCTCCACGCCGATGCCGTAGAACTGCCCTTCCGTGCGCTTGCTGAACTGTTCGTACTCCGCCGCGTCGAAGTAGCGGCTGTACGGATCCAGTTCCTGCATCATGCCGTCGATGGCCCCGCGGAGCAGGACCTCCGAGGAAACCTCCTTCACGTAGTTCTTGTGGATCTGAAGGCTGATGTCGGTCAGCGGGCCGAACTGCTCGTACAAGGCGTCCCGGCGAATCAGGGCTTCCGGGACCTTCCAGAGCAACACGGCGAGAACGGCACCGACGGCGATCCAGACGAGATTGCGTTTCGGCATTCTGCTTGCGGGCTCCCTTCGGGTGGAACAGACGGCGATTGTCGGGCACCAGACGTGGGGTGTCAACGCCGGGCGCCGCCGCCCGCACGCTCGGATCGCCCGCACTCCGGGATGTCACAAGACCTGCATTGCCAGAGGTTTTCGCGCCGATTAAGCTCATGACATGCGTCATGCTCACAGAATGCGATCCCAGGCCAAGCAGGAATTCGAGGCCTGGGCCGGCACCTACGACCGCTCGCTGCTCAACCGGTTCATGTTCCGGCCGTCGTACCTTGCCTTCCTCGAGGAGCTGCAACGGTGCCGCGGCGACCGCCCGGAGCCGTTCCGCCTCCTGGACGTCGGCTGCGGCACAGGGACGTTCGCGGGGATGCTGGCGGCCACGCCCCTTCCCGCCGAAATCGTCGGGCTGGACTACTCGCCGGCCATGTGCCAGGTCGCGACAGCCAAGGCCCGCGAGAGCCATCTGGCGGATCGCGTCCGCTTCGTGACCGGCGACAGCGAGCACCTGCCGTTCGAGGCCGGCTCGTTCGATTTCGTCACGTGCAGCAACTCGTTCCACCACTACCCGCACCAGCAGAATGTCGTCACCGAGGTTCGACGCGTCCTGCGACCGAACGGGCAGTTCATGCTCATCGACGGCTTCCGGGACAATATCGTCGGCTGGATTACGTACGACGTGATCATCGGCAGAGTCGAGCAGCACGTGTACCACGCGCCGTGGTCAACCATCCACGCCTACTTCGAAACCGCCGGCTTCCGCGACATCCGTCGTCGCAAGATCAACTTCTGGTTCCCGTTGCTGCTGACCGTCGGCACCGCATAGAGCGCCTCTGCACAGTCAGCGATGTGTAGTCTTGAATCGGCGATGCTGCAAGGCTATCGGCGGACAACCGTTGGTTTGACCCCGGCGACAGGCGCGGGCTCGGAAAGTGCGGTGAGGATAGACGCATCGGCTGGCTGCGACGATCAGGCCTGGGCTTTCTCTGCCTCCGGCTTGTAGACCCGCTTGTAGGGCTTGGCCACCTTGCCGTCGCGAATGGCCTTGGTGCTGACCATGACGCGAACCGGCTTGCCATCGATGATGGCGCGGACCTTCTGGACGTTGGGCTTGAACTTGCGCTTGGTCTTGCTGGTTACCTTGCGGCCGACACCGCCCAGGTACTTCGCTTTACCGCGCTTTGTATACTGACGACCGCTCCTGGTCCGCTTACCGGTAAAGTAGCATACGCGTGACATCTGACACCTCGCCGCCGTTGCCGTACCAAATCACGAGCCCCGTATTGTACCGGCCGGCCCCGGGATTACAAATCCGCTTCTCAAGAATCGATCCGCCCGGGTCCATGCCCGAATCGGCGAGGATGCTTTCTGTGTGCCGCGGGCGACTTGTCCGCCCGCCGCGGCGAGGCAGGTCCGTGTTGGCCAGCGTCGCAGAAGGCACTGGCAGACAAGCCCCTCGACCTGTGCTCGGGATAGAGACTGCCAGTGGCACCCGCCCAGAGTGCCATGGACCCGCCCGCGACGGCGTGCCGCCGGCCTTGCGGCAACGCCTTCGGCACGCCGAAAGAGTCGCAAGTAACTTGTTTGCAAGCAGTTACATCCGACCCTTCAGCTCCCGGAGACGGACGTGCCGAAAGCGGACCGGGGTCGAGTGTTCCTGCAGGCCGATGAAGCCCGTCAAACGCCGGGTGGACAGCGGCCGTTTGTCGTGATTCACATCGCCGGCCACCTCATCGAGGCTGGTGTCGTAAAGCTGGATACCGTTCAACACGGTCCGGATGTGCTGGCCGTCAAGTGTCACCTCGATGGCATTCCACCGGTTGGCCGGCGCGGGCACTTGGACCTGTGGGGTGATGCCATCATAAACGGACCCGGTGAACTGAGCCGGCCGGAATCGCCCGCGAAAGGCGGCATCATCGAGCAACTGGATCTCCAGGCCGATCCGGCTGACTCTCCCTTCCAGGGGCGCGCGGACGAAGATCCCGCTGTTCCCCCCAATGGGGAGCTGGTACTCGATCCTCAAGACGCAATTGTCGTAGCTCTCCAGGGTCCTGAGCCAGCCGCTGCCCGCGCCTCGACAACGAACGGTCCCCTTTTCGTTCGACCAGCCCGGGTTGTTCGGGTTGCCTGGACGGACGATGTCCCAACCGGCCAGCGAGTGGTCGTCGAACAGCCTGCGAAAGCCCGGCTCCTCAACCCGGACGTTGCGAATCTCCAGCCCGGGTTGCGTGGCCTCGAAGCGCAGGAAGCCCCGTGATCCGGGTGGGACCGCGAGGATGACAGGCTGGGCGCGGCTCCCGGACTGCGGTCCCGGACCGCTTGTCGGCCCTGAGACCGCGCGGACCTGGCCATGGATCACTTCAACGGTGACGGGTATCCAGGCGTCTTCAGGTGGGGTTGCCACCTGGCCGGGATCGGCATCGGCGGCGAGAACCCGCGACGGGTCCAACCGCACGGTCGGGCCGCCGGTGGTCATTTTGGAGTGAACCGCGAGGAGGTTTCTCCCCTTGCCGGCCCTGCGGTACTCAAATCGAAGCACGAATTCGTCCGACTCGTACGTCGAGCGAATGGAAGCCGGGCCGGACAGGCAGGTCATGACCCCGTCGCGAGCCGCCCACTGGCCGGACAGAACGATCCAGTTGTCCAGGCTGTCCCCGGCAAGAAGAATCATCACCGCAGAAGCTATGGCCGTCACCGTCAGACCTCCCCACTCGCGGCTCCAGACGGGCGCCGCAATGGCTCCTCCGAGCCGCCGCGAGGCATTGTGCCCGCCTCGCAAGTCCGTGTCCATGGCCAAGCCCGGCGCTTCAGCGTAGAATGTGGCTGAGAAACTCTGCGATCCGGGAAGAACGACGATGCCCAGCGGCAAGCAACCTGAAAAGAACGGACCATCACCCGATGAGTTGACCTTTGAGCAGGCTCTGGCTCAGCTTGAGTCGATCGTGACCGCCATCGAACAGGGCAAGATCGGCCTGCAGGACTCGATCGCCGAGTACGAGAAGGGTGTGAAACTGCTGCGCCGCTGTCGCGCCGTTCTGGCCGATGCGGAGATGAAGATCCAGCACCTCCAGGTGGCCGAGGATGGCACATTAAGGGCCGGCCCGGGCGCTCCGGCGGGCGAGGATGAAGAATAGTCTCCCCGCCGATCATTCGGCCCGAACCCCAGCGGGCTCCGAGCATGCAATTGATCTACCTCGATAACAATGCGACCACCCGGGCAGACCCCAACGTGGTTGAGGCGATGCTTCCATGGCTGGGAGAGCAGTACGCCAACCCGTCCAGCGTGCACCACTTCGGCCAGCAGGCCCGGCACGCCGTCGAGAACGCCCGCGAGCAGGTTGCGGCCGCACTCGGGGCCCGCGCCTCGCAGATCATCTTCACCGGCGGCGGGACCGAGGCGAACAACCTGGCGATCCGGGGAGTGCTGGCGACCAGGCCTGAGAAACGCCACATTGTCAGCACGGCCGTTGAACATGACTCCATCCTCCGGCCGATGCAGCAGCTCGAACGCGAGGGTTATCGAGTCACGTATCTCGGCGTCGACCCGCTCGGCAACCTCGATCCGGCCGCGGTTGAGGCCGCCCTGAGCGATCAGACCGCGCTGGTCAGTATCATGCACGCCAACAACGAGACCGGCGTCATCTTCCCGATCGAGAAGGTGGCCCAAATCACCGCCGCGCGGGGCATCCCGTTGCACGTCGACGCCGTGCAGACCACCGGCAAGCTGATGCACGCGTCCGGACGATCGCCGCTGGATCTGGCCGGCACGCCCGTCGATCTCCTGACCGCCTCGGCACACAAAATCCACGGCCCCAAAGGCGTGGGCATCCTGTACCTGCGGAGGAGCACGCGGCTGCGTTCACAGATACTCGGCGGGCACCAGGAACACGATCTGCGCGCGGGCACCGAGAACGTGGCCGGGATCGTTGGCGCCGGTGCGGCGATCGGGTTGGCGATGGAGCACTTCGCGGAACGGAGCGACCGCATCCGTCTGCTGCGAGACCGACTGGAGGAGGGCGTCTGCCAACGCATCGCCATCGCCCGGGTCAACGGCGACCGAGCGAGTCGGCTTCCCAATACGAGCAGTATTGGCTTCGAAGCACTTCAGGCCGAGGCCATCCTGATGCTGCTGAGCAATCACGGGATCTGCGCCTCCAGCGGCTCGGCCTGCAGCAGCGGCTCGCTCGAACCCTCGCACGTCCTGACCGCCATGGGCATCGACCACCGCATCGTCCACGGCTCGATCCGCTTCAGCCTCTCCCGGTTCACAACCGAGGCGGAAATCGACCGGGTGCTGGAGATCCTGCCAGGGATCATTCAGAAGCTGCGAGCTCTCGGCCCGGGGTAGCCGACTGGCCCTGAGTTCTCGGCCAGACGAAGCGGGGCGACGGGATTCAGTTGTCCGGCATGGTTATCGGACGCCGAGTGGATTCCGCGCAGCCGCGCGACCAGGCATGGCATCTGGGCCGAACAGACTTATCCATCTGGCCACATCTGGTCAGTCTAATTAAGTTGCGTGGTGAAAAGGGCTTATCGTGATTGGAGGCGATGGGATTCGGACCCACGACCTTCGCATTGCGAACGCGACGCTCTCCCAGCTGAGCTACGCCCCCAGGATCGGATTATCAGTCTATCGGTCGGGCACCGTAATGACAATAGCGCCTCCGAAACACGGCCAAGAGCAGGGCCGCGAGATGGCTAATAAATGCCATACCGTTGACTGGTGTGGCCGCTGGTTCGATGATTGTTGGGCTGTGAGTTCTTGAAGGAGCAAGTGTTGTGAAAGCACCGTGGATTACCTATCGGCCGGAGTTGAAGGTCCTCGACTGCACTATCCGCGACGGGGGCCTGATGAACGATCACCAATGGGATGAGAAGTTCGTCAAAGCGGTTTACCAGACCTGCGTGGATGCCGGGATCGATTACATGGAGATCGGCTACAAGGCATCCAAGAGGCTCTTCGCCCGTGACAGCTTCGGCGCCTGGAAGTATTGCGACGAGGACGACATCCGGCGGATCGTGGGGGACAACGACACCGACCTCAAGCTCACCGTCATGGCGGACGCCGACAAGAGCGATTACCGCGAGGACATCGGGCCCAAGAGCCAGAGCGTCATCGACGTCATCCGCGTCGCCACCTACGTTCACCAGATCCCCACGGCGGTGGCGATGATCAACGACGCCTACGACAAGGGCTACGAGGTGACCTGCAACCTCATGGCCGTCTCGACCGTGCAGGAGCCGGCGCTGGACCAGGCACTGGAGGTGCTGGCCACCACGCCCGCTTCCACCATCGTCGTCGTGGACAGCTTCGGCAGCCTCTACTCCGAGCAGATTGAGATCCTGGTCAAGAAGTACAAGACCTACATCAACGGAACGAGCAAGGAGGTCGGCATCCACGCCCACAACAACCAGCAGCTCGCCTTCGCCAACACCATTGAGGCCATCATCCACGGGGCCAACCGCATCGACGCGACCATGGGCGGCCTTGGCCGCGGCGCCGGCAACTGCCCGATGGAACTGCTCATCGGCTTCCTGCGAAACCCGAAGTTCAGGCTGCGGCCCATCCTCAAGCTGCTGCAGGACTACGTCGAGCCAATGCGCAAGACCATGGAGTGGGGGCCGCTGGTGCCCTACAACATCACCGGCCAACTCAACCAGCACCCGCGATCGGCGATGAAGATGCTCGGTGGCGACAAGCGCGAGAATTTCGTGGACTTCTACGACAGTTGTGTGACGGACGAGTGAGAAGCTGAAGCACACATGGCGGCGCCGCGGCAAGCCGGGGCCCGGCCATGCCACCCCGGGTACCGGCAATTCCCCGTGTGCCTCCTCAGTCTTCGCCGACGGCGATCCTGGCCGCGCGGGAGCGCTTGAGTTCACCCCGGCGGACTTTGCCGTTCAGGCGCTGTCTTTGGGACGAAGCGGGAACCGACGTCTTGCGCCGGGGCTTGGGGGTATCGAGGGCACCGCTGAGCAGTTCAACCAGACGATTGATGGCTGCCCGCCGGTTGCTGAGTTGCGTGCGCTCCTTGCAGGAGATGACGCGCAGTATCCCGTCCTGTCCGATGCGGCTGGCGAGGGCACGGCGAACCAGGGTCCGCTGCGAGGCGGTCAGCGACATGCTGCGATCCACGTCGAAATGCAGCGTCACGCGAGTATTGAGCTTGTTGACGTTCTGCCCGCCCGGACCCGGGCTGCGGTCGAAGGAGAATTTCAACTCGCATTCGCTGATACCTACACCGCTGGTGATCTGAATCACAACCGCCGCCCTTTCTGCCGCCACGGAGTTGTTACACAATCGCTTAACTTCGCCGGCAAAACACATTCTAGCAGAAAACAGCCACAGACGCCAGTGCGCAGGGCACCCGGCCTCATGTCAGCCACGTGTGTCGATGAGCAGCCACGAAAGCGTCGTCGTTGAGATGCGGGTAGGCCCGGCAGACGCGATCGATCTCGTCGGACTGTCCCGGCGAGAGATCTTCGGCGGGGTCGACACACCAGCGCCCCTCGAAAAGGCCCTGTCGACGGAGGATTTCGTGCAAACCAGCGATGCATCCGGCAAAACCGTTGGCCGCGTCGAAGAAGGCGGCATTGGTGTCGGTGATCTCAACGCCCAATCGCAACCAGTCGCGGATGGTCATGCCCGCGTAAGGAGTGTCGGGTGGCTCCGGTTGGTCGTCGATCAGGCGATGGATGGCCTCCAACTGCTCGACCGCCCGGCGGGTCCAGACCGCCCAGTGACCGAGCAGCCCGCCGACGATCCGCAGCGTCACCGTACGGCCACCGCAGTTGATCCGCCAGGGCGTCAGCAGATCGGGGATGATGTTGTCATCGTTGCCGGTATAGAGGGCAACCTGGTCGGCACGGCCGCTGTCGGCGATGGCCCGGACAACGTCGAGCGTCCAGTAGCGGTTGAACGGGGCGATTTTGATGGCCACGAGGTTCTCGATCTCGGCCAGGCGGCGCCAGAAGGCATAGGGCAGCACGCGGCCGCCGACCGCCGGCTGCAAATAGAACCCCATGACAGGTATTACCTCAGCAATGGTCCGGGCGTGCCGAACCATCTCATCCAGCGAGCACCCCTTCATGGCCGCCAGGCTCACCATCCCGATGTCGTAATCCAACTCCCGGGCAAGTTGAGCCTCGGCCACGGCCTGCTTCGTCTCTCCGCAGATCCCGGCAATCCTGATCGCGGCTGCGCCGCCTGCCCGCGCGTGACGATCGACCTCCGCCGCCGCCAGTTCGAGCACCGGCCGCAGAAGCCCCACCGACGGTTCCCGGATCACAAACTGAGTCGTGTGAACAGCGACGGCCACGCCGCCCGCACCCGCCGCCAGGTAGTAGCGGGTCAGCGCCCGCTGCCGGCGCTCATCGAGCTTTCGTTGAGCGGTCAGGGCAAGGGGGTGAGCCGGAATGACCACCCCGCGACGAAGAACGGACAAGACTTGATCCGCAGGCATCGGCAAGGACATATCAACCTCCTGTGAGCGGCCGGCAGACGATCAGCCGGATACGACTCGACGCGCGACCGCGGAGGTGCCATTGTTATGGGACGCGGTTGCGGGTGCAAGATTTCTCGGGCCGTGCAAGATTCGTCGCCGGCATGATCCGATGTTATGGGACGACATGATCACTGCGAACGGTGCAATCCCCGAGCAGGCTGCGGCCGCAGTGTCGGGTACGATGAGTCCCTGGCGACGGCGGTGCCTGATCGTATTCTGTTGGCTATTGGCGGCGGGTCTGGGGGCGGTTCACACGTGGGCCGCACGGCACACCATGAACGCCGACGGCATGTCCTACCTTGACCTGGCCGATGCCTGGCGCAACCTCGACCTTCTCGCGGCGATCAAGAGCGGCCAGTGGACTGCTGTCGCGAACGCTTACTGGAGCCCGCTGTATTCATGGCTGCTGGCGGTGGCTCTGTCGCTCGCCCGGCCAACGCCGTATTGGGAAGCGGCCGTCGCTCATCTCGTGAATTTCGCGGGATACCTCCTGACACTGGGATGCTTCCACTACTTCTGGACGGGGCTGAGGCGGCACGCCGAACTGCGCCGTCAAGCAACCGGCCGAGCGGACGAATCGGTGTTCCCCGAATGGGCGTGGATCCTGCTCGGATACGCAATATGCGTGTGGATTCTGCTGGACTGGATCACGATCGCCATCGTGACGCCGGACATGTACGTCGCAGCGTTCCTGTTCATCGATGCCGGACTGCTGGTGCGAATTCGCGGTGGTGCCGCCGGCTGGGGCACGTTCCTGCTGCTGGGTCTTTCCCTGGGGCTTGGCTATCTCACCAAGGCCATCCTGTTGCCGATGGCCGTCGTGTTCGCCGTGACGATCCTGCTGGCCTCGCCGCTGCGGCTGAGGATCATCCCGCGGCTGATGCTGACGCTGGCGGTGTTCGCAGCCCTCGCAGGCCCGTGGGCGTGGCTGCTCACAAAGGCCAAGGGACGTTTTACCATGGGTGACGCCGGGAAGATGAACTATGCCGCCCAGGTGAACGGATTCTATCCGTGGGACGTCTGGCAGGGAGATGCCCCGCCCCCGGGTTGCGGAAAGCCGATACACCCGGTCCGGCAGTTGCTCGACAAGCCGGCCGTATTCGAGTTTGCCGAACCCGTGGGGGGCACCTATCCGGTCTGGTATGACCCGTCATACTGGCACGATGGCGTTAAGCCCCATTTTGACGCGAACCAGCAGTGGCACGTTCTCTCAGAGCAGCTTGGGATCTACGTGGACCTCTTCTGCCGCGAGCAGGGTCTGATCACCTTTCCGGTGCTGTTGCTGCTGCTCGCACGCGGCCGGCGGGCAGGGACGTTGCGGGCCCTCATGTCCATGTGGTGGTTGGCGCTGCCCGCGCTTGCGGGCCTGGGGGCCTATGCGCTCGTGCACGTCGAATCCCGCTATGTCGGCCCATTCATGCTCATGTTGTTGGGGGCGACTCTGCCGGCCGTCGGGTTGCCCCGATGCGAGACCTCCAACCGCGTCCTCGGGTGCGCCGCCGTCGCAATGCTGGCCGGCGTCCTGCTGCTGGCCGGCTACAACGCCTGGCCGGCCTGCAAGGAAGCCCTTACCGATGCCCGTAACCGCAAGGAGTCGAGGCCCAATCCCCACTGGGTCACGGCACAGGCAATGGCCAAGGCGGGTCTTCAGCGGGGCGATCAGATCGGGCACATCGGCCAGGCCGTCAGAAGCTGGTCCTACTGGGCCAGGCTGGCGGGCATCCGGATCACCGCCGAGTTGCGGCCGTGGGAGAGCTTTTGGCTGGGCGACGACTCTGCCAGGACGCAGGTGCTCGATGTCTTCACCGAACAAGCGCGTGTGAAGGCAGTCGTGACCCGCAGACAGGAACCCAACGAACGCCCCTTCGGCCTGACGAGCGGCTTCGCGCCCGGTTGGCAGCAGGTGGGCAACACGAAGTTCTACATCCGTTTTCTGGACAGGCCTGCCTCGCTCTCCGCTTCCGGGCCAGCGACCAGACCCGCACGTTGACTCCATGAGCCGCCGAAGAGCAGGTCCAGGCTCGCGAAGCGCCGTCATCGCGATATCCATCAGGCTTGCGGTGCGGATTCTTATCGGACGCCATGCAACCAGCGCAATTACGCGGACTTGCGACCTTGATCGGACCTTCTGAGCATCCGATATCCAGGATCGTGTCTGTGCAATCCCGTCCGTTCAAGGAGCGCGAGGATGATGACCAGAGAAGGCGAGCAACTGAGGTTGGCGGTGATCGGCTGCGGCCGTTGGGGGCCGAACCACATCCGGGTGTTCTCCGAGTGCAGCCGGTCGAAGGTGGTCGCCTGTGCCGACACCAGCAAGGCCAAGCTCAAGCATGTCGCTTCTCGATTCAACCTTCGCACGACGACCGACTATCGCGAACTGCTGGACGACCCTCAGATCGGGGCGGTGGTGGTCGCCACGCCGACCGCCTCGCACTTCGAGATCACGCGGCATGCCCTCGAAGCCGGCAAGCACGTCCTGGTCGAGAAACCCCTGTGCTCGAGCATTGAAGAGGGGCGCGACCTGGTCCGGCTGGCCCGCGAGACAGGCCTGGTATTGATGGTCGGACACGTCTTCCTGTTCAACAACGGGATCAACAAGCTCAAGGAGTTGATCGCCTCGGGCGAACTGGGGCGGATTCACTATCTGGATGCGACCCGGACCAACCTGGGTCCGATCCGAGGGGACGTCAACGCGCTGTATGACCTGGCCACGCACGATATCAGCATTTTCAACTATCTGGTCGGAGGGATGCCCACGGAGGTCTCGGCGATCGGGCGGTGCATCTCGCAGAAGACCATCGAAGACGTATGCTTTACCACGCTCAAGTATCCCGACGGCACGCTCGGGCATGTCCACGTGAGCTGGATGAATCCGCGCAAGGTCCGGACGCTGACCATCGTGGGCGAGAAGAAGATGGCCCACTGGGACGACATCAACCCGACCGACCCGGTCTGCATTTTCGACAAAGGGGTGGATGAAGAGCCGTATTACGATTCCTTCGGCGAATTTCACTACCTGCTCCGCAGCGGCGAAATGCGTGCGCCGGCCCTGCGGCAGACGGAGCCTCTGGCCAACCAGGCGCAGGCATTCCTCGACTGGGTGCTGGCGGGCAAGGCCCACGAATCCGACGCCGGGTACGGGCTCAACGTCGTGCGGGTACTCAAAGCGGCGATGCGTTCGATGCGAAACGGCGGGGCCATGTGCCCGGTCGATGTTGAGGTCCCGGACCTGTTCCAGGTGGCGTGACATGACAGCAGTAGTGTGCGAGCCGCTCCAGCGACCAAACGACATCGGCATTCCTGCCGACCAGCCGGCCACCAGGGGCCTTCCCGGCGCTATCGAATCTCTCGAACGCCTGGGGTACCGGGTCCTGGGATACCAGAGGCATCCGCTTGAGGTTGTCCGCTACGACGCCGCCCGGCACGCAGCCATGTGGGACACGTTCATCCCGCGGACGGTCAACGGCAATCTGTTCCATACGCGGCGATTTCTGAGCTACCATCCGCCGGGGCGGTTCGAGGACCACTCGCTGCTGTTCTTCGATCAGGGCAAGCTCATCTGCGTGGCCCCCGGCGAAGCGCGAGACGGCAAGTGGTCGGCTCATCGGTACTCGTCTCACGGCGGGCTGGCGGTGCTGCCGGACATGCGCGCCGACCGCTGCCTGGACATCGTCCACGGCCTGCTGGCTTACGCCGTCGAGCAAGGCTGGCACCAGCTCGGCATGCGATTTGCCCCCGCGTGCCTGCACCGTGGGAGCATCGAGCCGCTGCTTTGGGCCCTGGAGATCTTCGGCTTCCAGGAGAAGGGCAAGGAGCTGGCCTGGTGCTTCATGCCGCCGGCCGCTGAGAGTGAAGAGGAACTCCTCGGCCGCTATTCGAACGGGGCGCACTATGCGACCACTAAGGCGATCAAGGACGGCCTGATCGTTCGCATTTCTGATGATTTCCCAGCCTACTGGGCCTTGCTCGAAGGCAATCTCCAGCGGAAGTTCGCCGTCGCCCCGACGCACAGCCTGGAAGAGATCCAGCGGATCCGCGAGCTCTGCCCCGGCGAGATCGCCCTATGGGCGGTGTTCAACCGCGAAGACCGCATGATCGCCGGCTCGGTGATCTTTGAAGTGGCCCCCAACAGCGGGCACATGTTCTACTCGGCGCAGGATTACGCCTACCAGGAGCTTCGGCCGACGTCGCTGTTGATGCACGAGCTGCACATGGAGTACGTCGTCCGGCGCAAAGGCAGGCTCAACCTGGGGGTCATCACCGCCCACGGGGCCGAGGAGCTCAATCTCGGCCTGTCGTGGTTCAAGCAAAGCTACGCGGCACAGCCGTTCGTGAGACGGAGCTTCTCGCTTCAGATAAGCGAGCAGTTCAAGAGTATTCTCAGCTCTTGGGGGTAAAATGAATCTCTCGCAGAGACGCAGAGACCGCAGAGGTGTTTCCCACGTCTTCTCTCAGCGTTCTGCGTCTCTGCGAGAGATCCATTTCTTCACTTCCGCAATCTGGATATCTTCATCGGTCAGCGTACACCGATCGCGCCTGCAGACACCACCCATCATGCTTATCGGACGTGAACAGTTTCTACCTGCAAAGTCTGGCTTGAGAACAGCACCTCCGCTCGCCTCAAGCTGCCCCAGGCAGGCCGCTGCGCCCCTGCCTCTCGGCCCACGCCCCGCTTTCCAAGGTCCGTTAACTCAAGTCGCGGCCATGAGGCTCCGACGATTCTGGAATCGAGTTGGGGAGGACTCCGCGCCTGCGTCGGGAGAAACCGGCGCGGCGAGCTTCACAGGAACCGTAGCATGCTTCACGTTTGTCTGATCAATCCGCCCGGGACCAAGACCATCAGCGGCATTCAGGGAAACAATCCCAACCCGCCGATCGGTCTGGCGTATATTGCGGCCGCAATCCGCCAAGCTGGCCACCGGGTTACCCTCATCGACGCGACCGGCGAGGCCATGGACCAGGTCAAGCCCATGGATCAGCGGCCCGACATCCTCGTTCAGGGCCTGAGCCCCGAGCAGATCGTCGCCCGCATCCCGCCCGACACCGACGTCGTCGCCATTGGCTGCTCGTTCAGCAGCCTGTGGCTCGTTTCCCGCGACATTCTGGAACTCGTCCACCGCTCGCGCCCCGGGGTCCCGCTGATCATGGGCGGTGAGCACCCGTCGGCACTGCCCGAGCACGTCGTGCAGACCAGCGCGGCGGACATCTGCGTCATCGGCGAGGGCGACGAGACGATCGTGGAACTGCTGGCGGCCATCGAGCAAAGGCGGCCGTTGCACGACGTGGCGGGCATCGTCTTCCGTGAAGGCGAACAGATCATCCGCACCGCTCCGCGCAAGCGCATGATGAAGATCAATCATCTGCCTCTGCCGGCGTGGGACCTGTTCCCCATGGAGGAGTACATCAGCCGCAAGCAGAACAGCGGCCTGTACCAGGGCCGGGCCATGCCCCTGCTGGCCACGCGCGGATGCCCCTACCGCTGCACCTTCTGCAGCAGCCCGAGCATGTGGGGCAACAAGTACGCCATGCGCGACCCGGTACAAGTGGTCGACGAGATGCAATTGTACATGGCCCGCTATGGGGCGACCGACTTTCATCTCCAGGACCTCACCGCCATCGTAAACAAGCGGTGGATCCTTGAGTTCTGCAACGAACTGATCCGCAGGAAGCTCGACATCGTCTGGCAACTGCCGTCAGGAACGCGATGCGAGGCCATCGACGACGAGGTGTGCGCCAAACTGGCGGCGACGGGCTGCAAGAATCTGACTTTCGCTCCGGAGAGCGGCTCCGAGAAGATACGCCAGGCGGTCCGCAAGCAGGTCAACATGGAAAGGATGATGGCCTCGATCCGGGCGGCACTGCGGCACAAGCTCGGCCTGGACTGCTTCATCGTCATCGGCGTTCCGCAGGAGACCACCGAAACCCTGCGCGAGACTCTGCGATTCGTCCGGCGCCTCGCCTGGATCGGTGTGCAGGACGTCGGAATCTCCATGTTCGTCCCCTATCCAGGCTCGACCCTGTTCAAAGAGTTGACGGACGCCGGCAGAATCACCATGGACGACGGTTATTTCCTGACCTGCATGGACTACTGCAGCGAGGAGGGCTACCAGGCCTGCTATGCCGGAGCCCTGACGCCCCGTCAGCTTTACCGCTGGCTGATCTGGCTGTTCCTGAACTTCTACATCCTGTCGTTCATCTTCCACCCGATCCGGACGGCCGTGACTCTCGGCCGTTTTCTGCTGACCGGAAGGGAAGAGAGCCGCTACACCAAGTGGTTCCGCGACCGCATCAAGACCCGGCGCCGCTGGCGCAAGGCCATGACCGGCACGCAAGACCCAGCAGACCCGTCGAGCAACGGAACGGGGCTTCCCGTGGTTGGCGAGGAGAATGTGGAACTGCTCCCCGGCTGAGACGTGAAGGACCAGGCTGATGACCGCTGCCGCCGCCAGAGAACGATGGACCCGTTGGGCCGACAGCCACGCGGCCGAGTTTGCAGCTCGCCAGTGGCTGCTCAGCAAGTACGAAGTCTCGGACGAGGTCGCCTGGTCCCAGGAGAAGGTCAAGCTGTTGATCGACATGCTCTGGCAGCGGCTGGGGCTGAAGCCAGGCCGGCGCGTCGTCGAACTCTGCTGCGGCGGAGGCTGGCTCGTCGGGCACCTGGCTCGGCGAGGCGCCGTCGGCACGGGTTTGGACTTCGCCGAGGGCATGATCCGCGCCGCACGGAACGCCTGGCCGGCGGTGCGGTTCAGCGTGGCCGACGCGTCGGCCTGCCCCCTGCCCGATGGATGCGCGGATGCCATCCTCTGCTATTTCGCACTGATCAACGTCGAATCGCAGCAAACCCGCCGCGGCGTCGTGCAGGAAGCCCATCGCCTGCTGAGGCCGGGTGGCCGCGCGGTTATCGGACATCTGCCCCTGCGAGACGGCTCCGCGGACTACGATGCCGCCAAGGCCCGATATTCCTCGCTTCAGACCGCCGGCAGCGACGACCGCCTGCGCCAGGACTGCCAGATGCCAATCGTCCTGTTCACCAGGAACGAACTGCTGGAGTTGGCGTCGGCCTTCAGCGAGAAGCGCATCGAGCGGTCGTTCAACCACTTCTGGATGCCCAGTGAGCCGGTGACCTGCTCCTGGCGCGTTGACCTCTGCCTCACGCGATAAGGCATACGGAATCTGTTTACCCGGCAACTTAAGGGCGCCTTCCTGGTGACCGATAACGACCAAGAGCGTGGGAGGCCCATCCGTTGCCATGACTGTCATTGCAGCACCAAGACCGCTCGATCGACTGGCTGCCGAGCCGGTGCGCGAACCCGGCCCACCGCAGCGTCGAACCCGGACCGCCAGAATTCTCACCGTCGTCTGCACTTACAACGAGGCAGGCAAGGTCGACCAGGTCATCGATCGCCTGCAGGCCATCGACGACATCGACATCCTGATGGTCGACGACGGCTCCAGCGACGGCACCACCGACATCATCCGGCAGCGCGGCGTGAGACTGATCCGGCACGACCGCCAGCGGGGCGCGGGGGCGAGCGAACGCACCGCAATGCACTACTTCCTGAAGCACGACTACGACATCATCGTGTTCATCGCGGGCAACAACAAGGATGAGCCCCGCGAGATCCGCAAGCTCGTCGAGCCGATCCTGCGAGACGAGCTGGACATCGTCCAGGGATCGCGTTATCTGCCCGGGGGGCACGCCGGCAACATGCCTCGATACCGCCGGCTGGCAACGCGATACGTTCATCCGATCCTGTTCTCCTACTTCAGCGGCCAGCGAATGACCGACACGACCAACGGTTTCCGCGCCGTCCGGCGAGAAGTGCTGGAAGACCCGCGAATCGACCTCGAACCCGAGTGGCTGGATGAGTACGGGCTCGAACCCTACCTGCTGTTCAAGGCGATCCAGGTCGGGTGGCGGGTGGGCGAGGTGCCCGTCTCGAAGGTCTACCCGCCCCGGTCGGTCGGATACACAAAAATGAAACCCATCACAGGGTGGTGGAGCATTCTCAGCCCGATTTTCCTGCTCGGCCTGAGAATCCGTCGTTAGTGCGGCAGGATGGGCGATCGTCATGTCGATACCACTGGTCAACCTCAGAAAGCTGCACGACAGGCTGTACACCGAGATCCGCACGGCCATCAACAAGGTCCTGGCCCAGGGCGATTTCATCATGGGCTCGGAGCTTTCGGCCTTTGAGGAGGAATTTGCCGCCTATTGCGGCACGAGATACTGCGTCGGCGTGGCCAGCGGCCTGGACGCACTCTTCCTGGCGCTCAAGGGCCTGGGGATCGGCCCCGGCGACGAGGTGATTACCACCGGCAACACTTTCATTGCCACCGCTCTGGCCATCTATCACGCGGGGGCCACGCCGGTCCTGGTTGACCACGACCGCGAGACCTACAACCTCGACCCGCGCCGCATCGCCGCCGCGATCACCTCGCGGACCAAGGCGATTCTGCCGGTGCACCTCTACGGGCAACCGGCCGAAATGGACATGATCCAGACCATCGCCGACGAGCACGGCCTGATGGTCATCGAGGATGCCGCCCAGGCCCACGGGGCCCGTTACCGGGGCCGGCGCTGCGGAAGCATGGGCCGGGCCGGCTGCTTCAGCTTCTATCCGGGCAAGAATCTCGGGGCAATGGGCGACGGCGGAGCGGTCGTGACCAACAACGCCGACCTGGCGGCCTGGCTCAAGGCCGCCCGCAACTACGGCTCCACGGTCAAGTACTATCACACCATGCCCGGCTACAACTGCCGGCTGGACAGCATGCAAGCGGCGATCCTGCGCGTGAAGCTCCGCTATCTCGACGAGTGGAACGCGACCCGGCGGCAACTGGCCGCCAGGTATTGCGAGCAACTGGCCTCAGCCAACGTCGTCCTGCCCATGACCCGCGATTACGTCGAGCACATCTACCATCTGTTTGTGGTTCGATGCACTCAGCGCGACCAGGTCCTCAAGCACCTGAACTCAAAGGGCATCGGCGCCGGCATTCACTATCCCGTTCCGATCCACCGCCAGGTCGGCATGAGCACGCACTGCATCGTGCCCCGCTCACTGGTCTACACCGATCGCTACTGCGACCAGTTGCTCTCGCTCCCCATGTGCCCGTGCCTGACCGAGGAGGAAATGGACACGGTCGTCCGCGAAGTCAGCGAAGTTACGGCCACCACCCCGGTTGTCGACGGCGAGGCATCGAGCCAGCACTATTCTCCTGTACCGCGTGTTTAAGAAGACCATGCTGTACTCACGGGGTCGCATGCCCAAACCCGCCGCAACGGGCGCCGGCATGCTCCCTGGCACAATACCCGTGACGGCGCCCCGATTCCGTCGGGGCTTGGCCATGCGACCCGGGCGAATGGCCGGACAAGCGGTCGATCGATGACTTCCTCGTTCAGGCGTGTCGTCTCTCGTCGGATACGCTCGCCGCAGGCCCGGACTCGCAGAGAGCCGCCAGCGTGTCGATCTGGCGCTGAAGCCGTTTCAGGTCGGGATCGGACTGGAGGGTGTGCCCCAGCGTGTCGGCGAGGACGGAGATTAACGGCCAGCCGGCCTCGTCGGCCCGGCGTTTGATGCGAGCCGACACCTCGGTCAGTGCGGCGTAATCCCGAGCGGCCAGGACCTCTCCGAGCGATGCGACGTCCGCGTGAAGCCCCTCGACGGCCGCCTCGGCGCCCCCGGACGCGGGTACCGGCGCGTTCCTGGTCGGCGGGTCGCCGGGTCGAACCGCGGACGTCTGTGCCCGAAGCGTGTGCTCGCGGACCAGTTCGATCAGCTTCTTGCGAGGAACCGGCTTGGTCACGAAGTCGTCGCAACCGGCGTCGAGGCACCTGGCGCGGTCTTCGGCCATGGCGTGGGCGGTCAGTGCGACGATCGGCCTGCGGTAGTTTCTCTCCCTCAGTCGCCGCGTGGCCTCATAACCGTCCATGACCGGCATCTGCATATCCATGAGCACCATGTCGAACGGCTGGTCCGGATCGTTGGCCCGGCGGCGAAACTCCGCGGCCATCGCCATCTCGACCGCCGACTTGCCGTTGTCGACGACCACCACCTCCGCGCCCGCCTTGGTCAGCAGATACGAGATGAGCCTCTGGTTGTCGGGCCCGTCTTCGGCGAGCAGCACACGGCACCGCAGCGGCTCCAACGGCGGCTCGGCTGGTTCGGTGTTCTTCGCGTCAGACTCAATACAGGAGGGATCCTCCAACATCCGGACGCCGGCCAGCGAACCGACCGCGACGACCACCGTGAAGGTGCTGCCGATGCCAAGCGTGCTGTGCACGGTGACGGAGCCTCCCAGCTTCTCGACGATGCGACGGCTGATGGCCAGGCCCAGGCCCGTGCCCCCGTATTGCCGGGTGGTAGAAGCCTCTCCCTGCGAGAATGGCTGAAACAGCCGGTTCATCTGCTCGAGCGACAGACCGATCCCCGTGTCGATGATGTCAAACTGAAGATACCCGCTCTCCGGCGAGGTTGTCGTTGAAGACGGAGGATCCGCCTGCTTGACAACCAGGCGCACACTGCCTGAATCCGTGAACTTCACCGCGTTGCCGATCAGGTTGATGAGCACCTGCCGCAGGCGGGTGGGGTCGGTCTGGACGGTCTCAGGCACCGGCCCCACGTACTCGATGTAGAACTCGAGGTTTTTGCTCCGGGCCCGAGGCCTCATCAGCGATTCGATCTGGGCCACGAAGGGCACCAGCGGCGTGCGGACGTGTTCCACATCGAGCATGTTGGCCTCGATCTTGGAGAGGTCGAGCACGTCGTTGATCAGATCCAGGAGATGCCGGCCGTTTCTCCTGATGGTCTCGGCGGCGGTCTTCTGCTCCACGGGACTCCGATCGAGATCGAGCAGCGTCTCGGCAAAACCCAGGATGGAGGTCATGGGTGTGCGGATTTCGTGGCTCATCAACGCGAGGAACTCGCTCTTGGCCTGGGTGGCCGCCTTCGCCTCGCGGGTGGCCGCGGCAAGCTGCTCCAGCGTGGCCTCCAGCGCCACCGTCGCGCGTTTCTCGCGATCGAGGGCTTCGCTCAGTCGAGTGTTGCTTTCTCGCAACGTCCGCTGGAACTGCTCGTGATCGCGGAGGCGGCGTCCGAACCTGCGGCCCGCGAAGGCCAGCCCGGTAAGACCCATGAGCCAGAGAGCCGCGTGCCCCCCCACCAGGGCCGCCGTCACCCGGGCGGACATCGCCCGCGCGGTTTCGAGTGGCACGGCCACGCTGATGCCACCGCGAATGTCGCCCGCCTTGTAGCCCTGCTGCCCGTGGCACTTGAGGCAACCCGTCTCGGTCACCAGAGGACGGATCAGCCGCATGTACGACCGCCCGTTGATACTCTGGATCGAGGTGACTTCCTCCTCGCCGCGTTCGAAACGAAGGAGGGCTTCCCGCTCCCATGAATCCGGCGCGTTATCGGGTCGGATGGGTTTGAGACTGGTGATGTGGCCGAGGACCCCGTCGGCGCTGCGTGCCAGCTCGTGGACCTGGCGTGTCATGTAAGCCGGATTGACGAGGGTCAGCTTTCTGCCTGAAGAGGTTTCGATGTCGCGTTCGGGCACGTGGAGATACGGATTCGGCGGGGTGATTTCCGAGATGTCCGCATACAGGCCGCCCTTGAGGGTGCTCCACCGGCGATAGATCACGTCCTTCTCATAGGCCGTTCGTGCCCGCGTCCGGGCATCCTCCAGCGTCTGTGCTCTCTCATGGTGCAAAGTCCAATACAGAGAGAGAGCACCCACGGCCGTCCAGACAACGGCAATGATGACCATGTAGCCTTTGAAGGCAGCCAGCGACCGCTCGTGTCGGATGTCCGTACTGCTGGGAACCGTCAAATGCCCTTCCCCCTGGCGGCCGGCGCCTCCTGCCACAGGTCGTGGGCACTACCGGCAACAGAGACGGATTGTCTCCCGCTCACTTGGAGGCGGGACGAGAGACGCGGCAGCGGTGCCTTGATCGTCCAACGCCCACCGGAGCCACGAGCACCGGCAAGCGGCGACATTTCAGCCGGTAACCCTCTCCGGCTCACTCAGTGCTCATCGGCTCGATGGGAGCAAGGCTTTCGGCTGAGAACCCGCCGGCCGCTGTGGTTCGTGCGGGCTGGGCGACCGACGCTCCGGCAGCGACCAACGGCATCCGATCGGCTCTTGACGGACCCTCGTCAGCCGGGAAAAGACTGGCCAATAATCTGCCCCCATGGTACAAGTCCCCCGGACAGGGAGCCTGTGATCTGATCTGAGAGGACGCACAGATGCGGTTTCGGATAGCGATCATTCTGGCTGCCGGCTTGTGTGCGTCGTGCAACAAAGTCTCCCGGGAGTCTGATAACATGGGTTTTCGTTCGCCGTCGAATCTTTATCGACCCGCCCCATTCTGGTCCTGGAACGACGCCCTGGTCGAGGAAGAGCTGCGCTGGCAGGTCCAGCAGCTCAAAGTGGCGGGTCACGGCGGTTTTTTCATGCACCCCCGCGTCGGCCTGGAGACAGAGTACCTCTCCGACGAGTGGTTTGAGAAAATCAACGCGTGTGTTGACGAAGCCCGTCGAACGGGCATGCTCGCCTGGCTGTACGATGAGGACAAGTGGCCGAGCGGTTTTGCCGGCGGATGGCTCAACCGCAAGTTCCCCGAGACCCGGGGCGTCGGGCTCGTCGGGTCAGTCGTCAAGCCTGAGGCGATCAACGAGACTCTCGCGGATGCCGGCACCGTCGCGGTGTTCGCTATCGACAAGGACGACCACGGAAACGTCCGCTCCAGCCGCCGTCTCAAGCCCGGCGATGTCACCCGAGCCGGCGAGATCGTGTTTGCGTATCAGACCCGCCCGTACGCCAATAACAACTGGTTCAACGGCGAGACTTACCCCGACATCCTCAACCCGGACGCCATGGGCAAATTCCTCGACATCACCATGGAGGGCTACAACCAGCGCTTCCGCGGCGATTACGGGCAGGCGATACCCGGCATCTTCACCGACGAGCCCAATTTTCTGCCTCAGGTGGAGGCCGGCCTGCACGCTATCCCGTGGACGCGCAACCTGGCAGGCCTGTTCCAACAGCGATTCGGGTACGACCTCGTCGATTGCCTGGACGCCCTGGCCTGCCGGCGCCCGGGATTTCAGAAGGTCCGCCACGACTACCACCGCTTCCTGACCGAACGCTTCATCGAGTCGTTCAGCAGACCCTACGGGGAACTGTGCCAGCAGCTCGGTCTGCAACTGACCGGGCACTGGCTGTGGGAAGACTCGCTGCAGGCGCAGACCATGCACATCGGGGCCGCCATGCCCCACTACGAGTACGAGCAGGTGCCGGGCATCGACCACCTGCGCCGCAACATCGAGGACCCGCTGACGCTCAAGCAAGTGGCCAGCGCCGCCCACCAGTTCGGCCGAAACCAGGTGCTGTGCGAGATCTTCGGCGTGTCAGGCCAGGATTTCACCTTCGAGGACGCCAAATGGATCGGCGATTTCCATCTGGCCCTCGGCGTCAACTACTTCTGCCCGCACCTGACGCTCTACAGCTTCACGGGAGACCGCAAGCGCGACTACCCGCCGACATTCAGCTATCACCAGCCGTACTGGGACCGGATGAGCGTGATCAATGATTACTTCGCCCGGATCGGCTGGCTCACCCGCGAAGGCGAATTCCGAACAAAGATACTCGTGCTGCATCCCATCGCCAGCGCGTGGTCTTTCTTCTCGCGGTTCGAGGAGTGCCCCGAGGCGGATTTCTACAACAAGGAACTCGTGAGCCTGCAGAATGCCCTGCTCGGCCAGCACCTGGACTTCGACTACGGCGACGAGATCATCCTGGCTCGCCACGGTCGCGTCGAAGGGCGAACGCTTCGGGTGGCCTCGCATGGATCCTACGAAGTCGTCGTCGTACCCCCCTCCTTCACGTGGGCGGTCGAGACCGTGGCCCTGCTAGAAGCCTTTCTGAACGCGGGCGGCAAGGTGATCTTCGCCGGTCAGGTGCCGACCGCCATCGGCGGCGAACCGCTGCCTGACCGGTGGGCTTCCATTGCCGGCCACGCCAATGCCAGGACCCTGGCCAACGAGCCGGCTGCCGTGGCCGGGGCCCTCGACGCGATCGGCGCCCGCGATGTCACCGTCACCGGCAGCGATGGTCGCGAGATCGAATCCATCCTCTGCCACCACCGCCAGAGAGGCGACCAGCACATCTACTTCTTCTGCAACACCTCGCGGCAGGCGACTTACAACGCCAGGATCAGTGTGACTGCATCTGGAGCGCCTTTTCTCTGCGACCTGGTTTCCGGTGAGCTGAGGCGGATCCCGGGCCGCATCAGCGACGGACGACTGGTCCTGGCTCACCGCTTCGACCCAGTCGGCAGCCTGGCAATAATGATCGATCCGAAACTCTCCCCCGCAGGGAGGGAATCCGAGAGGCGCGAGGCGAGTCGAGAGAGCTTGCCGCCGAGGTGGTCTTTCGCCCGCACTCACCCCAACACCCTGGTTCTCGACAGGTGCCGCTGGGCTATGAACGACGGCCCCCTGAGCGAGCCGGCACCGGTGTGGAAGGTCCGCCGTGCCGCCTTCGACGCCGCCGGCCTCCAGGAATACTGGGGCATCCAGCCGTGGGTCCTGGCCCAGAAAGGCATCAAGCCGACCAGGTCGGTCAAGGTCGAAATGCGGTTTTCTTTCAAGTCCGAGATCGACCAGCCGGACGCGTTCCTGGTCGTCGAGCTGGCCGAGAACTTCCGTATCCTGTTCAACGGGCAGGAGATCCCGGTCGACCCGTCACAGTGGCACTGGGACAAGAAGTTCCGCAAGATGCCGATCGGCTCCCGGATCCGCAAGGGGAACAACGACCTGTTGCTTACCACGACCTACGAGCCGGGCGTGGAGATCGAGGACATCTTCATCATCGGCGACTTCGCGACCCGTCAGGTGGGCGACAGCCAGTACGTCCTGGCGGCGGAGCCGGACACCCTGAGCATCGGCGATTGGGTACCCCAAGGCTACCACTTCTATGCCGGCAACATGTCCTATCGGCAGTCGTTCCCGCGTCCCCGCCAGGCCGGACGGCGCACGATGCTGCGACTCAACAAGCCCGCCGGCACGCTCTTCGAGGTCCGGCTCAACGACCGGACGGCCGGCCTGCTCGCCTGGCAGCCCTGGGAAGTGGATATAACCGATTTCCTTCAGGACGGCAGCAACGATCTGGAAATCATCGTCTACGGCAGCCTGCGAAACAGCTTTGGCCCGCTCCACAACAGGCAATATCTCGAGAAAGGCAACAACTGGTGGATCGGCCCCGAGTCTTTCACCGACGAAGCCCATTGGACCAATCGTTACATGCTCGCTCCGTACGGACTGATCGCGGGAGCCGAACTGATGATCTTGGAATAATCGCCAAAGGGGCATATGCTCTTGTGGAGCGATCGACGGCCAGGAAGCGAATCCTTACGGGGTGTTTGTGAATGGGCGTATCTCTCGACGGGCAGAGGGCTGACGGCACGGGGCTGATCAAGTGGGATCCCTGGCTCGAGCCGTATGCGGACCACCTGCGCCGGCGCTATGGTCGCTACCAGGCGGCCCTCAAGCACCTGATCGATGCGTTTGGCTCGCTCGATGCGGTGAGCCGCGGGCACGAGTATTTCGGCCTGAACCGGGGTGAGCGCGACGGGCAGCCCGGCGTGTGGTACCGCGAATGGGCCCCGGGGGCACAGGGCCTGTATCTGACCGGCGATTTCAACGGCTGGAATCGGCGGTCCCATCCGCTGGATCGAGATGAATTCGGCGTCTGGAGCCTGTTCCTGCCGGACGACGAATACGCCGACCGACTGACCCACGCGAGCAAGCTCAAGGTACACGTGCGTGCCTCGGCAGGCGGGCGGGACCGCGTCCCCGCGTACATCCGGCGGGTGATACACGACGAGAAGACCCTGGACTGGGCCGGACAGTACTGGCATCCCGCGACGCCCTGGGCCTGGGTGCAGGCCGCCCCGCGCATCCGCAGCCCGCGCATATACGAGGCCCACGTCGGCATGGCCACCCAGCAGGAGCGCATCGGCACCTATCGCGAGTTCACCGAACAGGTGCTCCCGCGCATCGCCGGCGCCGGATACAACGCCGTGCAGTTGATGGCCATCCAGGAGCACCCCTACTACGCTTCATTCGGCTACCACGTGAGCAGCTTCTTCGCCCCGTCGTCGCGATTCGGCACTCCCGAGGACCTGAAACAACTGATCGACACCGCCCACGGGCTCGGCCTGCTCGTGCTGCTCGACATCGTGCACAGTCATTCCGTCAAGAACATCAACGAGGGGCTCAATCGGTTTGACGGGACGGATCATCAGTATTTTCACGCCGGGCCGCGAGGCGAGCACCCGGCATGGGACTCGCTCCTGTTCGACTACTCCAAGACCGAGGTGCTGCGCTTTCTGCTCAGTAACGTGCGCTACTGGCTCGAGGAGTTCCGCTTTGACGGCTTGCGCTTCGACGGCATCACCAGCATGATGTACCTGCACCACGGGTTCAAGACGTTCTCCTCGTATGACGACTACCTGGTTCACGACGTGGACGAGGATGCTGTCGTCTACCTGCAATTGGCCAACCGGATCGCCCATGAGGTGAACCCGAACACCATCACGATTGCGGAAGACGTATCCGGAATGGTGGGGCTTGGCCGGCCCCTCGAGGAAGGGGGCATCGGGTTCGATTACCGGCTGGCGATGGGGATCCCCGACTACTGGATCAAGCTGCTCAAGGATTACCGGGACGAGCAGTGGAACATGGGGGAGATCTGCCACACGCTCACCAACCGCCGCCGGGCTGAAAAGCACATCGCCTATGCCGAGAGCCACGACCAGGCCCTGGTCGGCGACAAGACCATCGCGTTCCGGCTGATGGATGCGGACATGTACTGGCTGATGAGCAAGGCCGGCGGGACCAACCTGATCATCGAGCGGGGCATGGCCTTGCACAAGATGATCCGGCTGATCACCTTCGCCCTCGGCGGGGAGGGGTATCTCAACTTCATGGGCAACGAGTTCGGGCACCCGGAGTGGATCGACTTCCCGCGGGAGGGCAACCATTTCTCATTCAAGTATGCCCGCAGGCAATGGTCGCTGCAGGACGATCCGCTGCTGCGCTACCGCGATCTCGCCGCCTTCGACCGCGAACTCCAGGCATTAGACGAACGGTTCGACCTCCTGGCCTCGCCGGAGACCGAGGTCATTCACACCGACGAGGACTGCAAGCTGATCGCATACCGGCGCGGTTCGCTGCTGTTCATCTTCAACTTTCACCCGACCAACTCGCACGCGGACTACCGCATCGGCGTCACCGAACCGGCCGACTACAAGGTCATTCTCAACACCGATGATTTCTGGTTCGGCGGCCATGGAATCGTCGTCGCGGGGCAGGTCTACCCCTGCCAGAACCACCCGGCCCACGGCCGCCACCAGAGCATTCAGATCTACATTCCCACCCGCACGGCACAGGTGCTGGCGCGCGTGTGATTGAGTTTTCGGGGGTTCCGCTGCACGGTGCCGTGGACCGCCCGCCCCAGGCTCGATCGGAGGTGTCTGCCGGCCCGCGCGCTGGCGGACCGGTCACGACATCGGCGGTTCCGTCTGCCTGCCCGGGCCCTGCACGACCGGCAAGACGCCCTCGATCGACCGGATGTGGACGTCCTGCTGCGGGAACGGGATCTCGATGCCCGCCTTGCGAAGCTCGGCGTTGAGCGCATTCAACAGTTCGTGCCTGGTCTGGCCCAGCTTGTCCACTCCGGAAACGAAAACCAGCACGTTGAAATCCAGCGAACTGGCCCCCAGCCCGACGAAGAACACCAGCGGCGCCGGGTCGCGCAGCACCAGCGCGTTCTCACTGACCACCCGCCGGAGGATGCGTTCGACCTGCGCGGTGTCCGAACCGTAAGCCACGCCCACCGGTATCGTGAGACGCTGAATCGAATCCGACAGCGTCCAGTTGACCACCTTGCCGGTGACAAACTCCTTGTTGGGGATGATCAGCTCCTTGCGGTCCCAGCCCATGACCGTGGTCGCCCGGATGTGGATCCGGCTGATCGTCCCGCTGATATCGCCCACCGTCACGGTGTCTCCGACACGGATGGGCCGCTCGAACAGCAGGATCAGGCCCGACACGAAGTTGGCAAATATCTCCTGGAGCCCGAAGCCCAGGCCGACGGTGATCGCGGCGACGAGCCACTGCACGCTGCTCCAGCCGATGCCCACAAAGCCGAAAGCCAGCACGATGCCCACGACCGTGATGGTATACCGCGACACGGTGATGATCGCGTACCGCTCGCCCGCCATGATCGGCAGACGCGGCAGGATGGTGATTTCCAGGAAGGCCGCCACGTTCTTGGCTGCGATCACCGTCATGATCAGGGTCGCGACGGCCAAGGCCGCGTCGGCGAGGGTGATCGTCGCGTTCGGATACAGCGGAACCTTTCTGAAGAAGCTCAGGGCGGGCAGGATATCCACCCAGATATACCACATCCCCAGCGCGAAGATCAGCAGGGTCGTGGCATTGAACAGTTGCCTGGCCTGGCCGCTCAACGCCGCAATGTCCGGCTCCGGCTCTTCGGGCGGTGTCGACGGTTCTTCCTCGATTCCGGCCGCACTCTCGCGAGCCAGTTCGGCCTGTTTCTCGGCCAGACGCTTGCGGGCCCGGGCGATGGCCAGCTTGCGGTGCGTCAGAAACAGCCAGCGGAGGACCAGGCCGCGGAGCAGGAGCACGAACAACACGAACCAGGCCGTGCGGTGGACCCGGGACATGAGTTGAAGCGCCGTGTAGTAATACCCAACGAGCGTCAGCACACTCATCGCCACCGGAATGCCGACGAGGCCCAGGTACCAGAACAGGCGGCATCGATCCAGCGGCCCGCCACGGTTGCGTGCGATACGCTCGGCGAAAATGCCCTTGCTCGGCCGGAGGATAATCGCCGCGAAGACGGCGAGCGCCGCCATCGCCGCCAGGTATCCCGGACGGGACGCGCTTCCCTTCCAGTCGGCGCCCACCTGGAACCGCTCGACCAGCACACCCATGAAAACCAGCGGCAGACTGATGGCCATCAACCAGAGCAGATTCATCCGCACCATCCGCAGAACCGAGGGCGCCCAGCCCAGATGAGCCTCCGCCACACCCTTCGGCCGGAGCACCTCACGGATGCTGGCGTAGATCAGAAACAGGAAAGCCACTCGGCTCAGGGCGAAGCCCACGGTCTTGGTCACATCCGAGGCACCCGGCGACGCCTCCAGCCGCCAGGCAAGCAGCCAGAACAACAGCGGCCAGGAAACGCTCAGCAGCACGGTGTAGGCAACGGCAATCGCTGTCGGAACGAACGAGGTGTTGAGCTTCTGTCGGGCCCGGTCACCTGCCTCGGCAAGACGATCGCAGAAATACCTGCGACGGCCGATCACGAACAGCAGAATCAGCACGATGAAACCCACGGTCGCCGGGTTGGTTCGAGCATCCTGTCTCAGCGCGCCGGGTATCTCGCCCCACTGCGCTTCGCGAAACATCTTCGTGTAGGCGCGCCACGCGTCGAGCATCCCGCGCAACGTCAGCTCTTCATCACTGCGAAGCCACAAGAAGCGCTCGTCAATGTAGTCCTGGTAAGACTCCGTCCGGGCGATCAGGGCCTCGGTAACCTCCTGGAGTTCGATCAACCGCCGTAGGTAGTCGCTGCAGTCCGTCAGCAGAGCTTGCAGGCCTTCTCGCTGCTTCTCATCGAGACTGGTCAGCTCCTTGCGAATGTCCTCCCGCCTCTCGATCCATGCCGGGTCGACCCGGCTGACCGCCGCGTCGATCACCGGGCGGATGTCAGGCAGGCTGTCCCGCTGCCTGCGCAGGTCGATCAATTCCACCTCGATGTCGGCACTGGTTCCCTGCAACTGCCGCAGGCGGCGCCGCAAGTCCCTGATCCTGGGTAGATCGATCCGCTCCCTTCGCAGCATCATGCCCATCGCCCGCGTCACCCCGGCCGCTTCCACCTTGGCCCGCACCACCTCGGCCCTCGTGGTGATGTGGTTCAAGAGCGCCTGCCGGGTATCGCGCTCTTCAGTCACCTGCTTTTCCTTCTGAAGGATCTCGTCGCGCTTGCCGGCGAGCTGGGTAACCTTCTCGGCCAGGGCGGCGATGTCGCGGGCCACGGGCGCACCGTCGGCCTGGGCCCGCCGCCGGGCCTCCTCCGCCTCCTTGGCCAGGCGAGCCGTATCCTCTTGACGGCGGCGGGTGATCGCATCCTGCCAGAACTTGACCAGTCTCTCATTTCGCGACACGTGTTGGGCCACAAGGTCGCGCTGCACGCGCAGGAGCTCGACCGACGCGTCGTAACCGGCCAGTTCCTGCGAGTAGGCGGCACGCTCGCGATCCCTGGCCATGGCCCGAGCCTGCTCGTACATCCGCCCGGCCTCTGCCACCGCCGGCGGCCCCGGAGGCGCAACGGCCTCGGCAAGCTCCTTGTCGATCTCCTCGCGGCGCTGCCGGATCTGGGCTCTGCGATCGGATCGACGCTTCGGTTCCTTCTCGAGTTCCGCCAGACGCTGCCGGCTCCTGGCGAGCTCCGACTCCGCCGCCCCCAACTCCTGCTGAAGCTGGGACACGGTCCTGTCAGCCACCTCCGAAGGCATGGAGGTCGCCCTGGCAAATCGCTTCAGCTCGTCCTCAGCCGCCTGGAGCTGCACGGGGACATCCTTGATTGCCTTCTCATAGGCGCTCGAACGCCCGGCCCACTGGTCGGCGCTGCTCAACTCATCCAGGGCCTTCTTGTAGAAGTCGATCGCCTTGGCCCGTGCGGCCTCGTCGAGCTGCGGATCCGACTCCGCCTGTTTGATCCGCTCCTGAACGGTCAGGGGGCTCAGTTCGGTCGAAGGGACTTCGGCCGGCTGGGTGGCCGGGACAGTTGTTCCTTGCTGGGCAGTCGCTGCCCCCGACCCCACGGCCAAGTCGATCCAGACGAACGCGCCGAGAACAAGAAGCCGTTTGACTGCAGAGTCATTCATGGCAATTGCCGCTCAAGACCGACATCGAGGCCACCCGTCGCCCTTCTCAAGACCCAACGCAAAGCCTCTGGTGAGGGGGTTATTATACGCCGACCTGCCAACAGGCACGACGGCCCCGGCCTGGCCAGGTCCCTGTTTGCCGATGCCGGCATCGCCGTGGCCGGAGGCCTCGTACGACAGCAGCCGCCGGCCCACCCATCCGTTCGGGGCCTCCCGGGTCATTGGGGATTCCCACCCTTATGACTGCCCAAGGGAGAACGAATTCGGCCGAGGGAGGCGGCCCGGAGAGTCCCCGGCCGGGCTAAGCCACGCCCGTATGCTGCTGCCCTGTCAGCAGTGCCAGGCTCGCTCAGACCGGCCCCCGCCAGGTCGGCTGCCATCCTTTGATGGATGCCCTCCCGACCCGACGACCGGGGAAACCGCCCTATTGTCAGACACTCCGGGAATCGCGTATACTGAAGTAAGCAGACGGCTAATGAGACCAGAACAATCCTTTCTTCAGAAGCCAAGATAATTCGGATGTGGTCATGAACACCGGAAACTACAACCGTTGCACGAGACACAGGCCCGGCGGCGCGGGGTTCACGCTTATTGAACTGCTCGTCGTCGTGGCAATCATCGCCCTGCTCATATCGATCCTCCTGCCATCCCTCTCCAGGGCCAGGGAGCAGGCCAAGATGACCACCTGCCTGGCAAACCTCAAAACCCTCGGCACGGCCTCCGCCGCATACATCCTCAACGAGAAAGAACGCTTCTGCTGGATGCGGAAGACCTTTCTCCACGGCGGCAAAAAAGGGAACGGCGAGGTCAACTGGGGCGGCTGGAACACTCCGCCCAAGGATCGCCCGCTCAACAAGTACGTCTATCGGAGCAAGCTGGGCGACAACACTGTTGATCTTCCCGCCTTTCGCTGCGCCTCCGATTTCGGCGTCCGCCTGAACAACGAGCCTGACAGCGTCCACACCGACGGCTCCGGCTACGACGTTCTGGGCACCAGCTACCAGTCCAACCACAATTGGGCATCGTACGCTGACAGCTCCTCCGACATGCCACCGGGCGGAGAAGGCTACACGGGGACGGCCCTCGACGAGCGGATTGCCTACCTGGAAGAGAGCATCGTCCGCATCATGTTGAAGAAGGCCCCCAGTCGCTTTATCCTCCTGTACGAAGACCCGGCCGACTGGGCCTTGAACACTGCCGACCGCTTCATCCCCGGCTACAAGGTCACCTCCTGGCACCAGAAACCGAATTACCACTCGATGGCCTTTCTCGACGGGCACGCGCAGTATCTGCTGGTCGACTATCTGAAGAACACCCGCCTGCGGCACACCAGCGGCACCGGCCAGTGGATCGCCAGGCAGGATTACCGGGAGCGTTGACCGCCGATGTTGTTGTGGTTCGCCTCACCCAAGCAGCCCGACGGCCGGCAGAGCCGGACCAGGACGGTCATGCAGATCTGCGCCGCAGTCGCGATCCTCGGCCTGGCCGCGTTCTTCGCTTTCCGCGGCTCTTCCGAGGATGAGCAGCTCGACACCCCCGAGTCGGCCGTTACCTACATTTGCTGGCACGACGGCCACACCTTCAAGCTCACCCCGGCCCAATGGGACGATCTGCTCAAGCAGGGCGAGGTCGGCCATGTTGCCAAGGGAAGCCCAGGCCCGGCCTCCGAAGGCCGCGAGCAACGCGGCGGCTCCAGCGGCGGCCCCATTCGCGCCGTCCGCTGCCCCCAGTGCAAGCAGTTCTCCTGCGTCACGGCCCTCGACTGCGCTGATGGCACCCAGGTCCCCAGCGTCACCCGCGACGGCCAGGTCGGGCGGTGCCCCCCGGCCGGCCAGGCTCCACAGAGCCGGTGATCGACGAGTCCACGCCGGCGGATCGCTGCGTTCACTCCAGGATCAGAAGACGGACAGATAAGAGGGTGCGGAGACCGGCACAACCCACTCGAAGGCCGAACTGCGTCGCGGCGGGTTGCGGCCGGATGAGATGGATGCAACCATTCACGTTGCGGCCTGGAAGGCCTGGCACCGCGACTCCGCCTCGCGCTCCGGGTCTACTTCTGTTCCTCGTGTTGTTTCAGGAGGGTCTCGAGGTTGTCGCGGATCTGGGCGGCGTCCTCGAACCGCTCCTCCGCGACGGCGTCGGCCAGTTGCTGCTTGAGCTTGCGGATCGGATCGACGGGCAGTTGCCTGCGGATCTCCCGCCGCAGCGACTTGAGGATAACGACCTCGGCACTGTGATTGTAAGCTTTGAGATCAGCGAACTTCTTGAAGAACTCGCGGATGCTCACCAGGCCCCGTTCGACGTGGGCCAGGGCGGTCAACTGCTGGCCGTTGCGTATCGCCGACAGGGCCTTGGCCCGCGTGCTCATCATGATGATGTACGGCCGGTATCCTTCCAGGGCGAGTCGGTCGGACTCCTCCTCGGCATACTTGGCACACAGGTCCAGCACCTCCAGGTTCCGCTGAGTGTCGCGGACCACGGCCTCGTACTCCTCAAGCGCGAAGTTGGCCAGGTACCGCTGGTAGTATTGCAGGCTCTCGTCTCGCAGGGCCCTGCTCTCTTCAGGACTGAGAGCAAAACCGAGGTCTGTCCCATTGCGCCGCTGATGGGCCTCCAGCCGGGCGCGTTGATATTCGAGCAGGGATTCGTGGTTGAAGGGCCGGGTGCCATCCGGACGTCCCTCGGTCTCCATCTGGAGCACGCCCAGATCCACCCGCATCTGGATTTTGACCCGGTTGTCCAGCCCTCGGATCTTGCGCACGCTGACCTGACCGGGCTCATGCGGCCAATTGTCAATGATCGGTTGCAGATCCTTGGACTGCATTCTCAACTCCGCCCCAGCCGGTGTCACGGCGACCCCAAAGACTCGGCTTGACGCCTCCGCTTCCTCCTTATCATACGCGTTCTCCAAGCGCGACTCCACAGGGCGTTCGCCTGACGGACGATCCACTGGTCAGGCCGGGAATCGGTGACTAGACTCTTTTTTGAACGGCCTTTGCTCGGGCAATCCTCACAAAGAGGAGGCTGCCACGACGGCGCAGCGGGCCGGTGGTTCTGTTTACCATCAAGCTGTATCTATTGTGCTTTGGCTGATTATCCCTCTTTCTCGGGTTCCTGATCGGGGGCCCGTAACCCAGGAGAATGAACAATGAGAACAAAATGGGTCGTGTCGGTAACGATGGCGGCAGTCGTGGGTGGTCTGCTCTACGGCATCTCCCTGGCGGCGGGAGCGGGTAAGGGCGTGGAACCTGGCCAGGCGGCGCCCGACCTTGCCCTGAAGGACACCTACGGCAAGGAGTTCAAGCTCTCCGACTTCAAGGGCAAGATCGTGGTCCTGGAGTGGGTCAACAAAGGTTGCCCGGTCAGCAAAGGCGCCCATGAGAAACAGGAGATGCAGAAGGTCTACAAGAAGTACGCCGGAAAGGGCGTCGTCTGGCTGGGAATCGATTCGACCGAGGGAGCCAAGCCCGAGGAAAACCGCGTGTACGCGGCCGAGATGTCGCTGGCATACCCGATCCTTCATGACCCGGATGCGATCGCGGCCAATGCCTATGGTGCCAAGCGAACGCCCCACATGTTTGTCATCGACAAGGACGGAAAGCTCGTCTACGCCGGGGCGATCGATGACAAGGCAAGCAAGAACTATGTCGCAGCAGCTATTGACGATCTCCTGGCCGGCAAGCCCGTGTCGAAGCCCCGGACGGAGGCTTACGGCTGTACGCTCAAGAACTCGAAGTTGGGTTCGTGAGGCTCCTGCGGGCCCGGGCGCGCTGCCTTCCGTTCGCGCCGGAGGCAGCGCCCGGTACCGGTTCGGCCAGAGCGCTCCGGCTGCTCGTTCATTGCATTTGCGAGACAGCATGCAGATGTGACGCTTTGGCGTCGTTGTTGATCTCTGGAGCCTGATCCAGCCGAAGACCAGTTCTAGATATCATTGCTGCACGCAAGTTTCGATTTCAGGCCCTTTTAGGAGACTCTCGCTCCGTTTTCAGGCTGTGAGTTGCAGGGTATGAACTGGGCTCGCGAAACGATTCCAGATCTCGTAAGTATTGTGATTTCAAATAGTTTGGAGGTATGTTTTGACGCGGACAGGCGGCGACCTTATAATGATTCACGAGGCGTAACCCTAGCTTACGGGAGAGAGAACAGCGACGATCGGCGACGGCTGGTCGTCGCGTTTTTTTTCGCCGTACTCTCCGCTCTCACCGAAGCTTGCAATTCAATCTTAAGCGCGCTCCTGGCGAGCGCGTCTGCTCGTCAGACTTGCCATGACCGATTCGGGCATTCAACCCTGGCCAGCAACGCGTCGGGGCGCCGCAACAGGGCGCCCGACATGTGTGGCAGAGACGATGCGCCGCACCTCGGCTTCGCGCTGCGACGCGGCGCCGAGAGCCTGAAGCTTGCGGCCTGCTCGGAGCACGGGTAAATTGGGGCGGCGCGCGAGGTATAAGATGAAAGAGCATACGACCCGTAAGATCTACAACGTGTGGTCTTACTTTTACGACGTGTTTTGGCCGTCGATTGTCCATCGCCGAACCACACGGGCTATCGAACGGATGTGCATCCGGCCCGGGGACCGCGTACTGGACATTGGCGTGGGCACCGGGCTGGCGCTGGGCTCGTATCCGCCACATGCCAAGGTGGTCGGCATCGACCTGAGCGAAGGCATGCTTCGACGCGCCCGGAAGCGGATCGCCCAGAGCGGGATGAACTGGGTCAGCCTCACCCTGGGCAATGCCCTGGAGTTGCCGTTTGCGGACAACGTGTTCGATCACGTCCTGCTCAGCCATGTAGTGACGGTCGTCAGCGACCCGGTCAAGCTCATCGAGGAGACGCGGCGGGTGAGCAAACCGGGCGGCCAGATGGTCATCATCAACCACTTCCGGTCAAGCAACCGCATACTGGGGGCGATTGAGAAATGGCTATGTCCGTTGTGCCAGCACCTTGGCTGGAGGAGCGACCTGTGCCTCCAGGAGTTGGCTCAGGCGACCGGTCTGGAGGTCGACTTCCGCTACAAACTGGACAATGTGGACCTGTTCCAAACCGTGTTTATCACCAACCGACCCGCCCGCCGGCCGGAACGGCAGACGGCTGCCGCGTGAGGCGGACCGGACCTGGGGTTATCCCGCAGATGCGCAAGGGCTCGCGGAATCGTTTTGAGGTCTGCCGTCGAGGGCGATTGGCTCTCGGCGGGTTGTGCCTGCTGGCCGTCCTGTCAGCCACCGGATGTCGGCAGGGGTATCGCTGGGAGATATCCGGCGACGTCGCAAAGGCCGAGCAGCTCGCTCGCGAGCAGGGCAGAACCCTGTTCATCTTCTATCAGTTCTGGCTCGACTCGAACTCCAGCCGCATGAAAGGCCCTGAGCTGCTGTCCGACCCGCAGGTTGAGGCCGAATTCCAGGACACCGTGAACGTGCTGATCGACCGCGACTTTGGCGCGGCTTCCGTCGGCTACCTCCGGAGATACAAGGTCAGCACCTATCCCGCCTTCGTGCTGGTCGCCCCCGACGGGAAATACAAGGCCCTGGTCGGCGTCATCCATCGCGATCAATTCCTCGAGTGGGTCAAGGACTTCAAGGCCCGAGCCACTCAACCGGCCAGGCCAGACGGCAAGAAAGCGGCCGGCAAGTAAACTGTTCCCGCCTGCAGCCGGGCATCGCCGGGTCCGGAGCCTCGTCGCACGCCTCGTTGATCGCGAATTCTCTCTCGCGGGGTTGGCGCGCACGGCGTGATCTCTCTATAATCAAACCGGTTTCCTGTGACGACGATTGCAGAACGTTCCTGAGTAACGATCTTGCCCTCGGGCAAGAGGAGATTCCGCGATGCGTGAGATCCGCCCCAAGAAGGCGAGGCTGGAGACGATTGAACCGCTCGGCAAACGGGTCCTCGTTCGGAAGGACGAGGACAGAAAGCGAACCAAAGGCGGAATCGCGCTGCCTGACAACATCGAGATTCCCACGATCACCGGCCGGGTGGTGACCGTTTCGCAGCAGCTTTCGAACGACAACGATTTTCCTGTCCGGCAATACGACAAGGTGCTGTTCAACCCGAAGAACTCGATTCCCGTGGACTTCGAACCGGGTAATCAACTCTTCGTTGTGCCGCTCGATGACATCGTGGCCGTGTTCCGCGACCGTCGCTGATGCGAGCCGCTTTCGAGCCTGATTCATGGACCAGCCGATCCGATCGCTGCCCAATCGAGCTTTGATCGGCATGGTGCATCTGCCTCCCCTGCCGGGCAGTCCGGCCTCGCGGCTGCCCCTGAGCAGGATCATCGACATGGCCCTCCAGGATGCTCGCGTGCTCAGCGAGACCGGGTTTGATGCCATCATCATCGAGAATTTCGGCGACGCGCCCTTCCGGGCGGTCCAGGTCGATCCACAGACGGTCGCGTGCATGACCCTGGTCGTTCAGGCGGTTCGGCAGGAGGTTTCTCTGCCCCTCGGGGTCAACGTCCTGCGCAACGATGCCATGGCGGCGTTGGCAATTGCCACTATTTGCAACCTCGCTTTCGTGAGGATTAACGTTCACACGGGAGTCTGCGCCACCGACCAGGGGATCATCGAGGGCCGGGCGGACGAGACGCTTCGATACCGTCGGCGGCTGGCCGGCGGGGCGACATGCGGACGGGCCCCGCGGGACGTGGCCATCCTCGCTGACGTGCACGTCAAGCATGCCACGCCGCTGCCGGCCCAGCCGATCAGCCAGGCTGCCGAGGAGGCCGCCTATCGCGGACGGGCCGACGGGCTGATTGTCAGCGGAACGGCCACGGGCCGGCCGACGGACATGAACGACCTTCGGGCGGTGCGGGCCGCCGTCCCGGACCGGCCGATCTACGTGGGCAGCGGCGCGACCGCGGCAACCGTGGGCGAGCTGCTGGCCGTGGCCGACGGCGTGATTGTGGGCACTTCAATCAAGCAGGACGGCATGACCACCGCTCCGGTGGATCCCGTCCGGGCGGCGGCGCTGGTCAAGGCCGCCAGGAGCTAGGCAAATGGCACGCGCAGCGAATCGGCCTCGTATCCATCTGACCGCCGTTGCCAGTTACGCGACCCAGGCGATGCAATTGCTGGGAGTCAGAAACGCCGGCGAACTGGTCGCCCTCGCATCCGCGAGACTCAACGGCCGCTACGCGGTCACCGCCAGCGGCCCGATGATCTTCGCCCGGCAGGACGAGATGCACGGCGGCCGGTTCGATGATGCGGCTCGCGCTCGCGAGATCGAGGCGATCCTGGCGGACGACGACGTTGCCGCCCTGGTCACGGTCCGGGGCGGATCGTGGTTCACGCGGATCCTCGAGCGGATCGATTTTGACGTTCTGAAGCGCCGGCGCCGGACAATCCACGTTTTCGGCTTCAGCGAGATGACCAGCCTGATCGCGATTGTCGGAAGGTATCCAAAGGTTTTCGGCCTGCACGACCTGGGGCCGCTGTTCCTCTTCGACGGCGTGCGGCGATTCATGACCCGGCGGGCCGAGGCGTATCTCCAGGCCGCGGAGATGCCGGTGGACCCGGCCCACTGTGCCGGTTTCGGCGCCGGCTGGGCCGCCGCGAAGTACCGGGAGATGTTCGCCGAGTTCGCCGCCGAGGTGGCCGACATTCTCGACGGCAGGGGCTCGCGGCGCGTGCCGGTGGGACGGTTGCTGGCGGGCAGGCTGCCGGCCGGCAAGCCGATCACCATCATCGGCGGCAATCTCAGCGTGCTCATGCCGCTGATCGGCTCGCAGTATGCCGAGGCGATCGAGACCGCCGGCAAGTGGCTGGCGATCGAAGAGCTCAACGAGTCGGCCGGCTCGGTCGACCGCATGCTCGCCGGGTTGAAGCTGGCCGGACTGCTGGATGAGGTCGAGGGGATCATTCTCGGCGTCTGCCGCGACGGGGATGCCAACCTGACGCCGGCCGTCTTCGAGTCCCTCAAGCATCATCTGCCGGCCAACCGGAAGGTCCCTGTCGTCGAGATCACCAACTTCGGGCACGTCTACCCGATCGCTCCGTTGCCCATGCACCGCGAGGTCACCCTCCGCTGCCGCCGCGCCGCTCGCGGCCCGACTCACGTGAGCATCGAGATCCCGTGGAGCCAGTGGGGCAGAAAGTAGGGCCGACGCCCCCATCGGCCATTGACGGTCGTGGAATTGATGTTGCTGATCGGTTCTTGGCCAGACAGATGCTGCTCCGGATCGCGTCAACTGTTGTCCTCGGCTTTGTGGCTTTTGCCGCAAGCCGTTACGCAATTCGCCGTGGATACGGCCTGCTGCTTGTGCCAAGCGCGATCGCCGGTGTGATTGGCATGCTCATTGCCGGTTTGGAAGAGCTGCGGATCGGGTATTTCGCTTACGAAGTACCCGGGTCTCTGGACGATTGGGTCGATCAGTCTCTCGGTTTTCTGATTTGCAGTGCCGGTCTTATCGTGCCGCTCGCGATCCTGGCGTCCGGCCTGCCTGACAGGCGTAAACCGAACGAGCGCTCGGTGCCCGGGTCGAAATGCGAGCAATGCGGCTATCCATTCCGCGGTTTGCCCGAGCCCCGCTGCCCCGAATGCGGCTGGCGGGCGGGCAGGGAGGGGTCGGATCGCAGTGGCTGAATCGCCGACTTGGCCTTCAAGGCGTCGGCCAGAACCTCCTGGTCGGTTGCTCCGCGAGGCAGCGAGACGAGTCCGCTCGCCTTGCGGGCGATCGGAGGCAGAGAAGTCTTTGCCCGCTTGCGTTCCGTCATCATCCGTACGAAACGCTCGAACATGGCCGAAACGGTGGTACCATTTTCCTCGGCCAGCTTCCTCGCCTGCTCGATAACAGACGAGTCGACGCTGAGCACAAGTCTCTTCATGGTCGGGCACTCCAACGCATCTTGATTCCATATTCTTATGTGCGTCAATCGTTGACAGGCCAAGCCTGACCCGGCAATGATGAGGCCCCGGTGATCAGGGCGTAGTCCATTGGTCATCCTTTGGGAGCTCAAACATGCGAATAATCGTATCTTGCAGCTTGATGATGATGGCCTTGCTTCCACTCGGCGGCTGCGCTGTCGACGCCACTCTTTTTGACCCGCAGCAGCAGGCCGCACGCCATGCTATCGAGTTAAGCAGGCCCGCCCAGGACTTCTTCGAGGGGGCAGTGCTGGGCAACGGCGGGCTCGGCGCGATCGTCCGCACACGGCCGGACTCGGTGCTGATCCACCTCGGCCACAACGATGTGTGGGACATCCGCATCGCCGAGAACAACAAGGACAAGCTGGTGACCTTCGATGAACTCTGGAGCCGGCTGAAACGCGGCACACCGGAGGATAAGGCGTGGTTTGATGACTACTGCAAGATTGCCCGCGCAAACTACGCCCAGCCGTACCCGCGGCCGTGGCCGTGCGGGTCGGTGCTGCTGGGCTTCGATCGACGGCAGGCCGAACTGCTCGGCCACCGCGTGCGAATCGACAACGGTCTGTGCGAGGTGTTCTTCCTGATCGACGGCAAGCGGGTGTGCCTGGAAGTCTTCACCGACATGCAGACCGATCGGCTCTGGCTGCGGATGGTCGATGGCAATGGCCGGCCGATTCAGGCTCCGTTCAATCGCGTGCGGCTCATGCCCGAGAAAGGGATGGAGACGAAGACAGCCGCAACCGCGGACACGCTGTCGTTTCGCCAGGTGCTGCCGGTGCTTGGCGATGCCCGCGCCAAGGACAAGGCCCTGCGGGTCTCGGTACGGGTCAGCGGCAAGGTCGAGCCGAAGCTCGAGCAAAGGGGCCCGTTCGTGGCCTGCCTGGAGTTGAACCACGGCCTGGCGAGCCAGGTGCCGGATGTGCCGGGCAACTCGCCCGAACCGTCGGTCGAGAGCTTCTCAAAGGCCGCCACCGCCCGTGATGCTGCGTGGCGGCAATACTGGAGCCACTCGGGCGTTCAATTAACCGACGACCTCCTGGAACGCACCTGGTATCGCAACCTGTACTTCCTCAACTGTTCAGTACGGCCGGGCGCCACCTGCCCGGGCCTGTTCGCCAACTGGAGCTACCGCAACATCGGGACGGCCTGGCACGGCGACTACCACACCAACTACAACCTGCAGCAGCCGTTCTGGGTGACCTTCTCAGCCAACCAGGTCGAAAAACACCTGCCCTATGTCGAACTCGTCCACTTCCTGCTGCCCGTCAGCCGCGACTGGGCCCGCACTTTCTACAAGCTGCCCGGTGCGTTCTTCCCGCACTCGGCGTACCCCGTCGAGATGAACATGATGCCGTATCCGGTGCCCACCTGGGGCGCCGAGGTCTGCGAGACGCCGTGGGTGGTACAGAGCCTCTGGTGGCACTATCTGTACACGATGGACAAGGGCTTCCTGCGAGACCGGGCCCTCGGGCCGATCCGCGAGGCGGTGCAGTTCCTGAACGCGTACATGCGCCGACCCGATGCTCACGGCCCGCAGTGGGGTGACGACAAGTTCCACATCTACCCGACGGTGGTGCCGGAGCTCCATGGCCTGCGAGTCGATCCGGCGTTCTCGGCCGACTGCAACGTCGACCTGACGCTGACGAAGTTCGTTTTCAGAGCGTATCTCCAGGCATGCGAGACACTGGGGCTACAGGGCCAGGAAGCCGAGTTAATGAAACAGGTGCGAGAGATCCTCGACCATTTCCCCGCGTATCCGACCAAGGAAAGCCGGTACGGGCAGGTCTACGTTTCGGTGGCCGGTGAGACCCCGGAGCAGGTCTACAACACGCCCAACCCGCTGATGAGCGTCTTTCCCGGCGAGGACGTGGGCCTGCACTCGCCGCCGGATGTGCTGCAAACGGCCCGCAACACCTGGCGAAACCAGCTCAACGAGGGCGGCAACGAGCTGGTGTTCCTGAACCTCCAGGGCGCACGCATCGGCATGCTGGACCTGGAGAGGTTCAAGAGACAGATCAACTACTGCCTGCTGCCCAACGGCACGTGCGCTGACATGGTTCTTCAGGCGGGCGGTCGTTACAGCGACGATACGGATTACGCCTTCATGGCGCCCATGGGCATCTGGTTTGAGAACTTCTCGCTGCCGGTGGTGATCAACGAGTGCCTTCTGCAGAGCTACACCGGCACGCTGCGGCTGTTTCCCAATTGGCCGTTGGATTGCGAGGCCGGTTTCCAGGACCTGCGAGCGGTTGGGGCATTTCTGGTCAGTGCGCAATGCGCGGATAGCCGCGTTCAGTGGGTTCGGGTCAAAGCCGAGGCAGGCGGGCCGCTGAGACTGATCAATCCCTGGCGAGGGCCGGTCGAGATCACCCGCGACGGCGCAAAGATCGCCCTCCGCGGCAGGACACTGGTGGTAGACACAAAGCCCGGCGAGGTGCTTGTCTTTCGGACAAAGGGCATATAGAGCATGAACCAGCATACAGCACACCCGCAAGGCCAATCTCCGCTGATCCCGGAACCGGGAACGCGTAACCGCACGGCGGCTCATCAGCCGGTCCCGCTCGTCTGCTGTCTGTTACTGGTTGCGACCGGGATGACCACCCTTACCGCTGCCGCGGAGAGGGCCGGCACTCAGCCGGCGGTTGCCGGCCCGGTGCTGACGGCGCAGAGCTGGCCGATCATCACGCCGACGGTGAAGAGCCGGTCCGTGTCCTGGGAAAACCGCACCGGCGAACCCGGGGGAGGCGGCAAGGAGGGCGGCGGACGGAAAGGTTCGCCGGCCATCCCGGTGCTGGCCAATGGCCAAACGGTGACTTTGATGGACGTACAGGGATGCGGTGTTATCCGGCACATCTGGCTCACCATGGGAGACCGCAGCGAGCTGGCCCTGCGGAACCTGATCCTGCGATGCTATTGGGACAACAGCGATGTGCCGAGCGTCGAGGTGCCGCTTGGCGATTTCTTCGGAACCGCCCACGGGCGGGCCGAACCGCTCATCTCCTACTACACGGCGGTGGTACTGGGCAAGAGCTTCAACGCCTATTTCCCGATGCCCTTTACGAGCCGAGCCCGGATCACTCTTGAGAACGACACTCCCGACAAGCGGGACGTGAAGCTGGTCTTCTTCCAGATCGATTACGAACTGCACGAGGCCTTGCCGCCGAACACCGGGCTGCTGCACGCCAGCTTCCGCAGGCAGAATCCGACCATCAAGAAACAGGACTATGTCCTTCTGGACACCGCCGAGGGACCGGGCTTCTGGCTGGGCTGCGTGATCGGCGTGAGGGCCCTCGAACACGACTGGTGGGGCGAAGGGGAGATCAAGTTCTACATCGACGACGACAAGGATTACCCCACGATCTGCGGAACGGGCGTCGAGGACTACTTCGGGGCTGCCTGGGGGCTCGAACAGAAGTACCAGGCGCCGTTCTTCGGCTGCACCGTCAGTCACCGGGGACGCCACTACAAGCACCTGGTGAGTGCCTATCGCTTTCACGCGATGGACCCCGTGTTCTTCCAGCGGCGGCTGAAGGTAACCATGCAGCAGATCGGCCTGCTGGCCGGCGAGCACACGCTGTTCGAGCGGAGCGACGACTGGTCAAGTGTCGCCTTCTGGTATCAGTTGGGGCCGGCGCGGTCGATGCCTTCGCTGCCCGATCGGGCGGCTCGCAGCGAGGGGATCGTCGAGCCGCCTGTCCAGCCGTAGCGCACCTCTGTTGAAGCCCTCGGGGCTTTTGGGTAGACTCTTCGCCCGCTATCGATGACCCGGCAGTTTGTTTGCTACAGGAGAACATCCGTGGACAAGCCCAACAAGAAACCGAGTACCCCGAATTTCAGCTCCGGCCCGACGTGCAAGCGTCCCGGCTGGAGCCCCAATGCTCTGGCCGGCGCCCTCACCGGCCGATCGCACCGTTCCAAGCCCGGCAAGGCCCGCATTCAGCAGTCCATCGACCTGACGCGGGAGGTCGCGGGCATCCCGGCCAGTCACCTGATCGGAATCCTTCCGGGAAGCGATACGGGCGCGTTCGAGTGCGCGATGTGGAGCCTGCTCGGTGCCCGGCCGGTGACGGCCATGGCCTGGGAGAGCTTCGGCGAGGGCTGGGTGACCGACATCAACAAGCAGCTCAAGCTCAACGCCAAGGTGATGAAGG
>CAZPIO010000007.1:0-106538 GCA_964586235.1 uncultured Planctomycetales bacterium
GTTCAGTCGAGTTCGAACGCAACCGCTCGACAAGGTGGCCAGGTGGTTCCGGTCCGGGGGCAGGGTGGTTGCCTTGACACCCGGGGAGTCGCACAACTATTACTATCGCCTGTCCCAGCCCGCATTCGGCTACTTCAAAGACGATTTGGAGCGACTGGACCGTGTGCTCCTCGAGCAGAGCGAGAGCTTGTCCGTGCGTCCGAAGACCGACAAGGTCAATGGCGCTGACTGCTACGTGATCGACGCGGCCACCCGCCGCGGCAGATACACCGTCTGGATCGATCCGCGACACGGTTACCAGACGGCCCGCGTAACCGTTGCCCGGCGAACGGGCGACGAAGCCCTGTGTGTCGTCGGTTTCCTAGTGCCGCCGAAGGGGAAGATTGACACCACGATCGACTACCTGCGGTTTCGGAACATCGGCGGCGTGTGGGTCGCAGTGGAGACCAGGACGCAATACCATCGTGACTTCGGCTTCGACAACAAATACTGCCGGTATCGGACCCACCTCAGGATAACTTCTGTCCAGCTCAATCCTGACCATGAGGCGCTGCGGTCCTTCGTGCCGCACGACGTTCCTGACGGCGCTTTCGTGCAGGACACGGAGTGGTCGGGCAAGGAAGGCGCCGGTCAGCTCGTGTGGCAGAACGGCAAGCCCGTGCCGGCCCCCGGCTTGTGGGCGAGCTGCATGAAGGGGCACAGCAGACGGGCCACCGCGCGAGTCGGCACCCGAGCATCTGCCGCCCCTTGCCGGCCGTCCGAAAGCGCAGCGGAAATGAAAGCCCGCCTGGCGGCGCGTGAGGTAACCCGTGTTGTGGCGTCCGGTAAGAGGCGGGCTCCGCGCGAGAAGGCGTCTCCTTCTCATCCCCGGAACGTGCAGGTGGAGTGATCGATATGCGCGGACACGGATCGATCATCACATTCGTCGTTCTGCTGCTGACGGCACCGGTTCTGGCGGCCGAGCCGCCGAGCGCCAAGGAACTGCTGGAGAAATACGCGGCGAACCTGGACAAGCAGACCTCCTTTATCGTGAAGTACGAGACCAGCGGATTCGGAGCGCGCAACGTGAGAGGCAGCAGCGCCGGAACCACTTTCTCGGAAGGGGAAGCCTGCTATGACGGTTGCCGGACGGCAAATCGCGATTACACATGGGGCGCGACCGATAACCACGTGCTCGCGCGTTCAGATCGGGTGTACCACAGCCTCATGTGGGATGGCACTGCCTACTATCAATACAGGCGATCGGCGGCGGCGCCTGAAACCGGGGGCGAAATCGACGCTGGAATGCTGACTCGGGTGAGAACGCGCTCGCTCGACGAGATCGCCAGACGGCTCAAGTCCGGGGAAAAGGTCACCGACTTGAAGCCCTCGCCGAGCTTGAAGGACAGCTCCTTCTACCGCCCATACGCTCTGGGGGTGGGGACGGAATTCGGATACTTCACGGACGATGCGCAGCGGCTGGACCGTGTGTTGCTGGACGAATCCAAGATCCTGTCTGTGCGCCCGAGGACGGCGAAGGTCAATGGTGTTGACTGCTACGTGATCGATGCCGATACCCGCCGCGGTAAGTACACCGTCTGGATCGACCCGAAACACGGCCACCAGACCGCTCGGGTGGCAGTCGCCCGACGAATGGGTGACGAGGCTTTGTACAAACCTGGTTACAAACTGTCGTTTGCTGACGACAGCATCGACGCGACGGTGGACTATCTGCGGTTCCAAAACGTCGACGGGGCGTGGGTCGCCGTCGAGACCAAGCACCGATACAACCGTATCTTTGGCGGCACCCGACAGTTCTACCGGTGTCACAGCCGCGTCCGGACCACTTCCGTCCAGCTCAATCCTGACCACGAGGCCCTGCGGTCTTTCGAGCCGCGTGACGTTCTTGACGGCGCGATGGTGTACGATTCGGAGTGGTGGGGCAAAGAAGGGGCTGGGTGTCTCGTGTGGCGGAAGGGCGAATTGATACCGGACCGCGAAGCGGCCAGAAGGTACAGCGAGAAGCACGGCCCGAAAGCTGCCAGGCAACCGTCTGCTGCCGCTACGCGGCCGTCCACCGGGGCGGCGAAAACGGAGACCCAGCCGGCGGCGGGTGAGGTGGCCCCCGGCAGGGTGACTGGCGCGAGGCAGGCTGTGTACGAGGAGGGGTCTGGTTTTGATCCCTTGAACGCGCACGGGGAGTGATCGATATGCGCGAATACCGTTCGATGGTCGCATTTGTCGTTCCGCTGCTGGCAGCGCCGGCGCTGGCGGCCGGGCCGCCGAGCGCCAAGGAGCTGCTGGAGAAATACGGGGCGAACCTGGACAAGCAGACTTCCTTCATTGTGAAATTCGAGACCAGCGGGTTCGGAGCACACAACATGAAAGGCAGCAGCGCTGGGGCAACCTTCAACGAGGGGGAAGCCTGCTATGACGGTTGCCGGACAGCCCATCGTGTCTATACGTGGGGCGCGATCGATGACCACGTGCTCGCGCCTTCAGATCGAGTGTACCACAGCCTCATGTGGGATGGCACTGCTACCTATTCGTACAGACGATCGGCGGCGGCGGTCGAAATCCGGGGCGAAATCGACAACGGAATGCTGACACGGGTGAGAACGCGCTCGCTGGACGAGATAGCCAAACGGCTGAGGTCCGGGGAGAGGGTCACCGATGTGAAGCCGGTGACAACCGGGAACAACGGATGTTTCCGCCCATCCGAGATGGCGGTATCGGAGGAATTCGGATACTTGATAGACGACATGGAGCGCCTGGACGTTGTGCTGCTGGAGCAGAGCAAGAGCTTGTCCGTGCGCCCGAAGATGGTGAAGGTCAACGGGACTGACTGCTATGTGATCGACGCCGGTACCCGCCGCGGGAAGTACACCCTCTGGATCGACCCGAAACACGGCTACCAGAGCGCCCGGGTAATGATCGCCCGACGAGGGGGAGACGAGGCTCTGAATATACGGGGTTACAAGCTGCCGCATGAAGGGAGCAGCATCGACGTAACGGTGGACTACCTACGGTTCCAGAACGTCGATGGCGTGTGGGTCGCTGTTGAGACGAAGCACCGATACAACCGCATCATTGGGACCACCCACCAGTTCTACCGCTGTCGAAACCATATCAGGATTGCTTCCGTTCAGCTCAATCCTGACCACGAGGCCCTGCGGTCTTTCGAGCCGCATGACGTTCTTGACGGCGCGCTGGTTACGTACGATTCCGAACGATGGGCTAACGAAGGAGCCGGCGAGTTCGTGTGGCGGAACGGCAGACTGGTGCCGGAACGCGGAGCGTGGGCGAGGCGTATAAACAGGGACAAGAAGAGGAGCGCCCCGGGAGCTGTCACACAGCCATCTGCCGTCGCCACGCGGCCGTCTACCAGGGCGGCGCGAACGGACACCCGGCCGGCGGCAGGTAGGGGCGGTTCCGGCGAGACGACGGCCACACGGTGGGTTGGACACAGGAAGAGGGACTAGGCAAACGTTCGTGAAGTGAGGTGCATTCAGATGGGATCTCCCCAAGGCAAGCCCAGGGTGACCATCGAGACTGTTGCCGAGCAGGCCGGAGTGTCGCCGGCCACGGTCTCGCGGATCTTGTCGCAGCGTCCGGGGTGGCTCGAACAGCTCGATCCCGATACCGTGCGGAAGGTCCGAGCGGTGGCTGAAAAGCTGGGCTGCCAACGCAATCATTTCGCCGGCGGCATGCCCTCGGGATCGTTGCCGTTCTTTGCCCTCATCCTCCACCAGACAAACGGAAGCCTTGAGGGCTGGCATCACTGGGCGTTCGAAAGGACTCTGCTGGAGGGCATGAACGCCGCTGCGGGGCAGCGGGCTGTCTACCCCGTTGTGGTCACGATGCGAGCCGATGGAGACGACGTGGACACGGCCCAGGCCCGCCGGCTCGTTGACGGCGGGGTCTTCGGAGCGATCGTATGCACGCCGGGAGCGAGTTTGGAGAGCCTGCTCCGGTCAAGACTGAACCACAGGCAGCCCATCATCGTGCTATTCCCGCGACAGCTCTCGGCCTGGCCGACCAACGCGATTGGTGTGGACAATCGGGCGATGGGCCGCATCGCCGCCCGACTGTTGGCCTCGAGATCACGGGAACGCTGGGCCCTGATTGGCTACGAGCAGATGACCGAGGCCCAGCAGCTTCGAGCTGAAGGCTTCCTCCAGGCGGCCGGCGAGGCTGGCGCTTGGCCGGTCACGATCCGTCTGCCGCTTGGCGCCGATGAGCACGACGCCGCCCGCCGAATCGTGCAGTATCTCCAGCGGGAGGCGGCTGACGGCATGTTTGCCGTGGATTCAAGTGCGTCGATCGGAGCGGTCCTGGCCTGTCTGCGTGCAAAGCTTTCCCCGGGAAGCGACTGCGACCTGGTCGGCTATGATGCATCGCTCTGGCATGCGCCCGGTCTGCCGCGGATTACCTCCGTGGACGTTTCCTGGCGGGAGGTGGGCACGCTGGCGGTCAAGAAACTGGTACGAGCCAGCCGGAGCAGCCGGCCCGGGTTCAAGACCATTCTGGTGCGTCCGCGAATCGTCGAGGGCGACTCCTGCCCGGTCCCCACCCGCTTTCGCGCCGCGCGTCACGAGAGTTCGGCTGGTGCGAAAGCCAGTGCGTGTGTCTCCGCGATGGCTGTCGGCGGAACCACCATGTCGGTACGCCCAAGACGGAAAAGACCAACGGTGTTGACCGCTACGTGATCGATGCCAATAGGAGAACTTGGAGGTGACCACAGCATGAGAAGACGCGATGTATTCCTCGCGGTGCTGGGAGCGTTGAGCTGCGCCGGCATCAGCTACGGCATGGCGACCTCGGAGGTTGGGCCCGACAGCGCCCGGGGGTATCCCACGGCCGCGCAGCCTGAGTGGCCGGTCGGGCTTGTCGAACTGCCCCGACACGAATCGCGCGTGCGCTCTTTCTGGGTAAACGGCAGCGAGACCTTTTATTTCAGAGCGAGTCCCGAAGAGGTCAACCAACTGATCCTCTTGTTCTCGAAAACGCGAATGCGCGATCATGAGTTGGCGATCAAGGAGCGGAAGGCGCAGGGCAAATCGTTGGATGCCGGGAGATTCGACTACAATGTGACGCTTCAGGTCGTTGGGGGAATCTCGCTGAGTGGGGCCAGGGAGGCCGAGAAACCCATCACCCACGAACCTACGCTGATTCTCTATATCGACCTGCCCGCCGACCGGGCGTTGGCAGAGAGAATCACACTCCCCGGCAACATCATCGTCAATAATGAGGTTGCGGGGTTTCCGCTGAAAGGCAAGGCGACCAAACCGAAACGTCAAACCTGGTATGCCCAGGCTCAGTTCGACGACTCGAAGCCCGCAGTGGATTTCGAGCATGGCGTATCCACGAAGGTCACCCTCTGGGAGAAGGACGTCGAAGACGGAACCCCCGTCGGCAGGGTCGACTACAAAGGTTACTTCCATGCCGCTTTTTCCGAGGGGGAGATCGCCGATCTCAAGACAGGCCGATCGTGGCTGACGTTGACGGTGGGCAACTGGCTGACCGAGCCGAAGAGCGACGATCCGAAAGTGGATTGGAAAAGCCTGTCGCGGGAGAAGGAAAAGGCCAAACCGCTCACGGTCGCCAGGCCCAGGCTCTACTACGGGCGCATCCTGTTTGAGGACGGCTCTCCGGCTGCTTCGAGTGCCTGGCCGGGCAGGGAGTTCTTCCTGAACTTTCCCTACGCTGGCAGTGCCCGCCCCGACTCCGACGGCTATTTCCAGGTCTGTTTCACGGGCGACCAATACGAGAAGGCCAAAGCAGGCAAGGAGCGCAGGAACATCTACATTCCAGACGAAGATGACCGGAACAAAGGTACGGCCCTCTTCGTGTTCCCGGTCTCGAGACTGTCCCAGGACAAGGCGAAGGCAGGCGTGGTCAGAATCCCCAGGCCCGCCAAAGAAAGAGACCGCTGATTCCTGGAGGCGACGATGATGAACCCAATGAGATCCGGTAGGGTCCGCGCTCGCGGACCACTATCGCGTCACGATCAGGGAAAACAGAGTGGTCCGCCAGGGCGGACCCTACCCGTTTCGTGGGCTGCGGGATGGATGCTGGCCCTGGGTATCGTCCTGTTTGCCAGTGCGGTCGTCGCCCAGGAACCGAGGCTCGGGCCGCAGCCGGACGGGAGTCGGATCATCCGCTGGCCCAAAGGCACGCCGGGGATCCTCAGTGCTTTCTCGCGAAACACTGTCAACCGGTACACTTCCTCCGGAGAGGCGCAGTTACTGGCATTGCGCTACGACGTCACCGGGGTGGGCTGGCTGACGCATGCGAGCGTCATCCTATCCGGGGAAAGCTCTTACATCGACGGTGCAGGAGCGACCTGGCAAGACGACGTTGCGGCTCAGAGCCGCAACTACCGCGTGGTGCCTCCCAACAGCCGGTCGCTGCTGCTCCTCTCGCCGCCCTCTCAAGGAAGCCTGAATCTCTCGCTCCTGTCCCAGCTTGCACCCGACGACCTTCATTCGATCGTGTTCACAGATAACCACTCCCCTGGAGGGCTCAATCGCAGGCCCGGGGACGCCATCATGCCCCACCTCGCCCGACTGACCGGCCTCAAATGCCTGGACCTCGGACCCACGAAGGTGACGGCCAAGGGGTTGAGTCAACTCACCAGGATCAAGAGCCTCGAGCGACTGGGGGTCCCCTACGGCACCAACGAGGAGGCTTTGGCCGACCTGGCTCGTTTGCCCAACCTGAAGGCCCTCGGAAACCTGGTCGACAGCGAGGAGACCAGCCCAACCTTCACCGACCGCGGCCTGAAAATCCTGGCGGGCATCCCGACGCTGGAGGAACTGGACATCTGCATCGCGAGGATCACCGACGCGGGCCTGGCTCATCTGACCAGACTGCCGCGGCTGCGATACCTGCGAATCTGGGGACCCGGGGGTAAAGAGCCCGGGACCGTGCGGACGAAGATCACGGACGCCGGGATGGTCCAGGTGGCCCGCATCTCGTCGCTCAAAGCCCTGAACATCTCATACCTCAATATCACCGATGCCGGGCTGGCGGAACTGGCCAAGCTGCCGAACCTCGAGGGTCTCGACCTATTCAACACTCTGGTCACCGACCAGGGCATGGCCCACCTGAAATCCCTCCGTTCGCTCAAGACGTTGAACTTGACTTCGGGCCCCATCGGCTGCCCCAATCGCGTCCAAGTCACGGAGCAAGCGGTGATCGATCTGGCCGAGATCAAATCGCTCGAGTACCTGGCAGCGCCCGGCGACAGGGAGACTCTGCCCTATCTCTGCACGCTGCCCAGCATCAGATCCCTGGGGGCGAGTTCGGATGCCGACGTGGTGCGAATTTCGAGAGTGCAGTCCCTTGAATCCGTGGGGATCAGCGGAGATGTATCGGCTTCCAGCCTGGCCTACCTGACGAGGCTGCAAAACCTTCGGAACCTGGAAGTCGTTCTCGGGGGTCATAGTGCAGAGTACCTGGAGCAGATAGCGCGTCTGAAATCACTGAAGAGCCTGAAGCTCAGAGCCGACCAGATCACAGTGTCGGACATAAAGCAGCTCAACCCGCTGGCCAACCTGATCTACCTGAGCGTGACCGGCAGCCCGCAGCAGGATGGGACCGGCCTCGACCTGAGCGGCCTGACGGCGTTGGAGGAGTTGCACTTCAGTTCAGAAACCAAATTCACGGATCGGGACCTGGCCGCCATAGCCAAGCTGCCCAACCTGCGGAAGTTGACGACTTGGAGCGGCAATTTCACGGATGAGGCCAAGGCTCAACTGGCCCGTTCGCCCAACCTGAAATGGTGGGTCGGTGTGGACCTGCATATCATCAGGACCGGCCAACCGGACCCCTGGCTGGCGGCCCTCAAAGCGGGCGCGGGCAAGACCTCCGCCAAGCCACAACCGCCACCGAGGAAACCGCGATGAATTGGATCAAGCTCTCGACAGTCTTTTTGTGCGCGGCGGCGGCCGCGGTTGGACAACAGGCACTGCCGGCGACCAGTCCTGCGCGGACTCGCGTCCTGCACTTCCCCAAGGACAATCCGGTGAAGGCCTGGCTCGCCGTGCGTCCGCCCGACGCCTCGCCCGACGGGGCGTTCGCGTCAGTCAGGCTGCGTCGCGAGAGCTTGCCCAAGGTCGGGGACAACACCAATGTACTGGGTGAACTCCGCGGTGACATCACTGTCCCGTCGGGCAAGCTGCTGGTGCTGTGCATCGCACTGCCGGCCGAGGGCAGCCTGGACCTCTCCTGGCTCTCACAGTTTGCTCCAGACGACCTGTACTCGCTACGTATCGTGCCAGCCGACCCGTACTCATTGCGTTTCCTCCCCCCAACCGACAAAAGCTCCCAGCCCAAGCTCAGACCCGCTGGCGACATCATGCCCTATATCATGAGGCTCACTGGTCTGAGGCGTCTGAGCCTGGACGGCGTCGACCTGACGGACACGGAGCGTGACCAACTGGCCGAGCTGAAGAACCTCGAACAGCTTCCCTTCTTCTGCGACGACCTGAACCGGTTGGCGCCTTTTCGCAACCTCAAGAGTCTTTACCTGGGCCGCAATCCGAGTGACAAGGATTTGGCGCGTCTGGTGAACTTTCCCGCGTTGGAGGAGCTGAGGCTCAGCGGCGGCCTCGGATGGACGCTGACCGATGCGGGCCTGGCCCATCTGGCCAAGCTGCCCTCCCTGCAGTCTCTGTCTTTGCAGGGAGACAGGATCACCGACGCCACCATGGCCCAGATTGCCCGCATCCCTTCGCTGAGGTTCCTGGATATCTCGGATCAGGACATCACGGACGCGGGACTGGCCCATCTGGCCAAGGCCCCTGCGCTGGAGGGCCTGAATCTCAACAATACGCTGGTGACCGATGACGGCCTGGCCCATCTGAAGTCCCTACGTACGCTCAAGGTCCTGAACCTGGTCACCGGCCGTCCTATCGTCATCAGGCCAGACAACCGTCCCCGGATCACAAGACGCGCCCTGGTCCACCTCAGCCAGATCAAATCGCTGGAGTACTTCGACCTGGACACCGGCGAGGAAGACCTGAATGACCTGTGCAAGCTCCCCAATCTCAAGTACCTGCGGGCCGGGAAGTCGGATGCGGCGCTGGGGCGAATCTTGAACATGAGGTCGCTCGAAAACCTGAATACCGGCGGACCGGACGTCACGGATGCCGGCGTGGCCCAGCTCGCCAAGCTGAGGAATCTCCAGACACTGGTGATCGCTGCCCCTCTCACCGATCAGAGCCTTGGCCATTTGGCGAACCTGACCTCACTGCGAACGCTGAAGATCATGGGAGGCTCGCGGATTTCGATGTCGGGACTGAGACAGCTCAACAAGCTCTCCAATCTGGTCTGCCTGCACATCTACGATGACATCCTGCCGGACGGGGCCGCTCTGGATCTGAGCGGCCTGACGGCGTTGGAGGACCTGATGCTCACCACCGACCCCGAGACGGCGTTCACCGACCGGGACTTGGCCACCATACTGAAACTGAAGAACTTGCGGCGCCTGGACTTGACCGGCGAGTACACGGCCGACGCCAAGTCTCGCGTAACCCGTCTGCCCAGCCTTGTGTCCTGGGCCGGTGTTCTGCTGACACGCCCGGAGTGGAACAGGGGGTTCACCGAGTGAGTCCCTGAGAACCGCGAGAACCAACAGGGGAAGGCCGCGATGAATCAAACAGCGTCTTACAGATCGCGTCTCTGGTGGGCTGTGGGATTGGTGGTGGGCGAATTCCTCGCCCTGTCCGTCGGCCTGGCGGCAGCGCAAATGAGAAGTGCGGCGCCGCAGCCAGCGAGGGCTCGGGTACCACGCGCCACCGACAATCCAGCCCGACAATGCTCCCTCTTTGCAGCGTCACCCGGCACTCACAACGTGGGGCTTGCTCCTGTGGAGTTGCAGACACTGCAGTTTCGTTTCGACTACACGGGTGTGTATCTGAACACAGGTGACCAGTTTGTATTTGTCCGCGGTGCAACCCCTATGCCACCAGGCAAGCAAATGATGCTAAACCTCACACCACCGCTTTCCGGCGATCCGGATTTCTCCTGGCTGTCTATGTTCTCACCCAACGACCTGTACAGCCTGCAGTTTCCCTTGCCCTGGCCATCCAAGCGCAAGCCCGGCGACAGTGTCTTGCCAAACATCACGCGGCTGACTGGTCTCAAGTGCCTCCAGATCACAGATACGGAGATCACAGCCAAGGGCCTGAGGCAACTTGCACAAATCACGAGCCTGGAGCGATTGAACCTCCCACTTGGAGTCACGGACGAGGGCTTGGCCGAAGTGGCTCGTCTGCCCAACCTCAGGGCCCTCGGGGGATGCCACGGTCATGTGACCGATCAGGGGCTGGCGACTCTGGCGAGCATTCCTGCACTGGAGGAACTGGAGATCAGCAGCTTGCGGATCACGGATGCGGGCCTGGCTCATTTGACCAAACTGCCCCGGCTGCGTTTCCTGCAGTTGTGGGGATCCAGTGTCACCGACGCAGGCATGGCCCAGGTGGCGCGTATCCCTTCGCTGAGAGTCCTCAATCTCGCAGATTCCGACATCACGGATGCAGGCCTTGCCGAACTGGCCAAGGCCCCTCGGCTGGAGGCACTGAACCTCAGCAACACACCGGTGACTGACGCAGGCATGGCTCACTTGAGGTCTCTGCACTCACTCAAGACGCTTCAACTCGCTGAGCTGCCCCGTCCTCGGCGGGATGGGAGTCGTAGTCCCAGTCGCGTCCACGTCACGGATACCGGTGTGATCCATCTCTGCGAAATCGAATCGCTGGAGTACCTTGGCCTGGTGACGAGCGATGAGGTTCTGCCTTACCTCTGCACGCTCCCAAGGATCAAGTGCTTGCACGCAGGCTCAGATCCTGACCTCGTGCGAATCTCGAAAGTGACATCCCTCGAATATGTAACCGTCGGCGGAGACCTATCCACAGTCACGGATGCCGGCCTGGCATACCTCGTCAGGCTCAAGAATCTCCAGAAACTGAACCTCTCTCTCAACAACGAGAGTCACGTCGGTGACTGTCTGGCCCAGGTGGCGCGTCTGACTTCACTGAAAACGCTGAACATCTTCGGGGCAGGTGCACGGATCATGGTGTCGGACCTGAAGCAGCTCAACCCGCTGTCCAATCTGGTCTTCCTGAACGTGTACACGAACATCCAGCAGGATGGGACTGGTCTGGACCTGAGCGGCCTGAGCGCGCTGGAGTATCTGAACCTGCATGTCGGCCCAGGAGCACCCAGATTCGCGGATCGAGACCTGACGACGATATCGAAGCTGGCCAATTTGCAGAACCTGTCCATGATGGAGAACGATTTTACCAATGAGGCCAAGGCCCGAGTGGCCCGTTTGCCCAAGCTCAAATCCTGGGTTGGTGTGGACCTATATGCGATCAGGGCCGGGCAACCGGAACGTCGGCCGGTGCCCGGCAAGCCGGGCGCTGCCAAGACCTCGGGAAAACCACAGGCGCCACGAGGGAAACCCCAATGACTCGGTTAATAGCCTCGAAATCTCGCGCCGCTGGCCCCAGATTCCCATCTGGGGCCCGGGTCTGTGGGGACTCCCATCCCTGTCTGTTGCGGGAATGGATTCCCGCGGGAAGGACGCCCCGGAACGGATTCCGGTGCGAGCGGATTGTGGGACTGTTCCTGGCCCTGAGCATCGCCCTGACTGTCTCGGCATCCGCCGCCGAGCAGCAAACCCGGTCCGCCACGCAGCCTGCGGGGACTCGCGTCCTGCACTTCCCCAAGAGCAGTCGGTGGATCGGAAGCCTGTTCGCGTACCCGCCGGACAGTCCACCTCGCGATGTGGTCAATACCCCCACCGATGGTGAATTCCTGGGCCGGATCCGCGGTGACATCACCGTTCCCGAGGGCAAGCTGCTCTTGCTTCTCGTCTGGGAACAGGGCGGCCGGAATCCTTCCTGTCTATCCAGGCTCGCACCCGACGACCTGTATGCGGTGTGGTTCGACAAGCCCTGGGGATCCAAGATCAACCCGGGCGATGCCATCCTCCCCCACATCACACGCCTGACCGGTCTGCGATACCTGGGAATCGCGAATACGAACATAACCGCCAAGGGAATCAAGCAACTGGCAAAACTGCCGCACCTCGAACGACTCGCGCTGCCCCATACAATAACCAACCAGGGCCTGGCCGAAGCCATCCGTCTGCCGAGCCTTAAAGCCCTTGGTTTGCGAAGCCGCCAGATCACCGATCAGGACGTGGCCCTTCTGGCGGGCATGCCGAAACTGGAGGAATTGGACCTTGCGGCCAATGAGATTACAGACGCAAGTCTGGCTCATCTGACCAGCCTGCCCCGTCTGCGATCCATACACCTCTGGGGACCCAAGATCACCGACGCCGGGATGGCTTACCTGGCGCGTATTCGCTCGCTGAGAACCGTAAGCATCAGACATCTCAACGTCACGGATGCGGGGTTGGCCGAACTGGCCAAGCTGCCTGATCTCGAGAGCATGGACCTCGTCAACACGTTGGTCACCGATGAAGGTCTGGCTCACTTGAAGCCCCTCCGTTCGCTGAAGGTGCTCGATTTCAACAGCAAAGTAGGAGACTTGACAGAAAACCGTGTCCGGCTGACGGACAGCGGGTTGGCCCACCTCGAGGGAATCGCGTCGCTGGAGGTGCTGATACTCCGAGGCGAGTTCACCGATGAGGGAATCGCTCACCTGTCCGGGCTCTCCAGACTCGTGAAGCTGGCGATCGCAGGTCACTTCTCAGACACCGGACTGGGGCATCTGTCGAAGCTGCAGTCTCTCCGCTCTCTGGCCTTCAAAACAGACCAGCTTACGGAGGCCGGAATGGCCCGCCTCGCCGAACTGGAGTCACTGCGCACTCTGGGTATCAGTACGAAGGGGGTCACGGATGCGGGACTGGCTCACCTCGTCAGATTGCGGGACCTCAAGGAGCTGAACATCAGCGCGCCACTCACCGATCAGGGCTTGGCCCATCTGGGACGTCTAACCTCATTGACAAGGTTGAACATCGGGACCCGCAAGGCGCCTGTCTCCGTGTCGGGTTTGAGCCGGCTCAACACGCTGTCCAATCTGGTCCTGCTGAAGGTGTACGGCGACGTCCGGCAGGATGGGTCCGGTCTCGACCTGAGCGGCCTGACGATGTTGGAGCATCTGACCGTAGACACGATCGGAAAAGAAACACGATTCACCGACCAGGATTTGGCCAGCTTGGCGAAGCTGAAGCGATTACGCGATCTGACACTCAACGGCGACTTCACCGACGAAGGCATGGCCCACCTGGGCCATTTGCCCGAACTGACCATCTTCACGACCAGTTGGCGGGAGGCGCGGATCACGGATCGAGGCCTGGCCGAGCTGAGCAAGTGCAGGAAGCTCTGGTATCTGCACATCAGTGGCGATTTCACTGACAAGGGGTTGGCCGCCCTGGAGGACATGCCGGAGTTGACTCTGGTGTCCAACCAGAGCAAGCGGCCGTTCAGCGACCAGGCTGTCGCCCGGTTCAAGGCCAAGAGACCCGAGGGGAGACTTACACAAAGGCCGCAGCCGCCCGGGAGTCGCACTGCCGAGAAGGGCTCCGGTAAGGTGCCTGGCAAACGATAGCTTGTGCTCCGCACGCCAGGGAGCGATGATCGATCGCGGGAAACAACAAAGGAGGTGCCTCATGTTCCGGAAGCTGTTCACCTGGTTGGCTCTTGGATCGCTCGGTCTGGCCGGCTGCTCGCAGCGATCAGACGATGCCTCGCTCCGGAATCGCCCGGCCGGCAACGCCTTGCCTCCGGGCGCACAAACGCTTCCTGCCGACTGGCCGACGGTGAATCCGCGGGATACCTACTTTTCCTTGAACACGCGATATGGCTTGAACGACAAGCCAGAGTACATCGAGATCTGGGCCATGGGTCACTTGGCCGAGCGTCTGAGCTTTCACGAGAACGGACAACCTCATGCCGACGACCAGATGATCCGCCGGCGGCAAGACGAAGGGGGAGACTACGAGGTTGCGATGAACAGGACGGAGATCTCCAGGTGTGCCTCTCGCAGCCCTTGAGCCTCCAACAGAGGGCGAGTCGGACCAGCAAGGAAGTCCTCACCCTGTACTGCCTTGCATGGGACAACAGACGGGGCTGATGCGTCGTGGGGATCGCCAAGCGGAGCCCGGTTGCCGGTTTTGCGCATAAGGACCGTGGACGGGGGTACTTGGCTGCGCACCTGCACACCGGCAGAATCGCTCCCAGCAGCCTCCAAGGGTCATGGTGGGACACGCCGCCAGCCGATAGTAGCGAAATCGTCCCGGCGCGGGAGGTGCGCTTTTTCGGCCCGCCTGGCTAAACTTTCGTGGACGGACGACGTCTAACCGAGGAGGGCCGGGTCCGGCGCGGGCCGTGCCTTGACGATTTCCCCCACAACGGGTATAGGCTTGCCGTAGTCATAACTCTCGTTCAGAAAAGGAACAATAGCATGCAGACCAAACCAAGAGGATACCTGGCCGGTCTTATCGTGTGTTCATTGGTGGTTGCCATGACGGGCGGATTTACGGCCGCCCAGGAACCGGCCCCGCCGCCGGCCGCCAAAGCGAAACCGGTGAAGCCGGCCGCACCGGCCGACCCCAACGCGATTCTGAAAGTCATTCCTGCCAACGCGAGCGCCTTTGTGGCCGTCCGGAACATCGCCGAGGTGGACTTCGATGTCAGCGAGGTTCTCGACAAGCTGCAACTGCCCCTGGCCGAGATGGGCTTCCCCGGCCTGCTGGACATGATCAAGGAGCGGGCGGGGATCACGGAGGGCCTCGAGGCCAACTCGGGAGCGGCCATCGCTCTGCTCGACTGCTCGAAGCTGAAAACCTCCGAGGAGCTGGAGAAACGGGCGGTCATCCTCCTGCCGACCGACAACGCCGAGGCCCTGGCCAAGGCTATGGGCGGGAGCAAACAGGGTGACGGTTATCAACTGACCCTCAATAACGAGCCGGCCATCGGGGCCGAGAAGGCCGGCTTCATGATCATCGCTCCAACCGAGGCTCAGGATGCCGTGAAGGAGGTCGTTCAGGCCAAGGAGGGGATCGAGAAGAACCTGGCCGGCGACCGCCTGAAGGCCTACGGCAGCGCGGACATATTCGGGTGGACCAATGTGCGGGGCTTCTCGCCGGAGTTGCGCGCCGAGTCTATCAACGCCCTGAAGGAAATGATGATGGCCAGGGGGCCCGTGGATGAGAAGGAAGTCGAGAAGTCGGTTTCGATGGCGAATCAGTTCCTTGAGCAACTGAAGGAAGCATCCTTCGCCGCGACGCTCGACGCGAAGCTTGGTCTGAAAATGGCCTTCTGGTTCCGAGCCCTGCCGGATTCAGAGATCGCCAAGCGGCTGGCGACTCTGAATCTCACCAACGACCTGCTCCTCGCCGGGCTTCCGGATGAGCCGGTGATCCTGGCGGCGGGTATGGTTAACCCGTTCTCGCCGGACAAAATACAGAAGTTCATCGATCAGTCCATCACACCTGAGATGCTTGGTCAGGAGGTTGATGAGGCACAGGTCAAAGCGCTGAAGGAATCGCTCACCAGACTGGCGACGTCGGTTGAACGCGTGAGCGCCAGTATCGCGGGCCTGTCCGGCGAAGGCGAGGACGGGATGCTGGGCGTCACCTACGTCGCGCGGACAACCAACAGCCAGCAGGCCCAGGCCGAACTCCGCAAGCTCTTCGGCACCGTCAAGGACATGCTCATCAAGACCGCCACCGCCAGGGGGGAGTTGACCGAGGACGAGGCCAAGGCGGCCAAGGAAGCCATTCAGCTCAAGGAGAACGCCGAGAAGCTGACCGGTGCGGTGGTCGATCACCTCGTGGTGGACCTCGCGAAGCTGCCGGACGCGGACGAGGAGCAGATCGCGCAGATCAAGAGCGTTGTCGGCCAGGAAGGGATTCTGATCCGGATCGCCCAGGTCGGCGACAAGAATGTGGCGGTCACTTTCGGCGGCGGGGCCAAGCGGTTCGCCCAGATCGTCGATCTGGTCCAGAAAGGACAGGCGCCGCTCGCCGATCGCAAGACGATCAAGATGGTGGCCGACCGGCTGCCAAACCAGAAGAAGATCGCGGAGGGTTATCTCAGCGTCGATCGATTGCTGGCCGTAGCAATGGAGATCTCGTCCAAGCTCGGACAGCCCATTCCGCTGCCGCTGACCATGAAGGAGACCGCGCCCCTGTCGGCGGTCGCCTCTCAGGTTGACGAGTCGTCGGTCACGATCGATATGCTCGTGCCCATCGAGTTGGCCCAGTCGGCGGCCGAGATGGCCAAGCCCATCATAATGATGTTCATGGGCGGCGGGATGCCCGGCGTCGGCGGGACCATGCCCGAAGAGGGTGAGGAAACGGAAGAGGAGGAAGCCCCCGCGCCGGTCACGCCGCCGGTCCGATGACGCCGCAACGGGCGTCGCGGACGCTCCAGGCGACAACACGAAACGCAAGCCCGCGAGGCCTGGTCAGGTCTCGCGGGCTTGTTTTCTTATACGGCCGTGAAACGGATCCGACTGTCGCAACGCGCGATCAGAGCTGCGACCTCAGGTTTCTGAGGAAACCCTGGTACACGCCGGGGGGAACGTTCGCCAGGTTGGGCGGCGGTAACTGGTCCGTGGCCAGTTGGTCGATCACTTCGAGGGCCTCGGCTTTCTGACGCTGGAGGACGACCAGCTTCTGGGCCACCAGGTCGAAGTTGGCGTCGCGCATTGCCTCCAGGTAGGCGAGCACGGTCTCGCGGGCGTTGCCGCCTCCTTCACCGGCCGCGCGGCTTGCCGGCCGGCCGGCCGTCGATCCCGAACGACGGTTGTTCGACTCGTCGCCGCCGATGGCTTCGCGCTCCAAAGCTCGCTCCAGAGCCCGGCGCTCCTGCTGAAGTGCCTGTTCGCGCTCCAGATCGGCGGCGTCTTCGGGGGCCATCGGCAGCTCGTCGAGTTCCTCCGGCGGCACGGGAATGTACAATTCATGCCCGCAGGCGGGACACTTGGCCCGGGTCCCCGCCCGCTCCGACGTCGCGCGAAGCATCTTGCCGCAGCTTTCACATCGCAGTTCAATACTCACGGACCGCCTCCCATTCGTTCGATGCCTGCAGAGGGCCTCAGGATGTCTTCCCGGAAGAAACGTCTGCGCGGTATCCCTCACGGCCAGCCGGCCCCTGACGCCTTCCAGTCTAATAGATTCGCCACTGGTTCGCCAACGCCCCGGCCTGGACCGGGCGGCAGCAGGGTGGCAACACGCCGGACGGGTGCCGGGTGGTGGCCTGGTCCCGTTTTCTGCTGGCGGGGGGCTGCGGAAGAACGGCCTACGTGGAGGCCGGCGGCTGCGGAAAACGGCACCTTACGCTGCAAGGCCTCTTCGGAGGTCCTGTGCTCACGACGTACTGACCCCGATCCGACGCTCTCTTTGCTTCTCCTGCCGGTCAACAGAGATCGGCTCAGCCGCTGAGGGACTCGCCTGCGCCTGCCACGGCGAACCCTCCACGCCCGGCGCGATCGGCTCCGGCGGCGAGCTCGCAGTCGCCGGGAAGGAACGCAAAGTGCGGGATACCCAGATGATGCCGATGCTGCCAACGATAAGGTCCGTCGCCAGGCGACCAGCGAACACGCCGGTCACCCCGTAGAGGTGCGCGCCCAGGCAGGCGAGCGGAATCAGCAGGCCCAGCACGCGGATGGCATTCAGCACCGTCGCGCAGACAGGCTTGTGCAGGCCCGTCAGGAAGAAACCGCAGTACCGATGCACTTCCATCATCCCATAGCCGAAGGAGATAATGCGAATGTAGGAGATGAGGACGCGGGCCACCTTCGCGTCATCCGTGAAGACCGACGCCAGCCATGGAGCACTGAGGAAGAAAACCACCGCCACCAGCCCGCCGTAGCCGAGAGCGAACCACGTGGCCACCTTCTGTGCCTCGCGAACGCGGTCTACGCGAGCAGCCCCGAAGTTCTGGCTCACGAACGGTGTGAGCGAAATGCCCAGTGCCATCGGAACCACGAAGGCGAACATCTCGAGACGGCCGGCGGCGCCGCAGGCCGCCACCGACTCGTTCCCGAAGTGGCTCAGCAGCCTGGTAATCACAGTCGCGGAAACCGGCATCAGGATCATGCTCAGGATGCTGGGCACCGCGAAGCCGAGGATTCGCCGGAACGAGGCGAGCCATTCATCCAACCGACGAGTCCCGAATACCAGAAGGCGGTGCTTGTGCCGCAGCAGATAGAAGAGCCATGCCGTCGAGACCGCCTGCGCGATCACGGTGGCCAGCGCCGCCCCGCGTATGCCCATGGCCGGGCATCCCAGGTAACCGAAGATCATGATCGGGTCGAGGATCATGTTGAGCACCGTTCCCAGAATCATGAACCGACTGGCCGACTTGGAGTCGCCCGCGGAGATCAGGATGCCGTTGCCCAGGAATGGCAGGGCCATGAACATGGCCCCGACGTACCAGGTGCGCATGTACTCGCCGACGAGGGGTAGCGTCTGGTCGTCGGCGCCCAGCCGCCTGAAGACCGGCGTGACGCTGAGATACCCCGCGACGGACATCGCCGCCGCCACGCCGATCGTCAGCACCAGGCCGTGCGTGACGAGCCTCGCCGCGTCGTCGTGATCGCGGCGACCGATGGCGTGGGACACGAGAGTCGTGATGGCGGTCCCGATTCCCCCGGCCACGAACGTCAGCAGCATGACGACGGGGAAAGTAAAGCCCATTGCCGCCAGCGGGAGCGTGCCCAGTTGGGCCACAAACCACGTGTCCGTCAGGTTATACGCGTTCATGGCGAACGTGCCGGCCAGCATCGGGAACGCCATCGAGAAAAGGGTCCTTGTGACACTGCGACGAACCAGCACTGACATGAATGCTCACCTTCGCTCGCTCTTGAGTCGGGCGCCTCGACCGGCGCCGTCGCCGCGTCCCCCGGGGGATCCCGTCTGCTCTCTGTATAGGCTTCCGCAACAAGGAACGAGGGCTTCGCGGCATCCTCCCGGTCGAATACGCTTGGCCCTGTCCGCGATCGCTGGTGTCGACGCTCCCCCCGTCGCCACGACTGCGCCCGGTCAGTCGCCCTGAGATCGTGCCACAGATACTACCTGCGCCTGTATCCAAAACAAAGGTCTTCACTGTTGTCAGAAGCAGGGTTGTTGGGCTCTTGGACTGTACGACTGACAGGCACATGTAAGCGATCACGCATCAGAGAGAAACCGTCAGGCTGTTCGACTGTTCGGGAGAGGCCCGGCGGCAGCCTGCATGAGCCGACGAGGACATCGGCCCCACTACCCTCGACCAGAGCTCGGGGCGCAAGCGGCCGGTGGCACCCCTCGGTTCGCCGTGGTACAAGGAAGGGGATGGCTACCGCGACCTCATCACAGCAGCCGGCCGTGGCGTGGGACCCACCAGCCTGCCTGAGGGCTTGCCCGATGTGCCTTCGGCCGATCCGCAAGCCGCACAAGTGCAAACGGCTCTACGGTGTTCCTGTGTGCCCGAAATGCCGAAACTGGTTCGCGAACTGGCGACAGGCCGCGTACATCGTCGATTGCCTGGTTTACTACGTTGTTCTCGTCGCCCCGTTCGATGCGTTGATATCTCTGATCAGCCCCTGGCTGCGAATCGCGCCAGAGCTTTGGGTTGCCTTGCAGACAGGGATTGGCTACATCGGTCTGCCTCTGCTGTTCTGCTGCAAGGACGCCATCGGCGGCCGCTCACCCGGCAAGTGGCTGCTCGGCCTGCAGGTCGTCGATGGGCAGAGCCGCGAGCCCATAGGCTTGGGGCAATCTCTCAAACGCAATCTCCTTTTCATGTTCCCATTGATCGGGACTCTGCTCGGGGCGTTGACGATGATGGGCGGTCGACGGCTGGGGGACAACTGGGCACGGACGGACGTGGTCTGGCTCAAGTACGCTACCCGCCCGCCGTTCGTCCCGGAAGGCCGGTACTGCCTGAGCTGCGGATACGATCTGACGGGAAATGTCAGTGGCCGGTGCCCGGAATGCGGGACACTCATCGAGTCCCCCGAGAAGGTGCCCCCGGTTCCCGTGGCCGGATGACACGACGAGCACGCCCATGCCGGCGGCAACGACCATCGAATCGCCGGTTCAGAACCGGGAGATAGGCTTTTTTGCGTTGATAGCGGGGGGTCGGTCTGGTGATCTGGGTCGTGCACCAGATCCGGAAAAGGGCGGGGTCCCGGGATGAAGGGCCGGACTCGGGGCAATGAAGTATCGATTAAGGTCTGATTCGTTGTGAGACATCCACGTCGTACGGACGGCCTCGCACCTGGGATGGGCTCCTTGGGGCGAATGCCCGCATGGGGAACGAGTGTCAGGGGCTGATCGGTTGACTCGATGAAAGCGGCCGTTTGCCGTGATCCGGTGCTCAGGCGGCCGCGGGCAGGCCGATGATATGAATGGGCGCGGGACGGCCCCCTGGAAACCAGACACGGCGGCGGACCTGGCCATCTCACCCCGGCGGGTCGCAGTCGGAGGCCGCTCTGCAGCCATGGGGAGGGGGGTGGTGCTTCTTTCGCTTGAAGCGGGGGGGCTCCTGGCCGTAGAATGAAGCGGCAGAGGATGGAGTCGCCCTCCGGCAGGGAGTGTGTTTGCTGCCGCCGACCAGCCTCGATAGCCAGCGTTAGATCCTTACCCTGTTTGTACTTGCCGCGAGCTCATGGCCCGACAGAAGAAAAAACTAGGTGAGATTCTGGTTGACTGGAAGGTCATCGGTTCCCGTGCCCTGGAAGATGCCCTCAAGTACGCCGAGGAGCACCACAAGCGGATCGGCCAGGCTCTGATCGAGTTGGAGCTCTGCCGGGAGGAGGACGTCTTCAAGGCCCTGGCGTCGGAGTTCGGCGTCGAGTATGTCGACGTTGACCAGACGGCCGCGATCGCCGCCAACCTGCACCTGATTCCCACGAAGATCATGAAGGAGCGCCAGGTCCTGCCGCTCGGCCAGGAGAACGGCCGTCTCCGGGTCATTATCAGTGACCCCCTCGACATCGAGCTTCTCGACCTGCTCAGGTTCACTGTGAACCCGAGCATCGAGATGTCCGTCGCCGCCCCGAGCAAAATCAAGCGATTCATCGACAAGCACCTGTCCGACGTCGGCGACAAGATGAAGAGCGCGTTGACGAGCATAGACGAGGACCGCGAGGAAGAGGACGTCGAGGGTGTCAGGATTGCCGGCGAGGAGCCGGACGCCCCGATCATCCGCCTGCTGAACCAGTACATCACTGAAGCGGTCAACATGCGGGCCAGCGACATCCACATCGAGCCGATGGCCGATCGCGTCCGGGTCAGGTACCGCGTCGACGGCGAGTGCCTGGAACGGCAGCGGATTCCCAAGGCGGTGCAGAACTCGGTGATTGTCCGTCTCAAGCTGATGTCGGGTATCGACATTGCCGAAAGACGGCTGCCCCAGGACGGCCGTATTAAGCTCACCATCGGCGGCAAGGACATCGACTTCCGCGTGAGCACCTGCCCGGCTTACCATGGCGAGAGCTGCGTGCTTCGTATTCTGCGTCCCGAGTCCGTTCGGGTGGGCGTCCAGTCGCTCGGTCTCGAGCAGGACGATTACGAAGCCTTCATGAAGATCATCCGGCGGCCCAACGGCATCTTCCTGGTGACCGGGCCGACCGGTTCGGGTAAGACCACGACGCTGTACGCGGCGCTGCAGGAGCTCAACCGACCCGACAAGAAAATCATCACCGCCGAGGACCCCGTCGAGTATAACTTCACCGGCATGAACCAGTGCCAGGTGCGCGATGACATCGGCTTGTCGTTTGCCAAGATCCTTCGCGCGATGCTGCGGCAGGCCCCCAACATTATCCTGGTGGGCGAGATCCGGGATTTGGAGGTGGGCGAGGTGGCCATCCAGGCGGCCCTGACCGGTCACCTGGTGTTCAGCACTCTGCACACCAACGACGCGTGCAGCGCCATCACGCGTCTGATCGACATCGGGATTAAGCCGTTCCTGGTCGCCAGCTCGATCCAGGCGATCCTGGCCCAGCGTCTGACTCGGGTGATCTGCGAGGAATGCAAGGAGGACGACCCGGACCCGGATCCGAAAGTCATGCGGCTGTTGCGGCTGAGCGAGGACGATGTGCGCGGCAAGCTCAAGCGAGGCGCGGGCTGCAAACGGTGCGGCGGGACCGGTTTCCGCGGGCGTCTGGGCATTTTCGAGATGGTGGGCCTGACGAACGAGTTGCGCGAGCTGGCGTTCAATCGGGCGTCGACCAGCCAGATCCGCAAGGCGGCCCGGGCAGCGGGGATGCGATCGCTGCTGGATGACGGGAAGATCAAGATCCTCCGCGGGATAACCACCCTGCGGGAGGTCGCCAAGCATGCCCAGGCGGAGGGTGTGGTGGTCGAGGAGTGAGGCCGCCGCGCGTGCCGGGTGCCTCGGCGTTGTGCAGCGGCAGGAGTGGATGAGGAGGGTGTCAGGAGCACGGAGCAAGCGAGCCGCTCTGGTGGGCGAGCAGGGCCGATGCCCTCATCGGCCGGCGTCTGAAACGCGAGGAGTTGCCGACGAGGGCGTCGGCACCACACCGGGGAGAAGTGGCGGGTGTTATGAGTACACTTCACATAGATCGTATTCTGGAGACGTGCATCAGGCGCGACGGTTCCGACATTCACCTGACGGTCGGACGGCCGCCGGTGATCCGGGTCCACGGGCATCTGCGGTCCCTCGAAACCAAGGTGCTCGAGCCGGACGACACCGTATCCCTGATGAAAGCCATCACTCCCGACCGCAACCAGCAGGAAATCCAGGAGGAAGGGGGCACCGACTTTGGCTTCGCGTTCGGCAACCAGGGCCGGTTCCGGGTCAGTATCTTCCGTCAGAAGGGCCACCTGGCCCTGGTTCTGCGGTTGATTCCCTATAAGCTGCTGACCTTCAAGGAAATCGGCCTTCCGTCGATCTGTCAGGCCCTGTGCCGGCGGCCGAGAGGTCTTTTCCTGGTGACCGGCCCGACGGGTTCGGGCAAGACCACGACGCTCGCGTCGATGATCAACTACATCAACGAGAACTTCGACCGCCACATCGTGACCGTCGAGGAGCCGATCGAATACTACCACTCTCACAAGAAGTCGCTGGTCAACCAGCGCGAAGTAGGGCTGGACGTGCCGAGCTTCTCGGAATGCCTGCGCCGCGTGCTGCGGCAGGACCCGGACGTGATCCTGGTCGGCGAGCTTCGAGACCTGGAAACGATGGAGGCGGCGATTCGGGCCGCGGAGACCGGTCACCTGGTGTTCTCGACCGTGCACACGACGGGTTGCCAGGGAACGATCAACCGCATCATTGATGCGTTCCCGCACGAGCAGCAGGAGCAGATTCGCGTGCAGTTGTCGACCAACCTGATTGCGGTGCTGTCGCAGGCCCTGTGCGCGAAGGTCCCCAAGGGCCGCGTCGCCGCTTACGAGTTCATGGTGGTGACGCCGGCGATCGCGAATTTGATCCGTGAGAACAAGACGTTCCGCATCGACTCGAGCATTCAGACGGGTAAGAAATTCGGCATGCAGTTGCTCGATGAGCACCTGCTGCAGTTGTTCGTGGACCATCTGATCTCCGCGGAAGAGGCCATGGACCACTCGCGAAACCCGGGCGAGATGCAGGACAAGATCGAGGCCATACAGAAGGGCTTGCCGCCTGAGGCCGGCGGCACCGCGGGCGGACCACTGGGCAAGCCGAAGGGTCCGGACGGAGAGCCGGAACTGCCGCCGATGTCGAAAGGATGAGAACAAGGCTGTTGGACCGTTAGACTGTTAGGCCGTCAGGCGCCTCACCCTGGGCCGGTCAGAACAGTCCAACAGTCGAACAGCCGAACAGTCTGACAGGTTAACCATGGCTGAACCGCTCAGAAAAGCGCAGGATGATTCAGGCCGGAGTGCGAGCACGGCTGTCGGCAAGGGCCCGGAGAAGCCTCCGGTCCGTCCGCCGGCACCTCCAGCCCAGCCCCCGGATCGTCCCCGTCCCGTAGGCGGGCGGATGCCTCCGATCAGTCAGCTCCGGGGCCGCACGCTGGGCCGTATTCTGATCAAGATGGGCAGGCTGACCCGTACCCAGGTCGGCGAGGCCCTCAACATCCAGAAGAAGAACCCCGGCCCGATCGGGCAGATCCTGGTCGAGCTGGGTTACGTCAGCGAGAACGATGTGCAGATCGCCTTGGCCGCCCAGGTCGGGATGGAACCGGTGGACTTGGCCAAGATCGACGTGCCCAAGGAGGTCCTCTCCCTGGTGCCGGCCAAGGTTGCCCACACTTACAAGATCATCCCGATCGACTACGAGCCTTCGACCAAGACGCTTTCGATCGCGATGGACGACCCCGCCAACTTCCAGGCCACCGACGACCTGAAGACGCTGATGGGGCTGGCGATCCGGCCGTTCCTCTCCAATCCCGACGACATCGCGGCCACCCTGCAGAAGTACTACCCCGAGGACCAGGCCGAATCGATCGGCTCCCTGATCGATGAGCTTTCGGAGGACGAGGATCTCGCCAAGTTCGAAGGGCGCGGCGACAGCATCGACCTGGAGGAGCTCAAGGAGGCCGCCGAGTCCAACCCGGTCAAGAAGCTGCTCAACCTCGTCCTCCTGCAGGCGATCCGCGACAAGGCCAGTGACATCCATTTCGAGCCGTTCGAAGACGAGTATAAGATCCGCTATCGTATCGACGGCGTTCTGTACGAGATGGTTCCGCCGCCCCGGCACATCGCGGTGGCCATCGCCAGTCGTATCAAGGTCATGGCCAACCTGAACATCGCCGAACGCCGCCTGCCCCAGGACGGCCGCATCGAGCTGACCGTCGGGGCTAACCCGGTGGACCTTCGCGTCTCCGTGCTGCCGACCATGTTCGGCGAAAGTGTGGTCATGCGTGTGCTCGACCGCGCGAACATCAAGCTGGATCTGCACCGGATCGGCTTGCGGGACGACGACATGAACATCTTCCGGCAGCTCATCACCAAGCCGAACGGCATCATCATCAACACCGGTCCGACCGGCTCAGGCAAGACCACCACCCTCTACGCCGCGCTCGCGGAGCTCAACGATATCGAGACCAAGATCCTGACCGCCGAGGACCCGGTGGAGTACGACATCGACGGCCTGTGCCAGTGCCAGATCAATGCGGAGATCGGCCTGACCTTCCACCGCTGCCTGAGAAGCTTCCTGCGGCAGGACCCCGACGTGATCCTGGTCGGCGAGATCCGTGACCTGGAGACCGCCAAGATCGCCGTCGAGGCGTCCTTGACCGGACACCTGGTTTTTACGACGCTTCATACGAACGATGCCCCCTCGGCTGTGGCCCGGTTGATGGATCTCGGGTTGGAGCCGTTCCTGCTTACCGCCACGCTTGAGGCCGTGGTTGCCCAGCGGCTGGTGCGTAAGATTTGCGAGAACTGCAAGGCGGAATTCCACCCGACCGAAGAGATGCTGATGGAACTGGACCTCAAGCCCGAAGACGTGAAGGGCAAAACGTTCATGTACGGCAGGGGGTGCGACTACTGCAACAACACCGGGTACCGCGGGCGGATGGGCCTGTTCGAGATGATGCTGATGTGCGACGACCTCCGCGACCTGGTGATGAAGCACGCCTCGACCAACGTGTTGCGCAACGCCTCCCGCAAGCTGGGCATGCGGACGTTGCGTGAGTCGGGCCTGCTGGCGATTTTCGAGGGCATCACGAGCATCGAAGAGGTCGTCAAAGAGACCATCATGGAGGAGCTGTAAGAGACTTCGGGTATTTGCCCCATGACCAAAGAGACGCCCGGTCGCAGGTACCCGCGGACGAGTCGCTCCCCAGGAGAGGAGGCTGAGCCATGCCGACCTTCCAATATGAGGCCATGAACCAGGCCGGTCAGGAAGTCAAGGACGAGATCGAAGCTCAGTCCGTCGAGGACGCGCTGGCGAAGATCCGGCAACAGGGGTACTACCCGACCAAGCTTCGCCAGAAGGGGGGCAAGCGGGTTCGAGGAGGGGCCGAGGGTGCAGGCGGCCCGGGCGCCAAGGGCAAGAAGAAAGCGGTCGGCGGGCTCGGCACGGTCAAGAACAAGGAAATCGTCCAATTCACTCGCCAGCTTTCCACGCTGCAGGATGCGGGCTTGCCCATTCTGCGATGCCTGCGGATTCTCGAGCAGCAGCAGAAGCCGGGCATGCTCCGCCTGATCCTGCGAAACGTCGCCGACGACGTCGAGGGCGGCTCGACGCTCTCGGAGGCCATGGCCGCCCAGCCCAAGGCTTTTGACCGTCTGTACTGCAACATGGTGGCCGCCGGCGAGGCGGGCGGCGTGCTCGATACCATTCTCCAGCGTCTGGCCGACTTCATGGAGAAGGCCCAGCGGCTCAAGAGGAAGGTCGTCGGGGCGATGATCTACCCGATCGCGGTCATCACCTTCGCGCTGGGTATCGTGTCGGGCATCATGATCGCCGTGATCCCCAAGTTCAAGACGATCTTCGCCGACTTCGGCACCAAGCTGCCCGGCCTGACGGTGGCGCTGATCAATATCTCGGAGTGGTTCGTGAAGGGCACGCCGCCGGGATGGGTGGTGATCCTCTTTTCGCCGATCGCGCTGTTCCTGCTGGTCAAGCTGCTGAAACAATCCGAATCGGGGCGATTCGCGGTCGATACGATCAAGCTGAAGATTCCTGTACTGGGGACCATTCTGGCCAAGTCGTCGGTGGCCCGCTTTACCCGTACCCTGGGTACCCTGTTGGCAGCCGGCGTGCCGATTCTGGAGGCGATCAACATCACCCGCGAGACCTCGGGTAACGAGGTCTACGCCCGGGCGCTCAAGTCGGTGCACGATGACATCCGCGAGGGCGAGTCGTTCGCCAACCCGCTTCGGGCGGCCAAGATCTGCGACAACATCGTGATCAACATGATCGACGTGGGTGAGGAGACCGGCGATCTGGACAAGATGCTGATGAAGATCGCCGATAATTACGACGAGGAAGTCGAGACCCTGGTGGACGGGCTGGTGAGCCTGCTCGAGCCGGTGATGGTCATCTGCCTCGGCGGCATCGTCGGGTTCATTGTCGTGGCCCTGTTCCTCCCGCTGGTCGAGTTGATCAACTCGGTCTCCTCGGGTGGCAGCGGCGGCGGGGCGTGATGCGGCCGGACAGGACCGCTCCGCAAGGCGGAGCGGCAGGCTTCGTTCGGCGTCCGGAGAGCAGCGACCGACCGTAAGTTGCTTCTGTTAAATGACTTGCGGTTGGTGAGGCGGATTGGCGGGCTGGGATCGATCCCGACATTACCGGCCGAAGCGCCGATGACTTCCCCGGAGTTGTATGCTACGATCAGATAGGGCGGCCGATAGGGTGTCCGCGAATCCGCCCGCTTGCCAGGAAACCGCCAAAGGCCTCCTACGGTCTTCAGCAAGGAGTACAGCAATGAGTTGCCGCATTCGCTCTGGCCGCCACACGGGCTTCTCTTTGGTCGAACTGCTGACGGTGGTCGGGATCATCGCCCTGCTCATCAGCATCCTGGTACCTTCGCTGGCCGCAGCCCGGAGGGCGGCCAAGGTTGCCAGCACGCGGAACACGCTCAGCGTGCTGGAGACAGCCCTCGAGACGTACAAGCTTGACCAGGTGGTCGGCGGGGCGTACCCCGAGTCGACAGCGATGCCCGTTACGCCCGGCCCGTACCATAGTACGATGGCTGTAGTACCTACCGGTGCGGCCATGTTGGTTTGGGCGATGGTAGGCGCCGATTACCATGGCACACCCGGCTTCAGAGACCTGGACGGCGATAACAGTTGGCGAGATGACGTGGCAAACCTCTATTCAATTGTTGACAACAAGGCGGCGTACCCGCGATCAGAGCCATTCGTCTCCCTGGATAAATTGCGTGTTGCCAGGCAATACGATAAGGGGCTGTTCGAGATCCAAAAACACTCTGTGAAAGGTATGACCTCCCCATGCTTCCTCGATGCTTTTGAATACCCGATTCTCTATTACCGGGCCAATCCGGCCGGAACGAGAATCGCCCAGAAGCTCTACTTTGACGCGGTAGATGCAACGACCACGGGGATGTATTATCTTCAGGACAACCTAGCTATCACCGGCACAACGAACGCCTTGTGGGGCCAGGCCAGCCCTCCTACGGTGGCCGGGTTGAATCTGGGGCGTGGCATCAGCCATCCGCTCGGCTTTTTTGCTGATTCCATAGCTGACGCAGGCGACGTGACGACAAAGAATCAGCAGATTGCGACCCAGACCGGCATCGGACGGCTCATCCTTGATCGGAACGTGGCGAACGTGACGACGGTGGCCCTGCGCCCTCAGCGGCCGGACTCATACATCCTCCTCACGCCAGGTCCTGATGGCCTGTTTGGCACCGCTGACGATATCGGCAACTTCAACGTCAACAAGTAGGCCGTTCGCTTTGCCAAGTGATGTGTTGCCCAAGCGTCTCTCGCGCCTGCTGACGCTGCGCGCGGATGCTGTTGCCCTGGACCCTTTGGCGCGACCGGAATGAGGGTGGACTGCCAGTGGTTCATGGTCGCAGACCATCGCCGGTGTATAATCTCGGGCTGGCGGGGACTTGTGGTGCGAGAAGACCCCCCTCGGTCCTCTCTTGGTAAGGGGGGAAGAAGGTCGGTTGTTTCTGTGCGGTTGATGCGAAGTGAAGGGCCGACGAGCCTGCTCGCCGTGGCGAGGGCGTCGGCCCCACTTTGGGAGGACAGGCGTGGTCGACGCCGGTTTGCAGGCCAAGTTGGAGCGGATGAAGGAGATCCTTCGGGAGCTGAAGCGGGTGGCCGTGGGCTTTTCCGCGGGCGTGGATTCCACGTTTCTGCTCAAGCTGGCGGTGGATACCCTCGGGCCGGCCAACGTCGTGGCGGTTACGGCCGACAGCGAGAGCCTCACCCGGCACGAGCTGGAGATGGCCCGCAAGCTCGCGGCCGAGATGGGGGCCGAGCACGTCGTCGTCCGCACCGACGAGATGGACGATCCCAACTACCGGGCCAACCCCGCCAATCGCTGCTACTACTGCAAGCAGGCGCTGTTCCGCAAACTGGAGGAGTTCGGCGCCCGGCGCGGGGCGATGGTCACGGTCATCGGGGTCAACACCGACGATTTCAACGATTTCCGGCCGGGCTTGCAGGCCAGCAGGGAGAAGGGCGTCCGCATGCCCGCGGCCGAGGCCGGCATGAGCAAGGCCGATGTGCGAGTGCTGAGCCGCGAGATGGGCCTGCCGACGCATGACAAGCCGTCAAGCCCTTGCCTTGCCTCGCGGCTGCCTTACGGCGAAGCGATCACACCCGAGAAACTGAGCCAGATCGAGCGGTCGGAGGCTTTTCTGCACTCACTCGGCTTCCACGTCTGCCGCGTTCGCCACCACGGGAGCATGGCCCGGATCGAGGTCCCGGCCGACCAGGTCGAGCGTCTGTGCGAGCCGCAGACCCGCGCCAAGATCGACGCCGCACTCCGCGAGTTCGGCTACCAGTACGTGGCCGTCGACCTCCGGGGCTTCCGCAGCGGGAGTCTGAATGAGATGCTCTTCCCTTCGCAAGCGGCCGTCCCGTCAGAACCCGGAGCGCAAGCGACGGGCCTTTAAGGGTTCGGGGTTCAGGGTTCAGGATTCAGCAAGAGCGGCAGACATGGCGGCGCCCCGATTTCATCGGGGCTTGGCCATGCCACCCCGGCTATCGAGCAGCGGCACCTGGGAGCGCGATCCGCATGAGGCCAACGGCGTATCGTGGCAGGTGGATTCTCACTCGCCCAGCTTGATCCACCTCAAGCATTTCGGTTCGTTGCTCGAAGATGGCGTAGGGGGTGAGGCGCGATGAAGTCAGCAGTCTCAGATGGGCGGCCGCGCCGGCTGGCGCAGCGCTGGTAAACACGAGTTCAGCGTCCTGCTCCTGCGACGGATCGCGGTTGATCATCGTCACGTGGAGCGATTTGCCGTCGGCGCTGACGGAGGCGCAGAGGTCCAGATCTTGAGCGGACTGCGATTCATCGAGCCGCAGAATCCGTCCCCCCTGGTGAACGGCGAACATCGCGAACACCTGCCCGAGCGGCGTCAGCTTGGCCGAAAAAGGCTCTACCGCTATGGCCCCCTCGTTCACCGGCTGAAAGAAAGCCGCCATCGTCAGGCCCAGCGGCTCGGCGTGCCGGCACATCATGTGAAGCATGCCGGCCGTCCAGACGGCCTCCGTCACGCTTTCATGCCAGGCATACAGGTAGGGCCGCGTGAACCACTCGTGCCAGACGTTCCACTCGTCCAGGGCGATGCCGATCCGTCGCCCAGGAACACGCTGGTCGATCGTCTGACGCACCTTGCGAAGCCGAGGCAGCATCTCGGCCTCGGCGTAGCGGCTCATCCGCGCGAAAGCCTGCTCGGTCTCCGGGTTCGGGGGGCGCAGGCCATCCACGGCCTCGTGCATTAACCGATCGTACTGGCGGTCGGCCTCTGGGCCGGCACCCCAGGGCACCGCCGGCGCGTAGTGGTGCTCTGCGAGCAGGTCAAAGTGCATGCCCGCCTGTGCGAGCAGAGTGTCGTCCCACTTGACGCCGGCGTCGGGAGCAACACCCGGATCGGGAATGATGGCCTGCTGGCCGGAGGCGATCAGCATGATGGACGGGTCGACCTTTTTCATGGCGGCGGCATAAGCGGCGATGCGCCGTGCGTAGGTCTGGGCGTCGCTGTGCGTGGGACCCATCCAGTGGCCCCAGACTTCGTTGCCGATGCACCAGTATTTGACTCGATACGGCTCCTTGTGCCCCCGGTCCGTGCGGTTCCTGCCCCAGTGCGTGTCAGGACTCCCGTTGCAGTATTCGACCCACGCGGCGGCCTCGTCCGGCGGGGCGGCCTTGGGGTTCAGATTGACCGCGATGCACGGCTCGGCGTTCAGGTACCGGCACAACGCGATGAATTCGTCCGTACCGATCTCGTGGAAATCGTGGCTGTGGCTGAACGGCAGGGTGCTCCGCCAGGTGGACAGCGTCGGCGACCGTCGATCGACCGGCATCAGGCCTTGCCGCCATTCGTAGTCGCGAATGAAGTTGCCGCCCGGCCAGCGGAGCAACGGCACCGAGAGGGTCTTGAGCAGTTCGACCACGTCGCGCCGCATTCCGTGGAAGTGATCCTCGGGCAGGATCGACACGAATCCCACCCACAGCATGCCGCGGCCGTCGAAGGTGATCTCGAGGCGAGCCTGGGCGTCGGTGTGCGGAGGCCTGAAGGTGAACGCGAGTTCGCGCCAGTCGCCGGGCTCGATCACAAATGTCCGCGACTCATAGGTGTTCCGGCTGTCCTGATCGCAGAATCGGACGACGATCTGCAGCGGTTTGTCCGAGCGAAGGGCCAGCCGTACCTGGTACCCTCGGTCCCGGAGAAGAGGAAGGGAGTCTTGAGCCAGGCCGGCGGCCAGGCCGGTTTGCGCGAGCGTGATCCGCTGCGACTGCGCTCCGGCGTAAGGATCTTGGTCATCCAGTTGGAAACTCGCCCGCGGGGCTCCGAGGGGCGACCAGTCGGCCGCCAGGCCGCCAGCCCGCGGCGGGCCGGCGAACTTGCAGTTCGCCACCAGTTGAGCGCCCAGGCCGCGCCAGACGGCGTAGCGAGTGTGTTCGAGGTTGTGCCCGAAGAGCAGCGGGGAGATGACCGGGCCGGGCTTGGCGAGATCGATGCTGATCTGGGGTGGTGTATCCGCCCCGGCCGTCGCGGGCGCCGCAAGCGCGTGTCCGCTCATCAGAAACATCGTCAGAGCGACGAGGCCGGGCGCAGCAGATGACACGGGTGTCCGAGAGATCGCGAGCATTCTCCGTGGTGGTTGGCAGTGTGGGATGGGCATGGCGGCGATTATACGCCCGTATTGTGGCCACAGGCAACGCAGACGAATGGTTCAGCATCCCGCATTCAATAGATCTGTTCCCTCGGAGTGTGAGCTCCCATCTCTGCCAGCGTTCGGTGTATCTGCATGCAGTTCTCGACCGGCTGGTGGAGGTCCAGGTGATACTGGAACTCCAGCCGGCCGTCGCCGTTCTCTGCGACGCAGCGGCGGACCCAGGCGTCGACATCCTGCGGGCTGCCGGTGGTCAGCAGGTGGGTCTCGGGCATGAGGTCGATCGGGATCGGTCCGAACCGCTCGCGGACGGCCGCCACGCTGGTGTCGCTGCCGACGTTGAGGATCGCGACGTTGCGCATCTCGCGAAAGACATCGAGCAGGTGGTTCGAGTTTCCGCAGGAGTGCAGCCGCAACGGCCCGACGCGGTCGGCCAGATCGTTGAGACAGGGCAGGGCGAACTCGGCGAACTGGTCCGGTCCCATCATGCAGCCCGAGCACTCGCCGGTGTGCAGGCCGGTGACCTTCATCCCGGCCGTATCCGCGAAGAGGTGGATCAGCCTGACGTAGGCGTCGACGATCCAGGCTAAGAATTCACGTACAAAGCCCGGATTGTCGGCCATCTCCAGGAACACCCGTTCGCCCATGAGCTTCTGGGCGGTGGTGATGATGCCGTGCGTGGTGGCCCGGCCGGTGGCGTCCCAGAAGAAGGGTGGAATCACCGTAATATCTGGACCGAGACTCTGACGCATCTCGCGAATCTGATCGAGGAAAAGGCTGACCGGCCAGGTGTCCGGCCAGTCGGTGTCCCATAGAGGGTTAACGTCCTTCAGTTCAGCAAGCGGCGCGAGCGTGATGTCCGGGTCCTTGTCGGGCGAGATGGCAAAAGGGGCCCCGATGGCCGCCCCAAGAATCAGGTTGGGCTGAAGCCCGCCGACCAAGGCCACCGGCCCTCGCCGGCCTTCCACTTGCACCAGATGAGCCTCGATGCTGTAGATGGGGACATCGGGGAATCGCTCGGCAACGAAGGCCTGCATCCGCCGCTCCTGATCGAGTCGCCGGTGGGGGTCGAAGAAGAAACCTTCGTCGAACAGGAAGCCCCCATGCGCGTGCAGCCACCCGAAGCTGACGCTGCCGAGCACGGATATCTGTTGTGTCTCACTCATTATCCCGCCCACCTGTTAGCGCGTGCGATCTTTCGTGGGAAGCAAGCTGTCAGCGTTCAGCGTTCAGCGATCAGCGGTCAGCTTTTGTGGATTCCTGTTTTTTTGAGCTGAAAGCTGAGGGCTGATCGCTGACCGCTCAGGCCAGCGGCAGCCTCACCGGCTTCCCCTCCTTCGCCGAGATCTCCGCCGCGAAGCAGATCTCCATCGTCTCGGCCGCATCCTCGATGTCGGGCATCGGGCGACGGCCGGTATTGAGTGCGTCGATCAGTTCGGCGACCTCGCCGTCGAACGGGTGGCGCGACACGTCGCCGGAATCCGGCAGAATCGTCGGGATGGTCGCGAACCCGGTCTGGCCTTCGTAAAGATCGCCGGCGAACTGGTTGTTGCGGAAGCTGCCGGCCGTGCCGTAGACCTCGACGTTGAACACGTAGGGCATCTTCGCTTCCAGGCAGCAGCCGACCTTGCCGATGGTGCCGTCGTCGAACTTCAGCAGTGCCAGCTCGGTGCTCGGATACTTAAGGCCATCGGTGCGGCTGGTCGAATAGGCCGAAACCTCGACCACCGGGCGGCCGACCAGGAAGCGGATCGCATCGATGGCATGGCAGCCGCCGAGCAGGAAGCTCGTGCCGCCCGTTTCTCGCGTGGTGTGCCAGGGTTTCGTATATGGCTTGCCGACGATGCCGTGCAGGTAGTCGGTCTCGGCGAAGATGATCCGGCCGAGACGGCCTTCGCTGATGTTGCGGTGGATGAGGTTCAGGAGGGGATTCCATCGCAAGACGAACCCAACGATGGTCTTGACGCCGGCCTCGCGCACCGCTGCCCGCATGGCCTTGAGCTCCTCGGGGTACAGGCAGACCGGTTTTTCGATGATCATGTGCTTGCCGGCTTTGGCGGCGGCGATGGCGATCGGGGCGTGGAAGTTGTGCGGCGTGTATATACCGACGATGTCGACCGAGGGATCCGCGAGTGCGTCATCGAGCCTGGTGGTGCAGGGGCAGTCCAGTTCGTGCTTTTCGGCGAACGCAGACGCCTGCTCCCGCGTCCGACCCACCACATATGCGACGCGGATATCATCCCGCTTGCGAAAAGACTCCCGATAAGCCCCGGCCACCCAGCCGGGTCCGACCATTGCGATATTCCATGTCTTGTGCGGCACAGATCTGTCCTCTGGTATGACAAGCGGCAACCGCCAGTCCAGCGGCAGGTCTCATCGCCTTCGGCGGCTCCGACCTGCCCTACACCCTGAACCCCGAACCCTGCTTGCCACGCCGAAGCGGAGCGAAGGCGGGAACCCTGAACCCTTCTCTCACGCCTCCACGGCAAATGTCGGTTTGCGCGTCTCCCACTTGCCCTTGGTGAAATCCGGGCACTTGATCGGGGCGCTGCCCTTGGCGATGGACTGCTCCGAGAGCGGCGAGATCACGCTCATCATGACCGAGTCGTACACGTCGATCGGCGTTTGCGTCTTGTTGCGAACGGCGTCCAGGAAGGTCTTGAGTTCGATGTAGTCGGTGCCGCCATGGCCGGCCGCCTCGGCCGTCTTGCCGTACGTGCGCCACCACGGGTGGTCGTATTCCTCCTGGTAGGGGGCGAACGGCTCCCATTGGTGATACTTCGGGCTCTTGCCCAGGATGTACACCGTCGGCGGGTCCTCGCGATACAGGCCCAGCGTGCCCTGGATCAGCCAGCGGTTGTCGTAGGGCCTGGGCAACTGCATGTCGTAGTTGATGACCAGCGTCTTGCCCTTCTTGGTGCGGATCACGCTGGTGACGATGTCGCCCTGCTTGAACTGGGTCTTGAGGGCCGGGTGATCGGGGCCGAAATTGCGGCGGAAGTGCTCGTAGATACCGACGGGGTCGCTGGCCGTCGAGGTGATGTAGTCGTAGGTATCGCCGCAGTTGATGTCCATCCAGCTCAGCACCGGCCCGAGCGAATGGGTCGGGTACTGATCGCAATTCCGCTGGATGAGATACTCGCCGCCCCAGCGTTTGTTGCCCTGTTTGTCGTAGAACCAGTGGTCGAGGCAGTCGTGTGAATGGGCGCAGTGGCAGTGGACGATTCGGCCGAAGAGACCCTTGCGGATCATGTTGAGCACCGCCAGGTTGTCGCGGCGGTAGCTCCAGTTCTCCAGCATCATACAGGGGACACCCGTCTCCTCGTGCGCGTTCACCAGGTCCCAGCATTGCTGCATCGTGATGGCGCAGGGCACCTCGCTGGCGGCGTACTTGCCGGCCTTCATCGCCGCGACCGCTATCGGGGCATGCAGATCCCAGGGCGTGGCTATAAGCACGGCGTCGAGGTCATCGCGGGCCAGGAGCTTCTTGTAGGCCTCCGGGCCGTCGCCGTAGGCCTCCGGTTTGGGCTCGCCTGCCTTGACCACTAAGCCCGTGGCCTCTTGGAGGGCGGCCGGGTTGATGTCGCAGACGGCCGGCACCTGCACGCCTTTCATGCTCAGCATGACCCCCATCAGTCCATGTCCCCGCCCGCCGGTTCCGATGATGCCGATCCGAACCGTCTTCTCGGGCTTCTCGTCCGCGGCATGGGCCGCCATCGTGCCCGCCAGCGCCACCCCGGCCGTCGCGGCGGTTGTCATCCTCAGAAACTCCCGGCGGTCGATGGTTTCCGACATCTCCATGCTCTCCTTGATATTGCCCGTTGGCGAAATGGGCCGGCTGATGATAGTGCGGGGAAGGTCTCCTGCCAAGTTTGTCCCCGGAGCCGAGCCAAGTGTGCGATACTATACGGGCAGGGAGAAAAGCTGGAGACCTGCAACGCGGGAGAATTCGCCGTGGTTGTGCGTGGCTACAGGCAGGCCGGTTCGCAGAGCGGCGCACGCGATTGCCAGGTCACGGAAACTGATGAGTCGATTGTTGTTCCGAATTTGCTGGGCTTCGATGGCGATCCGAACCGCCATCTCCCGTGTAAACGGGATCACCTCGACACCGAAAAGCACCTTGTCAACCGCCGCCCTCGCTGCATCTGAGCGGGCGCCGTAGCACAACTCGGCGACAACGATCGACGAGATTGCCATGCGATGGCGCATTTCCTGAATGCGAACCAACGGCGTGCTGGCCTTATCACGAGCGCGGATGTGCTCGACGAAGAGGTTCGTGTCGATCAGAACTCGGGTGGCTGCCATTGCTTTTGTGATTGCTCGATATCCTGGCCAAAACCCAGCAGGTGTTCGACGCTCAGGAGACTGGTCTTCTGCGCGTCCCAGTCAGCCGGCAGAAACACTTCGACCTCCGTGCCGTCGGGCACGTCAGGCTCCTTCTCGAGCAGTATGGTTTGTCCCTTCTGGATGCCTTTCATGGCCTGCATGCCTCCTGGCAACCCATTATAGCAGGATTATCAAGAAGTTACGTGAGAAGGTCAAGAGACTATGCTGGCGCAAGGCCTGACGGTCCGATAGTCCAGTCATCCTGCTCTCACGCCTTCGGCAGTTCTTCCGCCTCGTTCACCAGCCGGATGCTGCTGAAACGGCAGAAACGCTGGAGGTCCTTGACCAGATTGCCGTAGACGGTTGAGCGGTGCAGGCCGTTGGACCAGTTCTCCCAGAGCTTCTCGGCGTCGCCGTCGATCTTCACTGTGATCTTGGTGCGGCAGCCGCGTTCATCGTCGGGGGCATCGACCACGTCGCCGGTGAAATACAGCATCAGGTCGGTGCCGATGAGCCGGGCCTGGGTGACCTTGCCCTTGCGCATGAAGACCTGTGGGACACAACCTTCTTGCCGCTCCATGATCGTCCGCAGGCGGTAGGGGGCCGCTTCGCCCTTGGGGCCGTCCATCTTCGTTGAGCCCAGGCAGTGGGCCAGGATGATGGAGTTGGTAGAGGTGTCCATGGTCGGGTCGCTGATGAAGCTCGGCCGGCCGGACAGACCCTGGAGGATGATGTGGGTCACGGCCGAGATCATGTCCGACTCGCAGATCCCGCCGAGGCCCATGTTGTTGAGCCGGACGAAGCCGACGCACGGGAACGCCGGGAGTTGGCGGTACATGCTGCCGTAGCAATCGACGGTCATGACCGTGGCTTCCTCCTCGTTCATGAGCTTCTCGAAGGCCAAGGCCAGCCGGCAAGAGCGGAAGACCTCATCCTCGGACGGCTCGACCACCTTCTGGGCATCCTTGATCCAGCGTTCGGCCTCCGCCCGGGCATCGGCCTCGGGAATCGACTCGTAAACCTTCAGCATGCGATCGCGGTCGATGATCACCGTGTCGGTACCGAACCGGTCCTTGATCGACTTGGCGTACCCGGCCGTGTCCTTCCTCGCGGTGACGTTGAGGATCCTGGCCTCGCGCAGATGATGAATGGCCCGCAGCGGCCGGACGGCGGCGGCCAGTTCGTTCATGTCGGCCGTCAGCATGCATTCCAGCAGGGCACCCTCGGGTCGGCGGCGCAGCGCGCCGAGGCCGGTCCACTCATGACCGGAGTACGGCAAGGCGAACAGGACCGTGGGCTTCTTGACCTCCAGGATGGCCTTGAGGCTCTCGGCCGTCCCCATGTTCATGTGGATGGCCAGGATGCCGTCGACGCCTTTGAGCTGCTCGGCGAGCTTGCCGACATCGGCGGCCGACTGAACCATCTCGTCCACGGCGAAATCGATGTCCGCGAAGTCTTCCTTCATCCGGTCGAACTCGGTCTCGTAGCGCTTTCGCTCGGCCTTCTCGTCGAGCTTGGGGGTCGGCCACATCCTATTGCCGCCGACCAGGTAGAGCCTGGCGACCTTCACCTTCGTGCCCCGGCACCCCGGGCTGATCAGCACCGGTGCGGCCGCCTGCCCCATGGCAAATCGCGACAGGCCAAAACAAACCATCCCCCCGGCCACGGAGGCCTGAAGTAACTCCCGACGACCGAGTTCGTGTGACATGACCGATTCCTCCTGTTTCGATGTCAATCCGACTGGTGACCGGAATCAGGTTATCAGATTGTGGGCTGACTCGCCAGGGATTGCAGAGTTCAAATTGCAGATTTCAGATCAGGGGAACTCGACCGACGGAGCCGGCTTTGCCCGGGTCTTATTCCAGGACCGTTTTGGTCGAAATTTGCATCCCGCGAGCAAGGCGAATGGATTTGCCGCGGGGCGGTGCGACGAGGAATTCTCGCACCGGCGTGCCGGCCACCTCGCTTTGTTGACCGCGGCCCCGAGCTGAGAGCCCAAAGCTAACAGCTAAGAGCTTTCCCTCACCCAATCTGCTTACCCAGCAGTCTCGCCACCTCCACGCAATCCTTGTCCCCGCGGCCGGACAGATTGATCACGATGCTGAAGTCGCGGGGGAAGCTCTTGGCGATGTTGATCACGTGGGCGACGGCGTGGGCGCTCTCCAGGGCCGGGATCAGGCCCTCGGTCTCGCTGAGCATGGTGAAGGCGTCGAGGGCCTCCTGGTCGGTGACTGCGACGTAGTCGGCACGGCCGGCGTCCTTCCACTGCGAGTGGACCGGCCCGACGCCGGGGTAATCCAGGCCGGCCGAGACCGAGTGCACCGGGAGCGTCTGGCCGTCCCCATCCTGCAGCACGTAGGTGTACATCCCGTGCAGCACGCCGGGTGAGCCTTTGCAGAGGGTTGCCGAATGCCGCATGGTGTTGAGCCCCTCGCCGCCGGCCTCGACGCCGACCAGCCGCACGGACTTGTCCTCAATGAAAGGGTAGAAGATTCCGGCCGCGTTGCTGCCGCCGCCGACGCAGGCGACGATCATGTCCGGCAGCTTGCCCTCGCTTTCGAGGAACTGCTGCCGCGTCTCGCGCCCGACCACCGCCTGGAAGTCGCGGACGATCATCGGGAACGGGTGCGGGCCCATCACGCTGCCGATGATGTAGTGCGTATTCTCGACGCTGCTCATCCAGTCGCGCATGGCTTCGTTGATCGCGTCCTTGAGCGTCTTCTGTCCGCTGTTGACCGACACCACGTGCGTGCCCAGCAGTTCCATCCGAAAAACGTTGAGCTTCTGGCGGCGGACGTCCTCGGCCCCCATGTAGACCACGCACTCCATGCCGAACACGGCCGCGGCGGTGGCGGTGGCGACGCCGTGCATGCCGGCGCCGGTCTCGGCAATGACCCGCTTCTTGCCCATGCGACGGGCGAGCAGGGCCTGGCCGAGCGTGTTGTTGATCTTGTGCGAGCCGGTGTGGTTCAGGTCTTCGCGCTTGAAGTAAACGCGGGCGCCGCCAAGCCGCTCGGTCAGCCGCCGGGCAAAGTACAGCGGACTTGGCCGGCCGACGTAGTGCTTGAGGTAGCCCTCCAACTCGGCCCAGAACGCGGGGTCCTTGCGGGCCCGCTCGTATTCCTCCTCGAGCTGGTGAACTGCGCCCATGAGTGTTTCAGGGACATACTGCCCGCCATAGGGACCGAAACGCCCGTGGGCGTTGGGGACGTTGATCAGGTCTGTTTGTGTGGTTGCCATTAGGGCTCCGATCCATGGATTCAAAATCGTCTGCGGCGATTATAACCGGAGGGCGGGAAATGACGAATGCCGAAGACTCGCCGTGGCGAGTCGCAGATCCGTCGTGGCGGGACGAATGAATGGCGAGCCGTCGGCTTTATGCCGACGGTACTGAACGGGAAAATCGAGTGCATGCAGAGAATACCGGCGAGCTAAACCCGCCGGCTCGCTCAATAGACCCCTCGGCTCGGCAAGATCGCGGCTTCAAGTTCAGCGGACCGAAACCCGCCGTGGCGGGCCGCTCCTGCTGAACCCCGAACCCTGAACCCTCACGCTGGCATCGGGAATTCCTTCTCCAGCCGGGCATCGTGTTGCGGGATGATGACGTCGGCCTCGCGGCGGAACCGGGCCATGCCCTGGAAGACCTCGGCCAGGTTGCAGAAGAAGCCGATCGGCCAGTCCTCCTCGATGTGCTGGTAGAAAAAGCAGAGGTCGCTGGTCAGGCAGGTCCGCTGGCTGAGCGAGGTGGGCAGGAGCACCGCCTGCAGGCCGGGGGTGTGGCCGCCGACCCGCATTACCTTGAGGCCGGGCAGGATCTCGGCGTCGCCGTCGATGATCTCCAGCCGTTTACTGAGGTCGCCGGTGAGCCGATCGATCATGCCCGGAGCGTAGGCGGCGGTGAACCACGGGTGTGGCGGATAGAGGGCCGTTTCGTATTCCCTTCTCTGCAGGTAGAGCCGGGCATCGGGAAACAGATTCACCGAGTTCGACAGGTGGTCGAAGTGCAGGTGGCTGACGATGATGTGCTCGATGGATCGCGGGTCCACGCCAATCTGCTTCAGCCGCTCGGCCGGCGTCCAACCGGGCTGCTGGAGCATCGTGGGCATGAACCCCTTGCTGTCGGCCAGTTCAAACCCGGTATCGAGCAGAATCCGCGTACCAGCGCCCTCGATGTACCAGAAATAGAAGTAGGTCGAGTAGACCTTGTCGAAGTCCCGGACGAAGAACATCTTCGGGCCTTCCTCGGTGTGGCACTCGCCGACTTTGAGCGGCAGTAGCGTGTACATCGCTGATTCCCAATCGCGGCTTCAAGTTGAGCGGAGCGAAACCCGCCGTGGCGGGCCGCTCCCGCCTTGACGAGCCGGCAGGTTTGTCCTGCCGGTTTCCCCCGGATCGACCGAGGGGATGAACCCCTCGGCTCGCCAGATCGCGGCCGCGGGCCGCTCCACCGGCGGGATAAACCCGCCGGCTCGTCAAGATCGCGGTCAGAGACCGCTCCTACTGAACCCTAAAGGGCCGACGAGGGCGTCGGCCCCACTGAACCCTGAACCCTGTACCCTGAACCCTAGGGCGCAGCCCTGCGATGCTTCTCGCGAAACTGCCGGGCAAGCTCCTCGTTGCGGATATCGACCACGGCCGACAGGAACAATTCCATCTCGAGGTCCTGCTCCCGCTGCTGAACCAGCCGGGTGACCAGCTTGCCGCGAAGCTGCTTCTTGTCGGCGTTCTCGAAACTGACATCACTGGCCGGGAAGCGGCGCTCGACTCGAATAATGTGGTAAACGTTGCCGTCTTTAATCGCCTCTGAAATCGCCCCCGTCTTGAGGCCGAAGGCTGCCTCCCGCAGAACGGGTGTGACGCCGGGATCGTTGCGGGTGAACGGCCGTGCGAGCCCGCCCTGCGAGGCGGTGATCGGGTTTTCGCTCATCTGCCGGGCGACCAGCTCGAAGTCCTTGTTGGCCGCAAGCAGGGCCCTCACCCGGGCGGCGGCGGCCAGCGAGGCGACCTGGATGTGCCGGATCTGGACCTTCTCGCCATAGTCCTGCTCGTATTCGCTGCGGAGCATGTCGTCGGTGATGGTCGTATTGGCCACCTCCGCCTCGGCGATCTTGCGAAGGTACGCTTTCTGCTCCATGCGGCTGTCCCATTCGCTTCGCGAGATGTTCTTGGCCGCGAGGAAGTCGTCGAGCAGCCGCTGGGCCTCGCGGGCGTCCAGGGGACGGGCTCCGGGGTCGGTGATGGGCGTGCCCAGGCGTTTCAGGGCTTCCTCATGCATGGCCTTGAAGTCCGCGGGCGTCACGCTGAGACCCAGTTTGGCGGCCCGCTGCCGTGCCACGGTCAACAGGATGAGCTGCTCAAGCTGGCCCAGGCCGTGGCTCTCGATCAGCCGCTCGACCATCGCGGAACGAGGTAATGGCTCACCGTTGATCACCGCGATCGGCTGGGCGGCAGCCTCGTCGGCCGGCCCGGTCTCAGCGTCGGGCAATGGTTCCGGCCGTGGCGGGGGGGGCGGCAGCGGTTCGGGCGACTCCCAGATGTTGGTAATGGGGGTCGCCGTGATTGGCTTGGGCTTCGGAGCACAGCCGACTGCCGCCAGCGAACAGATGGATAGTGTCAGGACCGACACAAGGCGAATCATCGCAATCCTCTCGTCCATGCGTTGCTTGAATGGATGGAAGCTATCGGCAGGCGGGCGCCGGGTCAAGCCGCGAGACTTCGGCTTTTTGACCGCCTCGCCCCATGGTTCTAGAATCAATCCTGCAACCGCACCGAATCAGTGCGAGGCCCTGATGACCGAACAGCCGTTTTCTAGTCGTGTTCGCCGTATGACACGCCAGGTCCGCGTGGGCAAGGTCCTGTTGGGTGGTGGGGCACCGATCGTGCTCCAGTCGATGACCAGCACGCCGACCGACGATATCGACGCGACGGTAGCCCAGATCAACCGCCTGGCGACCGCCGGCTGTGATGTGGTCCGCGTGGCGGTGCCCACGAAGGAGGACACGGCTGCCCTGCCGGAGATACTCCGCCAGTCGCCGATCCCGATCGTGGCCGACGTCCACTTCCACTACCAGCGGGCCATCGAGGCGGTCGAGGCGGGTGTGGCGAAGATCCGGCTGAACCCCGGCAACATCAAGGATCGCAGGCAGGTCAACGAGGTCATCCTGGCCTGCAAACAGGCGGGCACACCCATCCGCGTTGGGGTCAACGAAGGCAGCGTGGTCGAACGGCTGAATAAGGCCGTCCGCCAAGCCGAGAAACAGGCCCTGGCCGGCGACTATCACGCCAACCTCGTTCAGCTCATGATCCGCAAGCTCGAAGAGTACCTGCGGATCTTCGAGGAGAACGGCTTTGAGGACGTGGTTCTGGCAGCCAAGAGCCCCGACCCGATGATCGTCATCGACGTTTATCGCGAAATCAGCCGGCGGTTCGACTTCCCGCTGCACCTGGGCGTGACCCACGCGGGCCCGCCCGAGACGGGGCGAATCCGCTCGGTTGCGGCGCTGAGCGCGCTGCTGGCCGAGGGTATCGGCGACACCATCCGCATCTCGTATGCCGCCGACCCGACCCACGAGGTCGAGGACGGCCAGGAGCTGCTCTGCTGCCTGGGGCTGCGAAAGCGGACGGGGCCGGAGCTGATCGCCTGTCCGACCTGCGGCCGTGTCGAGGTCGATCTCCTGTCACTGGTCGGCCAAGTCCGCGAGCGTCTCGCGTCCATCAAGAGCCCGGTCAAAGTCGCGGTGATGGGCTGCATCGTCAACGGCCCCGGCGAGGCCGAAGGAGCGGATGTCGCCCTCCTGGCCGGGAAGGGCAAGGCGGTCATCTGTGTCCGTGGCGAACCCGTTCGTACTGTCCCCGAATCCGAGATGCTCGATGCACTGTATCAGGAAGCTCTGAAGTTCGCCGAATCGGGCAAAGCGTAGGTTGGGCCGCCCGGACGATACGGTTGATCAGATGACGCCGCTGTGCATCCGGTTCCCGCCCGACTGCTTGGACTGGTACATCAACCGGTCCGCCTGTTCCAGCAGGTCGTGCAACGAACGCTGGGTATCGCCGGGACGGACGCACAGCAGCCCGGCACTGAGTGTCGGCCGCATCTTGTCCTCCGATCTTCCCACGGACGTGGCTGCCGCCTGCGCCAGGATCCGCTCGATCCGGCTGCGTGCCTCGGCCTCCTCGCAGTCGCCCAGCAACAGCGTGAACTCGTCGCCGCCCACTCGGGCAGCCAGATCCTGGTCTCGAATCCCTTCCTTCAGGCAAATGGCAATGGTCGTGAGAACGCGGTCGCCGAACTGGTGGCCGTAGACGTCGTTGTAGCGCTTGAAGTGGTCGATGTCGAAGTAGGCGAGGGCGAATCCGGTGCCGTACCGTGCGGACTGCTCCAGGAGCCTCTCCGCGTCCGCGAAGAAGCCGTCGCGGTTGAGCAGGCCGGTCAACTGATCGCGGGTGGCCTTGTCTCTCAATTGGGTGTTGCTCTGGATGAGCTGGTTCATCTCAAAGCCCATGCTGGCGGTGTCCTGCATCATCTGGTGCACGGTTCGAACCAGGCGTTCCGTGTGATCCGCGCCCTCGCGGGCAGTCTGGATCAGCAGGTCGGCAAGCCGCGTTTCCATGCCCCCGCCTTGCTCAAAGTACTGGTAATACTCATCAACGGTGGCCTGGACTTCCTTCAGGAACGCCGCCGAGGTCAGCTTGCCGGCCAGCGCTCCGCCCTCGATCTCGCGGCACACTTCATCGGCGTCGTTCTGGTTCCAGGTATCAAGCATGTGCGGGAAGATCGCCGACACGTGAACGGCCTGGGCCGTGACCTTGTGTTGCAGGAGCTCGTTCAGCCGCTCGCGGTTGTGATGGAAGGCGATGGTGTCCACGAAGACCTCCGGCAGCTCGAGCTTCTGTGCCAGAATGCGGCCGACCTCAGTGTGGTCGAGGCCCAGCAGGTCTCGTTCTTTCTCGAGCTGAGTACGGGCATCGTTGGAGCGGTCCGTGAGGATGTCCATGTACGGCTGTTTGGCGATGGCGTACATGACCGGGGCGGCGAAGTCTTCAAAGAGTCCCGCCACGAAGGCCTCCTCGGCGAGGGCTGGTTCCAGCCTGGCGGCGAGGCAGCGGGCAGCCACCGCCTTGCACAGGCTGGCTTCCCAGAATCGCCGGGATTCGGCGCGGGTCAGCCGCAGATCGTTATGCAGTCCGGCCATGCAGTAGCTGACCGCCATCGTTCGGATGGTGCCGAGGCCCAGCAGGTTGACCGCGTGGCGGACGGTGGTGACCCTGTTGCGCACCCCGAAATACGGAGAGTTGGCCAGGGCCAGGAGCTTGGCGCTGAGCGAACTGTCGGCACCGATGATCTTGGCGTAGTCGCTGGGTTCGGCGTCGAGGCTGCTCCCGAGCTGCATGAACTTCATGGCCACGGCCACGGCCGTCGGCAGGTACGCCAGCGAATCGATTCGCTGTCGGATCTGCTTCTCGAATGCCGCGGGACTTGCGAGAGCGACGTTTTCTGCGAAATGCGCCATGTTTCTTTTCTCTCCAGTTGCTTCCCGGATAGCTGTCGACCCTTGTCTCGATTCGTGGCCGGCGCCAATCGGTTGGCAGGCCGGCTCGGCCCCCCGTGAGTCAGGTTTTCAGGTCCCGCGAGGGGAGCGAAAACCCTACCGGCCTATCGTCAAACCACCGAAATGGCTTGAATGGACCATGGTCCATGGTCCGGATAAGCCGCCCGGTGGCAGCCGTCAGCCGGGCCCGCGGGTCGAAACCGCAACAGCCTACCAAGAATCGGCTGCGGATCGCCGGTCCTTGCGGAATGGATGATTTGTCAAGCCTTGACGTCAATACCGCAAGATATCAAATTGGGCAGGAATGGGGCGTGTAGAAAGACTGCCGCCGAAGCGCGTTATGCTTCGCGGCTGCTTGGGCCGAGTCCCTGGGCTCAAAAGCCGCATAAGACGGGATCATCGGCTGGGTCGAACGGATTGTCTGCGTGTGGCCCCGTGCTACACGGCCAGCTTCTCGACCAGGTACTCGACGACTCGGCTCTTGTCGATGCGGATCTGCTGGCCGGTATCGCGGTCGCGCACGGTGACCGTGCCGTCCTCCTTGGTCTGGCCATCGATGGTGAAGCAGTAGGGGGTGCCCGCCTCGTCCATGCGGGCGTAACGCTTGCCGATCGAGGCCTTGGCGTCGTACTGGGCGGGCCAGCGTTTTCGGACCTCGCGGTAGATCGGCTCGGCGATCTCGGGCAGCCCGTCCTTGTTAACCAGCGGGAAGAAGGCCGCCTTGATCGGTGCCAGCCGCGGGTGGAACTTCATCAGCTCCGGGCTCGGCCGTGACTCATCGACCGTGTACGCTTCGCAGATGAACGCCAGCGTGCCCCGATCGGCCCCGGCCGACGGCTCGATGACATGCGGCACGAACCGCTCCTTCCGCTCGTCGTCAAAGTAGCTGAGGTCCTTGCCGCTGCCCTTCCACTTGGGCTTGCCGTCCGGGCCGAGGTCCACGACGAGCTGGCCGTCCTTGTTGACCAGCTTGCCCTCCATGTGGCTGCGGAGATCGAAGTCGCCGCGATGAGCGACACCCTCGAGCTCGCCGAAATCGCCCTCGGCCAGGAAGGGGAACGCGTACTCGATGTCGCTGGTGCCGCAACTGTAGTGGCTCAGCTCGTCCTTGTCGTGCTCGCGCAGGCGGAGCTTGTTGCTGGCCAAGCCGAGGCCGGTGTACCAGTTGAACCGCGTGTCCCGCCAGTACTCGTACCACTTGTTCGACTCGCTCGGATGGCAGAAGAACTCGATCTCCATCTGCTCGAACTCGCGCGAGCGGAAGGTGAAGTTCCGCGGCGTGATCTCGTTGCGGAAGCTCTTGCCGACCTGGGCGATGCCGAAGGGGATCTTGATCCGCGTGCTGTCGCAGACGTTCTTGAAATTCACGAAGATGCCCTGGGCGGTCTCGGGGCGGAGGAAGGCCCGGTTGGCCTCGTCCTTGATCGGACCGGGGTAAGTCTCAAGCATCAGGTTGAACTCGCGGGGTTCGGTCAACTCGCACTTGTCGTGCTCACCCGGGTGCTTGCTTGGCTTCATCGGGCACTGCATCTCCTTGAGCTGATCCGCGCGGAAGCGAGCTTTGCATGCCTTGCAGTCCACCATCATGTCGCTGAACAGGTCGTAGTGTCCGCTGCACTTCCACACCTGCGGGTGCATGATGATCGAGCAGTCGAGGCCGACCATGTCCTCGCGGTCCTGCACCATGTCCTTCCACCAGGCGTCCTTGATGTTCCGCTTGAGCTCGACGCCCAGCGGGCCGTAGTCCCAGAAGCCGTTGATGCCGCCGTAGATCTCGCTGCTCTGAAAGATGAACCCGCGCCGCTTGCACAAGGCCACAATCTTATCCATCACGCTGCCGGTCGGTGCTGCCATCACTCATTCCTTCCAGACAATCACAAATCGTTCAGACCAGAAGATTTGGTATTGTACCATCGCCTCGGTGAACGCCAAAGCGAGCCGTGGTCGCGAGGCGGCGCAGAAACGCGTGCACAAAACAGCGGGTGTCGGGCCACAGGGTGTGAGGATCGCCGATGGAAGAGTTCACGCCTGCTTTGGGCGTGCCCCGGAGGGGCAACAGATTGTAGCCAGGGGCAGAGCGCAGCGCCGCCCCTGGTTGAGATCATCACGAAGCCAGGACCGCTCCGGCAGGAGCGGCGGATTCGTCCGCCCCGCTTCGGGGGCGGTTGGGTGTCGAGGAAGGCTGGCTTCCAGGGGTTTCGCTTCGCTTCACCCCTGGCTACGTTCCTTGGCTCCTTCGGAGCCGAGGGCTCACCTGCCTGTTCGCGGGATCGGTATCGCCGCACGGGCGATGGCGATGATTTCCTCCGGCGTGTTGACGCAGTGGACGTGTTTGCCGTGGCTGGGGCGGGCGGCGGTGACGCGTTCGACCGTCGGCTTCCAGAAGTCGCCGACGATGAAGATCGGGCGTGGGCGGATCAGCTTCTTGGCGACGTACTCCCAGACGATGCCGAACTCGCTGAGCGTCCCGGTGCCGCCTTCCAGGATCACATATCCGGCCGACATCTCGATCATCTGTTCGATCCGGCCCAGAACCGTCTTGTGCGAGATCTCGCGGTCGATGTAGCGGTTGGCTTTGAGCGGTCGGCCGCGGTAGTCGCTGAAGATGTCGCAGGTCACGCCGATGGTCGAGCCGCCGGCATCCTTGGCACCCTTGGCGCTGGCTTCCATGATGCCGTCGTAGCCGCCGTTGGCCACTACAAAGCCGGCCTTGGCCAGGGCTCGGCCGATCTCATAGGCCTGTTCGTACAGCGGCTCGCCGGGCTTGGGCGCATAGCTGCCGAAGATACAGATGATGGGCCGGCCGTCCGGTTTCGAACCGCTGTTCGGCGATAGAACCGTCTCAATCTGGCGTTCCGGTGCGTCCATTGCGATCAAACGGTCGCTCGCTTTTTCGGTACAGCGTCATGCCACCCCCTCATGCATCCGGCACTTCCTGGACCGTCACCTTATTGATACGAACGGGCTCGACAGGTGACGACTTTTCGCCGGTGCCGGCGTCGTATACTTTCACGGCCCCTATCTTCTTGAGGACTTCGAGGGATTCATCATCAACAAGCTCGCCAAAGACGGTGTACTTGCCATCCAGGAAGTCGCAACGATCCAGGCAGATGAAGAACTGGCAGCTTGCCGAGTTGGGGTCGGACGTCCGGGCCATGGACAGCGTACCGGCCTTGTGTGGCTTCTCGTTGAATTCGGCCCGGAGCCGTCGGGGGCCATTGCCGGTGCCGTCGCCTCGTGGGCAACCGCCCTGGACCATGAAGCCGTCAACGATCCGGTGAAACGTGAGGTTGTCGTAGAAGCCCTGCCCCGCCAGATCGAGGAAGTTCTCGACATGCTTTGGTGCAACGTCCTCGAAGAACCGGGCTGTCATGGTTCCGAAGTCGGTATCAATCGTGGCTTGTTTCATCTGAAGCATCCTTAACAGGTTTGTGTCCGGGCACGCCCATGTCTTCCGGGGCCGAACTGGCGAAGAACCGTCGGGCGAGGTTTTCCTGTTTTCGGGCGCCGCTGACGGTTGTCTGTCCCATCGGTTTGCCCCCGAAGGCTCGGAGAGATTGTAGTCGAAGATCGCTTCTGAATGAAGCCCAAACCACCGATAATGAGGGTGTTCGCTGGTCTGGGGCACAAGGAGCGGCAGCGCAGTAGTTCTGTCAACACACTGGGTCTGATTGCCGACGCCGCACAGCGGAAGCCTGTGCAGCGGTCTGGCGGTGCCGGTCACGCCGTCGGCCAGCAGGATCGGCCTGGGAGGATGTAGCAATGTTCAGCAAGCGTCACTGGATCTGGTTTGTTGTCGCGTCCCTGGTTGCGGGCACCTTCGGATGCAAGAAGGATGGGAAGATCACGCTTCCGCCGGAGCCGCCGGACTACTGGAAGGAGTTGGCTCCGGGCGAGATGGCCCTGGTCAAGCTCACCGACCCGGCGCAGTTCCCCGATTTCGGCGAAGCCTACAACCATCAGACCAATCTCGAGTACGCCGCCTACAACAGCCTTGAGTACTTGAACAAGGAATCCTCCAAGAAGTACTTCCCGTATCTGGACATCTCGCACGAGCGGGCGGTGAGGAGCGTGGAGGCGTTCATCCAGGTGCTCAAGGAGGCCAGGTCGCCCGAGGACATGGACCGGCTGATCAAGGAGCGGTTCGACATCTACATGTCGCGCGGGTGCGACGAGAAGGGCACGGTGCTGTTCACCAGCTATTACCGGCCGATCTTCGATGCCCGGCTCCAGCCTGACGCGGAGTTTAAGTATCCGCTGTACAAGCGGCCGGACGACCTCGAGTTGAACGAGGCGAGCATGACTTACCAGCGCAAGGGCGGTGGGGAGTACCTCACCCGGCCGGATATCGAGCACGGTGCCCTGGCCGGCAAGGGACTGGAGCTCTGCTACCTGCGCGACCGGTTCGAGGCCTACATCGTGACCGTCCAGGGCTCGGGCAAGCTTAAGCTTCAGGACGGCTCGTTCTTCGAAATCGGCTATGCCGGCGACAACGGCCACGAGTACACCTCCGTTGGCCAGCAACTCGTGGAGCGGGGCATGATCCCGCCCAAGGAGCTCTCGCTGGAGGGGCTGATCAAGTTCTTCAAGGAGAACCCGCAGGAGCTGGACCCGGCGCTGTCGGTTAACAAGCGGTACGTGTTCTTCGTTCCGCGCAAGGGCGGGCCCTTCGGCAGCCTGAACGTACCGGTCTCGCCCTATCGCACGGTGGCGACCGACAAGCTGGTGTACCCGCGGGCCTGCGTGGCCTACATTGAGACCATCCTGCCGGCCCGCACCCGCGGTACCGGTGAGATCGCCGACCACACGTACATGGCTTTTGCCCTGGACCAGGACACGGGCGGGGCAATCCGTGCGGCCGGCCGCAGTGACCTGTTCATCGGCACCGGTCCCGAGGTCGGCGAACTGGCCGGCCGGACCTTCTCCGAGGGCAAGTTGTACTACATCGCCGTGAAGGAATAGGGTTCGGCCTGGCGGGCCATTCCTGCAAGAAACCTCCGTACGGCTGGGCGTCCGCAAGGGCCCCGGCCGTTCTCTTATTCTGGGCTCAACCGCCTGCCGCCGGAGAACTCGCGGTTGCCGCTCTGGGCGGCGGCCAGAGGACAGGAGGGGGCTGCCAGATTTCGACGCTGCTGCCGACCGTCGGCGGGGTGAAAGGCACGAAGTGCCCTGCCTTCCATTGCAGCCACCGCAACGACGGATCCTCAAGGGGAACGGCAAACCGGAACGCGGCCTCTGCCGGGCGGCCATCCGTGGTCACGGCGGTCACCTCGATAACCAGTCCGGTCAGTTCCACGCGCTCGCCCACCGACATCGGATGATCCTCGCCTCGCAGCAGCCGGCTACCGGCGGTGCTCATGAAGCTGTCCATGGGACGAAGGATCAGGGTGTGTGCGTCCGCGCGGGAGGCGATCACGGGATACGAGGACGGAGCAAGCACCCTCGTGTGGCGAGGGACTGGCAGTCCTTCGAGTGCCCTGAGAATCGGGAGATAGCCCGCCATGACCTCGCTCGGGGCATTGATGATCACGACATGCTGGTTCTCGACGGATTCATCGAACGGAGTCCGTACGCGGAACTGGTCGAGGAACTCCTGCGATCCGAGTGGATAGCTCACCCGGAGCGGCAGGGCGAGCGGCGCGAGGATGCAGTGAATCACAACGAAGCCCCACGCCAACGGCACCGCGACAAGCCGCCATGACAGGCTGCTCGGGCGCTGAGCATCCCGACCGAAGACAAAACCGAGAAACTGGGCGAGCAGGCCCATCGCCCCGACGCCGACGAACAGAAGGAGACGATCCATCGGAAAGGCGGCGCAGACGGGAATGAGAGAGAAGACCATTCCGATCGCCCAGAATCGGGCGGTTCGTTCGCGGCGGAGCAACGGAGTCAGTGCGATCACCAACACCGTGAGAAAAACAGCGGCTGCCAGCAGGAGCCGGGTCACGGCCGGAGGCCTCAGTAGCAGGAAGAGATCGGATGGCGGTATCGCCCATTGGCCGAGCAGCAGGACCGGCCCATAACGCAACACCGAGGCCGCGAACCGGGCGGGCTGGCCGATGGGGTCGACATAGTAGCCGGAATTCATCACCCCGTACCCGAGGCTCGTCCATAGAATCCGCCAGACCAGGACCACGGTGAGATACGGGGCCAGGCTCATGCATCGTGTCCGCCACGTGCCGCGGTCGACAGCGATGGCGTAAGCCGCCAGGTACGCGCATGCCCCAATACCCGCCTCGGCCGACAGCAGGCTGAGCCCGAGGAAGAGGGGACCGGCCGCCAGCCCGAGCTTTCGGCCATTCCGCCGCCAGCGATCGTGCGCCAGAACGGCCAGGATGCCGAAGAACGTGGCCAGCAGGGCATTGCGATCGGCGAGCCAGCCGGCCGGCATGCCGTGAGCATCGTCGACCGCGTAGAGCAGCGCGGCGGCGCCTGCCACCCAGGCCGTGCTTGCGAGCCGACGATAGAGGCAGGCAACGGCCGCCACGACCGCCCCATACCACAGAATGCTCTGGGCGTGCATCAGAAGGGCGTTTGCGGGCCACAGCCAGTAGTCCAGGCAGTGAGTCACAACAGTGACCGGACGCCAGAAGACCCCCTTGAAGCCTGGATAGGTCCACCAGGGGACCAGCCCCATGTCCATTATTTTGAGCGTCCGATCCGGATCGCCGTCGAGAAACCTGAACATTTCCATGGGCGAGCGGAGGAGGTCCCTGGCATTGCCGGGGCCGAGGATGGCAAACTGGTGGTAATAGTCATCCGTTGCCCATCCTCCGCCGAGCGAGGGGAGGACGAGCAGAATGCCCAGCAACGCGGCAAGGACCGGCAGGCGGCGGTGAGTCAGCACCGCGTGCCCGAACTTGGCGAGGGCGCCTCGGCGATGGCCGGGCCGGTCGTCACTTGGCATGCGTGGGCCCTGAATGCAAAAGACCAGAAAAATGGTAATTAAACACCATTCCCTCTCCTGTGCCCTTTCCCGGCCGGATCGGCAGGAGTGGCGCCTGGCTCGGCCCCAAACGCATGCTACCACCACGCCGGCCCATGTCAATCAAGGCGACCCGAGGCCATGGCAGACCCGACCGGCAAGGTCTGGGTCCGGGGGCTGCAATCGGACACCCGTGATGGTAGAATGGGGGTGGCGGAGGATACCACAATCTGACGAGAACACCCGGACAGGAGACCTGTGATGAACGTGGCTGATAGGCCTGCGGGATGCAAGCGATGGTGTGAGGGGTTCGGCTTTGTCCTGACCGGCATGCTGGCCTTGGCACTCGGTGGGGGAACCACCCTGGCGGCGGGGACAGTCAAGGGCATTGCCCGCTATGAGAGGATCACGGGACGTCCGGGGGACTACATTGTGCTGAACGAATGGGACCTATACCTCTCGCCCGACGGCGGCACGACGATTGGCGAACGACGGCGGCTGGGGGCCTGCAGCGAATACGGTTCGGCTTGCACGGAGGGTTACTATCAGATCGAGAGCCCTGCCGGCTGGTATACGATCTACGTGACACAGCCCATCTTCTACCCCCGACCGACGCTGGTGACCGATGTGCAACTCATCGACGGCCAGACACTGACGGTCGACCCGAAACTGAACGTCGACTACTCCTGCTACCACGTCGCCCACAATGACTGGAGCTGGAGCACTGTCTGGTACCAGACATTTGTGGCCACGGGCACCTCGATCAACCGCATCCAGTTCCTGCTCGCGGGCTACAACGCCGACAGGATCGCGGTCTCTGTTCACCGGGACAACGGCGGCGCGATCACCACTTGGCCGCAGGTTGGCGTCACCAAGACGGCCGGTGTCGGGACCGGCGACGGCTGGGTTGGCTTTCGCAGCGGAGACATTCCGACCACGCCCTACCAGCGATATGCGGTCAAACTGACCGGCCAGGGCGGCACGCCCCCGTCGGACTTCGGCATCCGCTGCCGCACCGAGGATGGCAACGGCTACGCCCTTGGGCAGGCCTATGACGCGGCCGGCAATCCCCGCAATCTCGATCTGCTCGTCAGCGTCTTCAGCGACAACGACGGCACGGTGATTCCGTACCTCGACATGACTGCGGGGCCGGTGGAGGACCTGGCCGGCGGCACGGGCGTCTGGGGCCAGACGTTCCGCGCGACCGCGGTCTCTCTTGCGGCGGCCGACTGCTTCGTGGCCGGGGGATCGGGCACCTGGGACGTTGATGCGGTGTTCCGCATCCTGCAGAACGGCCCGGGTGGGGCGCAGGTCGGGCCGACCAAGACGGGGCAGAGCCTGTACCAGTCGATGCCCAACTGCGGCATCATCGGGGTCAGCTACGCCCCGGGCGAGGTTCCTCTCACACCAGGCAACACATATTTCATCGAAATGTCCCCGGCAGGTGGGTCATCCTCGTTTGCCGCATTCAAGTTCCAGTCCCAGTCGGAGAACGGCTACCCCTACGGCGCGGCCTACAAGAACGGTGTTCTGCAGGACGGCGTCGATCTGGAAATGACCATCATGGAATACAAGCCCTGGTATTCGCCGACTCCGGTCAATCCCAGCTTCGAGGACTACGGCGGCAAGCTCGATGGCTGGCGGGTCTTCCGGCCGGACGGCAAAGGGCCGGACAACCCGCCCCAGAGCAACACCAACCCCTACGAAGTCTACACGACGTTCGGCGACCACTTCGCCGGGAAGATCACCAACTGGGGTTCGATGAACTTCACCCTCGGGCAGGTCATCGAAGTCGGCAACTACAGCCCGACCAGCAACCACATCGACTGGTCGCTGAACGCCCACGTGCAACTGCACTGCCGGACCGGTGGAGTTGCCGAGCCGCAGAAGGTACACCAGGTGTGGGAGGTCGGATGGAACGCCGACGGTTCGATGCCCATCTCGGTGAACCGCTGCACCAACTATACCACGATCGCCGCGATTGACGGTAGCCACACCGGCAATGATGCCGTTAACTTCCACCCGCTGGCGGGGAGCGGCTTGATCGCGGCGACCGGTCTCAAAGGCGTCGCGCTGCGAGTGCGGCTGTTCAACGATGCCCCGCGCGAGTGGTCGATGATCAATCTGGACAACGTGAGCTTCACGGCCATCGTGCCCCCGCCGGATGCCGAGCCGATCCTGGATCCGCCGCAAATCGTGCGGCGAGTCCACATCTGCGAGACCCCGCCGACCGACACGTTCACCATCGCCAACGGCGGCGTCGGGACGCTTGTCTACACGATCAAGAGCGACGTCGGCTGGCTGAGCGTGTCGCCGGAGGCAGGTGCTTCGGAGGGCGAGGCCGATCCCATCACGCTGAGCTACAGCATGGAGGGCCTGGGTGTCGGCCAGCACCCGGCCACGATCACCATCGAGTCCAACGCGTGGAACAGCCCGCATACCGTACCAGTGACGCTCGATATATGGACCGTTCGACCCGACTCCGACGCCGACGGGGACGTGGACCAGGAGGACTTCGGGCGGTTCCAGGCCTGTCTCTCCGGGCCGGGCATCATCCAATCCGATCCGGAGTGCCTGTTCGCCCGCTTCGACGAAGACGAGGACGCGGATGCGGCTGATTTGTCAAGATTTCTGGCCTGTCTGAGCGGCCCCGGTGTCTGTGCCGACCCGGCCTGCGAGAGTGAGCCGCCACCGTACGAATAGCGTTTAAGCCACTCTTTGCCGCTATAGCGGCGGCCGCGTTTCCGGGTGAAGTCGATCTTAACGGTCGCCGCCGACGCGGTTAGAATGTCCGCATGGGCCGAAGCCGACGATCCGGAAGCCAGCGTTACCACGACCGCGTGGCGGGGCGGTACGACTCCATCTACGACGACGCCTACTGGCAGTGGCACGATGCACTCACGTGGGAGCATCTCAAGCGGTTCCTGCCGCACGATTTGAATGCCCCGGTGACCGATCTCGGCTGCGGGTCGGGCAAATGGGGACGGCGGCTGCTCAAGAGCGGCTATCGGGTCACGTTCGTGGATCTGTCGGCGAAGATGGTGGACGAGGCCAGGCGCCAGGTCGCCGAGACGGGCATGGCCGGCAAGGCGGAGTTTCTGCAGGCCGACGTGAGCGACCTGTCGGCGCTGCCGGAGGGCGATTTCGCCCTGGCGACGGCCATGGGTGAGCCGATCGGCCTGGCCGAGTCGCCGCAGCAGGCGATGCGGCAGATCGCCCGCATTCTGGCACCCGGCGGCGTGCTCGTCGCAACGCTCGATAACCGCGTGCCGTGCGTGGATTACTACCTCGAACGCGGCGATCGCGAAGGGCTCGAGCAGTTCTTGCGCAGCGGCCGTACCCATTGGTTGACCCGCGACCCGTCGGAGCGCTTTCAGATCCACACCTTCGAGCCCAAGGGAATCGAGCGACTCGTCGCCGATGCCGGGCTTGAACTGCTGGACATGATGGGCAAGACGGTGCTGCCAATGCGGCGCCACCGGGAATTGCTCGAAGACCCGGCCGAGCGGCGGCGCTGGGCACGAATCGAGCAGCGCCTCGCCCGCGCCCCGGCCAACTTCGCCCGCTGCGCCCACCTGCAGTTCGCAGCCAGGAAGACCTGACGCGGGGACGTGAAAAGAAGACGCGGAGACTCGGAGACACGGAGACGCGGGGAGATAGGGTAAGGGTTCGGGGTTCAGGGTTCAGTAGGAGCGGTCTCCGACCGCGATCTTGACGAGCCGGCGGGTTTATACCGCCGGTGGAGCGGCTGTCAGCCGCGACCTTCACGTGGTCCGCCGGGGCGGACCGTGTCGCGAGGTGGTATGATGTTCAGTGGTGGCGTGGCCAAGCCCCGATGAAATCGGGGCGCCGCCATGTCTGCTGGACCAGGAAACATGCCGGCTTGGGCATGCCACCCCCGCGAGAATAACGCGCCGTTGGCGCATGCTTTCCGAGAGGAGGACCTGCCATGGCCGTGCTTCTGGAGTTCTCGATGACGCCGTTGGGTAAGGGGGAATCGGTCAGTCAATATGTCGCCCGGAGCCTGGACATCATCGACGGCAGCGGTCTGCCCTACCAGCTCAACGCCATGGGCACGATCCTGGAAGGCGAGTGGAACCAGGTCATCGGCGTGGTCGGCCAGTGCCTTGAGCGCATGAGCCAGGACTGCGATCGGGTTACCTGCACGATCAAGTTCGACTGGCGGCGAGGAGCGACCGGCAGATTGCAGAGCAAAATCGACAGCGTGGAGAAGCGGCTCGGGAGAAAACTGAAGACATAGTGAACCGGAGACCGGATCCATGTTCGAGCGATTTACCGATCGTAGCCGCAAGGTCATGGCCCTTGCGAACCAGGAAGCACAACGCTTCAACCACGAGTACATCGGGACGGAACACATCCTCCTCGGGCTGATCAAGGAGGGCTCGGGCGTCGGGGCCAACGTGCTCAAGAATCTGGGTGTGGATTTCGCCGGGATACGTGCCGAAGTCGGAAAGCTGGTCAAGCCTGGACCGGACAAGTGCCTCATGGGCAAGCTCCCGCAGACCCTCCAGGCCAAACAGGTGATCGAGTTCGCGATCCAGGAAGCGCGGAGCCTGAACCACAATTACGTCGGGACGGAGCACCTGTTGTTGGGCCTCTTGCGCGTGCAGGACGACGTGGCCGCCCAGATCCTGGCCAATCTCGGCCTGACACCGGAGGCCTGCCGCAGGGAACTCGTGGATCTGCTGGGGAAAGGGGAGAACCCTTCGCCAACAGAGTCAACACTGGCCGTTTCTATAGACGCGACCGACGAGTTCATTCATAACGCAATCAGGCAGCTTTCACTCGCGTGGGACCGGGCGTTCGCCAAACACGATGCTATGCTGGCCAACGCACTCCGCGATCAGATCCAGAGCCTTCATGCGATGCTTGCGAGGAAACAGAAGCCGCCGGACACGCCGGACACGAAGGACGGCTCAGGCTGAGCAGCCATCCCCTACTGCGACAAGGGGCGGCGCAGGCGCTGAAAACGTCGGGAGAGGCCCCGGGAGACCGAAACCATGTACGAGCGATTCACCGATCGGGCCCGCAGAGTGATGGCGATCGCGAATCAAGAAGCCCAGCATCTCGGCCACGAATACATCGGGACCGAACATATCCTGCTTGGTCTGATCAAGGAGGGCTCGGGTGTCGCAATGAACGTGCTCAAGAACCTCCGCGTGGACCTGGTGGGGATGTGTGCGGAGATCGAGAAGCTCGTCAGACGCGGCCCGGATGCGCTCTCCGCCGCCAAGCTGCCGCAGAGGCCCCACGCCAAGAAGGCAATCGAGTACGCGATCCAGGAGGCGCGGGGTTTGAACCACAACTACGTCGGCTCCGAGCACCTGCTCCTGGGACTCCTGCGCGAGCACGACGGGGTCGCTGGCCAGGTCCTGACGAGCCTTGGACTCAAACTGGAGGAGGTTCGCAAAGGAGTGCTCAGCCTGCTAGGGTCGGGCGCTGTGAGTTCGACCTTCACACCCACAGGCTCGCATGCGATGGTCAAATACGCGTTCGAGCTTCTTACTGGTGTCGCGCAACGAGAAGCGGCGAAAGGAAACGATTCGCTCGCGGCAGAGCTTAGTGAGGTGACTGGACGTCTCGGCGCGATCCTGGCGAGAGCCTGGGGAGATTCGGACAAGCCACAGGCCACGAGCAATCCGGGATGATCGCCCAATCCTTGCCGTGAGACGGATGGGGCAACCGAGCCACCCCCCTCGGTCCCCCCTTGGTAAGGGGGGAAGCGTGGAGAGGAACCGGGCAGTGAGATGGGCATGAAGCGTTCGTATTGGTTGATTCTGGCGACGGCGGGGGTGTTTGTCGCGGCTGTGGGCTTGCGCGTTCGGAGCCAATTGGCGGCGAATAGCGGCGGGCCATCCGCGGCCAGCCGGCCGGCCGGGCACACCGTCAACATCCCCGAGCCGCGCGACTATGTCGCCGAGCCATGGGTGGAGCCCTCCGAGCGGGACAACGGACCGAAGAGGTTGATCTCTCTGGCGCCGAGCATCACCGAGATCATCTGCGCCCTGGGGATGCGCGACCGGCTCGTCGGTCGGACGCCCTACTGCACGCACCCGCCGGGCATCGAGCAGGTGCCCGAGGTGGGGGCGCTGGCAACGGTGAATTTCGACAAGGTGAAGGTGCTGACGCCCGACCTAGTGCTGGCCACCATCAACAGCGGGCAGGTCGCCGAAGGGCTCGACAAGCTCGGCATCCCCCGCGCGGCCGTCCCGCACGACACGCTGGAAGAGGTGTATACAGCTATCGAACAGGTGGGCAGGCTGTGCGACCGGCCCCGGACGGCCGCGAAGCTGGTGGAATCCATCCAGCGCGATCTGCGATCGCTTCAGCAGACGGCCGGGGCCATCGGCCTGCCTCGCCGGCGCGTGCTGGTCTCGCTGGGCGAACTGCCCGTCCCGCCGGGGCCGGTGTGGGTGGCCGGGCCGGGATCGTTCCTGGATGGTCTGCTGACCATGGCCGGTCAGACCAACGTCGCTGCCGGGGCGATGCCCATTTCCCACGGCGAGATGCCCCTCGAGAAGCTGGTCACCACGCAAATCGGCGTGATCCTGACCTTCGGCCGGGAATTGTCCGGCCAGCAGCAGGAAGACCTGTACCGGAGCTGGTCGCAGCTTGGACCGGTGCAGGCCATCACCCAACGGCACGTCCGGCGGGTTGGCGGCCTGGAATGGCTCAGCGCCGGCCCACGCGTGGCCATCGCCCTGCATCATATCATCGCCGCCCTGGCGAGCCTGTGACGCAGCAGTGTGGGTAGCTGACGGGTGCCACGGGCGGATTGCCCGCTCGTGCAATCCGGTGTTGCGACAGGCGCTGGCAGACGAGTTGCCAGTGCCAGCCACCCGAAATCTCACACGCCTCGTATCGGTCAACGTCTGCCGGCCGTTTGCCGAGTCAGCCGGGCTGGCTTATGATGCCTGCCTCCTGGTGAGAGCGTAACAACGCAGATGCCGTCGGTTTCATATGGGAAAGGAAACGATTGTGGCCAGAGCAAAGAAGAAAAGATATCGGTTCTCGTTCGGACCCTGGAACATTCACGAAGGCGCCGATCCGTTCGGGCCTACCGTGAGACAGCCCATCAGTTTCGCCAAGAAGCTGAAAGTCTATAAGGCCCTCGGCTTTGACGGCGTACAGTTCCACGATGACGACGCCGTGCCCGACCTGGACAGCCTGTCCGCGCCGGCGGTGCTCAAGCGGGCCGCCCAGCTCGGCAAAGTGCTCAAGGACCACGGGCTGGTGCCTGAGTTCGTCGCCCCCCGCCTGTGGGAGAACCCCATGACCATCGACGGCGGTTACACCTCCAACAGCGCCGCCTGCCGCAAGTATGCCATCGAGCGTTCGCTGCTGGCCGTCGACATCGCCTTCGAACTCGGCACCAACCAGATGGTGCTGTGGCTGGCCCGCGAGGGGACCTACATCCGCGAGTCGAAGAACGCCCGCATCGCACACGAATACCTGATGCAGGCGATCAACAAGATGCTCGGTCACAACAAGGAAGTCCGCATCCTGATCGAGCCCAAGCCCAACGAGCCGATGGACCATGCCTACGTCCCGACCATCGGCCACGCGATCTCGCTGGCTTACCTGTCCGACGATCCCTCGCGCGTCGGCGGACTCATCGAGACCGCCCATGCCCTGCTGGCCGGGCTCGACCCGTCGGACGAGATGGCCTTTGCCCTCTATCACAAGAAGCTCTGGAGCGTACACCTCAACGATCAGAACGGCCTCAAATTCGACGAGGACAAGAGCTTCGGGGCGGACAACCTCCGCCGGGCGTTCAACCAGGTGCGGGTGCTCGACGAAGGCGGCTTCGGCCTGAACGGCGAGATGGTCGGCCTGGACGTCAAAGCCATGCGGACCCAGAAGCTGGCCAACAGCACCGCTCACCTGGCCAACAGCAAGCGGATCTTCGAACTGCTGCTGGAGAAGGTACGGACCTTCAACCGCAAGAAAGAGGCCGAATTCATACGCAATCGAGACTATGAAGGTCTTGAGAGGATGGTCATCGAGCACCTGCTCGGTTCAAGATAGCGATCGTCCACTTGTATGGTATTTCTCAGGGACCGCCCTCACCCGGCGGTCCCTTTGTCTTGCAGGCCCCGCAGGACGGTCAAATCGCATGGACTGCGTCGGCCACCGCGCGGAAGGCTGCATGGTCAAGGCTTCACGGCAGAGGAGGGGCGACTTCGTCCACAGGCTCACGGGGAGGCGGAGTGACGTCACCGGCTAGTTGCCCGAGCAGCGTCCTATTTGCATGACGAAATCCCGCCACGGCTTGATCGGATAGCATCTTTGCATCTCGCAGCCAGTCGTCGCCCGACCGCTCGTAGAGCTCAAAGAGGCGAGGCTCATGGCATGGGAGCAGAGTCGCTCCGGCCTCGGCCATGTCGACCAGTTTTTCGGTTGCGGCGACGAGGCGGGCGTGGCTCACCCGCAATCGGGCGATGATCCCCCGTTCCAGCAGGTCGTACCTATAGACATCGTCGCTGCAGATCACTGCCGGGCCCGTCGGCGTTTCAACTCGGACGGCCAGACTGCAGACTGAATGCCCGCCCAGGTAGGTGACGCTCATGCCGGGGACAACCTCGCCCTCATCCTGTAAAACCAGGTGGCCCTGGCGGTCCATCTCGACCAGGAAATCCGAAAACGCGTAGTCGACGTAGCTGTTCCACCGGCTGTTGACCCGTCTACGAAGATTCTCCTCCCAGCCGGTTTTGGAGATATGGATGCGAGCATTAGGCAACTGCAGCATGCCCCCGCCGTCTTTGCCGTCATCCATGCCGTGGTGATCGGCGTGAAGATGGGTCAGAACAACGTGATCAATGTCCTCAAGGGCGACCCCCAGACGCCCGAGCCAATCGAATAGGTTGCCCCGCGGTTGTCGGACGTCATCGGGAGACGTCGGCATATTTCGGAAGAAGCAGTAGCGCCGAAACATCCAGTTGGTGTATTGGAGGGTGATCGGCCCCAGGTCCACCAGGACACGGCGCCCCGGGCCGCCGTCGGCCAGAAACGAGTACAGGGTGAAAGCGATGCGGTTGTCGTCGCTGTAGGCGTCTCCAAGGACATGGTTCTCACCCAGCGCGCATTCCCCGACATTCAGGGGTACAAGGCGAAGAGGACTGTCCGGCATTATGGAGCCCCGTTCTTCCTCAAAAACACCACTGCTGCGAGCAAACGTTGCTCGACGCCGCGACGCCGGCATTCTACTGGACGACCGTCCTCGACACAACCGGGCTATCCTGGCCGCCGGAACTGCTTGCCGGTACCTTGGCACGGCCCTATCATCGTTGTGAAATCCGGCACGAACGAGGTCCAACCCGTTGAGGACTGCGGGAATGGTCCGCGGCCGGGGTATCTGGACGGCGTCTCCATGAGAGGGGCATGTTAAGTGTCCGCAAGCCCGCCTCAGCCAAGAACTTTGGTTCGCGAAGGGCCGACAGATGGTCCCGGCAGCGCTGAGCTGTGGACCCTCAACTTCGGCCCTCAGCATCCGGCAACCCACACCACGCTGCGGCTGGTCCTCGAACTCGACGGTGAGACCATCCTCGCCTGTACGCCTCATATCGGATACCTGCACAGCGGATTCGAAAAGCTCGGCGAGCACCACGACTACAACCAGTACGTCACCGTGACCGACCGCATGAACTACATCAGCCCGATGGCCAACAACATCGCCTGGCACCACGCCTGCGAGAAGCTGTTCGGGATTGAAATCACGCCGCGCTGCAAGGCGATCCGGACGGTCTGCGCCGAACTCGCGCGGATCCAGGACCACCTGCTGGCCGTCGGGGCTGCGGCGCTCGATCTGGGGGCGTTCACCGCCTTTCTCTACGGCTTCAACGAGCGCGAGTGGATCAACGACCTGTTCGAGGAGATCTGCGGAGCGAGGTTCACCACCAGCTACACGCGGGTTGGCGGTCTGATGTATGACATTCCGCCGGAGTGGCCGGCGCACGTGAAGGAGTTTCTCGACCGGCTGCCCCGCGCAATCAGCGACGTGGAGCGCCTGCTGAACCGCAACCGGTTGTTCATCGAGCGCACCAAGGGCATCGGGTACATGAGCGCCGAGGACGCCATCGCATGGGGCTGGACCGGCCCGCTGGCCCGCGCGTCGGGAGTCCGGCGCGACCTGCGCAAGGACGAGCCCTACCTGTGCTACGCGGACAACTGGGACGGCAAGGGCTCCTCGGGCGTCGAGTTCAAAGTGCCGATATCGACGCTCGGCGATGTGCTGGCCCGATACCTGGTTCGTCTCGAGGAGATCAGGCAATCCGTCGCCATCATCCGGCAGTTGGTCGATAACATCCCGCCGGGACCCGCGAACGTCCATCCCAACGAGAAACTGACGCTGCCGGACAAGCGCGAGGTCTATTTCAGCATCGAGGGTCTGATCCAGCACTTCGAGCTGATCATGACCAACCGGGGTTTCACGCCGCCGGTCGGCGAGGTGTATGGAGCCAACGAGACCGCCAACGGCGAACTGGGCTTCTACCTGGTCAGCGACGGCGGGCGGTGTGCCTACCGGGCGCGCTGCCGGCCGCCGAGCCTGGTTCATTTTCAGTGTTTCGAGGATCTGATCGTCGGTCATCAGATCAGCGACGTGGTCGCGGTGCTGGGGAGTCTGAACATCATTGCCGCCGAGCTGGACCGGTAACGAAAGGGAGATGCCGAAAGGCGTGTGAAAACGCATGAAGCAAAGTAGGAGCGGCTTGTAGCCGCGATCCAAGTAGGAGCGGTCTCCGACCGCGATCTTGACGAGCCGAGGGGTTTATCCCCTCGGTCTTTTGGCGAGCCGCGGGTCCACGACTCGCCGTGGCGAGGTTTATCCCCGTGGTTCCGGCAGGATAAACCTGCCGGCTCGTCAAGAGGGTCGGGCTCGGAGAGCCCTCCTACGACCGTCCGCAGAGCGACAGGGAAGATCATGGCGTGGAAGGTGGTCAATCGCAGCGAACCGGCCCCCGATGACGGGGACACCCCGCAGATCAGCGAGGCTGTCAAGGAGAAGATCCGCGTCTTTCTCCCTCGCTACCCGAGCAGGCAGGCCGCACTGCTGCCAGCGCTGCACATCGTGCAGGAGACTTACGGCCACATCAGCCACCGGGCGATGCGCGATGTGGCCGAGCTGCTGGGGCTCGCCCCGGCGGAGGTCATGGACACGGCCTCGTTCTACGCCCACTTCTGGACGACGCCCAAGGGGCGCAAGGTGATCGTGTCGTGCCGCGGCCTGTCCTGCGAACTCATGGGCGTCCAGGAGGTCAACCGGGCGATCTGCGAGCACTTGGGCATCAAGGAGCATGAGACCACACCCGACGGACAGTACACCTTCGTGACCGAGGAGTGCCTCGGCGTGTGCGAATATGCTCCGTGTTTCCTGATCAACGAGCGGCTGCACAAGAACGTGCGGCCGGAGGATGTGCCGCGGATTCTGGCCGATCCGAACAACGACCGGATCGAGGTCGAACGGAGCGAGCTGTATGACGGGGTCAAGGAATGAGGGTTCCCGCCTTCGCTTCGCTACGGCGTGGCGAGCAGGGTTCAGGGTTCAGTAGGAGAGGGCAGTGCGCAATAGCCGGTGCGGTGGTGAAGATGGGGCTGGGTGGCCCTCCGCTTCAGCGGCGGGGAAGCGAACTCGACCACCGAGTTGCCGACCCCACGGCTGAAGCCATGGGGCAACCGTTGGGAAAGCATGGTCCGCAGCGCGGGAATTGAGAATGGCCAAGTTTGAGCCGATACTGCTGAGGAACGTTGGCGTTGCGGGAGCGCGACGGCTGGAGGTCTATCAGTCGCGCGGGGGATATGCCGCTGCTCGCAAGGCACTCACCACCATGACCTCCGAGCGGGTTTGTGAGGAAGTCAGGCGGGCAAATCTCCGCGGCCGGGGCGGCGCGGGCTTCCCGGCGGGCATCAAGTGGTCCTTTCTGCCCAAGGACAGGAAGGTCACCTATCTCTGCGTCAACTTCGACGAGTCCGAGCCGGGTACGTTTAACAACCGATACGTCACCGACCACGATCCGCACCAGTTGCTCGAGGGCATCCTGATTGCCGGCTACGCGACGCGGACCACGACCGCTTACATCTACATCCGGGCGGAGTTTCACGAGACCTTCCATATTCTCCAGAAGGCCCTCGACGAGGCATACGCCGCCGGTTTGTTCGGCAAGGGCATCTTCGGCGGCGGGTACTCGCTCGAGTGTTACATCCACCGGGGGGCCGGGGCCTACGTTTGTGGCGAGGAAACGGGCCTGATCGAGTCGATCGAGGGCAAACGGGGCTGGCCGCGAATCAAGCCGCCGTTCCCGGCCCTGCGCGGCCTTTTCGGCCGGCCCACGGTGGTCAACAATGTCGAGACGATCTGCTGCCTCCCGCACATCATCGATCGCGGCGAGGCGTGGTTCAGATCGATCGGGACGCCCTCCAGCAGCGGGCCGAAGCTCTACACGCTCTCGGGCCCGGTCAACCGGCCGGGGTGCTTCGAGGCCCCGCTCGGCCTGACCGTGCGCGAGCTGATTTACGGCGACGACTTTGGCCGCGGCATGATCGGCAACAAGAGGGTCAAGGGCGTCATCCCCGGCGGGTTGTCCGTGGGCATCCTTTCCGCAGATGAACTCGACTGCCCGATGGATTTCGACTCGCTGACAAAGCACGGGCTGCTCGGCCTGGGCACCGCCGGGGCGATCGTCATCAACGAGGACACCGACATCCGCAAGGTGCTGCTCAGCACAGCACGGTTCTACGCCGTCGAATCCTGCGGTCAATGCACGCAGTGCCGCGAGGGCACCGCCTGGATGTACAAAATCGCCCAACGGATCGCCGAGGGCGCTGGGCGCAGCGAGGACCTCGATATCCTGGTCGAGCAGACGTACAACATGGGCATGATCCCGGGCATGAGCATCTGCGGCCTGCCCGACGGGGCCGTGTATCCGATCAGGACGATCATCGAAAAGTTCCGCGACGAATTCGAGGAGCACATTCGCCGCCAGGCGCCGTCGGCGGTCGAGCGGACGTTGCGAACGATCAATCCCGCGGTCTACGAGGTGCCGATCGCGGGGAGAGCAGGCTGACCGATGCCGAAGATCATCATCGATGGTCGAACGATTCAATGCCGGGAGGGGATCAACGTTCTCCAGGCGGCCCTGGATATGGGCATCGACGTGCCTCATTACTGCTATCACCCGGGTCTTTCGATCGTCGCATCGTGCCGGCTCTGCCTGATGGAAATGAAGATGCCGGACCCGAAGACCCACGAACTGGTCTGGTCGCACAGGCTGGTCCCCAGTTGCCAGACACCGGTCCGGGACCGCCTGGAGGTGCGTTTCGAGACCGACAGGATCCATGCCCACCGCAAACGGATCATGGAGCATTACCTGCTCAACCACCCGCTCGATTGCCCGGTCTGCGACCAGGCCGGCGAGTGCTACCTGCAGGATTACAGCCTCAAGTTCGGCGATGCCTTCTCGCGGATGGTCGACCGCAAGACGGTCAACCCCAAGAAGGAGGTCGGCTCGCGGACACTGCTGTACCAGGACCGCTGCGTGCTGTGTTCGCGATGCGTGCGGTTCACGCGGGAGGTGGCGGGGACACGCGAGCTGTGCGTGATCAACCGCGGACACCTCGCCGAGATCGACGCCTTCCCCGGCCAGCCGCTCGAAAACAAGTTGCAGGGCAACGTCGTCGACATCTGCCCTGTCGGGGCACTTCTGGACAAGGATTTCCTGTTCGCCCAGCGGGTCTGGTTCATGACGACGGCGGACTCAATCTGCCGGGCGTGCAGCACGGGCTGTGCAATCCGGATCGATCAGAACCGCAACCGCGTGTACCGGCTCAGGCCGCGCTGGAACGTCGGGGTCAATGACTGGTGGATGTGTGACGACGGGCGATTCGGCTGGAAATTCGTCCTCGACGACTGGCGGCTGAAGGCCGCGACGGTCCGGCGCGGCAACGATCGCAAGCTGCTGCCGTGGGAATCGATGCCGGCCGTCATCCGACAGCGCCTGGGCCAGATCGCCGACAAGCACGGCCCAGCCTCCGTTGCCGTCCAATTCTCGCCCGAGATGGCCTGCGAGGAGGCATGGCTGCTAGCCGACTTCGTTCGGCGGATTGCCCCACAGGCCGTGCTGTCGCTGGGTGACGTCCAGATCGTCGGTGAACCGGAGATGTTCCCGGTTGGGGCAAATGGTAAGACGGCCAGATTCACGATACGCCCGGAGAAGCACCCCAATCGGCGGGGGATTGAGGCCATCCTGACGGCCATGGGCGGGCCGGTGTTGTCTCGCGAGGAATTGTGGGCCCAGACGGCCGCGGGCCGGTTCCAGGCCCTGTGGGTCGTCGGCGGTTATCCGACAGCCGACTGGCCGACGCAGTCGTTGCTGGAGGCCGCCGCCAAGCCCGAATTGCTGGTCGTCCAGGACATGTTTCCGAACAAGTTGACTGCCCAGGCTGAGATTGTGCTGCCTTTCTGTGCATGGACCGAGCGGGAAGGATCGTTCATGAACCACGCCGGCATGCTCCAGCCGTTCAAGCGGGTGGTCGTTCCGCCCGGTGGAGGAATGCACGACGGGCAGTACCTGTGGGCGATTGCCGGCCATCCGGGCTTGTACACGGCCGAGACCGCCCGGAAGATGATGGCGTCGAAGGTGCCGGCCATGGCAGATTTGCACGTGCCGGAGCCCGAGCCGAGATATCAGCACTAGCCGCGACCACTGCCGGACACGAGGGAACGCATATGAGATCCATTTTGTCAGCACTTGTCCTGGCTGCTGTCAGCGTGACTGCCGGATGCGGTCTTCCGGCGCATGTCTTGCCCGCCGATGAGGCGGCAGCAGGCAAGATCAAGAGCGAACTCAAAGCCGGCCGCAGCTTCATCGTCAACGAGCGGTTTCTGATCCTGCCAGTGGGCTGGGACGACTCGGAGGGACAGCAAAGCCTGTTTAACGTGGGCTCATTGGCCATCAAGTCATCGGCATGGTCGCAGTCGGCGTGGGCGCTCGGCTCTGATTTCGCGCAGATCAGCAGCAGCGTGCTGAACCTGATCGTTGTTGATCTCGACACCGGGGGCAGACAGCGGGTCTTTGACCACCACGTGGCGGCGTGGGTTCATCCCTTCACCTTCAGACCGCAGGCTGACGGTGATGCGAGGCAGCAGGCTTCAGTCCCACGATATCCGGGGCTTCTCATCCTGATCGCCCGAACACAGGACACGAACGCAGACAAGCAGATCGACCATCGGGACTCGGAGTGGCTGTTTGTCTACGATGTCCGTGGCGGAAAGCTCAAACGAATCTCGCCGCAGGGATACCGGGTTGAGCACATGAGGTTGCTCGTTGACACGCTCTTGGTTTTCATGGCGCCGGAGAGCGCCCCGCTCGGCAACACGAGCACGCTGGCCATATACAAGTACGAGCCCAAGATTGACAAGGGAGAACTGATCAAGGATATCCAGTGATGGAGTTCGTGAAGACCCAACTCGGCTTCAGCATTGCACTCATGGTGGTGCTCATCGGCATCATCATGGGATGCGTGGCGTACGCCATCCTGCTGGAGCGGAAGGTCGCCGCGTGGCTGCAGGACCGCATCGGACCGAACCGGGCCGGGCCGCGCGGGCTGCTGCAGCCCATCGCCGACGGGGTCAAGATGCTGCTCAAGGAGGACTTCACGCCGGGCAGCGTGGATCGGCCGCTCTTTCTCCTGGCTCCCGGCATTGCCTTTACGGTTGCGCTGGTGGGTTTCGCGGTCATCCCCTGGGGCGGCCTGGTCGACCTCGGCGGGCCGCAGCCGGTCCGCGTGCAGGTGGCCAGCGTAGACATCGGGCTGCTGTATATTCTGGCCGTCGGGGCAATGGGTGTATACGGCGTCGTGCTGGCCGGCTGGTCGAGCAACAACAAGTTCTCGTTCTACGGCGGCATGCGGGCCGCGGCACAGTTGCTCAGCTACGAGATCCCGCTGGGGCTCGCGGTGCTGGTGATCGTGCTGACGACCGGACAGGTGCGGCTCGAAAACATCGTCGCAAGCCAGATGCAGTCGGTGTGGAACGTCCTGCTCCATCCCGTCGCCTTCGTCATTCTGCTGGTCGCGGCATTCGCCGAGACCAATCGCATGCCCTTCGACCTGGCGGAGGCGGAACAGGAGCTCATCGGCGGATATCACACCGAATACTCCTCGATGAAGATGGGGCTGCTGCTGCTCGGCGAGTACGGCCACCTCATCACGGTCAGCGCCTTCATGACCGCGCTGTTCTTCGGCGGGTGGGAGCTTTTTCCGTTCAGCACCCGGCTCGACTGGGGCTGGTTGAACTGGCTCTACCACTCGCAGACGCTGGCCGCCGGGGTGTGCCAGTTCGCCATCACCTTCGGCAAGGTGGCGGTCTTCGTGCTGTTCTTCATGTGGGTGCGCTGGACGCTGTTCCGGCCGCGGTTTGACCAGCTCATGCGCCTGGCCTGGAACGGGTTGGTGCCCGCGGGCATCGCGATCGTGATCCTGACCTCGCTGCTGGTCTACAAGAATGCGGCCGCGTCGATCTGGGCACCGCTGTGTGATATCGCCGTTTTTATGGCCGCGCTGTTGAAATTCGCTTTGTCACCCATCCCGATCACCGGACGGCAGCAAGGCCTGCCTCCCGTGGCGGGCTCGTTGTCGAGGAGACCTCAATGACTGCTCTGACTCTGTTCTTAGCGGCCGCCGTGTGGGCCGCGCCGCTGCCCGAGGCCGACATCCTCGGCCAGGCGGAGGCTCGCATCGAGGAGTACCGCAAGCGCGAGGTCGTACTGCGGCTCACCGATGGCCGTCAGCCGCTTCCCCCGGGGCTCCACGTGCGTATCGAGCAGACCCGTCATGCGTTTCTGTTCGGCTGCAACATCTTCAAGCTCGGCACCTGCGCCGGCCCGGAAGCGAACGCGGCCTACGAGAAGCGCTTCTCCGAGCTGCTTAACTATGCAACGCTCCCGTTCTACTGGTGGGGCTACGAGAAGCATCGTGGCAGGCCGGACTACGACAAGACGGACAAGATGATCGCCTGGTGCAAAGCCCACGGCGTCACCACCAAGGGCCACCCGCTGGCGTGGAACTACCGCGACGTCGAATGGCTGCCGACCGACCCCGCCGAAGTCTTCAAGCTCCAGATGACCCGGATCGAGACCTGTTCCGGCCACTTCGCGGGAGGCATCAACATCTGGGACGTGGTCAACGAAGCGACTCACTACGACCGGCAAGAGTGCAAGAAAAACGCCTCCAGGCTGACGAGCGCAATCGACCACGCCTGCGTCGGGCCCTATCTGCGGGCCGCGTTCGAAGCGGCGCGTAAGGGTAACCCCAAGGCGACCCTGATCATCAACGATTACCGCACCGACGAGGCCTACGCGACAAAAGTGCTCGATGAGCTGAAGGACAAGGACGGGAAGCCGCTTTTCGACGTGATCGGCATCCAGTCCCACCAGCATGGCGGGGCCTGGCCGGTGACCAAGATCTGGGAGACCTGCGAGCGATACGCCAGGTACGGCAAGCCGCTGCACTTCACCGAGACAACGTTCCTGTCCGGCGAGCAGGGGTGGAACCTGGCCGAACAGCGCCGGAAGAGCGACGCGAAGTTCGAATGGTCGAGCACACCCGAGGGCGAGAAACGCCAGGCGGAAGATGCCGTGCGATTCTACACCATCCTGTTCAGCCATCCGGCGGTCGAGGCGATCACCTGGTGGGACTTCACCGATTACCACGCATGGCAAGGGGCCCCGGCCGGCATGCTCCGCAAGGATATGACGCCCAAGCCGGCCTACGACGAACTGATGAAGCGAGTGAAGGGCACGTGGTGGACGAAGGTCGACGCGCGGATCGACGACGAGAGCCAGGTTAAGTTCCGCGGAGTCTTCGGCAACTATAAGGCCACGGCCAGATCCGGCGGCAAGGAGCTAACCGGCAGCTTCTCGTTGACCAGGGAGAGCAAGGGCCCGATCGAGGTGCGGCTGAAATGATCCGCGATGAAGACATCGTCGAGATCACCGAGCCGAGGCTGACGGCGGCCGACAAGCTGTACCTGCCGCAGATCCTCAACGGCCTGCGGACCACTATCCGGCATCTGTTCGGGAAGCGGTTGACGGTGCAGTACCCCGAGCACAGGCGGTCGATGCGGAAGGAAATCTACCGGGGGGTGCACCGGCTCAATCGCGACGAGCAAGGCCGCGTGGCGTGCGTCGCCTGCTTCATGTGCGAGACCGCCTGCCCGGCCAAGTGCATCCACATCACCGGGGCGGAGGCCCCCTGGCCCGACCGCGAGAAGTACCCGATCCAGTTCGACATCGACGAACTGGTCTGCATCTACTGCGGCATGTGTGAGGAGGCCTGCCCGGTCGACGCGATCGAACTGACCCCGGAGTATTCCATCGTGGGGTTCACGCGACAGGAGATGATTTTCGACATCAACAAACTACTGGAAGTCTTCGACCAGACGCGGGACACCAAGCCGCGGAAGAATCCGCCTGTCACCGGCTACCCTGGCATCGGCGGCGTGATTCCGCCGTCGCCCCCGACGGATCGACCGGGCAAGGAGTCAACGGCCTCGTGAGCACGGCGGCCCTGTACATCCTGTATTCGTTCCTGACGGTCGGGGCCGCGAGCCTGTTCCTGTGCCTGCCATCGGGGCGAGGCAAGGACGCCGCCCTGCGATGGGCGATCAGCATCCTCGCTGCGGCGGCTTTGAGCGCAATCGCAGTCTACTGGGTCCGCTGGATCGGCCAGACGTCTGACGGCCGCGTGTTCTTCGTGATCTTCGGGCTGATCGCGATCATCGCCGCGGCCCGGGTGGTGACTCATCCGCAGCCGATCTATTGTGCCTTGTATCTCGTCGTGCTGGTCCTCGCGGTCACCGCGCTGTGCCTGCTGGCTGCCGCCGAGTTCCTGGCCGCCGCCCTGGTGATCGTTTACGCCGGGGCCATCCTGGTCACGTACGTGTTCGTGATCATGCTCTCGCGACAACAGGAGAACGATCTGGCGAACCTGAGCAACCGTGAATCGCTGGCGGCGGTGGCGCTGGGTTTCCTGCTCACTGCCGCGGTCACGCAGGCCATGGTATCGCCCGACCTGATCGTCTCCGGCCCAGGCCAGGCGCGGTCTGCGGAGCCGGCCGCGGGCATGTCGGCGGTTGTCAGCGACCCTGCGTCGGTTAACGGCGACAAGGGCAACGTGCGGATGATCGGCGAGGCGATGATGACCACGTATATCCTGGCGGTCGAGACCGCGGGCGTGCTGCTGCTGGTCGCCCTGGTGGGGGCGGTGGCCCTGGCCCGCAAGCGCATCGAGCCGCAGGCCTTAACGTCGGCGGAGCTGGCGTCCATGGAGGCGGAGAAGGACCTCGGGCGGATCGGGCGGGAAGTGCCGCCGTTTTGAGGCGGTCGGAGAAAAGACGTTGGACCTGACAAACGCTTACATCCTGCTCGGAGCGATCCTGTTCTCGATCGGCGTGGTCGGGTTCCTGGCCAGGCGGAACCTGATCCTGATGTTCCTGTCGACCGAGGTCATGTTCCAGGGCGTGATTCTCAACCTGGTGGGCTTTGGCCTGCGCCACGGCCAGCTCACGGGCCAGGCGTTTGCCCTGTTCCTGATCGTGATCGCGGCGGTGGAGGCGGGACTGGCCCTTGGACTGGTCGTTCTGCTGTTCCGCCGCAAGACGACCGTTGATGCCGAGGCGTGGGAGGAGATGAACGGATAGATGCCGAACGAGGGTGAGACTGCAATACTGAGCATCGCACCGCTGATCCCGCTGTTGCCGCTGCTGGCGGCGGCGGTCGTGGGGGCGGTCGGTTCGCGCGCGCTCAAAGGCGCGAGCCACTGGCCGGTCATCCTCGGCGTCGGCGGGTCGCTGCTGTTCAGTCTCATACTGCTCGTGCAGGTCGCTTCGCTGCGGCCCGATGACTACACCAGCACCTATTCCTTCTACTCCTGGATCACCCCGGGGGCGGGCGTGCCGATTGACATCAGTTTCCGGGTCGACCCGCTGACCGCGATCATGCTCGCCACCGTGTCCGGCGTCTCGCTCCTGGTCATCATCTACTCGCGGGACTACATGCGCCGGCACGGAAGGCCCGAGCAGGGCTATGAGCGGTACTTCGCCTTCATGGCCCTGTTCGTCTTCAGCATGTGCACGCTGGTCCTGGCGGGCAACTTCCTGTTGCTCTATCTCGGCTGGGAGGCTGTGGGCCTGTGCAGCTATCTGCTCATCGGCTTCTACTACCAGCGGCCCGCGGCGGCCCGGGCGGCGAAGAAAGCCTTCGTGGTCAACCGGATCGGCGATTTCGGATTCGGGCTGGCGATCCTGTTGCTCTATCGATGGCTGTCGCCGCATGTCCCAACCGGGCAGAGCCCGCTCGATTACACCGTCGCGTTCGAGGCCGTCAGGCACCTCAGTTCCGCGCAATGCACGACCATCGCTCTGCTGCTGTTCTGCGGAGCCGTCGGCAAGAGCGCCCAGTTGCCGCTTTACGTGTGGTTGCCCGATGCGATGGAAGGCCCCAGCCCGGTTTCCGCCCTGATTCACGCCGCCACCATGGTCACCGCCGGCGTGTACATGGTCGTCCGCTGCGGGCCGATCTTCGTGGGCTCGCTGGTGGCCCTCGACACCGTGGCGGTCATCGGTGCGGCCACGGCCCTCTTTGCTGCGATCATCGCCCTCGGCCAGTATGACATGAAACGCATTCTGGCCTACTCGACCATCAGCCAACTGGGTTACATGTTCCTGGGGGCCGGCGTGCTCGCGGCCGACTCGGCCATCTTCCATCTGTACACGCATGCGTTCTTCAAGGCCCTGCTGTTCCTCGGGGCCGGCAGCGTGATGCACGCCATGGGCGGGATCATCGACATCCGCGAATTCCGCGGCCTGCGCCGCATCATGCCTGTCACGTTCGTGACTTTCCTGGCCGGGGCGCTGGCCCTGGCCGGTTTCCCGTTGCTCTCCGGCTTCTTCAGCAAGGATGAGATTATCCACGCCGCATTCGCCGGGCACCCCGTGCTGGGTACCATGGCTCTGGCGACCGCCGTCCTTACTGCGTTTTACACCTTCCGAATGGTCTTCATGGCCTTTTGCGGCGAGCCGCGCGTGCCGGCGGACGCTCACCCGCATGAGTCGGGCGGCTGGATGCTGATCCCGCTGAGCCTGCTGGCCGTCGGAGCGCTCTTCGCAGGTTACGCGGGCGTAAGCGTTCATGCCGGAGGCTTTGCCGGCCTGTTCGAGCCGCGAGGACTGTTCCATGCTTTCCTGGCACCCGTTGTGACGCCCTTCAGCGACGCGGCAGCCGCCCAAGGCGAGCACGGCGCGGGCCACGCGATGATGTACCTCTCGGCCGTCCTTGCGATCCTGGGCATCGTCGCCGCTTATGTGCTCTATGTCGTGCGGCCCGCCTGGCCGCGGATGATTCGAGGGGCGTTCCCGGAAATCCATGACCTGGTGAGTAACAAGTTCTACGTGGATGAGGCATACGACGCGGTTATCGTGCGGCCGTTGTGGCGCACCGGCGGTTGGCTATATGCCTTCGATCGATTTGTCATCGACGGAGTCCTCCGGTTGATCGTGTCCGTGCCGCAGGCCCTTGGCTCGATGCTTCGCGTGCTTCAGAGCGGAGCCGTGCAAGGCTACGGCGTGGTGATGACCGGGGGACTGGTGCTGATTGTCCTGATTGTGTGGCTGATGAGGTAGGGCTTCATGGCCGAGTTGGCTGAAACCTCCATCCTGACGCTGCTGATCGCTCTGCCGGTCATCGGTGCGCTGGCCGTCGGACTGACCGAAGTCCGCGAAGGTGACGAAGCCGGTGCGCGCCGGATTCGACGGATGGCATTAGGATTCTCGGCCGGCACCGCCGCCCTGGCCGTCCTGGCCATCGTGCTTTTCTTCCAGGCCACGGATTCCGGCGGCAATTCACTCGCCGAGCAGGGTCAATACGCGCTCGTGCTCAACCGGTCGTGGGTCAGCGACGAGGAGGGTGGCAGCCGAGGGGTGGTTGACTTCCGCTACTACGTCGGGGTGGATGGGATCAGCCTGTGGCTTGTCGTTCTGACCGCCGGGATCACGCCGCTGGCTCTGTGGTCGAGTCTCAGTTCCATCCGCTGGCGGCTCAAGGAATACCACGTCCTCATGTTGCTGCTCGAGGCGGGGATGATCGGCGTGTTCTGCGCCCGCGACCTGCTGCTGTTCTACATCTTCTTCGAGTTCACGCTCATCCCGTTGTACTTCATCATCGGGATCTGGGGCGGGCCGCAGCGTCGCCAGGCGGCCAACAAGTTCTTCCTCTACACCTTTGCCGGCAGCGTGCTGACCTTTGCGGGCGTGCTCGTCCTCGCTTACCAGGCCTACTCTCTGCCCGCGTCGCGCAACGGCGTTGGCGTGTTTACCTTCGACCTGGACAAGCTCTACGCCCTGCGGCTCTCGTCCGACGTGCAGTGGTGGCTGTTCCTGGCCTTCGCGGCCGGTTTTGCGATCAAGGTCCCGCTGTTCCCGCTGCACACCTGGCTGCCGCTGGCTCATACCGAGGCCCCAACTGCGGGCAGCGTGCTGCTGGCGAGCATCCTGCTCAAACTCGGCACGTATGGTTTCCTGCGCTTCAGCGTGCCGATGCTGCCCGAGGCGAGCATGACTTTCGCACCCTTCATGGCCATCCTGGCCATCGGCGGCATCATATGCGGGGCGCTGGCCGCGTGGGTGCAGGAGGATTTCAAGAAACTCATCGCTTATTCCTCGGTGTCGCATCTGGGCTTCTGCATCCTGGGCATGTTCAGCCTCAAGTCGGCCGGGTTGGTTGGCTCGGTGATGTATATGATCAATCACGGATTGTCGACCGGGGCCTTGTTTCTTGTCGTGGGCATGATCTACGACCGATACCACACCCGGCGATTCAGTGAACTCGGCGGGCTGGCGCGCCCGATGCCCTGGATGGCGTTCTTCCTCGTGTTCTTCACCCTCAGCAGCATCGGCCTGCCGGGTCTCAACGGCTTCGTGGCCGAGTTCCTGGTGCTTCTCGGCACGGTGACCTCGAACGCCAACGGCGTGGGGCCGCTAGGCATCGCCCACGCTGCCTTCGCGGCCACGGGCATCGTGCTCAGCGCGATTTACATGCTGTATCTGTGTCAGCGGCTGCTGTTCGGGCCGCTCCGCGAGCCGGCGGGACAGCCCGGCCCATCGAGCGTCCTTGGTCGCGACCTCAACAGGCGTGAGATCGGCATCCTCGCCCCCATCGCGGTTGCCTGCCTGATCCTGGGCGTCTGGCCCAACTCCATCCTCGACAGCGTCCGCTCTGCAACGGATGAGCAGATCCTGGCCCGTATTTACCACGCACCGGCCGCGATCCCCGACTCGTCATCCGGCTTCGCGGGCAAGGACGTGCCTGCGACCGCGGCTCAGCGGTCAGCGGTCAGCTCGCTTGACTCATCGTTCATCCTTCATCCTTCATCCTTAGTCTCTGCTTTCCCACGTGCAGGAGGGGCAGCCCATGACTGACTCCCTCCTCCTGCTCCTGGCCCCTGAGGCTACGCTGGTCGCAGGCGCGTGCATTGTCCTGCTGGTCGGCCTGGGGCGAAGCGAGGCGGTGCGGGCGTGCGCATTTCTGGTGTCTTTTCTGACCGTGCTGGCGGCCCTGTCCTTGTCATGGTCGGCCGGCCCGTTGGACCGTCCCATCGAATCGTTCGGCATTCAACTGACCAATCTCGGCTGGTACGTCCGGCTGATCGCGCTCGGCGTCGGCCTGGTCGTGCTGCTGATCCACCACCACATGCCGCAGCCCGAGGAGCGCAGCGAGGTCTTCAGCATGATCCTGTTCAGCCTGGCGGGCATCCTGTTGACCGCCGCGGCCGACGACCTCGTGGTGCTGTTCCTGGCCATCGAGCTGGTCAGCGTGCCGACCTATGTTCTGGTTTCGATCGGGCGGAGCAACATCCTGGCCCAGGAGGCCGGCGTCAAGTATTTCTTCCTCGGTGCCCTGGCGGCCGCCCTGATGGCGTACGGGTTCAGCTTCCTCTACGGCGCGTCCGGCACCACGGCACTGAGCCGTATGACTCTCGACGCCGGCGCCGCATGGGTCACCATGGGTATGTTGCTGGCGTTCGCGGGCATCGCGTTCAAGATCGCGGCCGTGCCGTTTCATGCCTATGTCGCTGACGTCTACCAGGGAGCGGCCTCGCCCGTGACCGGCTTACTCGGTTTCTTCCCGAAACTGGCCGGGTTCGTCGCCCTGGTCAAGGTGCTGATGATCGTCCAGCCGCACCTGGCCAGCCCGCTCGGCTGGAGGATCTCCGAACCGGCCTTCGTGTTCCTCTGGATCGTGGCTGCGGTGACTATGACCGTCGGCAACGTGCTGGCCCTGATGCAGACCAACGTCAAACGCATCCTGGCCTATTCGAGCATCGCCCACTCCGGCTACATGCTCGTGGCCGTCCTGGCGGGCCCGGCCACCGGCGGAGGACCGCTGCGCAACGGGCTCTCGGCCATGCTCTTCTACATTGCCGTCTACGGAATCATGAATCTCGGGGCATTCGGCGTGCTGGCCCTGACGCGGTCGCAGGGGCGTGAGGTCGAAGAACTGAGTGACCTGGCAGGCCTGTCGCAACAGCATCCGCTGGCCGCGCTGACCATGGCCATCTGCGTGTTCAGCCTCATGGGTCTGCCGCCGACCGCCGGCTTCCTCGGCAAGCTCTACCTTTTCAGCAGCGCCCTGTCCGTTGACCCGTTGCACCCGCACCGCCTGGCCCTGATCGTGCTCGTCGTCGTGGGTGTGCTGAACACGGCCGTCGCCGCCGCGTACTACCTGCGGATCGTCGCCGCCTGCTACCTTCGGCCGCCGACGGGCGAGTTCACCCTGGTCATGCGCAGCCGACCGCTGCAGATTGGCCTGCTGTGCTGCTGCCTGGCAGTGCTGCTGATCGGCCTGTGGCCCTCGCCCCTGATCCGCATGACCCGCCAGCCGTTCGACGACGTGCGCCCCGCGGGCCTGCTGGTGGAGAAGCCGGCCCAGCAGTCGCCCTGACCTTGCCGCCGGATTAAACCATCAGAGAATCCACCGCGTATGTGGGAAGACGGGTGGCCCAGGTTCTTCTTGAACCTGGGCTCGCGATTGGGTGCACCATCTGCACCTGAGTGTTGCTGCGATGAACCGAAAATCGTGAACCCAAGTCCAGGAAGGACTTGGGCCACCCTTTTCGAGACGCATCCGCTTGCCGGTGAACTCCAGTGCCGCCACTTGCACCTCGACTCGTTCGGAGTAACATTTGTTCAGCCTCTGTGTGGACGGCGTTGGCACAGGGCAGCCAGGTGCCGGAGGGACACGAAGATTCAGACCCCGCATCGGTGGCAAGCGAATAACGACTCCACGCAATTCAACAAAGGAGAATCCCATGAAACGGCTCGGCATCGAAAGGCTCTCGCGGCGGCAGTTCGTCAAGACGGCGGCTGCGGCGGCATCGGCGACCGTGGCGTTCCCGCATGTCCTGAGCGGGGCGACCGACGACAAGCCGATCCGCTTTGGCGTGGTCGGGTGCGGTGGTCGCGGGCGCGAGACCTGTCGAAACGCGATGGACGCCGCGCCGAACGTGAAGCTCGTGGCCGCGGCGGACCTCTACGAGGATCGGCTGGAGGGTCTGCGCGATAAGGTTCAGGACAAAGTCGAGCTCGATGCGAAATCCTGCTTCACGGGTTTCGACGCCTATAAGAAGGTCCTCGAGATGGACCTGGACTACGTGATCCTCGCGACGCCCCCGTGTTTCCGCCCGCTGCACCTGCCCGCCTGCATCGAGGCCGGCAAGCACGTGTTCATGGAGAAGCCCGCGGCGGTCGATCCGGTGGGAATTCGCAAATTGCTGGCCGCCGGCGAAATGGCCGACCGGAAGAAGCTCTCCGTCGTGGCCGGCACCCAGCGGCGCCACGATGCGAGCTACATCGAGGCCATCAGGCGGATCCACGACGGCGAGATCGGGCGCGTCTACTCGGCCCAGGTCTACTGGAACGGCGGGCCGCTCGCCTACGTCGTGCGCGAGCCGGGCATGTCCGACGAGGAGTGGATGGTCCGCGACTGGTTCCAGTGGCGATGGCTCTCCGGCGACCACGTCGTCGAGCAGCACGTACACAACGTCGACGTCGCCAACTGGGTGCTCAAGGCCCATCCGATCAAGGCTACAGCCATGGGCGGGCGCCTCCGCCGCAAGCAGGGCGACCAGTACGACTTCTTTGTCGCCGACCTGATCTACCCCGGCGAGATCCACATACACAGCGAGTGCCGGCAGATCCCCGGCCTGCCCACCAACATCAGCGAACACATCATCGGCGAGAAGGGCTCGTGGGACTCCCACACCGGGTTCTCCAAGGACGGCAAGGTCGAGAAGGTCCAGGCCAAGGGCAGAAACCCCTACGTGCAGGAACACACCGACCTGATCTCGGCCATCCGCAGCGGCAAGCAGATCAACGAAACGAAGAACGTCGCTGAATCGACGATGTCGAACATCATGATCCGCCAGGCCGCTTACACCGGCAACGGGGTCGCCTGGGACGAACTGATCAACTCCGACCTCGAATTGAAGAAGCCAGACTACGAGCTGACCCCCGAAAACATCCTGGCTCATGTGCCCATCCCGGGCACCGACGCCGTTCCAACCAAGAAGGGCAAAGGGTGATCGCGGCCGGTGGTCTTCATGTGCGGAATCGCTCGCTCCTCACCGGCGGTCGAAGAGCCGGACGGTGATGCTGTCAGGCTCGGCGGCCTTGCGGAACTCCACGATCCGGTTCTGGAAGCGGAAGCGAGCGACGTCCGGCGGGCCGAGGAAGGGAGCGAGTCTGGCGGCAATCCGCGGGTCCTTGAAGTCCTCGACGATCAGCCAGTCGCCCGGCAGACCGCTCGTCGCATGAGCGGCATAGAGCCGACGAGCGATGATGCAGGTGGCTCCGGCCGCGACACGGGCGCGGATGGCCTGAAAAGTCGCGGCCGACAATGCGTGGCCGCACACGATCAGACATTGGACCTCTTCCAGCCGGGAAGCCTCGACGTTGTGGTCGAACACGGCGACACTGTCGATGGGTGCGAAGAACTCCTCGATCCCCTTGGGGTAGACGAGAGGATTCCCCGACGAGATGGCTCCCGGCCGGGCGGCACCGTGAGTCAGAATGGGCCAGACGTGCAGCCACTCCGATGCCGGCTCATCCAGAGGCATTTCCCGGTTGCCCAACAGCCGATTCCTCGACGCTGGCTCGCCCAGGCCTGAACCGGGGCCGAACTGGCCCCACCCGCCGTCCGGCAGGCGAATGATGGCCACCCGCGGACGGTAGTCACGCCAGTTGATGTTTCGCGGATTTCGCGGCACGTAGTCCTTGTAGAAATCGCGGACCGCGCGTCCGTGCCGGGTTAACTCGTACTTGTCCGCCCCGGACCACCGCAGCAGCGAGCCGTCGGGATCGGCCTCGGGGTGACGTTTCTTCCAGCCGTGATGGTCGAGATTCTCGACGTAGATCGTCTCGGCCCCCAGCCAGTAGGCCATCAGCAGCGCCGATCGCAGCGCTTCGGGCGAATGGCCGGGATACCGATCCCAGTTCCACAGGTCCGGCGATGCCCAGAACGATGCCCCCTTGTCCTGGTATTGGATCGCCGCCCCCATCGCGATGGACAGGACAACCGAACTGATGTTTTCCTTGAGCAGCTTGGGAGTCACGGTCCAACCCGCACGGGCGAAAATGTGAAACACGTCGGGCCACACCTGCTCGGTCTGCAGACGAATGCGATTCTGATAGTGCTCCTTGCGGATGCCTTCAGCTTCGGCAACCAGGCGGTCGTAGGCCGTCGTCAGCGGCATGCCGTGCGTGTTCACCAGGAACGGCTGGTCGAACGTGGACTTGGGCGCGTTTGCGAACTTGTTGTTGGACAGAATCATGTGCTCGCATTCGTCGTAGGTAACGGCGATGAGCGAAGCGGGAGCCGGCCGAGCCGGCGGCAGAACTGCCGACAACCACTCCATACGCAGATCCCAGCGATGGGTGCCGTCCGGATGCTCGAATTCATCAACTCCGGGAGTGATCTCATAGCGGGTTACCCAGTTGGACAGCTCCACGTTGAGGGAGTATTCGATCCGGTGATCGCGTATGGCCTGGTCAATGGCCTCCAAGCGCTGACGCGTCATCACGGAGTTCTTTTCTCCGGCGTCGTTCACCGGCCAGAAATGCACGCTGATGAAGCGAACGCCGAGGTCCTCTAGAGCTCTGAAATACGCAGGGCTTTCCCAGGGATGTTGTTTGAGAACGTCACGGTGATAGCACCCGCCATCATCCACGCCGAGTCGCACAGGCACCACGGCAGGCGAATCACCCGACGCCGCACACCAGAGCGGGAACAGAAGACTGACAGCCGATGCGGCAACCACGTTGACGGCACCTCCTGACTTGCGCTCCCGAGCAGTCGCAGTGATTCTAAGGAAGTCTTGGTCGGATGATAGATCCCGGGCGGTGTAGACGCGGGCGGCTGTACCCTCATGGACAGCGAGCGGTCAGCCCCTTCGCTCACGGGAGATCGCAACCCAATCTTGACGGCTTCCGGCCCGTCCGTATAGTGTCTCCCGGCGCGCCGGGAACGTCCCGGACAATCAACCTCTGCCCGGGGGGCGGTTTTCCCCTATTTCGAAAGCAAGGCACCTAATGTCATCAACGGCAATCATTTACGTCAGCGGAAGAGAGATCCTGGATTCGCGGGGCAACCCGACGGTCGAGGCGACCGTGGTTCTGGAAAACGAGTGCGTGGGTCAGGCCGCCGTGCCCTCGGGGGCGTCGACCGGCGAGCATGAGGCGGTTGAACTCCGCGACGGCGACAAGGCCCGCTACCTGGGCAAGGGCGTGCTCAAGGCGGTCGAGAACATCAATGAGAAGATCGCCGAGGCCGTCCTGGGCCTGGATGCCTGTGACCAGGAGGCGATCGACCGCGAGATGATCAATCTCGATGGCACGCCCAACAAGGCCAACCTGGGTGCCAATGCCATCCTGGCGGTGTCCATGGCGGCGGCCAAGGCGGCGGCCGAGGCCAGCGAACTGCCCCTCTTCCGCTACCTGGGCGGGGCAAACGCCCACGTCCTGCCGGTCCCGATGATGAACATCCTCAACGGTGGCAAGCACGCTGACAATACTGTTGACTTCCAGGAGTTCATGATCCAGCCGTGGGGGGCTCCGACCTTCCGGGAGGCCCTGCGTTGGGGGGCCGAGATCTTCCACAATCTCAGAAGTGTCTTAAAGAGCAAGGGTTACAACACTTCGGTGGGTGACGAGGGCGGCTTTGCCCCCAGCCTCAAGAGCAATGACGAGGCCTATGAGGTCATCGCCATGGCCGTCGAAAAGGCCGGTTACAAGCTCGGCACGCAGGTGTTTTTTGCCCTGGACCCGGCCACGAGCGAGCTTTACAGCGAAGCCAAGGCGAAAGGCAAGGAGGGGTACTGTTTCTTCAAGAGCAACCCGGACCGGGTCGTCAGCAGCGACGAAATGATCGACTACTGGGCCGCCCAGTGCGCAAAATGGCCGATTCGCAGCCTTGAGGACGGCTTGGCCGAGGACGACTGGGATGGCTGGAAGAAGCTCACCGCCAGGCTGGGCGAGAAAGTCCAACTTGTCGGGGACGACCTGTTTGTGACCAACGTCGAGCGTCTTGGCCGGGGGCTGCGGGAGAAAAGCGCCAACAGCATCCTGATCAAGGTCAACCAGATCGGGACCCTCACCGAGACCTTCAATGCCATCAACCTGGCCACTCGGAACGGATGGACAACCGTGGTCAGCCACAGAAGCGGCGAAACCGAAGACACGACAATTGCCGATATTGCAGTAGCGACCAATGCCGGCCAGATTAAGACCGGCAGCGCCAGCCGGAGCGACCGGATCGCCAAGTACAATCAGTTGCTCCGGATCGAGGAACACCTCGGGGACGAGGCCGTCTTCGGAGGCCAGTTCTGGAACAAGTAACGGCCGGACGGAGGTGCGGGCATGGAAGCCGGCACTTTGCCTTCCATCAATGACAATCAGCCAATGCCCCCGGCTACGGGGAACGCCCGGCGTGCCGGCCGAACCGACGAGATCGCCACCGGTGCCGCCGTTGCCCAGCACTGCATCATGTTCTGGGTGTTGACGGTGCTGGCGATGATCGTCTTCGCGCCCTGCGTCCTGGCTCCCATCTACGCTGAGACCGAGCAGATTCTCGAGACCGAGCGAAAGCTGGAACGTCTCGTGGTCGACCTCTCGGAGCAGGAGAAGCGGAACGACGAGCGGATCAAGGCCCTCGAGGCCGATCCCCAAGTGAACGAACGGGTCATCCGCAGGGAACTCAACTATCACCCCGAGGGCGAGCGGGTGATTCAGTGGTCCTCGGCCGAGTTAGCCGCGATGCGCGTCGACCTCTCGCTTCTTGAGAACCCGCAGGAGCCCCTCCCGCCGGTGAACCCGTACCCGGGGTGGGTGCTCAAGCTGAGCGAATGGCTCCCTGCTTGGCCGTGGCGCAAGCTCTTTGTCGAATCGCCCAACCGCGAACTGCTGGTCATCATGGCCGCCGGCCTCCTGGCGACGGCCTTCTTCCTCTACGGCCCACTGCCGCCAATGGCCATACGTGCCCGCGAATCGCGCTGAACACAGGCAGGCCGGGCTATTCGCACCTGGCCGATTTGCGCAGCACGATCCAGTAGCAGTGCTGTCGGCGGGCGTGGTGGGCGTTTCGCCATCGAGGAGAGATGATCGGGCCGCGCCTGATCTTCACGATGCAGTCGCAGGGCATGAATCCCACTTTGGCGGCGGCTGCAACGAATTCGAGATGCGCCCACTGGAACCGGTGCCCGTGTACGTAGTCGGCGATCTTGCCGAAGACCAGGCCCTCGGGTGCCAGGACGCGGTAGGCGTGCTCGAGGAACGGCGGGTAGAGATGAGAGAAGTTGTAGCCGCTCGCGGCCGGCGACTTGAACACCAGTCCGAAGCGCTTGTTGAAGTCCTTTGACCGGTCCCTGCCCTGGTTCGGCACGTGGGGCGGATCGTAGACCACAATATCGAACACCCCGTCGGCAAACGGCATCCGCCGGTTGTCGGCAACGACATCCGGTCGATGGCTGGATTCCAGATCCATGCCGATGACTGGCAGGCCGCTGTTTTTCCAGAACCGCCCGGTGTTGACCGTGGCGTCGAGTATCAGGCGGGGCGTTCGCCGCGGATAGAATGCGACCATTCGCTGAATCAACTCCGCATCGCCTCCCTCCCAGACGGAGGGAAGAGGACGATAGCCCGAGCCTGGGGCAGCATCGTCCTCGACGGCCCACAACTGCAACTGAGCCTCGGGATTACTCGGGTTCATCCACGTCACTCCCAACAGCAGTAGGCTAGCACGAAACCCGGTGACGTCCAGCGCGGTGTTTGGGCTCACGAAACTCACAGTCCGGCGAATCGATTACTCACAGCCGCGCATTTTCAGCCTGCTCCGTGGGATTTGACCGATCGCGTCGCACCCCTACCATGACCCTCCGCACCGCCGGATCTCCGGCGGCAGTCCGACTGTTCCGTGTGTCACTGCTCTGCGAGCAGTGCGAGAGCGGTTTCCCCGGGTGCCACTGCTCTGTGAGCAGTGCCAGGGGGCAAGTACCTGTGTGCCACTGTTCTATTGAGCAGTGTGGGGAGCTCCAATCATGGCATTTGACGGTGGATCGATCACTTTCAAGCGTTTCTTCGTTCAAGGTCAGGGCCCCAGGCAGGTCGACGAAGGCCTGCTGAAGCAACTGGCGGCCAAAGCGATCGGCGCCGACAGCATCCAGACCGCCGATCACAGCGAAATCGGCTGGGCCACCGGCGATCACATCCTCGACACCGAATTCGACTTCGCCAAGAACTCGATCGCCGACGGCCTGTACTTCGCCCTGCGAATCGACACCAACAAGCCGCCGACCGAGCTGGTCCGCAGCTACCAGAAAATCAACGAGCAGGCCATGCTGCAGGCTACCGGCCGTGAGTTCCTGTCCAAGGCTCAGCGCCGCGAGGCCCGCGAGCAGGCACTCTCGCGGCTCGACTCCGAGGCCAGGAGCGGCGTGTTCCGCCGGATGAAACAGGTGCCGGTGTTCTGGGATCTGCCGCGAAACGAGCTGTATTTCGGATCGGCCGGCAATAGTGCGATCGAATCGCTGATGCTGCTGTTCCGCGAGACGTTCGACCGCGGCATTGTGGCGGCGTCGGCCGGCGAGATCGCCGGGCGCTGGGCGGCGGCCAATGGCGAAAGCCGCCTGTTCGAGGACTGTCGGCCGGCCCATTTCGTCACCCCGCCCGAGGGTGCGGCCGATGCCCCCGCCCATTCCGACGAGGGCCGAACCAACGACTTCCTCGGCACCGAGTGGCTCACCTGGCTGTGGTACGCAACGCAGGTCGAATCGCCGACCATTGCGACGGCCAAGGCCGGGGCGGTGACCGTCCTCTTCGAGAAGTCGGTGCAACTGCAATGTGCGTTCAAGCTGAACGGCTCGGCGACAATGAACTCCGACAGCCCGACGAGGCTGCCCGAGGCCCTGGTCGCGCTGTCGGGCGGCAAACTGCCGGTGCGGACCGCGATGCAGATTGAGGCTCAGGGCAGCGCGTTCAGCGTCGCCGTCCGCGGCGATGCGATGACCTTCAGCGGAGTCCAGTTGCCGCCACCTGAGGACGCCAACTCGCCCCGCGCGGTTTTCGAGGATCGCCTCGCCAGGCTCCGCGACCTGATCGACGCCGGCGAAGGGCTCTACGCGGCGTTCCTCAAGCGCCGACTCTCGAGCAAATGGTCGCAGACCCTCAGTTCCATGCGGGCCTGGATCGCCTCCTGCCGCCACGCCGCCTCGCCGCAGGATGGACACGCGACCGGGCTGCTGGAAGCGGTGTCGTGACTGAGGTTCAGGGATCGGGTTTCAGTAGGAGCTGTCTCCGACCGCGATCTTCTGTAGGAGCGGCTTGCAGCCGCGATCTTGCGAGCCCCGAGGTTTATCCTTGGGGTTGGGTACCTGGACACGCAGACCCGCGTGGATTTTGGAGCGGACGCATCCCGGACAAATCCGCCTGCTCGTTCAGTCGGTAGGGTCCGCGCTCGCGGACCGTCAGATCTACGCTTGTCGGCGATACCCGATCAGACTCACCTCTCCCAGCAGACCCGCGGGCTTGAGGCGGTACTCGGGGACGCGGTGGCTGGTGTTGAAGAAGTCGTGCGGGCCCAGGCAGTCGATTTCGTCCTCGTTGCGCATGTGGTGCGGGCCGAAGAAATTCCGCAGGCAGTTGGCCACCTGCAGATGCATGCAGTTGTGCCCCGGGCGGAGATGCGCGGTGATGTCGAGCCGGTGCGGAGCCCAGAGGATCGTGCCGGCCTCGGCCCCGTTGACCTCGACGTGCACGGCGCTGCGATAGTCCGGGCAGTACAACTCCCAGCGGTCGGCCGTCTTGTCGAGGTCAAACTCGATCGTGTATGTCGCGCAGCCGGCGTAGAAGGCCAGTCCCTGGTCGTGCCACGAGCCGACGGCCAGCCTGTCCGGCAGGGCGGCGATGCGGCACTTCTCGCTGCCGACATACACGCCGAACGCGCCGAGCACATACATGGGCTCGATCTCCAGGCCGGGCCGCCTGCGGAAGTGGATCTCGACCGTGTTCTCGCCGACCTGCAGCCCGTCGGGGATTGGAATCCGCCGCAGGCACGGGTCCACCGCCCATGACGTCTCCGACGGCTGGGCAACCGTCTTGTCGTTGACCTTGATCTCGAACTGCTCCGGCGTTTCCAGCAGCAGCGTCGCTGACGGCACAGGGATCTCGCTGACAGCCTTGAACCGCATGAAAGCCCGCGGTTCGTTGCCGTACATGGCCAGGGCATGCTCCGCGTCGAGCGGAGACATCACGCCAAGCGAGTTGTCTTCGATGAAGAGCTCACCGCAGTCCAGGATCAGGGCGTTGTCGCGATCGATCGCGTAGTCGAGCCGCTCGCCCGCACGGCAGAGCCGCTTCCGCACGGCTTCCGTTTCGACCGGCGGGGGCATGACTCCGTCGCTCTTATCGAAGAAGACGGCATAGGACCTGGCAAAATCAAAAGCGAGCTCAACCAGGCACTTGCCGTTTTCCCGAACGTGCTTGATGGGTGTGACCGCTCCGGTGACGGTATCGAAGAGCTTAGGCGTGCCGGGGGCGTCGAACGACACCTGCGCCGTGTGGGCCGTCTTCGATCCGCTGGTCAGGAAGAAGATGTCGTGGTCGTCCGTCCGGCGGTGCATGACCAGCACGTCCTGATTGTGCGGGTCGCCGCCCAGCAGCCGGCATGCCGGGTCGGCCACGGGGCCGACCAGATCGGCGATGCCCTGCCGGAAGCCGGGTGCCTGCCAGTGCCCGAGGCTCATGCCCTTCGCCAGCAGACGGCCGTAACCCTTCGACGGCTGGCCCTCGGTGTGCGTCGGTGCCGGCTCCACGTAATACAGTCGCCCGCCGGCGTCGGCGAACTCCCGCAGGAATGCCAGCGTCGACTTGCGCCATGTCAGGCTGTGCGGCACGATGACCGCATCGTAAGAGCCCGAGCCGATGATCATGTGCGGCCCGTCGACCCGTCCGTGCTGCCTGAGCAATACTTCGTTTCCGAAGTCGAAGTCGATCTGATGGGCGAGCAGGTACTGGACCAGCTTCTTGAGCGCCTCGTTCATCGGGTCGTTCGGCCACGGGTACCCGCCGGGTTCGTGCGTGGCGAAGAAGCTCTCGATCGGATGCATGACCAGGACGTTGACCACGCGCCGGCCGCGGGTCAGCAGGTAGCCCAGCCGGCCGAAATGAGCCCCCAGGTCGCCGCTCAACGGCCACCAGGGCTGCTGGAACGACAGGCTCGGTGGATAGTCGCGCTTGCGGAAACCGCGCAGCGAGTAGTGGAACGCGTGCTGGCAGATCAGGTTCAGGCCCAGCGCATACTGCCAGTCGGCCATCCATTTCTGCTCGCGGGCGCCAAAGTGCCAGCCGCCGCCGGCGAACGTCTCGCACATGACCCGCGGCTTGTCGAACTGATGGGCCACGCTCGCGGCCTGCTTGACCAGCACTCTGGCCGAGGACCAGAAGTCCTTCAGGTCCAGGTCCTTGCCCAGGTGATCGATCCCCGGGTACTGCTGGTAGTAATAGTGCAGCATCGGGTCGCCGATGACGTGGGTCGCGCAGCGCGGGTGCTCTTCGAGGAGATAGTGCCCGGTGAAGATGATGCCGTGCTCCCGGCACCACTCGGCGAGCACGCGGGTGTAATTGTGCGCGAACAGATGAGCCAGCGACGAGTAGAAGCACCACCGGGCCCGGATGGCGTCCGGGCCGCCGAAGGCGATGGTCATCAGGTTGTCGAGCAGGGGGGCCCCGTAGCGCTTCTCGAACTCGCGCTCCAGAACCGGAGACATCGGCAGCCGCACGACCGGCTCGCTCCAGCCCAGCTCGTGGTACGAGGGTTCATCCGTGAACACGCCGAGCACCGTCGAGCCGAACGCCTGACCGATCTCGCGCTTGTACGACTCGTAAATCTTGCGGATGAACGCCCGGGTCACCTTGGGGTTCAGCACGTCCACGTAGCCGTCGGCCCATGCCTCTGGCGAGAAGTGTCTCCGGTAATTGTGTAGCTCACGTCGAAAGACAACCATTTGTTCCCGGCAGGCCTCGGGCAGCTTGGACCAGCTCTGTCGCAGGTGGTCCGGGTCCAGGCGATGGCAATGCTCGTAGCCGTTGACTTTTCTGCCGGAAGCGTACGCGGCGATGATGTGGTTGGTCTGGTCCATCCGCGGGCCGTCCGGGCCGCAGTGGATGATCTCCGCGGTCGCGTACTGCTGGAGATACTCCTCTCCCAGGGCGTTGACGGCCCCACCGCCGAATCCGCTCGGCCAGCCGTCTTCGTCGTAGATCCAGGCCGACATCCCTCGCCGGGTAGCCTCGTCGACGGCCGCTTTTACGGCCGACATCCAGTCCTGCGACATGTAAGGGGTGACGCGGCCCATCCGGGCGTGCATGAAGAACCCCCCGATGTTCTGAGCCGACATCTCGGCGATCTGCCGGCGGACCTCTGCGGGGTCCATGACGTCGTTCCAGAACCAGAACGGGGCGGCCATGTACTCCGGCCGCAATGGGCGTAACTCATCAGCCAACGTCAAAGCGACTCTCCATGCACCCGAATCCAACCCCGACAATACCCGAAAACAGGACAAAACACAATCACGAGATATCAGGGAAATTCAGTTCGCACTTATCGGTCCAAGTCCTGGACTGGACACAAGATATGACGCTGGCTCTGGGCGATCAAGGCTGGATCACTGAAACAGGGCATCCAAGAAAGTCACAGCCAGGGCTGCCCCCGACCCGAGCGACATGCTTGCCGCAGCGGCAACAACGAAGACCCCGAAATGGCTCACGGACCAGCATCCGGCCCCATCGAGGTGGCTCGGACCACACACTACCCATCCCCAGTGCTGCCGCCCACAGACAGACGACGATCCCTGGCCTGACGCGTAAGGCCTGTTACCCAAACCGCTTAGTCGTCACATTCCCATTCAAAATCGAAGAACCAGCCGTCGTCGCAATCATCGTGATGATCGCAGCCGCCGCAACCGCCACAGCCGCCACAGAAGAAGTCCTCAATGTCAATGCTGAATTCGCCGTCTTCCATGTCACAGTCCGCATCTGAACCGGGGAGCAGACAGGACGCAATGATCAGCAGAATGCCCATAATTGGGCCGCGTAGCTTGCTCATGATTGGTTGCCTCCTCGTCAACATGACAGTCCACGCCGCGACCCGCGAGGGTGGGATACAAGCCGCTTGTCCAGAATACAAACCCCCGGGTCAAACTAAAAGACATCCCTGGAGCCGGAAAGTTTGATGCGGCTCGGCTGCGCCCGGGGTGTACGCGACACACGCCAACCGGGCGCCGTTGCTTCAGAGGCCATAAGGTGTTTCTCCTCAACTAGTTACGTGGATCAATCCTCATGGGAGACACTCTTGCGACCAGACTGCCTTCGCTCGACCGGTGCTTGGTCGACCGCCGGGCGTACAGGTACAATGCGGGGTCCGTCGCTGCCCGGCAGGGCTGCGGCTCTGGAACGCAGCGGGAGGACCTCCCAGCGAGGCGAAACGGCGGCCTGCTCCCGGAGGCGCGATCAGTCCAGAGGAAGGGTCTTGAGATGGATCGTCCGGTCATCTCGGTACATGGAGCAAGGGAGCATAATCTCCGCAACGTCTTCGTGGACCTGCCGCGGAACCGGCTGATCTGCTTCACTGGCGTCTCCGGCAGTGGCAAGAGCAGTTTGGCTTTCGATACCCTCTATGCGGAGGGGCAGCGGCGATACATCGAGTCGCTCAGCGCCTATGCGCGGCAGTTCCTCGGAACGCTCGCCAAGCCGGACGTGGACCAGATCACCGGGCTGAGCCCGGCGATTGCCATTCAGCAGAAAGCCGCTGGCTGGAACCCGCGCAGCACGGTGGGGACGGTGACGGGGATCTATGATTTCCTGCGGGTGCTCTACGCGAGGGTCGGGCGCCAGCACTGCCCGCAGTGTGATCGGCAGATCACCGCCCAGACGTCGGAGGCGATCGTCGGGCGTATTCTGTCGCTGCCGGCTGGCTCGCGGGTGCTCATCCTGGCCCCGGTGGTCCGCGGTCAGAAGGGCGAGCACATCGAGCTGATCGAGGATCTGCGTCGGCGCGGGTATATCCGGGCTCGCATTGACGGCAAGGTCGTTCACCTGGATCAGGCCCCGGCCCTCGGCCGTCACAATCGCCACGACATCGAGGTGGTCATCGACCGGCTCACGATCGAAGAGGATGTCCGGCCCCGCCTTGCCGAGGCGGTGGAGAACGCCCTGCCGCTGGGCGAAGGGACGCTGATCGTTGCTCCGGCGGGGGATGCTGCCGGAGGCGAGTCCTCAGAGAAGACCACGGGGATGAACCCCGTGGCTCGCTGGGGCGATTTGCTGTTGTCGTCGAAGTATGCGTGCACAACGTGCGGCATCGGCTTCGACACCCCTTCGCCGCAACTGTTCAGCTTCAACTCGCCGACGGGCATGTGCCTCACGTGTGACGGCATGGGTGTGATTCACGACTTCGACCCCGAACTGCTCGTACCGGACCCCTCGCTGCCGTTTTTCGCCCCGTGCGTCGCGCCCATGCGGAAACGGCCGGGCCGTTGGAGGCGGCACATCTACGAGGGTGTGGCCCGCCACGTCGGATTTGACATCCGCCTGCCCTGGAACCGGCTGCCGCAACGTGCCCGCGATGCGCTTCTCTACGGCACGGGCTCCGACCACATCACCTTCGAATGGCACTACCACGGCGGCGTGTGGAAACACGGCGAGACTTTCAGCGGCGTGCTGGCCGACCTGCGGGCCAAGTATCGCCAGGCGAAAGCGAGCTTCGTTCGCGCCTATTACGAGAAGTTCATGAGCCGCCGCGACTGCCCGGATTGCCGCGGGGCCCGGCTCAACGCCCAGGCGAGGCACATGCGTCTCGGCGGCAAGGGGCTTCATGAATTGTGCGCCCTGTCGGTGCAGCGCGTGCGGGAGTTCTTCGAGTCGCTCCAGCTCGAACCGGTTGAGCGGCTGATCGCCGCGGATGTGCTCAAGGAAGTCGGCGGGCGGCTGGCGTTCCTGTCGAATGTCGGGCTGGATTACCTCACCCTGGATCGGCCGGCACCCACGCTGTCGGGCGGCGAATCGCAGCGGATCCGGCTGGCCGGGCAGATCGGCTGCGGGCTGGTGGGCGTGCTGTACGTGCTCGACGAGCCGTCGATCGGCCTGCACCCGCGCGACAATCGGCGGCTGCTGGCCAGTCTCGAAAAGCTCCGGGACATGGGCAACACCGTCGTGGTGGTCGAGCACGATGAGCAGACGATGCGGACGGCCGATCTGATTATCGATTTCGGCCCAGGGCCGGGCGTTCACGGCGGCGAAGTCGTCGCCATTGGGACAATTGATGAGATCGCCGCGAACGACAAGTCGGTGACCGGTGCGTATCTGGCGGATCGCAAGCGGATTGAGATCCCCATCACTCGCCGTCCGGTGGACGCGACGACGGTTCCAGGGAAACGACGCGCGAGGAGGGAGGCCGAATGAAACCGAACGACTCCGTATTCCCGGCGAGCTCGGTGACGCAGCGGGTGTTGATGCCGCGTCCCGACGCTGAAGAACTCGGCTTTCGCATTCGACTCCTGTGGCGCCTGTTTGGGCGACGACTCGCGGAGATGCCTCCCTGGACGGCAGACGAGTTCTCCAATCTCCTGCTGGGGGCCGCACGCGGCCCGTTGCGCGACTTTGAGGTGCGATGCGGAATGCTGCGACTTGTTCAAGGCTTGCACCGTGGAGCGAGGGAGACAGAGGGCCGACGGATGGGTCAAGAGACGGAACAAGCTTGACCACCAGATGAGGACAATCTTGACGCCTGTGTGGTTACTGACGGGCGATGAAGATGACGCCGATTCGTGCATCCCGATTCAAGTCATCTGCCCAAGGAGCCCCAAGCTCCAAAGGGCAGGGCTGGCTCACCGTGCGCGGGGCGCGGCACAACAACCTTAAGAACATCGACGTTCACTTCCCGCTGGGGCGGTTCATCTGCGTGACCGGCGTTTCGGGCAGCGGTAAGAGCTCGCTCGTGGTTGACATTCTGCGCGAGCGGTTGGCACGCGATCTGAACGGCGCCGAAAACGTGAATCCCGGCCCATGCGACGGCATCGACGGGCTCCAGCACCTCGACAAGGTCATCGACATCGATCAGCAGCCGATCGGCCGGACGCCGCGAAGCAACCCGGCGACTTACATCAAGGTTTTCGACGAGATTCGCGATCTGTACGCCCGGCTGCCCGACTCGAAGGTGCGCGGGTACAAGCCGGGCCGCTTCAGCTTCAACGTACCGGTCGGAACCGAGGGCGGCGGCCGTTGCGAGGCCTGCGAGGGCAATGGCGCCAACCGCATGGACATGGAGTTCCTCGCGGACATCTGGGTGACCTGCCCGCTGTGCGAGGGGCACCGCTTCAGCCGTGAGACGCTGGCGATTCATTTTCGCGGCAAGAGCATCGCCGACGTGCTGGAGATGGACGTCCAGGAGGCCCTGCAGCATTTCGCGAACATCCCCAGGATTGCCGCGATGCTGCAGACGCTGCACGATGTCGGGCTGGACTACATCAAGCTCGGGCAGTCCTCGACCACGCTGTCAGGCGGCGAGGCCCAGCGGATCAAGCTGGCCCGCGAGCTGGTCCGCAAGAGCACCGGGCGTACGCTGTACATACTCGACGAGCCGACAACCGGGCTGCACTTCGAGGACATCCGCCGGTTGCTCGAAGTCCTGCACGGCTTCGTGGACAACGGCAACACGGTGGTGGTCATCGAGCACAATCTCGACGTGGTCAAGACCGCCGACTGGGTGATCGATCTGGGCCCCGAGGGCGGAGACGACGGCGGATATGTGGTCGTGGCTGGCACGCCGGAGCAGGTGGCCGCGTGCGAAGCATCCTTCACGGGCCAAGCCTTGCGGCCGGTGCTCGAACCGGGGTATCACCCGCCTCGGCCCCCCCTTGCCAAGGGTGGGAGAGCAACGGTCGCCTGCCTGCACGAGACTTCTCCTCCTGACAAGGCCAATCAGGGCACTCCCCCCCTTAACAAGGGGGGGCCGGGGGGGGTAGCAGAGGAGCAACTCTCTGCTTCCGAAACAGGCGAACTGACCACCGTCACCGTCGTCGGAGCCGGCCAGCACAATCTCAAGAACGTCACCGTGTCATTCCCTCGCAGCAAGATCACCGTCTGCAGCGGCGTCTCCGGCAGCGGCAAGAGCAGCTTCGCCCTCGACACCGTCTACGCCGAAGGCCAGCGGCGATACGTGGAGTCGCTCAGCACCTACGCCCGCCAGTTCCTCGGCCAGATCGCCAAGCCGAAGGTCGAACGCATCGACGGCCTCTCGCCGGCGATCAGCATCGAGCAGAAGACCGCCTCACGGTCGCCGCGTTCCACCGTCGGCACGGTGACCGAAGTGTTTGACTACATGCGCATCCTGTGGGCCCGTATCGGCACACCTTACTGCCCCAAATGCGACCTGCCCATCGGCACGCAGACCAGCGACGAAATCGTCGAGAAGGTCCTTGCCGTGCCCGAGGGCACGCGAGCCCTGGTGCTCGCACCCATCGAGCGAACCGGCAACGAGGGGTACGCCGACCTGCTCGCTCGCGAGCGGGCCAGCGGTTTCGCCCGCGTGCGCGTGGACGGGCAGGTATACGACCTCGAGCACCCGCCCGAGCTGGACCGCCGGACCCGCCACTCGGTCGAACTGGTCGTCGACCGCGTGGTCATCCGCAAACGCGAACAGTCGCGCATCGCTGACAGCATCGAGATGGCCCTGTCGATCGGCAACGGGTGGGTTATGCTGGCTCCGGTCGACGGCGGCGAAACCTTGCGATTCTCGCAGCGGCGGTCGTGTACGACGTGCGGGACGGCATACGAAGACCTGACCCCGCATCATTTCTCGTTCAACACGCGGATCGGCTGGTGCGAGACCTGCGAAGGGCTCGGAACGCAGCAGGGGGCCAGCGTATCGGTCGTGGTGCCCGGCCCGCGGCAATCCATCCGCGGCGGGGCCATCGCCGGCTGGGACGATCTCGGCGAGAACGCGATGCTGGCGAAGATGGTTCACCCGGTGGCCGACCACCTCGGCGTCTCGCTGGACATGAGATGGTGCGACCTTCCGCAGGAGGCTCAACGGGCGTTCCTCTACGGCACAGCCGCCCACTGGTTTGAGTTCGGCAATGGCGTGCGCTTCCAGTGGAAAGGCTTCTACCCGGCGATCGACGAGGCCTCGCGATCGAGTTGGCAGTATCGCCAGCGGCTCAGCCAGTTGACCTCCGAGGTGCCGTGCCAGCGGTGCGGCGGGGGGCGGCTGCGACTGGACGCGTCTTCCGTGCGGGTGGGAGGCAGAACCATCGTCGAGGTCTGCCGCATGCCGCTGGACGAGTCCCTGCGGTTCTTCAAGGAGCTTCGGCTGGACGCCCGCGAGCGGAAGGTGGCGGGCGAACTGCTCGCCGAGGTGCGCAACCGGCTGCAGTTCCTGGTCGACGTCGGCCTCGACTACGTCACGCTGCACCGCTCCGCGCCCACGCTGTCCGGCGGCGAATCGCAGCGTATCCGACTCGCGTCGCAGATCGGCAGCGGCCTGACCGGCGTGCTCTATGTGCTCGACGAGCCGACCATCGGTCTGCACCCACGAGATACCCGCAGGCTGATTTCCGCGCTGCACCATCTGCGCGACCAGGGCAACACCCTGCTGATGGTCGAGCACGACCGCGACGTGATCACCGCCTCGGATCACGTGCTCGACTTTGGGCCCGGGGCCGGGACGTTCGGCGGGCGAATTGTCGCAGAAGGCACCCCGGCCCGGCTGAAGAAGGCCCGCGAATCGCTCACCGGGCGTTATCTGGCCGGCCGTGAGACCATTCCCATCCCCGATCAGCGCCGCCCCGGCAACGGGCAATTCCTGCGGATCGTCGGTGCCCGGCAGAACAACCTCCGCAACATCGACGTCGACATCCCGCTCGGCTGCTTCGTGGCTGTAACTGGAGTCTCGGGCAGCGGGAAGAGCTCGCTGGTCAACGACGTGCTCTACACCGCGCTGGCCAAGCGAATTCACCGGGCGGCCGTCGAAGCAGGGGCTCACGACGAGATCACCGGCGTCGAGTTCATCGACAAGGTGATCAACGTGGATCAGTCGCCGATCGGCAGTTCGCCGACCAGCAATCCGGCGACGTACACCGGCGTGTTTGACGAGATACGTTCCCTCTTTGCCCGCCTGCCGGATGCCAAGGTACGCGGCTACAACGTCAACCGGTTCAGCTTCAACCGGCCCGGCGGGCGCTGCGAGGCCTGCGAAGGCAACGGCCAGCGCTGTATCGAGATGCACTTCCTGCCCGACGTCTGGATCACCTGCGAGACCTGCGGCGGCACACGCTACAAGGCCGAAACGCTCGACGTCAAATACAAGAGCAAGAGCATTGCCGACGTGCTGTCGATGCGAATCTCCGAGGCCCTGGAACACTTCAAGAACGTACCCCGCGTCCGGCGGATGCTTCAGACGCTCGACGACGTCGGGCTGGGCTATCTGCAATTGGGCCAGCCGGCCCCGACGCTCTCGGGCGGCGAGGCTCAGCGGGTAAAGCTCGCGGCCGAACTCGGCCGTCCGAGCACCGGCAAGACGCTCTACATTCTCGACGAGCCGACAACCGGTCTGCACTTTGACGATCTGCGCAAGCTCCTTGACGTGCTGCACCGCCTTTGCGACATGGGCAACTCGGTCGTCTGCATCGAGCACAACCTGGATGTGATCAAGACGTCCGACTGGGTCATCGACCTGGGACCGGAGGGGGGCGAGGGTGGCGGCGACATAGTGGCCGAAGGCCCGCCCGAAAAAGTGGCGGTGGGCCGCAACTCGCACACCGGCAAGATCCTGTCGGAGGTGCTTCGCAGCGGGCAGCGCGTCAAACGCGAGGTATTCGACCCCGCGCGGGCCCTGGTCACCCAAGACGTCTGCTTCGAGGCTGAGGAAGAAGAGGACATCGGCCAGGCGAAAATGCCGTGGGAGATCGACGGCCGGCGCTGGCATACCCGCGACCGCGTCGGGCCGCGCGGCGAACCGGCCCGGTGGGAAGGGGCGGCCCTGGAGTGGCTCATCGACCAGATCGAAAGGGTCGGCCAGGGCCGGCTCTCGCCGACCAACTACAATTCCCGCAGCACCGTTGAGATCAAGATGCCGGGCAGCGCGACCCCCTGGTTCTTCCACGGCCGCACGGGCGGGGCCTGGCTGCTGGACGTGACCTTCCGCGTGCCGACGCGGGCGTTCAGCGCCGCCGAGGTCCGGCGCCTCGTCCCGCTGAAGACGCTCGACGAAATGAACGAGCTGCCCATCTACGGCAAGGAACCGCGAGTGACCGTGCGACACTCCGGCCGCCTCACCGACGATATCCGCATACTGATTCACTCGAAAAAGGAGATCGCCACCGACGATTGCCGCGAGTTCATCAAGCGGGCTTTCCAGGCATACCAGCGGCTGATCCGGAAAATGGGTGAGGACGTCGAAATGCGCCAGCCGTGGAAGGCCAACGGCCGGCAATGGCACCTGTCTCAGCAGATGCTGTCGAAGAACACCGAGAAGCTCTGGCGCGGCTCGCTCATCGTCGAGATGCTCGGCCGCTTCAAGAAGATCGCCCCCGAGATCCGCGAAGACTGGACCCGCAAGGTGATGGTGGTGCTCGAGCACCCGAGAGTGCCCGGTGTGTGGGCCCGCCTCATCACCAACCACGCCAACGCCATGCGGATCGAAGTCCACTGTGCCTTGGGCCGCTTCACCCCGGCACTGATCGAAAAACTGGGACTCGACCCGGTCATCCGCCACCTGCGTCATTGCGACCAGGTCCAGTTCTGGCTGCAGAAGTCGCAGCAGTGCGACCAGGAGCAACTGGAGCACCTGGTCCGGGAGTCCATCGCGTCGCTGGAGAGCCACTGACGAAGGAATGACGAATGTCGAAGCCCGAATGTCGAATGAAGTCCGAAACCCGAAATCCAAATGACGAAGTGTCGCACAGCACCTCGTTCTGTTCGTCATTCGGATTTCTGGTTTCATTCGTCATTCGGATTTCGACATTCGGATTTCACGATCGGGCTTCATGTTCGATGAGGGGGGCCACATAGAATGGGCACCCTCGTCCCCAATCGCCTGCTCTTTCGCTTCGAGTTCCCGCTCCGGCATCGCTCGTCACCGGCAATCGACGGCGACTTGGGCGACTGGACCGACGCATATCTGCTGCCGGACTTCGGCGCCCTCGACGGCAACCCGTCTTTCGGCCGGATCTGGCTGGCCTGGAACGAGACCGGCCTGTTCCTTGCCTGCCGGGTCGAGGGCCGCAAGGGGCCGTTCAGGTGCGATCCGAAGCGGTTCTGGGAGGGCGACAACCTTCGCCTGTGTACCGACATGCGCGACACCCGTGACATCAAGCGGGCCTCCCGGTTCTGCCAGCAGTTCCATTTCCTGCCCTCGGGCGGAGGCCGCGACGGCCGGAGCCCCTTTGCCGGGGCCGCCCGCATCCATCGTGCCTCTGAAAACGCCCCGGTGCCGCCTCCTGGCTCTATCCCCGTCGCCGGCACGCGCAAGGGCGAGATCTATACCCTGGAGGCCCATATCCCGGCGTCCGTGCTCTCGGGCTTCGACCCCGATGAACACCCGCGCGTTGGCATCTTCACCATGCTCGAGGATACCGAACTGGGCCGGCAGTACCTCACCGTCGGAGACGAGTTCAACTGGCATGTGGACCCCAGCACCTGGGCAACCGCCGTCTTGACACGGACGGCTTAAGGCCTACCATTAGGTGGACGTTCGAGTCAGCTCTTCAACGGGTCCTTTGTAGCATGATGGAGGATCACCCATGTCGGATACACCCAGTCAGCAGCCCCCCGTGGTCGAATACGCCGGCAGCCCTGCTGCGAGTAAGGATGAGCGAATGTGGGGTATGCTCTCCCACATAGTGGCCTTCGCCGGCTTTCTCATTCCCTTAGGTAACATCATCGCCCCACTGGTCATCTGGCTGCTCAAGAAGGACGAGATGCCCTTTGTCAATGACCAGGGCAAGGAATCGATCAACTTCCAGATCACCATTACGATCGGCTACATAATCAGCCTTGTTCTCGTTTTTGTGCTGATCGGCTTTTTCCTGTTGCTCGCTCTGATGGTGGTCAACATCATCTTTGTCATCCTCGCCGCGGTCAAGGCGAACTCCGGCGTGGCGTATCGGTACCCATTTGCCCTCCGGCTCATCAAGTGAGCGGCAGGCCGGTCCTTCTTGACGCGAGGATCCAGAATCCCAAGTCTGTCCCTGCCGCCTCCGGACGCGAGGCCGGGCCCGCTGTTGACATTGCGCCTGCCTCGACGCACATTGACGGGCTGTTGAGGGGGCCGCCCGTAGCGTTCGAGTATCCGCACCATGAGTTTGAAGTATCGTTTTCTTGCCATCGACGTCGACGGGACGTTGATGAACTCGCGAAATGAGCTGCCGCCCGCCCACCGCGAGGCTCTGCACCGCGCCCACCAGGCGGGCATGACCGTCTGCTTGTGTACCGGGCGGATGCTGGCCGAGGCCCGGACGGTGCTCGATCAGATCGGCCTGGATTCCGACGTGGGCGTATTCGTCTTTGGGGCGATCATCAGCGAACTGCCCACGGGTCGCACGCTCTACCGCACGACCATTCCGCATGCCGTCGGCGACCGTTTGGTGGACCATTTCCAGTCCCTGGGCTCGCCGGTGCTGGTCCTCTATGACTCTGCTGAGGCCGGTATGGACTACTGCTACATCACGGGGCGGAGAAACCGACACTATTTCGAGCGATGGCTGGAAATCTCGCCGGCGCGCACGGAGCGGGTCCGCCAGTGGCGGCCATCCGCTTTCGAGGCGGTCCGCATCGGCGTCATCGAGGATCCCGCCCACATCGCCGAGACGTTCGCGTCGGTGCAGCGGGCCTTCTCGCCCCAGGAACTGAAGTACAACTCAATCTTCGCTCCCAACTACGGCCTGCACGTGGTGGAGTGCTTCGCTCCGAGCGTGAGCAAGTGGCACGGGATCATGCAGGTGATCGGCCCGATGGGCATTGACGGTTCGCAGGTCGTCGCCATCGGCGACGATATCAACGACCTGGAGATGATCCGTCACGCGGGGCTCGGGGTGGCTATGGGCAATGCGATCGACCCCATCAAGGCCGTCGCCCGCTGGCAGGTGCCGTCCCACGACGAGGATGGCCTGGCCGTGGCGATCGACAGGATACTGAGGAATAGTGAATGACGGCTGAGCAATTTGACTTGAGAAAGCGCTTCACACTCGTCGCATCGTCCCTTTTTGCGGTGATCGTTGCCGCGACCGCTCTTGCCGCGGACGATCCGGGGGGCACCGGCGGCGAGTACCGCGCCGACGTTGCCTATCCCGAGTTCATGCCCATGTGGCGCGAGGGGTGGTCGTGGAACGACGAGAACGGTGAGAAGGTTGTGTACGCGCATCCGGACATGCCGCTGGGCGGTCATCTGTTCGCCATCTTCCGCAACGGCAGCGGCAAGCCGCTGGAGGTTGTAGATGTCCTGCTCAACGGCGTGAGCCTCGTCCAGGGCGTCGCGCCCGAACACAAGCCCACGAATCACCCGGACGACAAGTACCCATCCAGCCTTCAGTTCTCCAAACTGCCCAGAGAACAGATGAACAAGCTTGTAACGGCGGGCGAACCGGTGTGGTGGAAGGTCGAGCCCATGGTCGTGCCGCCCGACGGATACGGACAAGTCACCGTGCGTCTGCGCCGTGACCCCAAGGTCCAGACGCTGACCGTCTCGGTTCCCGGCCTGTCGGAAGCTGACGGCCGGATCACGATTCCCACCGCTGCGAAGCAACCCCGGTTCTTCAGCATCAACTTCTCGGAGCGGTTCGATGCCGCCTACGCCTACCTGCGTCACCAGAGCGGCAAGGGAATCGCCCCCCGGCGGATTTTGCTGGACGGCCGGGACGTCACCAGCCGGTGTACGATCGTGGCCGACGATACCGTCGATACCGTGCCAGTGATCATCAGGCCCGCCTCGGCCTTCAAGCAGGGCACCTGGTACCTGTTCCAGGCCGTCTATGCCGACGGCAGCACCGCCAGAGTCAGCATCGGTGCCTGGCAGCCCGGCCTGGTCTACGGCATGTGGGGCTACTCCAAGGTCGGAAAGACCGCGGATGACAATCGCAAGTTTTTTCTCGAGGACATGCGCGTGCACAACATCAACACGCTCATGTACTCGATACCCGGCGAGGTGCGGGAGTTCCTCCGATCGAAAGAGGGGCAGGAATACTCGAAGAAGACCGGCATCCGGATCATGACCAACTGGGTCGGCGACGCGGTCAATCCGCCGTTCCTTTTCCTGACCGACGAGCCCGACGCCGGTGATTTCGTCAGCAAGATGCTCGACCCGTACAAGCGGATCGGTAGCCTCGCCCAGTGGCTGGTCAATCGGGCGAACATGTTCCGCCGCGAGGACCCCGCCACGCCCGTCCTCCTGAACGTGGACAACACCTTCAAGCCCGAGAACTGGTACACCTATGCTCAACTGGCCGACCTGCCCTGCGCCGACCCGTACTACCAGGAGGGCGTCCAGAGCCTGCTCAAGTCCGACCCCACAAACTGGGGCCCGTACCTCAAGCCGACCTACGTCTACGGCGTGGGCACCATCTACCAGTCGGCCGGGGCCCCCAAGCCGATGCACCTGATCCTGCACACCTGCCGCTTCGACATGAAGGATTTCCCGTTTCGCGGGCCGACGCCGCAGGAAAAGCGCATCGAGGTTTACTACTCCCTCGCGGCCGGGGCCAAGGCCTTGTCGTTCTGGTGGTACACGCCGTTTGGCGAATACTACGGCTGCGGCGGCAGCGACAAGGACATGCGGGCGCTGTGGAAGGAAATCGGACTGGTCGGGGCGGAGATCCGCTCGGCCGAACCGCTGATCATCCGCAGTTGCCCGGCGAGCGTCCCGGTGCGGGGCCCGCACATGCTGTGGATTCGTTCGCTTCTGGCCGGCGACGACGCCATGGCCCTCATCGTGGTCAACGACAACTTCGCGTCGGACCGCCTCGGGACCATCTATCGGCCGGTCGAGAAAGCCAAGGTCACGCTTCGGCCGCCCTCATGGCTCAAGCCCGGCGATGTTTTCGAACTGACCAGCGATGGCCCGCGCGACGTGAAATGGCAGGCCGACGAGGCCGACCTGACCCTGGACCTCGGGACGGTCGCTCTGACGCGCCTCATCCTGATCTCAAAGGACACCGTTCTGCGCAAGCAGTCGCAGAAGCTCTACGACGACCGTTTCGCCGCGAACGTCAAGGCCCTGTTGAGCGATCAACCTTCCAAGTAGGGCCGACGTCCTCGTCGGCCCGGTGCCCCGGCTATGCATGAGCATGCCGAGATCGTGTCCTTCCGGCAGTCTGCGGTACTTGCCATCGCATGGTGCCAGAGGTGGGATTGCGCTGGTACTGTCATGTTTTCATCTGGAGACTTGAGTCATGCGATACCCTGTAGCATACGTTCTACTCGGGGTGCTGTTGGCCGGGTGCAGTCTGGGTGATGAGAGCTATGTGACCGTGGACGGTGAACGTGTCTGGATGTGGAAGAATGGGATTGCCAGGGTAGAACTCAATGAGGCACAGCAAGAATGGTCCACGCATCTGGATGTCGGTCTGAAGAAGTACTACTATCGCTACGCCGGGCCGCCGGCACTGCTGCACATGTGGATCGACGTCAATCGCAACGGGACACCGGCGGCATCACCGATCATCAGTATGATCCTGGCCAATCGAGAAAGACCGCAATCAGATGTAAACATGAGTGGGATCGTGCTTGTCTCGGAGCGGTCCATGCCGGCTTCTTCCGGGCAGGCTGCTCTTTCTCGATTCTGTATCGACGTGAGGGGGAGTGGCACGTACACGCTCAATGTGCCGTTCGAGCAGGGCATCTTCTATGTACACGGAGGAGTCTGGGCGAGCCCGAGACGTCTCGAATTCGATCGGACCTGGGGTTTCGAGTCCGTCGCTTACTATACGAAGGACCACGCCTACTACAAGAAGAAGGTCTCTGGTGAGCCGTATGATGCAACCTTCACCGTCGACCCTGGACCCGGGAAAACGGTTCTTACGTTCAAGACGCGTCTGACCGCCTTTAACCCCAAACTGCCCTTTGTCACGGTTCGGGAGAACGGTTCCAGGGATAGCATGGGCATCGGTACATTCAATTTCGGCTTACCGCAAATGTTCTATCGTACGACTGACCAGCGCGAGCCCGGTTTTCAGGCTGCCGATGCCGAGCGAGTTGAAGCACGATAGCGGGTGATCGACCGTTCCGATTATCGTGTCTGCACCGGTTCATCTTCGATTCCGAAAGAAGGAGATCGCGGCTGCAAGTTGAGCGGAGCGAAACCCGCCGTGGCGGGCCGCTGCTACCGCGACGATCGCGGTCAGAAACCGCTCCTACAACCGGTCGCGGCTGCAAGCCGCTCCTACTGAACCCTGAACCCTGAACCCTGACCCCTGAATCCTGAACCCCGAACCCTCTCACGCCCCCTCCGCCTTAGCCGTGCTCCCATAGCGTTGCCCCAATCGCGGCTTGATCCGCCCGAGCATCGCGGTGATGACGGCGAACATGAGCGCCGCCGCGGTTCCCCAGAGAATTCGAGTGTGAAGCGCCGCGATCGTCGCCGGGTCCGCGCCGTCCGTGTCGAGCAGAGACTGGAGGCCCTGAGAGCGGTTCCTGATGAAGCTGTGCAGCAGCGGTACGCACACGGCGATCAGCAGCGCTTTGACTTGAAGCCAGCGCATGCGGAGCAGCGGTTTCCCGGTGCAGGCCAGGAGGCACAGCCCCATCGCCATCGACCCGACCAGGCTGGGGATGATGATCCAGGTGTAGGCTCGGTGCAGTGCGTCGGTGTAGGTGCGCCGGCCCTCGTCGCTGACGGGCATGGAGGGCAGCAGGATCAGTGCCAGGAGGCTGATCAGGCCCCCGATGAGCGCGGCCACGAGGACAGTCTTAGCCATCAAGAAGTACGGTCGGACGCCCCGGCCGGGCCGCCGACCGTGGATGTTTTCATAGCGCGGTTTGCTCATGTGGATATTGTGCAGCCAAGGTCGGCCGGCGGCAAACGGGACGGTGTCCATGACACTTCCAGTGGGTGCCACTGGCAGCTTGCCTGCCAGTGTCTTAGACGGTGCAGGTCTGCACGGGCGGACAAGCCCCCCGTGGTACCCCAAGAGTAACCCCGCCGCATGTGTCACACACCCATCCTGGTCTGTGGTTGGTCGTGCAACCGGCAGGTTGCCGCTATAATGCGGCGAAATGGCGAACCTGCGGGGGGCGGCAAAGACACGAGTGGTGCCAACGATGAGATTCCAGTGCATTCTTTTTTTGCTCCTGATAGCCGGGTGTGGCACGAAGCAAACGCCCCCAGGCTCAACCGTCGAACAGAATGAGCCGGGCAACAAGCTTTACATGACACCCAACGACGTCCATGCCCTGGTTCTCGACGAGACGGCCGATGTCTTCGAGCAGGGCGTGAACTCCGGGACCGCGGTGGTCAAGGACCCGGCCGGCGTGGCTCTCCTGGCCGAGACGCCGCCGGGCGAGCAGGCCCGTCCCCCGCATCAAGGCGCATACACCTCGCGCGTCATCGCGGCGGAATTCCCCTTCAATGACGTCGTGCCGTCCTGGAACGTGGATTGTCCGCGGCACGCCGGCTTCGTGGTCGAGCTTCGCTTCGGCAGGGCGGAAGGCGACTTCTGGACACCCTATTACTACCTGGGCACCTGGGGCACGGCCGCCGCGCCGGCGACCAGGCTCCAGCACGACCAGAACGGCGACGTGGACGTCGATTACTTCCGTTCGTGCAATCGGTTCGACCGGCTGCAATATCGCGTTCACTTGTCCTCCTCGAAGCGAGGTCCGCTGCCGGTGCTGAGACGCTTTGGCTTGGCTTGCAGCAACACGCTGAACGATGCGGACCTGGCCCGCCGTTGCCGCAAGCCGGTGGACGCCGGGCCGCGCGAGAAGTGGGCGAGGCGGCTGCCCGTGCCGTTCAGGAGCCAGAAGTGGGAGGCCCGCGAAGTCCGCGGGAGCATCTGCAGCCCGACGTCGGTATCCATGGTGCTCGATTACTACGGCGTCAAGTTGCCCACGCCGCGCGTCTACGAAGTCGTCTACGATGAGGAGTTCAAGCTCTATGGCAACTGGGCCCGCGCGGTGCAGACAGCGTGCCACTTCGGCGTGCCGGGCTACATTGAGCGGTTCGGCGACTGGAACGCGGTCAAGCGGCACATCGCGGCCGGGAGGCCCGTGATCGCCAGCATCCGCGTCGAGAAAGGCCAGCTCCGCAACGCTCCCTACCGTGAGTCCAACGGCCATCTGCTGGTTATCACCGGCTTCGACGGGAAGGGCGGCGTCTGCATCAACGACCCCGCGGCGGCCACACAAGAGCAGGGGGTGGTCGTCCACCCGATCGAGGACGTCGAGAAAATCTGGTTCGAGCATGGGGGCGTGGGCTACGTGCTGCTGAAGCCGCCGGCATCGCAACCCGCGACCCACTGAATCGTGAGAGGAAACTTGAGTGAGTCATCCTACTAATCCCACCAGAGAGCAGGTGATCGAATCGCTGCGCGGCGTTCTGGACCCGGAACTCGGCAAAGACATCGTCTCGCTGGATTTCGTGAAGAACGTGGCGATCTGCGAGGGCCGCGTTCGCGTCGACGTCGAGCTGACCACGCCGGCCTGCCCGATGCGCGAAACCATCCGTCAGGACGTCGAATCGGCAGTGCGGCGGCTGCAAGGCGTTACCCAGGTCGAGGTGGCGTTCACCGCCCGTGTTCGCGGCAGCCTGCCTCCGCAGTGTGAGTTGCCCGGCGTCCGCAACATCATCGCCATTGGCGCGGGCAAGGGCGGCGTCGGCAAGAGCACCCTCAGCGTGATGCTCGCGGTGGGCCTGGCCCGCGCGGGCGCCAGGGTCGGCCTGCTCGACGCCGATGTGTACGGTCCTTCGATTCCCAGAATGCTCGGTATCGAGAACGTCCAGCCCGTCGAGCAGAATGACAAGCTTCTGCCGGTTGAAGCCTGCGGTGTCAAAGCGATGAGCATCGGGCTGCTGATCCCGCCGGGGCAGGCCGTCATCTGGCGGGGGCCGATGATCCACAACGCCATCCGGCAGTTTCTTGAACAGGTGGACTGGGGCGAACTCGACTACCTGATCGTGGATCTGCCGCCCGGCACCGGCGATGTCCCCCTGACGCTGGCCCAGTCGATCCCGCTGACCGGGGCGGTGGTGGTCTGCACGCCGCAGGCTGTGGCCCTGGCTGATGCCGTTCGCGCGGCTCGGATGTATGAAACTCTGGGAGTCCCGGTCCTGGGGATGATTGAGAACATGAGTTGCTTCATCGCCCCGGACACCGGCAAGGAATACGACCTGTTCGGTAAGGGAGGGGTCGAGAAAGCGGCCCGAGCGTTGAAAACGCCGTTTCTGGGCTCGATCCCGATCAACGTGGCCATCCGCCTTTCCGGTGACGCCGGCACCCCGGCCTCGCTGTTCGCCGACGACGGCCAGGGGCTCCACAGGGCCATTACCGCGGTCGTCGAGACCCTGGCAGGGCGGGTGGCTGTGCGGGCTGCTCTGAAGCAGACCCCATCCGAGCAGAGCGGCGGCGGATGATTCGGCATGGTTTGTTGTTAACCTCTTTTTCGCAAATGCTTTAGGATTCCTGCCGACTCGTGGGCAGCCCAGTTGACAGGTCCTGAAACTGGGTGTATATTTATCTGCCGTAACGTAGGGTTTGCGGTCTGGCGTGTCGGTTGTCTTATTGCCTTATGCCTGTCGGCGGTGCCCTGCGGAAGTGGGTGTGTCAACCGCCGAGCCATCGGGACATGAAGGCGATCAGTTGAACCGGCTTTTTTTTCGCCTGTCAGCCTGCCTGGGTGCCGCCTGCCGGCGGGGCTCAGGAAAACGCGAAAAAAAAGTGCAAGGCCTAACCGGCGCCGGCTTGACAGGGCCTGCGAGAAGGTTAAGATACGTGGCTCCCCCTGAGCGGGCCAAAAAGCCGCTCGCGAGGGTAACCAGGCTCTTTGACAAGTGAACAGTGTGACAGATGCCGTGAGAACGTGGGCGGCACCGGGACCGGAGACGGTCGCGGCGCTGCCTGACAGACACAGTCGGTCGGGGGAACTTAGCCAGATCTTCCGGCCGGCAAGGTGTGTGAAAGGCCTGACACCCGCTCTGGCGGGTCGACGGCCTCGATCGAACGTTCTCGTGTACAACGAGTTCTACTCGATCAATTTCCTTCCTGTCGAAGCATATCGGGCGGCGACCTCGGTCGTTGTCCGGTGCATCGATATAAAGTGAAGAGTTTGATCCTGGCTCAGAACGAACACTGGCGGCGTGGCTAAGGCATGCAAGTCGTACGGGACCTTTGAAGTAGCAATACGACGAAGGTTCAGTGGCGAACGGGTGAGTAATACATGGGTAACGTGCCCTGCACACAGGGACAGCGGCGCCCCGCAAGGGGCTTTAGCGAAAGTGCCGGTAATACCTGATGATGTCCGGAAGTCGCATGGCTTCCGGATCAAAGGGTGGGGACCTTCGGGCCTATCGGTGCAGGAGCGGCCCATGCCCTATCAGCTAGTTGGTGAGGTAACGGCTCACCAAGGCTCTGACGGGTAGCCGGCGTGAGAGCGCGACCGGCCACATCGGGACTGAGATACTGCCCGGACACCTACGGGTGGCTGCAGCAACGAATATTCCGCAATGGGCGAAAGCCTGACGGAGCGACGCCGCGTGGAGGATGAAGTCCCTCGGGATGTAAACTCCAATAGTTTAACAGGAAGCAAAGGGACCTAATACGTCCCCAGTTGACCATCAAACGAAAGGGGTGGCTAACTCCGTGCCAGCAGCCGCGGTAATACGGAGACCCCAAGCGTTGTTCGGAATCACTGGGCTTAGAGCGGGTGTAGGCGGGACGGTAAGTACTGAGTGAAATCCCCGGTCTCAAACCGGGAACTGCTTGGTATACTGCCGTTCTTGAGGCAGGTAGGGGTCACTGGAACCTTAGGTGGAGCGGTGAAATGCGTAGATATCTAAGGGAACGCCTGTGGCGAAAGCGGGTGACTGGGCCTGTTCTGACGCTGAGACCCGAAAGCGTAGGGAGCAAACGGGATTAGATACCCCGGTAGTCTACGCCGTAAACGATGCGCACTAGGCTCGAGGGTTCTGACGACCTTCGTGCCGCAAGAAAACCGAGAAGTGCGCCGCCTGGGGAGTACGGCCGCAAGGCTAAAACTCAAAGGAATTGACGGGGGCTCACACAAGCGGTGGAGCATGTGGATCAATTCGAAGCAACGCGAAGAACCTTACCTGGGTTTGACATGCACGGATGCTCTTTCCGAAAGGAGAGTAGGCTGCCTTCGGGTGAAACGTGCACAGGTGCTGCATGGCTGTCGTCAGCT
>CAZPIO010000008.1:0-105676 GCA_964586235.1 uncultured Planctomycetales bacterium
ACGCTTTCCTGCCCGCCGGTGATCAGGCTGACAAGGTGCTCGTCGTGGACAACGATGGCCTGCACGGCGTCCAAGAACGAAGCGGCTCCGTCCGTTTGGCCGCAGGCAAGCACCCGATTGAGGTGAGGTATTTCGAGAAAACCGGTGGTCAGGTGATTGAGGTTCGCTACGAGGGGCCGGGAATCGCCAAACAGCCGGTTCCCGACGGCGTGCTCTTCCGCCGAAGCGATCCGGGCACATCCGGCACCAACTACGCCTACTACCACGGCACGTGGGACACTCTCCCCGAGTTCGACTCACTCACGCCGGTCAAGACGGGCACGCTGAGCAACTTCAGCCTGAGCCCGGCCGAGCGGGGCGATTACTTTGGCTTCAAGTACACCGCGTACGTCCAGGTTCCGGTCGACGGCGTCTACACCTTCTACACAACCTCCGACGATGGCAGCCGACTGTACATTGGCGGGGCGGATTTCGGCCCCCGTCACACCCTGCCCGGCGGTACGACCGTGGCGCCAGGCCAAAGCATAACCTTCTCGTTCAACGTCACCGCCCCCTCCACGCCCGGCCGCTATGATCTGTACTACGATATGGTACACGACCTGGTGACGTGGTTCCGCTGGGCCAACAATATCGAGGGCAAGAAGGAGATCATCGTCGCCAACAGCGTGAACGAGGTGGACACCGACGGCGACGGACTGCCCGACGTCTGGGAACAGGCCAACGGCCTGCTCTATTGGCACCCCGACGATGGCCGCTTCGCTGAGGCCGGCGACCCCAACCCGCCCGATGGGGCCTCTCGCGTCCAGAAGAACTCGCTGCTCTCCTGGACGGCAGGCGCAGGATCAACATCCCACCGGATTCATTTCGGCCAGGTCAATCCGCCGCCACTGGCGGCCCAGCAATCGGCCACGACCTGGGACCCGAAGCCTCTGGCCTATAACCGCACCTACTACTGGCGAGTCGATGAGGTCACCACGTTCGGCGCCGTCTCGGGGCCCGTTTGGGCGTTCGCCACTCGACCCTTGCCGGGCGACTTCGATCTGGATGGGGACGTCGATATGGAGGACTTCGGGCACTTGCAGAGGTGCTTCAGCGGCTCCGGAGAACCGGGCGGACCGGACTGCGGAGATGCGGACATTGATGACGACGGCGACGTGGACCCGGCGGATTTCGCTGAGTTCAACAACTGCCTGGCCGGCACCGACCAGCCTCCCGAATGCTGAGCGGGCGCCTCCCATGCCGAGAAAACAGGATCTCCAGACGTGCGGGGATCGCCATTGTAGACCCGCCCCGCCGGGGATTCACGACCACACATCTCGATGCCTCGATTTCACCGCCCGCCCGGCAGTGTCACGGTGTCCCCCGTTTTCTGCTGCCACCGGCGGATTCGTTCAGTCAGGCGAGCGATCACGTCCTCGTGCCGGCCGGAGTCGAACAGGTTCCGCGTCTCGCCGGGGTCCTCTCGGAGATTGAAGAGCTGGCTCTTGTCGGCGTCGCTCAGGCACAGCTTCCAGCCGTCCGGCGAGACCACCGTCCGAATCCGTGCCTGGCGTATCCGTTCAATCTCGGCCTTGGATGCGAGCTTGCTGCCACCCTCAACGACGTGCACACCCGTGCCCGGATTCCACTCGATGAAGACATGATCTTCGGCCGCTTTCCCGCCTCGCATCAGCGAGACGAGACTCTGACCCGCAAGGCGGTCGGGAATACTCACGCCCATCAGTTCCAGCAGCGTCGGGACCAGGTCGATATGGCTGACCGGAGCGGTAATCATCCGCTGTTGCCGGCCCAGCGCGGGAACACGCATCAACCAGGGCACTTTAGCCGACTCCTCGTACATGACCGTCTTGGTGACCAGCTTGTGGGAACCCATCATGTCGCCGTGATCACTGGTGAAAACGACGATCGTCCTGTCGGCGAGCCCCAGTTCGTCAAGCGTCTTGAGAATCTGGCCGACGCTGCGGTCCACCTGGGTCACCAGGCCCCAGTACTTGCGTGTCAGCTCCCTGAAAGCGGCTTCATCCCGGCCGTACACCTGCGCACAGTGCTCGCGCATGAGCCGGTAGCGCAGCGGCTCGTTCTCTTCCAGCGGGTCGGCGAAGTTGGCGGGAAGGAACACCTCGTCAAGGCGGTGCTCGCGATCCAGCGGGCCAAAAAACGGCATGTGGGGCTCGAGGAAATTGACGTAGAGAATGAACGGCTCGCGGTGGTGTGCTAGCAGGAACTCGCATGCCTTGGTCTCCAGGAATTTCGGCTTGCAGTGCTCGATGGGCAGCCGACAGGCGAATTCACGGCCGAAAGTGCCGTCTTTCTGGTCCGGCTTGTAGCCTTTCGAGAGCAGGAAATGATGGTAGTCGCTGCGTTTGTCCCGATCGCGACCCGGCCCGTAGTACCGGGCATAACTGTCCTCGACAGATACCATCTGCTCGAAGCCGTGCTGGGGGAAGATTTCGTCTCCCAGGTGCCACTTGCCCATATAGGCCGTGCGATATTGCCGATCGGCAACGAATTCGGGAAGGCAGCGGATCTCCTTGGCGAGCGGGACGTTATTGGTGGTACACCCGTTGGTGTGAGGCCACAGGCCGGTCATGACCGACGAGCGGGAAGGCGTGCAAACAGGCTGTGTCACATAGGCGTTCCTGAACACGATGCTTTCCGACGCCAGTTTGTCCAGATTCGGCGCGTGGATCTTCGTATTCCCGTAGGCCGCCATGGTGTCGGCCCGTTGCTCATCGGTCCAGATGAACAGCAGGTTGGGCCTGCTCGGGCTCTGTTCGGCCGCCCGCAGCGATGCGCTCAGCAGCGCCAGCAGGAGCACACCCGCCACTCGCCCGGCCGGTCGCATCGTACGCAACAAACACTCTCCGCCCAGGTCCCGTCTCATTTTCACTCTGATCGGCGTCATTGAATTGCCCTTTCCGGCGAACAATCTGTGTGGCTGCTCTGGTTGTCAGCCTTGCCCGGCATCATCGGCCTGCCGCCTCACGGAGAAACAACCGCGAACTCGTACGAACCGGAGCCGATTTCGCAGATAACTGCTCCCCCCTCCTCGCGAACCCGATGCACACCTTCGGAGGCCTCGACCGGACGACCGCTCTCCTTGCCCCAGCCCACCTTGGCTGCCGGCAGGAAGACAGTCGCCCTGCTGCCGACCGGGACAACCACATTCAGGGTAAATCGCTTGTTCTCGGCACGCCACCTGCTGGCCACCAGGCCTCGAACGGATTCGTATTCGGCCGAGGCGGAGGCCAGATCGCCGACCGGAGTCGGTCGGAGGATGATGTGTCGGAAGCCTGGTTCGGCTGGATCGATGTTGATGCCGGCCAGGCCCTCAAAGAACCATCGTCCGACAGCGCCGAGCGCCGCGTGATTGCGGGAATTCATCTCGGGGCCCTTCTTGTCGGCATCCCAGAGTTCCCAGATCGTCGTGGCCCCCTGCTTGACCATGTACCCCCACGAGGGATACGTCGTCTGCACCGCCAGCCGGTAGGCGACTTCGTGCTGCCCGTACCGCGCCAGCACCGGCATGAGATAGGCCGTGCCCTGGAAACCTGTGGACAGATGGCCACCTCGCGATTCAATGTCCCGAACAACGTTCTGGACGACGGCCGTCGTTTCGGCAGGCGGCACGATCCCGAAGTACAAGGGCAGGACATTCGCGGTCTGCGTTGAGCCGTGGTACTGATGTGTCTGCTTGTCGAGATACGCCTGGTTGAATGCATCGGCAATCCGGCCGGCAAGATCGGCGTACTTGCGAGCATCATCGGTCTTGCCGATCACCGCAGCCGCCTTGGCCAGCAAGTTTGTCGAGTGATAATAGTACGCTGCGGCCATAGGCGGCTTAGGCGATTTGGCCGGGGCGATCCAGTCTCCGTAACCCTCACGCTGATACAGATGGTTCCTGCTGTGCCGCCCCATGAATTCGACCCAGCGAGCCATCGCCTCGTAGTTTTCCTCGAGAATCCGCTTGTCACCGGAAAACTGATACACCGTCCAGGGCACAATGGTGATCGCGTCGCTCCAGCCGGGCGAACCGGCCCCACCGCCGAAAATGGCAGGGGCAATATCGGGGACGCCGCCGTCTTCGCCCTGCCCGTCGGTCAGGTCGCGCATCCACTTGGTGAAGAAGCGGGCCATGTGCATGTTCCAGCAGGCGGTTGGGGCCATGGCCACCGCATCGCCCGTCCAGCCCATCCGTTCGTCACGTTGCGGGCAATCGGTCCAGACGCTGTGCATGTTCGAGCGTTGGCCCCACATGACGTTCCGCCAGATCTGGTTGAGGAGCGGGTTCGAGCATTCGAATCTGCCCAAAGGAGCAGCGACTGAGTGGACCACGCGGAATACGAGCGAATCGGTCGTGGGTGTGCCCGGGTGGCCGGTAACCTCGCAGTAGCGGAAGCCGTGATAGGTGAATCTCGGTTCCCAGGTCTCCTGGCCGTCACCTTTGAGGATGTAGTAGTCCGTGGCTTCTGCCGCTCGCAGGTTGTCGCGGTAGATGTGGCCGTCCGGCCGTAGAATCTCGGCAAACCGGAGCCGGACGCACGTACCCCGGGGACCGAGGACGCTCAGTCGCACGTATCCAGCCGCGTTCTGGCCGAAGTCGAATACGTGTACCCCCGCAGCCGGCTCGGTGATCTGGACAGGCCGCAGTTCTTCGGTCACCCGTATGGGTTCACACTGCTCGGCGACGAGCCTGCCGTCCTGCGTGAGTTCCAGCGAGGGCGTCCAGTCGTTCGCGTCGAAGGCCGGCGTGGCCCAGCCGGGCATCTCCAACCTTGCATCGTAGGTCTCGCCGTGGAAGAACGTGTCCCGCGCGATCGGCGACGTGTGCGTGGCCCAGGTTCGATCGGTAACGATACGGTCGCGCGTGCCGTCGTCGTACTCGATCTCAAGTTGCAGGATGAAGCGCAGCGGTCCTTGCGAGAATGGCGGCTTGCGGGTCCAGCCCAGATCGCCCGAGAACCAGCCGTTGCCCAGAATTGCCCCGACGGCGTTCTCGCCCTCGTGCAGGAGAGCGGTCACGTCGTACACCTGATACTGCACTCGCCTGTTGTAGTCCGTCCAGCCCGGAGCAAAGACGTCGTTGCCAACGCGATGGCCATTGACGTGGAGCTCATAGAGACCGAGCCCGCTCGCGTAGGCACGAGCTCTCACAACCCGGCGCGTGAGCGCGAAGACCTTGCGAAGGCACACCGAGCGCGGCGGGCCGAAAGGATCCTGGATCTGCTTCCAGCGGTCGGCCTTGTCAGCGGGCAACACGACGGCATGCTTCCATGCCGATTGGTCGAAGTCCGGCTCCTGCCATTTCGTCTGCTCGGTGGTGCTCACCAGCCAATCGGCATCGGACGCGAGATCAGACAGTCGCCCGTCGGCGAACCGAATCCGCCAAGCCGCCCGCAGGCCACCGGGATCAACCGAGTTGACCACCTTGACGGCGATCACATTGAGGCCAGGCCGCAGTGCCGGCGTGATGTCGTACTCGCGCGGCATGTTCCAGTAGCGGCAGCCGCCGACGAATCCGCCGTTGACGTAGAGCTCAAACGCATTGTCGGCGTTGAGCTTCATGACGGCCGCCGCGATCTTCGTCGACGACGCGAGGTCGAACGAACGACGGAAGAAGGCGACCGGTGGGCCAGTAGAGGTGTCCGGGACCCAGATCCACTCGCCGAGACGCAGCCCCGCTCCCAGCCCTTTCGATTCGTCGGAAGCGATCCACCGGGCCGTCCAGTCGGTCGGCTTGAGCAGGCCCATCTCCCACCAGGCCGGCTCGCTGTACGCGGATACCTGGTTATCGCGGTCCCAGACCCGCACCTTCCAGTAAACCCGCCCCCCCGAGACCAACGGACTACCGTCGTAGACCACGTGAACGTTCTGGTCCGAGCTGACCTTGCCGCTGTCCCACAGGTCACCCTGGTCACGGCTAAGTATCTGGCTGCTGCCGGCGACAAGGATCTGGTAGGCAATCTGCTTTTCATCCCGGCGATCTGCGTCGAGTCCCCAGGCCAGCCGAGGTTGAGCCACGTCGATCCCAAGCGGATTGACAGCGTACTCACAGTGGAGCTGTACAGGAGCAACCTTGGCCGTCGACGGAGCACTCAGTATCCCCAGCACGGTCACAACGACCAGCATCGGAATTCTGCACGCAACCTTCGTGGACATGCTTGCCGACCGCCTATTCTGCCCAGTCACCCGGAGGTACTTCCATGTCAACGGAACTCCTGCTTGCGTCTGGAAGCAAGCATAAGCAGGATTCCGTAATTCAGTCAGCGAGTCCCAACTCGACCAGACGGGCCCGATCACCGAGATGGAATCCTGCTTTCAGCAGCCTCCGCTGAAGCTGTCTGACATCAATGGCCCGCGGCTCGATCCCGCTCCTGGCGGCCATGGCCGCCGCGGTGCCGCCTGCCTGGCCCATGTACATCACGCCCTCGCGGTTGCGCAGCAGTGTGTCCGGAATCCCGGAGGCACTCCGCCCCACCGCGATCAACCCGTCGGTCTTCTTGGGGATCATCACGCGGTAAGGTACGTCCGTCCACTCGACGCGTCCATGCTCGTTCATCCAGCGGAACGCTCGCGGTTCGCCGTAGCGATAGATGACGTCGTCGAAGCGCTTTCCCTCGCGGCAGTCCTGCATCGTCAGCGTGTACTGGCCCTCGATGCACGGCCCGCCACGGCAGCCCAGATACGGAGCGATGAAAAGCAAGTAGGCGTCTTCGCACCCGGGAACGGTCTTGCGACAGTGCTGGACGAATTCGAATACGTACATCCGGACGCCCGCTTCGAGCAGGGAGATGTGCTCGGCATTGCCCGCGTCGACCTTTGGGTGCGGGCGAACGAGCTGAGCCTTGACTCCCCTGATATGTCGCTCGGGACCAATCTCGACCAGACCACCGCAGCCCACCTGCGCCAGGCCGTCGATGTCCTTCTTCGCTCCAAATTCGGAAGCGTCCACGCCCTTGAATCTGGCAGGATCAATACCCGCGACGATAGCCCAAATGCCCATGCCCGTGGGCGAGTGATGATCGAGCTCATAGGTCTCAGCCTTGGGCTGGAGAATGGGCGTGCCCGCCCGGCGGGCCACATCGGCCTCACCAGTGGCGTCGATGACCACCTTGGCCTTGACCGCCTGACGGCCGGACTTGTTCTCGACGAACACCCCACAGACCCGGTTGCCTTCCATGATCGGGTCCGCCACGTAAGCGGACAGCATGAGCGTGACGCCCGCCTCTTTGAGCATCTTCAGGGCGACATAGGCGCACTTGTTGGAGTCGGCCAGGAATCGTTCGGGCGCAGCCGGCCCCAGGGCAAAGTACTCCCGGCCGAACTCCTTCGGCAGCCCGGTCAGACCGCCTTTCACCGGATCACCCGCGGGGCCGCTGGCCGGGGCATCGCCGTGCTCGGCGATCGGTCCCTGCTGAGACATCATGCCCGGCCCGAAACTCCCGCCGACATAGCCGAACCGGTCGATCAGCACGGTCCGTGCACCTTCGCGGGCCGAGGCCAGAGCCGCGAACACGCCGGAGATGCCTCCACCGGCCACAACAACGTCGACGTCGTAGGCGACGGGCACGTCCCGAACCGGCTCTTTCACGAAACTGAGAGTGGACCGACCGGTCGACGTGACACCCTGTAGGCCCTCGGTCTTCATCTGAACACAGCCGGACAGCAGAACACCCAGTACCGGCAACAACACAAGCCTGCAGGCAGTTGCTCTTGGCATGATGATATCTCCATGTGGTAGCGACATCCGCTTGAGTACAAGCCGCAGCGACGCGTTACGGCGGCGAGTTTCTTACCCAGATGGGGCTCGAAATAGCCAAATCCCCGTTGGTCTGCGCGACGCGTGCATAGTACCAGTCCTCCTTCGAGCCCTCGTCCGGCCCGTCGGTGAACTCAAGTCGGCCCGCATAGTGGGGCGCGAAAACCAGCCGCTGGAGCACAATCGATTCACTGGTAAACGGGCCGGTAAACTCGAGGGTGTTCTCCAAGGACAGATCCTTGAGGTTCTTCTCTATCTTCATGGCGACAGGCCGGGTCATCGTGCACTTGAGAACGGCTTCCGGGCCGCCTTCGATTCTCAGGACCACGCTGTTGTTGACCAGATCGCCGAGCGGTTCCTTGCGCGAGGTGTAGGAGCGGACCCGATACGACTTCTCCGACAGCTTCTCCACCCTGTTGCGCCGATCCTCGTCGAACGGGCCGGCGCGGAAACAACCATGGGCCTCGACGATTCGACCGCCGGTGACCTCCAATTCGAAATCCCAGTCACAGACGCGGGCCATCGCCAGGTCACCCCAGGGTCCCCAGCCGAACTCGACGCGGCACAGAACCGGCGATGACCAGGGCAGAGGGCGGATATCGGCGTCCGCGGGGAAAGCCCGGGCGGCCACACGGCCGTTCTTGATCAACTCTATTGAGGCAATCTCATCCCACCCGCTCGCCGTGACCGTGACCTGCCGCTGCGGCGTCGCTGGCAGGATCTCACCCATCCAGTGGCCGTTGATGCGAAAGTCCAGGGTGATGCGATCGCCGGTGACCGCGAATGACCTCCGGGCACGCAGCGCTTCAAAAACACCCTCTCTCGTCAACTGGTCTGCGTAGAGGCCAACCAGCCCTTCACGATAGGCACCAGGATAACCACTATGATTGTCCGTGCTGGCCACAACGCCAACGTGTGCGCCCCGGGTCAGCAGCGCCCGCAGGGTCCTCGGCGTCCACCGTCCGCCGTTGCTGTGGCGAACGTAGTCGAACGGCCCGCGGTCGGTCTCGGCCAAACCATGCTCCGAGAAGAACTCCACTACCGGCGAAACGCCCTCGTCCAGGAACTCGAACGCCGCCCCACGCCACTGCGAACTGTAAGCCGGATGGTGCGGGATGAGCAAGGCACCCTTCTCTCGGGCAAAGCCCTGGATCTTGGATATGTGATCGAAATACTCCAGCGGCGTGTCGGCGTCCGAAGGGTATATCAGACACAGGTCTCCGAACGTGCTGGAATGCCACTCGTAAGCCACGAAGGGAACGAACCGCCCCGGCTTGTAGCGATCCTTGGCCATCCGCCGGACCTCGTCCCAGTGTTCGCGCGTGACCGCAAAGCCGTTCACCCATTTCTGGTGCTTATTCTCGGGCATGATGGGCATGTCGTGCCAGTGACCGTGGGCGGTGAAAGCGAAGAAATCCAGGCGGCTCTCAGCGATGTCGTAGCTGCGCTGCAGTGAGCCCTTACCGTATCCGACCGCGTTGTGGTTGTGAATGTCGCCCCAATAGAGCTGACGCGACTGCCCCCACGATTGCCCGATGTTCGCGGATGAAATGACAAGCACCACGGCCGGCCAAACCATGCTTCGTCGCAATGGAATCATGCGGAGCCTCGCCTGTTGCGGACTACGATGCCTTGTGTCATAATCATGGCCGGATCAGGTCGCCAAGGGAGAGAAGTCTCCTCTTGACAAGCCGGATCCGATGTTGCTCGCGGTCATTATACCGGGAAGAGAACCGCTTGTCCGGCGAAACGCCGGCGAAGACCCGGAACAGGCCAGAGCCCATGGCGATCCCTTCCTCTCCAATTGCCCCCGGGGAGAGGGGTGGCGGAATCGACGCATCCCCGTTGCACCGCACAGCCTCGTTGCCGAGGCAATCAGATGACGTGACGATGTGGCCGGCGCTCGCGCTGCCCATCTCGCGACGTGGAAGGTGTGCGCCGCAGGCTGTTCACCGGTTTCATCAACGGCCGCGTTGGCCCATCGGCGATCATTTTTGGAGAAAACTGGGAGACCATCATGATGTGGAAACCAACCGGCCTGGCTTTCGCGGCACTCGTGTGGCCGCTCGGCACGAGTGTTTCTCTCGGGCAGGCTGTGCCGATGCCCTCACCGGTCAACACGCGATCAACCGAGCGAGACCCCTGGCTCTGCCCGGACGGGTATACCCTGCTTTTCTCGTCTGATCGCGAAGGCGGCGACTTCAACCTCTACGAAACTCGATGGGACGGCCGCACGTGGTCCCGGCCGGTGCGTCTTAGCGCCCTGATCAACTCGGAGTACGACGAGACGCTGCCGAGCGTGTCGAACGACGGGCGGTCGCTGCTGTTCATCTCAATGCGTGGACGTTTCTGGCGCGGACCGTGGTTTTCTCGCCGTCAGCCGGACGGTTCCTGGGGGAGCGCGGAATTCATCAAGCTCGATTCCCATTCGGACATCCACGAGGCAGTCATCAACCCTGACGGCCAGTCCTTCTGCCTCACCCTTCCGTCAAAGCAGGAGCCTACGAACAGACTGGGCATGTGCGTGCGTTTTGACCCCGCCGGGCGCTTCTGGGGACAACCCTTCCCTCGCAGGGGAGAGCCGCCGGTCAACAATGTCCCCGCGGCCCGCTGGCGTTTCTCCTCCAAGGACGGCGACCTCTACCTCGAACCAACGGGCGTCCGCGATCCGGAGCAAACGGACCGGCCTGAATGCCTGAACGCCATCGCTTCATCGAGCCTCTACGGAAACGAGGATGAGGATTACTGGGTCAGTGAGGCCCAGAACCTCATCGACGATCTGGATGATACGAGCTGGATCTCGAAAGCCGGCACGCCCGTCGACCAGCAATGGGTGCTGCTGGCCTTGAACGGTCCGGTCCGTTACGTTCCCGGGCTCAGCCGGATTCATTCGCTGCGAGTTCACACCGGGCCGGTCGAAGCCGTCCAGATTGAGAAGCGGGACAAGAAGACACGGCAGGTGGGCGTCGAGAAGGTCATTCCCGAAAAGGCCGGGCCGGGCACTCGCCCGAGACGCCTGCGCATCCTGGGCGGCATGGATGCCGATTCGCTCGAGGAGCTGACGGTCGCGGAGCTCAAGCTCGATTCCAGCTCGCCGTGGCAGGAAATTCGCCTTCCGGAGCCGAAGTATCTGAGGTTCCTGAAGATCCAGGTGCTGGAAACGGTCGATCCGCACGCACCCTACGTGGCGTTCAACGAAGTCCAGGCCTCAGGCGCGGGCCTGAGCGCACCCCGGCCCGTCCACCACGTTGCCACGGATCAGAACAACAACATCACCATCGACGGGCGGCCCTTCTTTCCCATCTACGTGTACTATGGAATCTCGAGTCCTGAGCTGGCACACTGGGGCTTCAATACGACCCTGGAGACCTACGACCTCGCGCCGGACTCCGCGCGCCTGGCCGTGCTCGACCGGGCCGAGGACCTGGGAATCAAGGTGATCGGCCATGTTCCCGACGTCGAGACATCGGCCGGCCGCAAGCGGGCACGAAACCAGTTGCTCGCAGCCCGGCACCACCCCGCCCTGCTGGGGTATCTCATGTCTGATGAGGCCGGCCACAGCGAAGAGATGATGACGATCGACGAGCACCGGGCCGCCTTCATCCGCCAGCACGATCCGCACCATTTCACCATGCTCAACGATCTCTATCCAACCTACTACCCGCGTTCTTCGCGCATCGTGGATGTTTTCTCCATCGACCCGTATCCCCACATCGTGGGCCAGCCGTATTCGTACCAGGGCCTTGCCGTCGACGCGGCGTACAAGGCCGTTGACCACAAGAAGCCGGTCCTGGTCGTGAACGCCTCGTGGGGCCCGATTATCAGCCCGGTCGAGAACCGCTTGAACATGTATCTGGCCCTCATCCACGGGGCCAAAGGCATTTCCTGGTACGCCGTCGGCGTCCGTCTTGATCATCCCGACCACTGGGCCAGCATCCTGCGCTGCGTCAGTGAGGTCCATCGCCTGGAGCCCGTCCTGTTCGCCCCGGCCACCAGGCCGGATTCGCCGCTTCTGACTCACACCCGAATCGACAACCCCGGTGCGCGGATCGATGTCATGATCAAGGAAGTCGGGGGCGAAGTCTGGATGCTGGCCGCCAACTGCGAGCCGCGCGAGGCCAAGGCGCGATTCTCCTTCGGCTGGGCACCGAGCATCACCGTTCGCGAAGTGATGGCCGATCACCCTCAGGCATGGAGTCTGGAACGCCGTGATTTCACCTCCATGGACGGCTGGCCTCCCTCCGAGGATCGCGAAGTGATCCGCGACGCCCGGCCGATCGAACTCGTTTTCGCGCCGTATGGCGTTCGGGTCTTCCGCATGAAGGCGTCCGGCCCGATCGGGCCTCATCAGTCGCCTCGCGGCGGCGGCGAACCACTGGGCATGGTCAACGAATCGTTACAGCGCCAGACAGCGGAGAAGGTGAAGAAGCTGCGAGGAGAAGGCAAGAAGGCCGAGGCCCGCCGGCTGATTGACGATTTCTGGGAACAATACCGCGACCGCGTGTCACTGGATGACCTGGACGCTCTGATGGACACGCTGAGCGATGATGCCACGCCCGAGGAGATCCAGGCCACCTACGGGCGCCTGGCCGATGCCCATCCGGAGGCCAAGAACTGGCCTCAGTCGGTATTTCGGATCGTTCAGGTCCTGGCGGATGCACAGAAAAAGAATCAGGCCAGACCGTGGATCGACAAACTGATCCGGCATCGGCCGGATTCGTTCTGGCGGGCCAACGCCGAGGCGATGGTTGATCCGAGCTCGGCCCGCAGCGGTCGAAAACCGTGGATCCTGGCAACCCGGCTGGATCGCAAGCCGGTGATCGACGGAGAGCTGAACGAGCCGGTCTGGAAGAACCGGGTTTCGTTCGTCAACACGGTCTTTCTTGACCCCAGCAAGAAACCGCAACCCACCGAGTTCGCCGTGGCCTATGACGACCAGGCCCTTTACGCGGCTGTCAGACTCATCGAGCCGGAAATCGCGAAGATCCGTAAACGGGTCGACAAGGACGATCGCGACGTGTGGGCGGACGACTGCATCGTCATCTACCTCGACCGGAAACTGGAGTATAACGGCTACGAGCAGTTCGTGTTCAACGCTCTGGGCACGATGTGGGACGGCCGGGGCCACCGGGCGGGCAGCGCCGGGGCCGGCTCGCTGAAAGCAGACGTCGAGAGGAAAGCCATTATCAAAGACGATGCATGGCAGATCGAGATCCGGATTCCGTTCAAGGATTTGAAGGCCGAAGCCCCGAAGTCAGGCCGGGTCTGGGGATTGGGCCTCCAGCGATGGCGTCATGTCGAGGGCGCCTTGTACACGGTGTGGGGCAATACGCAGGGCACTTCGCTGGACAACCGGGCCGAGACATTCGGTTTCGTTGTGTTTGAATGACAGGTGCCGGCGACCGGTCTCATCCGGCGATGGGATCGGCGTCGCAGCAGTGAGGGCAGGATGAAAACAGGAGACAACCGACCGGTCTCTCCGCTGGTGCTTCCGGCTTCAATGATCCTGCTGTGTTTGACGATTGACACGGCCGGCGCCCTGACCCTTTACGTGGCTCCGACCGGGAGGATCGAATGGTCTGGAACACTGGCGGCGGCCAACGCCGACCATTCCGACGGCCCCCTGCCCTCGATCGCAGCCGCCCGAGACCTGATCCGGTCGCGCCGGGCAGACGCAAAGTGGACAGATGAGGCCATCACCGTATACGTTCGCGGCGGAACGTACTATCTCCCGGACCCGCTCGTTTTTGAGCCTCAGGACTCCGGCACGGAGGGCAAGCCCGTCACGTATGCCGCCTACCAGAACGAAAGCCCGATCCTCAGCGGCGGGCGGGTCATCAGCGGTTGGCGCAGCGCGGAGATCAACGGCCGACCGTGCTGGGCTGTCGAAATCCCCGAGGTCAAGGACGGCCGATGGCACTTCCGGCAACTGTTCGTCAACGGCCGGCGATGCCCGCGCCCCCAAATGCCCGAAAAGGGCTGGTACCAGTTCGCCAGCATCCCGCCCCAGAGCGAGAGATATCTGAAAAGAGAAGGCGTCCGCGATAAGGCCAGCCAGAACGACCGAGCCTGCTATCGGCCGGGGGACGTCAAAGAATGGCACAATTTCGGCGACGTGGAGTTCGTCTATCTGATGAGCTGGGACGAGGCTCATCTGTTTGCCGCCAACCTGGACGAGGCGACCCGGACCATCGAGTTCACCCAACCGGCTTACCTGGGTCCCGGCTCAACGATTACGGATGACAAACACGGCCGCTACTACATGGTTGGCGTGCGCGAAGCCCTGAACCAACCCGGACAATGGTATCTCGATCGAGTCAGCGGCGTGCTTTATTACCTGCCGCTGCCCGGTGAAACCCCGGACAACACCACGGTCATCGCTCCGCGATTGAATGAGCTGCTCTGCCTATTCGGCGATGAACCGCGGAATCCGCTGGAAGAGAGAAACAGAACGTTCTGGACCGGGCCGCGAGCGACCGGCCAGGGCCCCACGCCCCGGCCGATTCAGTCTCTTGTCTTCAAAGGCCTGGCTTTCCGGCACAACAACTGGTTCCTGCCGCCCGACAAGTCCGCCGGCGGACAGGGCATGGCCCGGCTGCCCGCCGCACTGTTTCTGCTCAACGCCCACGGTTGCCGGATCACCGACTGCAGCCTCTCCCAGATCTCCAATTGGGCGATCGAACTCGGGGCCGAGTGCAGAGACAACGTGATCTCCGGCTGCACCTTGACCGACCTCGGCGCCGGCGGGGTCAAGCTGAACGAGGACAGCCATCACAACACCGTTATCGACTGCGAGATAGCCAACGGCGGGCTCATTTTTCACGGCGCGGTCGGCGTCTGGGTCGGCCACAGTTGGGGCAACACGGTGTCGCACAACCATATTCATCATCTCTACTACACCGGCATCAGCGTCGGCTGGGTCTGGGGCAACAGCCGGCCAAGCAAGGCGGCCTGCAATATCATCGAGTACAACCACATCCACCACATCGGCCAGAAGCTGCTCAGCGACATGGGCGGCATCTACACTCTCGGCTCCTCGCCCGGCACTGTCCTGCGCTACAATCTCATTCACGACGTCGAGGCTTTCGCCTACGGCGGCAACGGCCTCTACAACGACGAGGGCAGCAGCTTCATTCTCCTCGAAAACAACATCGTCTACCGCTGCAACGACAGCGCCTATCATCTGAACTACGGCCGGACCAACGTTCTGCGCAACAACATCCTGGCCTTTGCCGGGCGGGCCGAGGTGACCAGCTCCGACCCGAAGAGCCAGGCCCCGACGATCATCGTGGAGCGGAACATCATCTATGGCGATCAGGAACCAGGAGTCTTTGGGGACCTGCCGCGCATGCACGCGTTCGCCCGCATGTGGGAGGGAAAGAACTACACCTTTGACTACAACCTCTACTACATGGTTGGCGGAAAGGAATTCGACTGGCCCGGCGACCGCACATTTGCGCAATGGCAGCAGTGGACGGGCCAGGACACACACTCGATCATCGCCGATCCGCTGTTCGTGGACCCGAAGAACGGCGATTTCAGGCTGAAGCCCGGTTCGCCGGCCGAGAGGATCGGCTTCAAGCCGATCGACACAAGCAGGATCGGCCGACTGAAGTCTCATACGCCGGGATAATGGCGTCCGAACGATTCTCCGCCTGTGACGGAACGTGGCGCGAGAAAGGAAGATCATGATGACAAGCAGCTCCCCGGCTTTAGGCTCCCGCCTCCCCGGCATCCAGGCGGCTGCCCTGTTCATGCTCCGCTTAGTGATCGGATGGCACTTCCTCTACGAAGGCATGGTCAAGGTTTTCGAACCGAACTGGACGTCCGCGGGTTATCTCCTTGAATCCCACTGGATCCTTTCGGACTTCTTCCATTGGATCGTTGCCCATCCGCAGGTGCTGAGGGTCGTCGACCTGTTGAACATCTGGGGCTTGATCGGCATCGGCCTGGCCCTGTTCCTCGGTGTGCTGACCCGCTGGGCTTGTGCGTCCGGCATCCTGCTCCTGCTCCTGTACTACCTGGCCAACCCCGCCGTGCCGGGTCACATGAGCGAGACCGGCACGGAGGGCCACTACCTGATCGTCAACAAGAACGTCGTGGAGATGATCGCGCTGGGCCTTCTGCTGTTCTTCCCGCAGAGTTCGGATTGGGGCCTGGGCCGGCTGTTCCGCCGGAGACGGAAGATCACCGCCGGGGGCTTGCCTGGTAGTCCGGCATGGGCAATCGCGGAGCCGCCCAGCGATGCTGAACTGGCCCTTCAGGCTTCGGGCAGGCGCCGGGACCTGCTCGCCGGTCTGGCCGTCCTTCCCTTCATTGGCGCGTTTCTCATCAGTTTCTGGAGGGCAGCCCGGCGGGAAAGCTTCGAGGAGAAGCAACTGACGGCGGCTCTGCGAAGCCCCTATGCCGCCACCACGAGCGCTACCCGGCAGTCGGACCGCCTGGGCAGCGTGAAGGACCTTCAGGGCAGCGTTCCCCACGGGCGGATCGGGCAGGTCGAAATCAGTCGCCTGATCTGTGGCGGCAACCTGATCAGCGGCATCGCTCACGCCCGCGACCTGATCTATGTATCGCCGCTGCTCAAGGAGTACTTCACCGACGAGAAGGTCATCGGGACCTTAAGACTGTGCGAGTCGTGCGGGATCAATACGGCGATCCTGCGCACCGATCAGAACACGATCCGCATCCTGCACAAGTACTGGAACAGGGGCGGCAAGATCCAGTGGCTGGCCCAGGTCTATCCCAAGGAAGACGACCTTACGTCGAACACCCAATGGGCCCTGGACAATGGTGCGGTGGGCGCCTACATCCAGGGGAACATCGCCGATCGGTGGATCAAGGCGAATCGCGTGGATCTCTTCGAGAAGGTCATTCATTTCATCAGGAGCCGCGGGAAAATCGCCGGCACGGGCGCCCATCAACTGGAAGTCCCCATGGCCCTGGAGGCGGCCAGGATCGACCTGGACTTCTACATGAAGACCCTTCATCGACCCGACTACTGGTCGCTTGAAGCCGAGGATCAGTTCGTGGACGTATCCGACAACCCGCACGACAACTACTGGTGCCTCGAGCCCGAGCGAACGATCGACTTCATGCAGACGGTGAACAAGCCCTGGATCGCCTACAAGATACTCGCGGCCGGGGCGATCAAGCCCGAGGCCGGTTTCCGATACGCGTTTGAGAACGGGGCCGACTTCGCCTGCGTGGGCATGTTCGATTTCCAGGTGGTCCAGGACGTCAACATTCTCGTCGGCCTGTGGCCGGACGCGCAGAAAAGGAAACGCCCCTGGCTGGCATAGCGAAAAGGCGGTGCTGTCCGGCAGGAGGTAGGCAATGAACGGCTTGTTGAGCACGCTATCCGGTCTGTTGTACTTGTGCGGGTGGGTATGCTGGGCGGTGGCTCCCGGGTCGGGACATTGCGCTGCGGAGCCGGCCTCTGACGCCGTGGTCGCCGACTTCTTTGTCGCTCCCCAGGGCCAAGATACATGGTCCGGCAGACTGCCCGCCAAAAACGACAAGAGCAACGATGGTCCGTTCGCTTCCTTTGCGAGGGCCCAGCAGGCAGTGCGGGAATTGAAGCGATCCGGTCGAACCGAACCGGTGACCATCCTGTTCCGAGGCGGGACCTACCAGCTTGATGAGCCGATTGCCTTCAAGCCCGCCAATTCCGGCACGGACAGAGCCCCCATCACCTACGCAGCCTACCCCGGCGAGACCCCCGTCTTCAGTGGCGGCAAGCGTATCGAGACCGAGTGGATACGCAACGACGATGGCACCTGGACCACCAAGGTCAAGACAACCAAGAACTACGAGTGGTTCTTCCGACAGCTCTTCGTCGACGGACGCCGCGCCATTCGCGCCCGCACACCCAACAACGACTACCTTCGCACGGAAGGTCCGATGCCAGGCCTCGATCCGAAAACCAAGGACCGCTACGAGGACCGGTCACGCCAGGGATTCCGGTTCAGGCCCGGTGACATCAAACCATGGCAGAACCTCGGCGACGTCAACGTATTTGTCTATCATTCGTGGACCACCTCGCTGCACTGGATCGATTCGATCGACGAGAACAACAGCGTCATTCGATTCACCAACAAATCGGGTTGGCCCTTCAGCTTCTTCGAAGACAAGCAGCGTTACTTCATCGAGAACGGCATCGAAGCCCTGGATACCCCGGGAGAATGGTACCTTGACCGCTGGGCCGGCACCCTGAGCTACAAGCCTCGAGCCGGCGAGGAGGTACCCAAGGCGGAATTCATTGCGCCGGTTCTGCATCAACTCGTCATCTTCGATGGCGACCGGGTCAACGGCGACTATGTCCATCACATCACGCTCAGGGGTCTGTCGTTCCGCCACGCCGACTGGCAGGTCAGCCGAGAGGACTGTGTCGACGGCCAGGGGGCTTCGATGTTGTCGGCGGCCATCTCGGCCGACGGGACTCAGCATGTCGATCTGATCGACTGCGAAGTGGCTCAGGTCGGCGAATACGCGATTCATTTCAACCGCGGATGCTCCTTCAACCGGATCGTCAACTGCCACGTCCACGACCTCGGGGCCGGCGGCGTTCGCATCGGGGCAACAACCAGAGTACTCCCACCTCACGACGTCAGCGAGAACAACACCGTCGACAACTGCCTCATCCATGACGGCGGGCACGTGTTCCGCGCGGGCATCGGTGTGCTGGTCGGCAAGGCCAGCCACACGACCGTCTCGCACAACGATATCTTCGATCTCGACTACACTGGCGTTTCGGTCGGATGGTACTGGGGCATCGAGCAGGTTCCCTCGGCACATCACAACATTGTCGAGTTCAACCACATCTACAACATCGGCCGCGGGCAACTCAGCGACATGGGCGGCATCTACACGCTGGGCAACTCGCCGGGTACGGTGCTCCGCAACAACCTGATACATGATGTGCTCGCCAACCAAAACGGGGGCAACGGCATGTACAATGATTCACGCTGCGCCCACGTCCTCATGGAGAACAACATCGTGTATCGCTGCACCGACAGTGCCTATCATCTTAATCACGGAACAGACAACCTTCTGCGTAACAACATCCTCGCTTTCGGCGGGATAGCCGAGGTTACCAGCTCGAATCGGGATGATCCGCCTCCGACCGTGACTCTGGAGCGCAACATCGTCTACACCCGTCTGCCGCGCATGCATGCCTACGAGATACTGTGGAAACAGATGAACTTTGCGATGGACCATAACCTCTACTATCGCGCCAGCGGTGAGAGCTTTGACTGGCCCGGTGACCGCACCTTTCAACAATGGCAGGAATGGACCGGGCAGGACAGGCATTCCATCATTGCAGACCCGCTGTTTGTCGATCCCGAGAAAGGCGATTTCACACTGAGACCCGGCTCGCCGGCGGAGAAACTCGGATTCAAGCCGATCGACACGAGCCGAATCGGTCGGAGAAAGGATCGCTGAAAGGATGCGACAGAGGTGCAGTCAGCCAACGGCAAGACGAGGGGGGCACCGCCTTCAGGCAAACGGAGAAGGCCGCGCGCCCCGCGCCCTTTGCCTGTTATGCCTGAGTCTTGCTCTGATGTCAGTCCCGCTCGCCTCTTGCCAGCGGCCCGTCCGATCGACGGCCTCGCGGATCGGCGATTCCGACGAAGGTCTGATCGGCTACTGGAAGCTGCGGACGGACAGCCAGGACTACTCCGGTCACGGCCATCACGGCGTTAACCACAGCGTGACGTTCGGCCCAGCCGGCCCCCACGGTTCGTCTGCCGCCGAATTCAAGGGCCAAGGCCAGTACATCGAGGTGCCCCGTACCGACGCGATCGACTTCGCCGCCGGCGACTTCACCATCTCCGTCTGGGTCAGATGCAAGACCCCGATGACGGACGTGCCCGGTGACATCCTCAACAAGTACGACCCCGCCACCCGACGGGGCCTGAATCTGCACATCACCGGCAGCTCACCTGCGTATTCGTCCATCAGCGATGTGCGTAACGTGCATTTCGGGATCGACAATGCGCGCATGGGAATCTGGATCGATCATGGTCGGCCGTCGGCCACCAACACGCTGATCAGCACATTGATCGTCTTCAGGGGCGAGCTCTATGCGGGCATCGCCGACGCGGCCAGGCCGGAAGATGCCTGCCGCGTTTACCGATTTGCCGGCGGCCGGAAGTGGGTGGACTGCGGCCGGCTGGGCAGCGACCCGAGCTGCCATTCCGTCATGTCCATGTTGATTCATCGCGACCGGCTTTACGCCGGCAACGGCACCTGGGACTGGGTGGCGGTCAACCAGGGACAAACCGGTCAGGCCCACGTGTTTCGATACGAAGGGGGGGCGCAATGGCACGACCTTGGTGCCATCGACGACGCTCGCCGGGCCACCTCCCTCGCTTCCTTCAACGATGACCTGTACGTCGCCGATGATCGCATGCACGTCTTCCGACTCAACAGGGACGGCACATGGGAGATGCTCAAACAGTCGTCGGCCAAGGTTGACCGGATCGATTCCATGATGCTCTACCGCGGCCGGCTCTTCGGCTCGCGAACCTATCCCTGGCTATATCAGGGCGGAACGGAATGGCTCAGAATCGGCGACCTGGTTGACTCCCTTCAGATCAGCCAGATTCACTCGATGGTTGTCTATGGCGGACGGCTCTACCTTGGCGGCTGGCCCTCGGGTCGTATTATGCGCTACGGTGAGCCGGGCAAGTGGACGGAGTGCGGCATCGTCGGTATCGATCCCAAGCTCGTGTGCAACGAGATCAATGACTTCGCGGTCTACAACGGCAAGCTGTATGCAGGCGTGATTCCCAGATCACAGGTGTGGCGCTACGAAGGCGGGAAGGACTGGACGCTCATCAGGCAAATCGTCAACAACCCGCATTGGGACGCCGGGGACCGCGAAACGTGGAACCGCGTTCCCTGCATGGCCATTTTTCAGGGCCGGCTATTCCTGGGTGCTTCCACTTGCCGCGGCTACGCTGACGCGAGCGACAACACTGAGGCAGGGCATGTCTTCTCCTGGCAGGCCGGTCAATGCGTCTCCTACGATCATGATCTGGGGGGCGACTGGAGTCACCTGGCCGCCGTTCGTGAAGGTCCCCATCTGAAGTTGTACGTCAACGGCCGCCTGGCGGCGGTGTCGCCTTCCTTTGCCCCGGCCGACTTCGACATCTCGAATCGTCAACCGCTGATGATCGGCTTCGGCGCCGAGAACTACTTCAATGGCCGGATGTGTGAATTGCGCGTTTACCGCCGGGCCTTGGTCGGCCGTGACATCGAGGACCTCTGGCGCCGGCCGATGGGCGGCCGGTAGCCCGACTCAACGATGAGCGGCGACAAATCTCATGATGCCGGCCAACCGAGTGAGGCCAAGAGGAGGACACCAACTTGTGGCTCATGACACCGGGTACCCGGCCGGCCAACACTGCTGCACGGGATTGCGGCAGGGAGAGTCGCTGCCCAAGCACAATTGGGAGCTGGCTGGCGTTCGGGCTTGTCATCTGCGCGATCAGACTACCTGACGCCGAGGCAGCACGCCTCTATGTTGCCCCCAACGGCCGAGCGGATTGGTCGGGCTCGCTGGCCGACCCGAAGGCCGACCAGTCCGACGGACCGTTGCCGTCCATCCTCGCCGCTCGCGACCTGGTCCGTGCCGGCCGGGCCAGGGGGGAGTGGCCGGACGAGGCTGTCACCGTCCTTGTTCGCGGGGGAACGTACCACCTCCCAGAGACGATTGTGTACGAGGCCCAGGACTTCGGGTCGCCGGGCAAACCGGTCACGTACGCCGCCTATGGTGATGAAAAACCGGTGCTCAGCGGCGGGCGGCTGATCACCGGCTGGCGGGCGGGCGAAGTGAACCGCAAGGCGTGCTGGGTGGCCGCGATTCCGGAGGTCAAGCACGGCCGATGGTACTTCCGCCAACTGTTCGTTAACGGCCAGCGGCGCCATCGGCCGCGGGTACCGCGGGAAGGCTATTACCGACTGGCCGCGCTGCCGGATCCGCCCTCCGGGCAGAAGAAGAAGCCCACCAGCGACACGGCGTATTTCAGACCGGGTGATCTGCGCAACTGGCGCAACCTCGCTGATGTCGAGTACGTTTCCATGGAAGTCTGGGACGAATCCCATCTCTTCCTCAAGGAAATCGACGAGGCGGCACATAGGGTCAGGTTCAACCTGGAGAGCTACTTCCTGCTCGGCACCACCAAGGAGGGGCAGGACATCCTGACCCGGTATTACCTGAAGAACGTCATGGAAGAGCTGGACGCCCCGGGCGAGTGGTATCTCGACCGGACAACCGGCCTGCTCTACTACATCCCGATGCCCGGAGAATCGTTGGAGGCCGTGGAGGTCATCGCCCCGTTCCTCGATGACCTGCTGCGGATTACCGGAGATCCCGATCGCGACCGCCCCGTTCACGACCTTCACCTGAAAGGGCTGACCTTCAGTCACAACGACTGGTGGCTGCCGCCCGGCGAACGCCAGGGGGGACAAGCGGCCAGGCTGATACCGGGTGCGATTATTCTTCAGGACGCGGTCAACTGTCGAATCGATGATTGCACCGTGACGCACGTGTCCAACTACGCAATCGAGTTGCGGGCCGGATGCGCGAACAACCTCGTTTCCGGCTGCACGCTGACCGACCTGGGGGCCGGCGGGGTCAAGATCGGTCACGACAGCAGCCACACAATGGTAACCGATTGCGAAATCGGCGATGCCGGCATTGTTCATCACGGTGCCGTGGGCATCTGGGTGGGCGATAGCTGGGCCAACACCGTCTCTCACAACCACGTGCACCATCTGAACTACTCAGGCATCAGCGTGGGATGGACGTGGGGTTATCGGCCGAGCAAGGCGGCCTGCAATACCATTGAGTACAACCACGTGCATCACGTCGGACAGGGCATGCTGAGCGATCTGGGCGGAATCTACACCCTGGGCATCTCGCCCGGAACGGCAATCCGGTTCAACCTCATTCACGATGTACAGGCCTATGACCGCGCCGGTCGCGGCATATACAACGACGAGGGCAGCAGCTTCATCCTCGTGGAGAACAACGTCGTCTACCGGACTTCACAATCGGCCTATCACCTGAACTACGGCCGCGAGAACACCATCCGTAACAACATGTTCATCTGCGGCACTGACGAAAACGTGACCCGCAGCGGCCAGGAGGAGCATCTGTCGTTTTCTTTCGAGAAGAACCTCGTGTACATCACCGCTTCCCGCATGTTCGATGGGCAGTGGCGGTGGGACAAGGGCCATTTCCGACTGGACCACAATCTCTACTACCGCGAAAGCGGCCAGGCCTTCGACTTCCCCGGCGACCGGACGTTCGCGCAATGGCAGGAATGGACGGGACAAGACCGACACTCCGTGATTGCCAACCCGCTGTTCGTCAACCCCGGGAAGGACGATTTCACAATCAAGCCTGGATCACCTACGGAGAAGATCGGGTTCAAACCGATCGACATGACAAAGGTCGGGCGGCTCCGGACGCAGGCTTCGCGCACCGGAAACTGACACCGAGACCGATCGACTCCCTGTCAAACCCGGTCGGGCACGACGAACGGCCTGCGGTAGTGTCGCGTCAGCAGAGCATCGGCCTGCGGGTCATCAACCACCATCTCGGACATCGGATCAACGACCAGCTTCCGCCCCAGTACGTACCCGTCCTTTTCGAGACTGATCCCGTGCGTCGCGAGATGCTGCTCCGTGCGATCCAGCACCTCCCTGACGTCCGCGTCGCCGTTCAGCTCCTCGGGCTGCGGGCGGAACGGCACCTTGCCGCCCAGCCGGAACGAGGCGTTGGCCAGGTGGACCAGAGCGCACGAGTGGTGAGCATCCAACGCATCACCTCTCAAGTCGGCGATCTTCCGGCTGCGCATCACCGCCAGGAAGTTCGTGAACTTCCGTATCTCCCCTTCTCCCTCGACAGACCCCATCTCCACCGGCACCTCGGGAAGAGGGGCGGTCTCACTACTGCCTTTCGGGTAGAAAAGGATCTTCTCAAAATCACAGGCGATGGTTCCGCCGTCCAGATGCAGAATCACCCCGATCTGCAGATCGAAGTATGGATCGGATTTGAGGCCCCGGGTCTCGAATATGAGCTTGGTCTCGCCGTAATCGGCAATCGTCACCAGCGTGCTCGGCGTCTCGCCCTGGTCGTGATACCCCAAACGTCCGCCGAAGCTGATGACGCTCCCGGGCAGCGTGGAGTTCGGAATCGCCCACCGCACGATGTCCAGCTCATTGATACCCTGATTGCCAGTGTCACCGTTCCCGAAATCCCAGAACCAGTGCCAGCGGTAGTGCACGAGATTCTCGTGATAGGGTTGCCTGGGGGCCGGACCGAGCCACATGTCAAAGTCCAACTCCGCCGGCGGCCGCTTGTACGGGGCATAACCGATGCTCCCGCGGGTGTTCTGTTCCCCCCAGCCGGGCTTGTAGCAAAGCCCCCTGGCCACCTTCAGCTTGCCGAGTTTGCCCGACCGGACCACGGATATCATCTGGTTGTACGGCGTGCTGTCGCGGTTCTGTATGCCGTGCCGCACCACCCGCCCGTACTTCCTCGCGGTTTCGACGACGATGCGCCCCTCGTGCATATTGTGGCTCATGGGCTTCTCGACGAGCACGTCCTTGCCGGCCTGGCACGCCCAGATCGTGATGAGCGAGTGCCAGTGGTTGGGCGTGGCAATGGAAACCGCGTCGACGTCCCGATCGTCCAGCGCCTGGCGGACGTCCTGAACGCACTTTGCCGGGCGGTAACCGGCCTGGTCCTCGACGATCTTGACTCGCGACTCGAACAGTCGGGAATCCGGATCGACCAGATAGACGATTTCCACGTTGTGCGACTTCGCCAACTGCGAGTAGTACTTGATGTGCGCGGATCCCTGGTTGTGGATACCCGCGACCGCGACGCGAATCCGATCGTTCGCCCCCAACGGCCGGCCAAGGGCCCTCTGCAGTCCGGAGACTCCCTTGGACTGCCTTGCAGACAACAGCGCCGTTGTCCCGGCGGCCAGCAGCGATTTCCCGATCAACGATCGTCGGCTCAGTCTGGACATGGTTCTTCTCTCTGCTATTTCGACGTTGCGCACCAGGGTCTGATGAACTCGATGAAAAATCGGGCGTAGCGGTCGAGGTTCTCGATGTCGCCCCCGCCTCGCAGAGGCGAACACATCTCGAAGCCCACCGCGCCGCGGTAGCCGATCTCACCCAATGCCGTGAAAAACTTCTTGTAGTCAATGAACCCCTCGCCGGGCGGCACGGCCCGGATTTCGTCGAGGCAGCGCTCGTAGTTGTTGCCGCGACCGGGATGGTGATACTTGAACCGCGGCCGTCTGACATAATCGGCAACCGTCGTATGCACGATCCGCGGGCCCATGTGCCGCACGGCTTGGGCCAGATCGTCCCCGTGGAGGGCCACGGACCATGCGTCGAAACAGGCCTTGCAGTTGGGCCGGCCGACCTCGTCGATCAGGTCCGCCAGCGAAAGATAGTGGGCGGCGATATCGTCATGATTCTGAACCCCGACGATCACGTCAAACTCACCGGCAATGTCGCAGGCCTGACGGAGAAACTCCACGCTGCGTCCCCATTGGGCGGTGTATTCTTCGTGATCGTTGGCCGAGCCGGTGAACAGGCGGAGAATACGGGCCCCCAGAAGCCGGGCCATCTCCGCCCACTGCCGGATGGCCATCAACTGCATTTCCGCCAGGGGGGCGAACGGCACGCCGCCGCCGGCACGGCCTGCACCCGGATCGCCATAGCCCGCCAGGCAGGGCACGCTGAGCCGATGCTTCGAGAGAAGCTCCCGGAGCCGCTCAAGCCGGCGACGATCATAGTCCAGGGGAGACAGGTGAGGCCGCTTGGTCATGAGCATGACCCCGGAGTAGCCCAAGTCAGACGCCCGAGGGATGAACTCCTCCAGGCTCAGCCGAGCCTGCCCCCAGAGACCGGCATAACTCACCGAATGGAGAACCGCTTCCATGAGTAGAACCTCCCATCGTGTGTGGGATCGGCTTTCGACCGGTTGAGCGCGTCAGGAACCCGAGAGAAACCGCCGCACGCCCGCCTGCAGCGCCTTGGCTCGCTCGGCGGTCATCTCCGCCGGGATCTCGCGGTAGATGTCCGTGATGTCACCAGCCTGATCGCGGAGCCGCTCGCAGAACTGGCGGGCCGTCAAACGATCACCCGCGGAGAGTGTCAGACGTTCGCACCACCGCCTGTCGATAAGCAGGTTCCAGTCCTGCTTGCCAGGCGGAGCGTTCGGCCGATACGAGGTGTCGATAACATCATCACATCTGCCATTGACGTTGTGCTTGCACGGCTTGCAGATGTCGTCCGCCCCCAGTTCCATGACCAGGGTGATGTCGCGGTGGCTCAGGATCCGCTCGGCCACGGTGTGAACGGCGTGCCCGTACGGGTGCGGCTCAAACTTTTCTCCGCGACCGTACGACGTAATGATATCGACGAAGTGATGCGGCTTGATGCGAATCACCCCCTGGTCTCCCGTTGCGCTATGGTTGAGGTCGATGCCGTTCCGGGCGCCCCCAGCGCAGCCCCAAACAAGACAAGCCAGTACGAACAAGCTCGCGCGAATCATGGCCTGCGGGCCTCCAGACAGATACAGACATGCACACGCCGGCTATCGCGTTCCTCGGGGGCAGCAACAGCATAGATGATCGCCCAAACCGGGTCAACGCCGGTGCCGTCCGGACCCACCCGTCGTCAGATGGTTATGCCTCCGGCTTCCTGGAGAAGCTCACGCGCCGCCAGGTTCTTCGACTGAATGTAAGAGTGAGACAGGAACGAGCCCGCCCGGAAGGGAGGAGATGCGGGCCTTCAAGGAGAGGTGATGATTGTGGCGGGAAAGCGTTGGAGACCCGCGGCGGCCGATTAGCCGGGTGACTGCCAGCAGGACGGCATGGGACTCCAGCGCGGAGGATGAGCACGACAGCGTCCGCGCGGTGACCCGCCGGCTGCGCTCAAGCGGATTCGCCTCCCGCGCTCCGCGGATGTGCTCTGACAGGCGTCGGGCGGCCAGACAGAGGTGAGCGGAGTCCGCTCATGAGCCTATCAGTTTGGCGGCTTCGCTGCGTTCCGCCTCGGTCAATACGCGATGCTCCTGGTCGATCCGCAGGGCTTGCTCCAACCGCACCTTCGCTGCCTGCGCTTCCTTCAGCTCGCGCAGGACTCTTGCGAGACGAATCGCGGCATGTGCCTGCGTCGAGGGCAGACCCTTGGCGAGGTCCAGGCAGCGCTCGAGGTCCCTGCGCGCGTCGGTCCACCGCCCCAGGCGCATCAGAATGGCCCCGCGTGTGTCGAGAAGATGCGGGTCATTAAGATACCGGGCGGCGGCCTTGTCGGCGATCTCCAGGGCCTCCTGCGGCCTGCCCAACTGTTCGCCCAACAACCATGCCAGGTCATTGCTGGCCCGCTGGTGGAAAGGCTCCAGTTTGAGGACATCGTGGTATGCAGCAGCAGCAGCCTCCAGGTCGCCTGCCTGCCGCGCCGCCTCCGCCCGTGCGATGTGCCCTTCGGTGTAATTCGGGAACGCGGCGACGAGTTCATCGGCGACCTTGCGTGCCGTCAGAACGGCCTGCTGGTCACCCGAATTCACCAGAGCGCTCGCGGCCACCAGCAACGCCGCCGGCCGATCGGGATTCTCCGAGCGGTAATCCGCCAGAAGCCTGGGGACGGCGTCGAATTCCTTCCGCGCGGCCAGCAGGTTGACGCGGGCGGCGAAGACGGCCGGGTTACCCCGGGCCATCGATTCAGCGCTGTCGATGCAGGCTGCGGCCGCCGGCAAGTCTCCGTTCGCGCGGTGCAGATCGGCCAGCATGAGCCGGGCGGCCGCACTGCCTCGCCCCTCTTCGCTCCGGCAGAACGCGTCAAGATGCTCTATGGCCTCGTTTCGTCGCCCGGAGGCGGTCAGGATCTCCGCCCGCACAACGTGGAGCATCTCGTGGCCGGGGGCAACCTTCAGCGCGTCGTCATTGAGGGGCATTGCCACGTCGAATTCCCCTGCTTTAACCGCAAGGGTTGTCAGCAGACCGCAGGCGGCCAGGTTTTTGGCATCCCTGCTCAGTACCGCTCGAGCCAGCGCCCGGGCAACCAGATCGTTGCCTGCCTCGGCCTCGACTTCCGCTCTCATAAGGAGAAGCCGGGGATTACCGGGGTTGGCTTCCAGCGCCCGATCAAGCCGCTCCTGAGCCTTGGCGGGGTCCCACCGAGCGCGAGCCAATTCCACAAGCCGCAGGTGAGCATCCACGTTCCCAGGATTCAGCCCGGCAGCGTGCTCGAGAAGTGTCTCCTCCTTACCCAGCCTTTCCCCCATGTCCGCCGGTTTCGTGTCGGTCGAAAGCAGACCGTTGTGAAGAGCGAGCAGATCGGCGTCATCGGGCGTCTGAGCAAGGAGATCCTCAAGCATCGCCCGGCCCCGGCTTCGCATCCCGGCTTCCTGGCTGTCCAGAAGCTCCTTCACCAGGCGCTTCTGAAGACCGACCGCGTCCGGGGCTTTCTTCAGCCCGGTCTCCCAGGTGGCGATTGCCTTGGCCGAATCGCCGCGGCTGTCGTGGAACCTGCCCAGCAGTTCATAGCCGGCCGCGACCGCGTCCTCCATCTGGGTCAGATGAGCATAGTCGGCCTCGGCGAGGTCGTACTGCTTCATCGCCTGGTGAAACTGAGCCCGCAGCAGATATGAAGCGAAATCCTTGCGTCGGTCGACTGCCGCGTTCATCACCTCCAGCGCTTCCTTGTCCCGGCCTTCGGCGTGCAGGATCTCAGCCCGTGCGGACACTGCCCCAAATGAATCCGGCTCAATCGACTGGGCCTCGTCGAGAAGCTGCATCGCCCTGTTCACATCCTGGCCGGCACCGTAGACCAGCCTGGCCAACACGACCCTCGATGCCGCGTCCTTCGGGTCAGCGGCGACGAGCACCTCGACATCCCGGATGGCCGAGTCTGTATCACCTGCCCCAATGGCAACGCTCACTGCCTGCCGTCTCATGTCAGGAAGGGCGCGCATCTGCTCGGGGACCTGCCTCAGGATCTCCGCGGCGGGCACGTAGCGCCGCTGACGCAGCAGCAGCCGGACGAGCCTCTCGGCCACCTCCGCCTGTGCTGTCTGGGCCTGAAGATACTGCCGGTAGGTCTGCTCCGCGAGATCGTCCTTGCCGATCAGCTCCTGCATGGCCCCGAGCATCATGACCGGCTGGGCCCAGGCGGGGTCCGCGGCAATGCAGGCGTTGAGGTGCTCGGCAATCTCCGCCTCCTGCGCCGCCGTCTTGCTCCGCGCCTCATCGGGTGTCCCCTGCGAGGTTGTATGCAGCAGGAGACGGGCCTGCTCCAGGTGCCATCGGAACGGTCTGTCACCGCCGATTGCTTTCAGCTCGTCGATCAATCCCTGGCTCAGCTTCGAGTCGGACAGCACCTCGGGAATCCGCAGAAGAGACATTCGGAGATCCAGGTCCTTCGGCCGCTCCGTCGCCAACTGTTGAAGCAACTCGATGCCTTTCGGCCGCTGCCCCTGGGAGAGGAGGAATTGAGCCAGAGCCTTGGCGGCGAGAACCCTCTCCTCGCCCGCAAGAGCTGAGCACGCTTCCTCCAGAACAGACCGAGCCTCATCTTTTCGCCCGAGACGCACGTAGAGTTCCGCCAGGGCCATTCGCGGCATGGCCACATCCCCCTGCCGTTGGATGGCCCCTTTCATCAACGCCGCTGCCTTGTCGGCAAGGTTCTTCCGTTCGTAACACTGCGCCAGCATCAGTTCCGCGGCAAATGGCCGATCGCACTCCTTGAGTGCGGTCTCAAGATCGGCGATCACGTTGTCGAGATACCCCTGGCGGGCACCGATCGTGGCTTGCAGGAGGCGGACATCCACAGACCGCGGGTACTGCTGGCGCAGGACGGTCAGCTCTCTGAGCAAGTGGCTGCCAACCTCCTGGTCGGCCCCGCGGGCAAGCCAGACATTGACGCTCAGGCGTATTCGTGCCAGGCTCTTCCCAAGGTCGGCCGGAGATGACTGCTCAGCCAGGGTGGCATACTTGAGGGCCTCGCTCCAGCGACCTTCCGCCTGATACGCATCCGCGAGCTGTGAGGCCAGATTGGGATCCTTGGGCCACCGTCCGGCGCTGGTCTCCAGCGCATACAGCATCTGCTGCCGGCGGGCAGTCTGACGATATGCCTGAATCAGCATCAGCCAGGCCGCTTTCTTGTCCGGCTTGGCCGCCACAAACGGGCTCAGCAGGTCAATGACTGCGTCGGGCTTCCCCTCTGCCTCGGCCAATCCCGCTTCAACCATGACGACGTCGTCCTGCAAGGCTTCGCCCGGCTCGATCTTCTCATTGACCCCTCGGCGGTACTCGTCAACCATCTGGCGGGCTTCATCCAGGAGCCCGCCCAGCAGGTAGGCCCTCACGGCCGTCGGCAGAAACACCAGGCGGTCGTCGCCGGTCAGCTCGGCGAGGGCCTGGTCCACAGTAACAACAGTCTGTTTCGGATCTCCTTTTCGCCTCGCAAGACTCACGGCGGCCAGGAGGCGCGGCAGGGCCAGTTCCCGCTTGTCCTTGTCGTGCGAGGCGAGAGTCGCTTCGTCCAGACCCTCCAACAGCCGCAGTTCCGCCTCCGCCCGGGCTACACCGTCTCCGGGTTGCTCCAGCCACTCCTCGAACAACAGCAGAACCAGATCAGGGTCGGAGGGTTTGAGCGCGTCCACGGCCTCGAGGTCCTTCCTCGCTGCCGCCGCGTTCCCGCGAACGAGTCTCATGAACTGCGCCCGGCGCACCAGCGGCAGGAGGGAAGCCGGGTTCCTCTGGATGCCCAGCGTCAACAGTTGCTCCGACAGGTCCGCCGGCTTCGAACTGGCGACTCCTGCCCCGATTGCGAGGACTTCGAGAATGTCCTTCTGCACAGGTGGCGACTCGTCGGCTTGGGCAATGCCCGCCAGGAGAACGTACGCCTCGGGCGTGGCCGGTTCTTTCTGAACGACGATCTTCAGCTCGCGGGCGGCGTCCGGAAGCTTGCGATACCCGATCAGCGCCTTGGCAAGCAGCAGGCGCGCTTCCTGGTCGTCCGGGGCTGCGTCCAGGCGCTGCCTGCAGACATAGGCGGCCTCGCTGAATACCCGCACCCGTATGTAGAGTCCGGCCAACTCGTGGCAGACCTGCGCATCATCCGGCCTGAGCCGCATCAACCTGCGGTACGCCGCGATGGCGGCCAGGGTGTTGGCCTGGGTCCTCGGCCGGACGGCCAGGTTCGCTCTTGCGTACCGGCCGAGGACTTCCGGATTCTCGTCCGCGTACCTCGACACGTATACCTTCAATTGCTTGCAGGCCTCAGGCCAATCCCGGCGGTCGAAGGCAGCCTGGCCGGCAGCGAGGGCTCTGTTTGCCACGACCCGCTTGCGGATCTTGTACCCGCCGACAAACGCGCCCCCCAGGAGAATGAAGACCAGCCCCAGGATCACCAGGGCCTTGACGTTGATACGGCCGGGCAAAAGCGAATGACGCATGACTGGTTCCTCTGAACAGACGATCTGATGGAAGACCTGTTGTGCAGGTCGGCAATCCAGCGGCCTGACGCGGCAGGGACTGGGAACAGGTAATCGGCGGGTGACCCGGTCGAGGGGCAAGCGACGCGAAGGAGACCGGCTGGGCGCGGGTGTCCTCCGGGATCAGCGGGCAGAACCATTCACCGGAAGGACGGCGCGAGAATAGGTGCGGGGCCGGCGTCCAGCGCCGGTGGATATCCCCTCTGCCCCTCGTCTAAACACGAATTGCACAGCGAAAGACCTATCGCGGGTGTCGAGCTAATCTCCGACGCATGGGAGGTCCGGAGGGTTTCAGTGAAAAGCATGCCGGCCTGTACTGCAAACACGCTCGATGCGAAATGCCCTGGACCCGTGGCATACGCGGCAAGTCATTCCACCTGGAGGTCCACCTCGCGGTGCGAGGCCACCTTGAACTCGACGCAGCCGTAGACTGTCTCCGTCGCTTCAACCGTCTGGCGGTAGATATCCGCCTTCGCGAAATCGGTGTAGCCGAAATCCATCAATGCATTCACCATCTCCGCCGGCACGGTGAACGAGCCATTGTCCTCCGCCTCGCAGACAAGTCTCACCGGCCAGATCTCCTCCTGGTCGATGCTGATCGTCAGCACGATGCTGCCCTCGTCGTCCCCGGACGGCGTCCACGAGACCGTCAGCGGCTGGTCATACCGCAGGACCCACGATTCGTCGAGGATCTCGAGCGGGGTCACGCCGAATCCGTGGAGCGTAAACCCGGCGATGTCGCCGCCCTCGGCGATCAACTCAACGCAGGCGTCGGAGTCGAATGCGGGATGGGGTAGCGGATTGTCGAGGTAGGTGTTGCCAGGGACGCTCGGCTCCATGGTGACGCGCTCGCTCAGACCTTTGACGACGACGGTGCCCACGCTCAGCGAACTGGGATAGGGAATGCACGTCCCGTCGTAGTTGCATGTGGTCCCGGGAGAACAGGAAGGCTCACAAATGGGGGCGACTTCCCACAGCAGAACGCAATCGCCGCTCTCACTGACCTTCTGAAGGATCGTGGCCGGCACGACCCCATCGGCAACCTCACCCGAAAGAACCGAATAGCCCTCCTCGTGCATGACACTGAAAGAGCCGATCTTCTCGCCTGCCGCGCAGGTGGTCCCCGACGTCGCTCCCTGGCAGTCGGCGAGGTTGTCGCCGGGATCCGGGTTGTCAGGAGGGGGATTCGGGCCGTCTGAGGGGCTGGGGCCGCACGCGGCCAGAGCCAGCATGGACGTTGTCATCAGCAGGAAGGCAAGGAATCGCATGGGCGTCACCTCCGGGTCCTGATCCGGCTCGCGTCAACGGTCTCGATACGGGCGGACCTTCTGGACAGGCCGCGCCCGTCCCGGATCGCATCTCCGTCAAACTCGAATTCCACGGCCATAGCATACTGTTCGCCCGCCTCCCGACCACAACCTGGCCGGGAGACGGGCGATCACAATCAAAACGAACTTCGCAACCTCAGGTAAACCGCCGTTTGACCCAGCCGATCAGGCTGAAGCCCAACAGGCCAAGCAAGACGGCACCAGGGACGGGAACAACCGTGACAACAGGAGGAGCCGGAGGGTCCGGCGGCAGGGGGCCCGAACCAGAGCCTCCCGGAAGAGCATCGAGGCCGCCGCGGTTATCCACGACGCCGCTCGTTTGCCAGGAACCGGCCAGCCAGCTATTGGCCCGGTCGATGACGCTGCTCGACCCGCCGCCAGCCACGGACAGATCGCCGTTGATCAGGGAGTATGTGCCGCTACCCTCATACATGATCTCCCAGATCGCGAGCTGAAAGGCCTGGCGGTCCGTCGCATCCTGGTTGCCGTCAGAGAGCTGATTGGAGTAGGCGCCGTAGAAGCGCTGCAAGCGATCGGTCCTGGTTCCACCCATCCGCTGCCCGACCCGGGTGATGTCAACGGACGTGATGCTGCCGCCCTTGGAGGTCAGGGCGCTCGCGTAATAGTCCGCCCGCGCGACGGCCGGACACAACCCGAGGACCAGGGCTGCGACGGTGGCCATGATGGCTTTGATCGCAGTCATGCAGCCTCTCCTTTTGTTGTCTGCCCGCCGGCTTCCGGCAGACGACCGCAACTCAGAAATCGAACGGCGCTCACGCAAAGCGTCTCTTAATCCAGCCGATCAGGCCGAAGCCGATCAGACCCAGCAGCACCGCCGCGGGGGCGGGTACCGGCCTGATGGACTCGACCATCACGACCATGTCCTGGAAATCCTTGTCGGACTGATCGAACGCGACCTCCTCAAAGGCAATGATGTACTCATCCACCCCGAAGGTACCGGCGGCGTAGGGCGGAATCTGGAGCACGGTTGAGCCGTCGCCCCGATAAATAAGGGCTTGAGCATTCCCCCCGGGGTTAAGCACGTCTTGCGAGTAGAACGTGGCCCTGGGTACGCCCAGATAAAAGCCGAACGCTGAGCCGAAGCCGGAGGCCATCACGGTACCGTTGACCATGATGTCGCCGTTCGCCAGAAAGGCTATGAGAGCGATCGCTCCTTGCCCCTGTGCACCAGCGAACACTTCGGCTTTGTTGGCGGGGTCAGCGATGTCATAGAGTCCGAACGTGTTGGCGCCCGGATTGGCTGCGAGTTCGATGATCATCGTGGCAACGGACCCGCCGGATGCACCACTCGAGAACGCCGCAAAGGGCGTCTGATCGGCAATCGCATCGATCCCGCCCGATACGGTGATGCTGTCAAAAACCTCCTGAAGATTGTTGTCAACCCCATTGTCGCCCAACGGGCTGATCGGGCGGTTGTTGTAGTAGGGGTCTGCGTAGGCGGTTGCCGCCACCATCAGCAGAACGCCCATAATGGTCATTGTTTTCATTTCACGTATCCTCTTCGTTTTCCCGTTTCGCGCCGTTCCCGGGTTACCGGAAACAACGCCGTTGAAATCTGTCTTCGTCGCTGCACTGCCTGCCCGTTTGTGCCCCGCCTTGTCAGCAGCGGAACTGTCATCAAAAGAGGCGGCCGGACAAGTCAGCAAAGAGAGAACCCGACCGGGCTCAGTTTCAAGAAACGCTCGGAGGCCCGCGAGGAGCGGTAACGGGAAGGAAGAATTGCTGTTCGCATCGCGAGCAAGGCTCGCGCAGGTACTCGTGGAAAGCCGGGGTGTTGTCCGGCACGCCCGCCGCCGCCATCTCGGCCGTGAAGCAGACCGGCATGTCCGCCAGGTCAAAGTCAAACACGACCGCGTGGGCAATCTGCTCGGGGCAGGCGTCGTGGTACCAGGCCGGCAAATGGCCCATGTGCACGTTGCGGGCCTTGCGGGCCAGGTGCAGGGCACCGGCGCTCAAGACCGCCGAAAGGAACAGGCTGGAACTGCCCGGCAAGGCGGGCACCTGCCAGATGTGATCGTTCGTGCTGGCCGGGATACCGGTGTCGGAGGGGGTCTCGCTGGTAATCTGCTCGCTCGTCCGGCCCGAGGAACCTTCAAGCCAGAACAGAGACTCGGCCGTTGTGGCAGAGGCCTCGCGGCCGGCCGTCGCTTCCGTCTGAGCAAGTGCAGGCAGGGACGTCACCAGGCTGCCGCTGACCACGGAGGATCGTACCAGAGGCGCGCAGACCGGATCCGCGCTCGCGGATTGCACGACACCCGCTACCGAAAAAACCAACAGGATGGATCGAACGATCCTCAACCGGTACCTCAACTCAGTTCACCGATTCCCCTGGCGCGAACTGTGCGCGGACACCACCAAAGATACCCTACAGTCTATCCCACCCCGACTGCACCGTCAACGGAATTGCGCCCGCCTTCGGGAAAAAACTTGCCTCGCCGACCGTAACAATACTATCCGAGCGATGAAAACCTGAAGCTGGCGGCAGCTCGCCAACCGCGGTAAACCACAATGGGAAGGCATGCTAATCTTGCTTCGTAAACGCTTTGCGACTGCCAGGCCCGGGCACGCGGGCGATATCCCGGCTGCGGCATCCTGTTGCCCGCCCGGTTTTGTTATGACGTGCCTGCCATCTCGCATCGGGACCGGCTTTTTGTCGTTCTTATTCTCACAGGCGCTCACAGCGGCGTCCGTCGCCGCCGCCGCCAGGCACCGGCGGGGGCTGCCACGTCGCCTCTCATGACCCGACCGGTCGCCCATTCTTGTCCTCAATATGGAGCAGTGAAAGGATACGCAGTTCAACGACCAGACCCAGGAGGGCGAGCGGCATCATCGCAAAGCCCGCGAAGTCGTGGAAGAACTTCTCGGCAAACCTGCTGCCGACCGCGATCAGCAGGAACACGGTCACAACCGCCCTCGCCCAGTTGCACAGGATGGCAATGGGTATGCTCGAACAGAGCAGGATGAACTTCTGCCAGGGTGGCCGCTGGATGATGTAGGCCATGCCGGCGGCAACGGCCACGAAAGCGGTCAGCATCCTGAGCCCGCTGCAGGCCTCCGCAACGCCGATCCGAAGGTTGTCGTTCACCACCATCACGTGCCCTTCCTGCACCACGGTGATGCCCAGGAGTTCCAGGGTCATCACCGTCCCGGTGGTGGCGAGCAACTGCAGCGGTCCGGAGACGAGATTGTGTACTCTGCCCGGCAACGGGACCATCAGGAACAGGAACAGCAGGACCCAGAATGTCTTGCGGAATACCTCCCGGCCGCCAATCAGCAGTACGAGCCCCGCAATCATCACGACAAGCGAATACCGTTCGGCGGACTCGAAGAGCGCGACCATACCGAAGGCCCGTCCCAGAAGGGCCAGGATGATGATCGCCAGCCCCCACAACGAAGGCTGAACGGTGCACTGGGCCAGTGTCTTCCGATCGGTCCAGAGCAGAGCGATCGCCACCAGCGGAATCAGCCCGCCGACTGAGTAGTTGTCATCCGTTCGCCATTCACTGATGAGGGAACTGATCACCGGCCAGTAAGACCAGAGCAGCGCTGCGAGCACCCCTGCGACGCCGAGCCATCGAGCGCCGAGGCGGACCGATGCATCGATCTGCCACCTGCGGGCCACGGAACAACTGGTATGTGTGCCGGTCATTTTCTTGCGGTCTCCATGCGCCTTGCGACGGCGGCCTGCTCGGAGCGCCACCTGAGGTGGCCGACTCGTTCGTCTCAGCGGCGAGGTCGTTATGTGCGACATATCGTTGCTCCTCCTGAAGCGGCATCGAGGAATGAGGAGGGCTCAGGGGTTTACGCGATCAGGTATCGAGGTGACCGCGGGGTCCGTACCGCCCACAGCGTCGGCGAGTAGACGGCGAATGAGCGGCGCTGAACCGACGGTCAGGTCAAGAAGATACTTTTCTGTCTCATATGCGGCGCTGTCGGGGCAGGTCAACTGTATTTGCGCGGAATAGCTGCCGGCGGTGTCCGCCCGCCACGCCTTGGACCGCAAGAGCGACACATCCGGACAGTAGCGGCCGTCGACGATGTAGTAGTTCAGTACCAGTATCTTCTCGGAGGTGAGGGTGCCCTTGTGGAATCGCAACAACCGGCAAGGGATCGGCGAGCCGTCGGCTCCTTTGAGTTCGAGCGACCGGCTGTCATCCAGTGTCCAGCCCGCGCCCGGGTAGCAGACCTCCGGACGGTGAGGGGAAAGGTCTCGCAGACGCACGCCATAGGCCACGAACAGGGACACCGCCTGGCTTCCGCCCCTTCGCTTGTACAGGCGGTTAATGAGGTCATCCGTGTTCGTCTTCCGCACGATCCGCTCTTCCATCGGGGTGTCCTCGCCAACCCAATCGCCGATGTGAACCGGCAATTTCGCGAGCGTGCCCTTGGGAATCGGAACGCTGGTGGGCGGCCGTGAGTAGTACGCCGCCAATGCTCGAAAACCGCCGCCGGTCAGCAGCAGAATGACAACGCCGACCGTGATCGCAATGAAAAACGATCGGCCGGTCAGCTCGGGGCGCTTGGTAATCTCAGCTTTCATGATGGCCTTCTCCGACAACCGCCTTCGCGGCAATGCTCTCCCATGGTCATGACGGGCAACCGTGCCTCAGCGTGCGGGAGCGAGCAAACTTATGCATCCGGAGATCGCGGCCGCTCGTCACGGATAACCACCACCAACGATTCTTGCCCCGGACAGCAGGACGGCGTGTCCGCGCGGGCGCGATCCCGATAACCTTCTGACCGCTTTTTCGGGGGTGGCTTGGCCGGCAGATCAGCCGTTTCGTCACCCGGCCGGTCTGATAAGCCACCGCACCGGCAGCTCGAATCGAAGTGCCTCATTGATGACGGTCTGTTTCGGCCCGAGAAACTTGTCCGGGAGCAACGCGTGACGATATAGGCAACGCAGCTTTTATATCCGGTCTCCCCACCGCGACCGGTCTGAGCCGCTTACCAGACACAATCTTATTTTGCCTATACCACCTACATTTACTATATTCTATCGACTTTGACTAGATCTCGTCAGACTGGGGCAACTGACGCGATTGGGGGAGAGGGAAGCATGGATCTTCGACGATCACCCGGCCGGCCTTGCTGTCAAGACAGGCACTCTCGCATCCGACAGTCCGTCGTCAGCCTATTCGTCTCGTCCCGAGGAAGCCGCAACCCAAGCTTGTTCACTCCGTGTGGGGGTGTGCTGCGCCGGCTTGGCCAACTCGGTCTCCGCTTCGCACTGCTGATTGCCTGCGCGGGACAGACGTGCATGCAACCGGGTGAGGACGTCGGCGGATACCACCCCAGGAACCCTCGCGCTGGCGACGTGATCGATCCAAACCCAGACAACACAATCGACCCGGCTTCAGTCAACGTGATGGCCGATGCCGGAGAGGACCAGACTGTCGATGAAGGCACACAGGTTGGGCTTGACGGCAGTCTCAGCACCGGCGATGGAGCGTTAAGCTACACTTGGTTCCAGGTTGCCGGAACCACGGTCGAACTCAGCGGCTACGATCAGCCGATGGCCAGCTTCACGGCCCCCCCGCCTTTGGCTGAGAGCGAAGTGTTACAGTTTCGACTGATGGTTCGCGTCAACACAGACGTTGCGGACGGCGTCTCGGTCCAGCCCGTTGTTAAGAGCGATACCGACGATGTCCAGGTGGTCGTCAGGGGGTTGGACTTTGATGGCGACGGATTGGCGGGTGCGGCGGACAACTGTCCGCAGGTGTCCAACCCAGCCCAGGAAGACGCCGACGGCGACGGTGCGGGTGATGCGTGCGACCTCTGCCCGAATGATGCGGCCAAGACCGAACCCGGTCTGGCCGGGTGCGGCAATCCGGAACCGGCCGACCCGTCTGCTGTGGATAGTGACGACGACGGCGTTCCAGACGACACTGACAACTGTCCCGACACGCCAAACGCCGACCAGGCCGACTGCGACACGAATGGTGTAGGAAATGCCTGCGAAGCTGTACCCACCCCGCTCGTGACGGTATCGTGGAGCCCGGCCAGTCCAACAGCAGGCGATGCGGTGACGTTCCAGGCCAATCCGGCCGCCTCCGAAACGAGCTGTGTTCTGGACTGGTATCTCGCCAACGGGGGCAGGCTGACCTGGGATTTCGGCGACGGCAAGATTGCGGAAGGAAATCCGGTGTCCACAGCCTACGATTCTTCAGGTACGTACACGGTTAAGGTCACCCTGGTATTGACCGCGTTGGGCCTGGGCACGTTAAGCTGTGACCAGGGTCTGACCGACGGCTCCTGCAAACAGGTCTCGGTCCCGGAGCGCGGCGCCACGGTCGTGCCGATCATCGCGGACGTCGCGGATCACACCGCGGCAGTCGGAGTCGCTTACACCAGCAGCCCGACACTGACCCAGGGGACGGCACCGGTGACCTGGTCTCTCGTCGCCGGCCCGGCCAACATGACCGTCAACACGACCACCGGCCAGGTATCCTGGCCCAACCCGGTGGCGGGCACTCACACGGTGACGATTCGCGCCGCCGGCACGACCGGCAGTGACGATGAGACGTGGGTTCTGACCGTCCAGGCCCTGCCCGTAATCGCGGATGTTCCGGACCACTCGGCCGTGGCCGACAGTCCTTACAGCCGCAGCCCGACGCTGACTCAGGGATCTACACCGGTCACCTGGTCGCTGGTATCGGGACCGTCCGGCGTCACGGTCAACGCGAGCACCGGTGCCGTGGCCTGGCCGAGCCCCGTGGTCGGCGCAAGCACCATCACGATTCGCGCCACTAATGCCATCGGCAGCGATTATGAAAGCTGGACGCTGACCGTCTCGGCGAGCGCGCCGGTCATCGCGGATGTTCCGGATCACACGACCACGACCGGTCTGGCTTACAGCCGCACGCCGACCCTGGCGCAGGGCAGCATCCCCGTGACCTGGTCGCTGGTCAGCGGTCCGGCGGGGATGTCGGCCAACCCGAGCAGCGGCATTGTTTCCTGGCCCAGCCCGACGGTGGGCACCCACAGTGTGACCATTCGTGCCACCAACGGCGGCGGAAGTGACGATGAAATCTGGGCACTGACGGTCGTGCCGATCGGCAACTTCGCGATCATCTCGGGCAAGGTCACCCGCGTCATTACCGGCGGCGGCACGGCCCCGGTCGGTAACCTTGATCTGACATTCAGCGGCAGTGGCCCCTCGACCGGGCAGAATGTCACAGCCACCACAGCGGCCGACGGCTCGTACTCGGCCCTGGTTCCCCTCGGCTGGACAGGCAGGGCAGCCGCGACGGATCCCGACACGTGGCGGCTTACGCCGGCCAGCCTGAGCTTCACGGACGTCCGAACCGCACGCCCGAGCCAGCACTTCGCTGCCGCGCGGAACTACTACGTCGCAACCACGGGCCGCGACACCGCTGACGGCACACTTGGGCGTCCGTTCGCAACTCCAAAGCGGGCGGCTTCCGCGGTGGAACCGGGAGACACGGTGTTCTTCCGCGGCGGGACCTATCGCGAGGCAACATCGACCCAGCAAGTTGTGCCCGTAATGGAAGTACTCAAGAGCGGCGCGGAAGGACATCTCATCACCTTCAGGAATTATGGGAACGAGGTGGCGGTGTTCAGCGGTAGCATTCCGTCCATGCCCGGCAGCAAGAAGTTCGATGCGATCAGAACGGGTACGTACCCCAGCGACACGGCCAGCGCCTCGGGCAGCGGAGTCTCGTATCTCCACTTCGAAGGCCTGATCTTCGAGGATACGGCGCGGGCGGGGATTCTGGTCTGTGGTCCGGCGGCCAAGCTCGGCTTCGAGTTGCCCGGTCCGCCCGCGATCCGCATCACGATACGCCGCTGCGTTTCACGGGGCGGCGCCGGCTGGGGCTTCCTGACCAGAGGCAAATGCAGCGAGATCATCATCGAACTCTGCGAAGCTTACAACCACTGGCAGACCGGCATCTTCCTCGGAAGAGTGTCCAAAACATACGACGATGGTCTGCCGGAAGCGGATCGCAACACCGCAAGCTACAGCGAGATCCGCGACTGCCTTGCGCACAACAACGTGAACCCGGCCACCCCGGGCAATACGGATGGGCTCGGTGGAAGCCACACCTGGCGATGCGCGTTCAAGGACAACGTCGTGTTCACCAACAGCGATGATGGAATCGACATCTATGCGTCAATCGAGGCCGCCATCTCCGGCAACATCGTATTCGACCACAACCATCCGGACGGGAACGGATGCGGTTTCAAGATCAGCGCGGGTGGCGGCGGCAGGCACACCGTGTCACGCAACATCGCCCTGAACAACAAGGCCTGGGCATTTGAAACGTCGAACCCGAGTAATCCGCTGACGCCCTACTACGCAAACAGCTTCTACAACAACCTGGCGTATGCCAACGGTCGCGACGCCTTCTGCCTGGGCAGCAACGCGGTCACGGGTGTCTGGATTCTCTCCAATAACATCACGCTGGCCGGTCTCACCCGGGACTACAAGGTCTATGATCCGAAGATCACCAATTCAGACCACAACTTCATGCGGCAGTCGGACCTTCTACTTCTCCAGCAGAATGGAGACGATCTCCATTCGCGCACTGGTGACGCGGCCTTCTCGAACCCGGGGACGGCTATCGACACCAACTTCGTCTCAGGCTGGAGCATCGAGCAGCGGTTGGAGCACGTCCGGTCGCAGGTTCGGGCGCGGTTCACGCTCAAGGCGTCTTCACCGTGCATCGACGCCGGCACCGACGTGGGTCTTCCGTTTCTCGGCAATGCCCCGGACATGGGACCGTACGAGGCACGGTAGTCTCATCGTGGTGATGGGCTCCCAGCGTTCGGGCTCATCCCCCGACGGGAGCCGGGGCATTTGCCTGGCAGGGCCTCGCAACCGGCTCAAGTCCGCATCGTGAGCGGCGAGGGCCGCCAGGACTGTCAACCCGTCGGGCTGCCGCGCGGCCCGGTGCGAGCACCGGCACCGACAGGAACGATCCGCTGGTCCACGTAAATCACCTTGCCACGCGGGGACAGAGAAATCGAATCGACGAGCTGTATATCGGCTTGCAGGCGGCCGTCGAGCTTGCGGCCAAGGTTCTGGCGGATCCGCTCACGGCTGTGGCGGTCAAAACCGTTGCCAGGGACGATTCGCAGGACTGCCCGGCCCGGCGTGTCCTGGTAGAACTGGAACTGCCGGACGTTGAGGAACGTGTCATCGTGCATGTTCATCGCGGTCCATGAGATCTCCGAGCCGTCCGACGCGATCAGCATCTCCTGAGTTCGATGACCGCGGATATCGCGGATAATCGCATGCTGCCGGCCGCAGGCCTCGCAGCGGTCGCCGGCCCATGTCGCGTAGTCGCCCGTGCGGTACCGGATGAAGGGCACCACGGTGTTGATGAATCCGGTGCCGACGATTTCCCCCTGCTGACCAGGCGCCGTGACGGGTCGGCCCTGCTCGTCCAACAGCTCGAAGCAGCCGTACGTGGGCCAGACGTGATAGTCCGTCGAGTGCTCGCATTCGGCGGCCAGGACGAGCTTCTCGGTATGACCGTAGCATGAGAAGAACCGACAACTGAACACTTCCTCGACCATCGCCCGTTGCTCGGGGTACACGATTTCCGATTCCGCGATGATCCCACGGACGTTGCGCGGCGGAGTCAACCCGGAGCGATGACAGAATTTCGCCAACGCGAACGCTGACGACGGGTACACGTGCAGAAAGCACGGGCCGATCGTGGCGACATGCTCAAGGTACCGTCGCATGTTCTCATCGGTCATGTGGAAGTTGCTGTAGTAGTGATGCCGCAGGATCGGGTCGTACTGATGCCGCAAGCCGTCTTGATTTTCCCGAACCACGCGTCCTCGGAAGACGGCCAAGGGGCACCCCACCGTGTAACCGCACCGCTGCCAACTGCCCGTGAGATGGGCGTATTCGACAGCCGAGCGATCCGCGTTGAAGTAGAAGTGCAGGGGAACGCCTCCCGTACCTCCCGTGGACACGTAATCGACGCTGCCCGCGTTAGGCGAAGTCGCGCACATCTCAGCCAGATGATCCCGAACGGTATCCTTGTCGATCGTTGGCAGATGAGACAGATCCTCGGGCCCTGTCAGATCACCCGGGCGGAAGCCCACGCTGTCAAAGAGGTGACGATAGTAGGCCGTCTTCTCGTATGCCAGGCGACAGATGCGCCGGAGTTGCACCAGTTGATATGTCCGTGACTGCTCCGCGGACCACCACTGGGCGGAATCCACAAACCGACAGTTGGCCCGAAACCGGGATCCCAGCCAATAGCGGCTCGGGACCAGCCCCAACACACGGCCAAACCGCTCCTTAACTGGGTCGGGGAGCTTCTCCCACAGGTTCTTACGTGATAATGCCCGCTTCATTATCTGTCTCGGCAGCCTCGATCCGCCCTTCCCATCCGAAGTGCGGCTTGAAGGCGGCAGATGACCCGTTGACATCGACGAGGTTCCCGGAGAATCGGGCATCGTTGGACCGCGCTTCAATATCCGCAAATCCGGGCAGGCCGGACAGCAACGGATGCCTCGCGGTTGCCCTGGAAAGAACCGGCAGTCGGCGAGGGTCAAAGCCCATCAGCCGGGCGCAAGCCACATCCACCGTCACCGGATTGAAGCCGGCCACCACCACTCCCGCCGGCTTTGGCGTCGGATCCAGCGGCCCGTTTCCTTCGCCGCCAATGATCCCGTCCACGACACTGAAGAATTGCCGGGCCGGCCGATCGCCAAGCCTGCCCTGGCTGTCCGCGTAGAGCAGGATGCGGTTGAGGTCGAGCACCATCCGCCAGGTCGTGTCGTTGCCATACCAGTTGCCGGAACGGATCGTGCCGTTGTTGGTGTCCCCGAATACGCGTTTCCCCAGCGACTTCGCGGGCTTCGCAACCGCCGAGCGTAAGGGGCCCAGCAGCGGGAAGACCCGTCTGAAGCCGGTCATCAAGCCCCGCTCCATGCGATGGAGCAGCCCGTCGTCGGCAAACTGGTCGCCGCCCTGCGACGGCGTTCCCTCACGATGATGAGGCAGCCAGTTCTTGTTGCCGTTGATGCCGACGAGGTTCTTCAGGTTAACGGTAATGCCGGTTTTCTTGTGGGTCTTGAGCTTGGGGAGGCTGATCACGACATCGGCGTCCAGAACCGTCTTCGAGATCAGGTACTCGTGAACGTCGTCATGGTGGTGGCGGCGGATCTCGCTCGTATCGTACTCCGAGCCGTACAGCCGATGGCAGAGATGGTTGATTTCGGCAAACTCGGAATCCAGACCGAGGTTCACTCTGACATAGCCGGCCGGGTCGCCCGGAAGCGGCTCATGGCCGACGATGACGCCGTCAATCTTGCGGGCCCGCTCGGGACGCAGGTCGTAGACCTCGACCTCAAAGCCCGCGTGGCGGCGGTAGAAGTCCTGGATCTCTTGCAGGCCGGCGATGCGTGCGATGGCCTCGAAATCCGCGTCGTTGTGAGGGGCGTCGGCGATGATGATCCGGCCGCAGCCCTCCAAGGCAAGGTAGGCATAATCCAACACCGCTCGGATCACGGAACCGTGGGTGATCAGGCAGTCGCCGTGGCCCGGCCGCGTCTCCCGGAACTCGCGCACGAAGTTGGGCTTCAAAACGACCGTGTCCCCCCGCTTGATGATGCCTTGGAGGGGATTCCATCCCGCCGAGAGGCTCCGGTCCGCGTCCAGTTCCAGCAGTTGCAGAGCCTGCCGGACCGCGGCGTATGCGGCGTTCGGACCGGGCGAGCGCGGCCCGCCCCTGAAAGGATACTCCGGGTAGCATTCCTGCGGCGAATAAGGGGGCGATTGCGGATAAGCACCATGCCCCGCGGAAATCGCAACGGATCGCGACGTCAACATGGGATTCACCGCCGGCTTTCCTTCTCGCGCCCCGCGGGGTAAGCGGACCGGATCGCCTCGCCTATGCAGCAGCGCCACCGCTCCGCGATCGCCTCAATACTGCAGCGTCCGGCAGCCTGGGCCGCCGCCCGCGAGAACTGCCGCCATCGCTCCTCGCTGCTCAAGAGCGAGAGGATGTGATCGCAATAACCGCCAATGCGGTTGGGTTGCACCAGAAATCCGCTCGTGCCGTGGGTGACCAGTTCTCCCAGTTCGCCAACATCGGCGACAACAGGCACCGCGCCCGCCGCCATGGCCTCGAGCATCGCGATCGAGAGCCCCTCGGATCTGGACGTGAGGACAAACACCTTCGACTGCGCCAGGATCGTGCAGACGTCGGATCGCCTGCCGAGAAAACTGATCTGCTGTGTCACGCCCGCCTGAACGGCCTGGATCTGGAGGAGCGGCAGGAGAGGTCCCTCTCCGACCATCACCGCCCGCACTCCGGGAGCCGACTGCTTCACAGCCGCGACTGTCTCAACGAACTGGTCAGGCTGTTTGATCGGCGCCATCCGTCCGACGAAGGCAAGGTCGTAGCAGCGATCACCGTTGCCGCCGGCCACGTCGCCAACGCTGCCCGTGATAATGTGGACGGAAGCCGCGATGTGATGGGCAAGGAGAAAATCCTGCGCCTTGTGACCGCGCACCACGACCGTGTTGAATTCGCCGATGACCGCGATCGCCAGACGCTCAAGAAACGGGCGAGGCCGGCCCAGGTTGGCCGTCAGCCAGCTCTCACTGGCAAAACCGCCGCCAACGATCTCGAGCGGTCCGCCGGTCATCTGATAGCAGGTTGCGCTGCCGACCAGCTTGCCGACGATGAGAGCCGAGAGGCCGGCGGGGATGATGTGATAGCCCATGATCACATCGGGGGCAAACCGTACGCCGGCGATGAAGGTCCAGATGAACTTGGCGAACGCCCTGCTGACCAGGCGCGAGAGCCATCGCGGGGGACAGAAAAAGCGGACGCGAGCGATCGGGGATTGAGGCTCGTCCACCACCAGAATCACTTCCTGCACGCCGCTGCGAGCCAGGGGAACTATGTGTGATTGATACCAGCCGGGATTGTGGAAGGTCCCGGTAACCAGAACGCGTCCGGACGGCTTCCTGCGAAATCGGGGCAGAATCCGCGACAGGCGAGCAACGGCGAGAGCGATGCCGAAGGCGGACGCCAGGAGGAGATACGTGGACGCAAAACGCAGTCTGGCCGCGATCATTGTGGAGGTCGCCGCAGTGCTTGTGTCCGTGCTGGCTGCAAAAACGTATCGGTACCGACGCAGCCAGCACCTTTCGAATCACCCGGCCCCAGGAACTCAATCATCACCGGCGGATCTCCGGGGCTTGTGGCCGTTCCTGTGAAGCAGATCCAGGTAGACCGCTTCCGTTTTCCGGGCCAGTGCCGCCGTGGAGAACTGTCTTGTTACCCATTCTCTCGCGTTCCGGCCGGTTGTCCGGCAGAATTCAGAATCGCCCAGCAGTTGGCAGACGCGATCCGTCAATGCGTCGACATCTCCGAGAGCTACGATAAACCCTGTCTGCCCGTTCGGGACGATTGCGGCGTTGTCCGCGACATCCGTTGCCACCACGGGCACGCCGCAAGCCATGGACTCGAGGAGCACGTTGGGGGTTCCCTCGCGGACGGAAGACAGCACGGTCACGTCGCACGCGTTATAGACAGCGGGCATGTCATGGCGGTTGCCGAGCAGGTGAAACCTCCCGGCGATACCGAGCGAATCGAGCAGGCATCGCATCTCGCGATGGTAGTCCGCCGCGCCCTGCTGGTTGTCACGCAGCGGCTCGCCCACACACAAGAACCACGTGTCACGGAATCTCTTGAGCACTTCGCGGGCCATCCGGAAGAAATCGCCGTGATTCTTCTGCCGCTTGAAATGGGCCACCATGCCCACCACGTGATCTTCCGAGCGAATCCCCAGCTCGCGCCGAACCGTATCGCCGCCGCCCGGCGTGAATCGCCGGACGTCGACGCCGTTGTGTATCACGTGGATCCGATGGGCGGGGATGCCCAGCGTCCGGATGTTGAATCGCTTGCCCGCGGTGGAATTCGCGATCATGGCATGAAAGAATGGCCGCGTGAGCCGCAGGCACGCCTCCTCCACCAGCGACAAACGGTAGTCGGTGTTTCGCTCGGATGCGATCACGACAGACACACCCGCCATGCGGGCGGCAAGGCGGGCCACGATCTCGGCATCGTGCAGGAATGCATGCACCACCTGGATTCTGCGCTCCCGCATCACCCGCGCCGCCCGCAGGACCGTGGTCGCATCGAACTTCCAGCGTTTTTCCACGATGACCAGCTCCCGGGCGGGGTCGGGCAGCGCGTCGGCCAGCGGAACCTCAGCCGACAGCGAGCACACGACCGGCGCGAAGCGTGAACGATCGATCTCGCGCATCAGTTCCACGACCTGTCGCTCGGCCCCGCCGCACTCCAGGCTGCTGACCAGGAGCATCACCGGGATGGGGCCTTGATGATCCGAACGCGTCTTGTTGATCGTGGAAACCATCCTTGACACCCGACCGCCTCAGACGTTGAACGCCCGGCACCAGTGCTCGAACATCAGCAGCGACCATATCTTGCGGCTGAAGTCGCGCATGCCCATGCCGTGCCCCCGAATGATGTCGGCGATTGCGTCGCGGGCCAGGTAGCGGGTGCATCTGCTGTTCGGAGACAGAAGAAGATCCATCGCGTAAGGCTGCAACTCATTGCGGAACCAGTGCTTGATCGGTATGCCGAAGCCCATTTTCCGGCGACCAAGAGTCTCCGAGGGAACGTGCGGCGCCAGCAATCGTTTGAGCAGATACTTCCCGCTGTTGTTCCGCATCTTCAGGTTGACGGGCATTGAATTGACAAGTTCGACAACGTGATGATCGAGGAGCGGAACGCGCACCTCCAGCGAATTCCGCATCGACATGCGGTCCACCTTGACCAGGATGTCATCGGGCAGGTAATTCTTCTGGTCGACATGCTGGCGGAGCGACACTTCGTCCCTTCCGTTGGCCTCCGCAAACTGCCGTTCAAAGCATCGGGCGGTTCTGGAGGCTACGTCGGCCCCGTGCCCGGCGAGTAAGGTTCGTCGGTCCGCGAGGGTGAACTCGCTCATCTCCGCCTGGTACCGCCCGAGACGGTCGTACCCGAATCGTTCCACCATCCCCCGGCCCCACAGGGTCTGCGGCATGACGGTCAACAGCAGCGTGCTGAGAACCTGCCGGGGCCGCAAGGGCACACCGTCCAGGCACCGGCGGAGACGTCCCTCTCGATAACGCGTGTAGCCCGCGAACGTTTCGTCCCCCCCGTCTCCGGACAGGCACACTGTCACGTGCCGTCTGGCCTCCCGGCAGATGTAGTAGGTGGGCAGCGACGAAGGATCACCGAAAGGCTCATCCAGATAGTAGGCCAGATCACTCAGCACGGAGATATCATCGTCCCGGACCGTGATTTCGTGGTGATCCGTGTGATAGCGCCCCGCCATCAGCCGGGCGTACCGCAGTTCGTCGAAGTCCGGCTCGTCGAACCCCACGGAGAACGTCTTAACGGGCGCGCCCAGTTCCTGGCTGGCCAGGGCAACTACCGCGCTCGAATCGATCCCACCGCTGAGAAAGATCCCCAGCGGCACGTCGGCCCGCAGACGGAGCCGGACCGCCTCCCGAAGGACCGCCTCCACCCGCTCTGCCCACTCTTGCTCATCGCTGACGGTCTCGTCGACCCGGAAGTCCACATCCCAGTACTGCGTCATGGAAACGCGGCCGTTCTTCCACCGCATCCAGTGCCCTGGCGGCAGCTTCTCGATGCCCGTGAATATGGATCGATCCGTGGGCACGCACGTGTATGTGAGGTAATCATCCACGGCACCGATGTTGAGTTCTCGCGGGACGGCGGGGTCCTCGAGAATCGCCTTCAACTCGCTGGCGAAGACAAGTCGCCCGTCCCGAAGATGATAGAAGAGCGGTTTCTTGCCGAGACGGTCGCGAGCGATGAAGACCGACTGGTCCCGGCCGTCCCAGACCGCCAGTGCACACATCCCCATGAAATGCTCGAGGCAGCCGGAACCGTACTGCTCGTATGCATGCACGATCACCTCTGTGTCTGATTCCGTGCGGAATACGTGACCGAGCCGCTCCAGAGTCGTACGCAGTTCGCGATAGTTGTATATCTCCCCGTTCAGGACGACACCGATCGAGCCGTCTTCGCTGTAAATCGGCTGGTCGCCCGTTTGCAGATCGATGATGCTCAAACGCCGGTGCCCCAGCCCGACGTTCCGCTTGACCAGGTATCCTTCGCCGTCCGGGCCACGATGGATCAGCCGCCGGGTCGCGCGCCGAAGCAGGTCTTCGTCGACTCGGCCAAGCGGATCGGCCTCGCATATGCCCACGATGCCGCACATCAGATCACGTCCGATCGAATCAACAGTCGCGGAAAAGACGCTCGAACTGAGGCATCACCGCCTCGACCGCGTGGTGTTCTCCGAAGTACTTGAGCGCATTGCGAGATACCCGGTTCCATGATGCCGGTGAGGCAAGCAACTGCCGGATCCCGGCGATGAGGGCCGGAACGTCACGGGCCGCCTCGCCGAGGCCCCGCTCAACTATGAGATCATCCGGATCGAAGGTCGACACAACCGGCACCCCGTGGCTCCATGCCTCAAGGAACGTATTCGGAAAACCCTCGAAGACCGACGTGCAGCACAGCACGGCCGCACTTCGGTAGAACCCGCCCATCTCCGAGTGCGGCACTCGTCCGTGCATCCGTACGTTCGCGAGACCGTCAGCTCGCCGGAGGAGTGCCGAGACATACGCCGACTGAGTGTTGGCGCCGCCCACGACCGCAAACATGAGGTCGGGACACTGCTCCGCGATCTCCAGCAGCCATTCCAGCCTCTTCTCCTCGCTGATCCGGCCGACCCAGAGCACACAGCCTGGGTCCGCCGGCGACGGCCGAGGGGCTTCGCGCTGGCAGGCGTCGGGGACCTCGCACGGCATGGGGAGCACCGTGCTGGGTATGCCGAATCCCTCCCACAGCTTCTCCTGCTGGCCTCGGGTCTGAACGATGACACGGTGAGAGTGCCGCAATCCGTACCGGTACAGGAATCGCTCCCGAAAGGGCTCGAGACAGGATAGCCGAGGATCGCAGGCCGGATCGCTGGCGACTGAATACACGACGGTCCGCCGGTATCGCCGACACCAGAGAGCGATCTGGCCGAGTCCGAGATCCCCGCAGTTGTAGTAGTAAAGGTCGGCGTCGGCCTTGCGCAATGCCCGGTGAAGACTCGTCCACCGTGGGTGAACGAACCGCAAGGTGGGCCAGCCGGCGTCCCGCCGGCACATCTTGATCACCCGCACGCCATCAATGACCTCTTCCGGCGGGCCGGCCTCATGCCACGTCACCATGCTGACCCGCCAGCCGCGCGACGCAAGCCATCGCGCCATAAGCGACTGCTGTCGCTCGATTCCCCCGATGTGGCCGGTGCAGGTGCGCGCCAACGCTCCGTAGGCGTTGTGCGCAACAAAACAGACACTGGGCGAGCCGGCCCTCTTCCGCCGGCCGACGGAACAAGCCCCGTCAGGCCCCATGGTCGGCACCTTCCCGGCGCTGCATTGCTTCACCTGGACGCGCGGACAAGTCACGAACCCTCTCCTCGCCGGTCATCGTTCGCGGGATCACACGCTCTCGACGGTGAGTTGCCCGAAGGTGCGTCTCAACGCCCGAGCCGCCCTGCCCCGGAAGCTCGGCGGCACGACGAACCGCCAGTAAAGCAGCGACAGAATCAGCATCGCGCTGCCCGCGCCGAGCAGGAGCGCTCGATACGCGTTATCGGCACAGAACGCCCGCCCCAGGACCAGGATGACGGCGAACGGCACGGCACAAAGCAGCGGTCCACGGTTGATCTCGGAGAGGTAGCGGCGCAGCGGCATTCCGACCCTGCGGCATGCGTACAAGGGAACGTACACCCCATTCACGAGGGCCAGCGGCAGGGATATTGAGACGGCAGCGCCGATCAGACCCCAGCGAAGCACGCCGACGGCCAGGACACCCAGTACCACCGAGCACAAAGCCGCTGCCAGGCCGGCAATCGCGAGCCGGCCGTGGGCGTTCAGTCCCGCAAGAATGCCCATCACCGGCTGCCGGGTCATTTCCGTCAGATGGCCTATCGCCAGGATCGCCAGCACCCAGCCCAATTGGTACCTCGGCCCCATCCAGATATACAGTATCGGATCTCCCATGATAGCCAGCAGGAGCACGACAGGCAGCGACAGGTATGTCGCGAGACGAGAGGTCGTGACCAGCAGCGCCCGCAACTCCTCGCGTCGGTCGGCCGCCTGCAGTGATCCGGCCATCGGCGTCAGCACGAAGCCAAACTTGTTGATGAAGGTCTGGGCATGACTGACCAGCGATCGCGAGCGGGAGTACACCGCCAGGGGAGCCGGCCCGAGAACGGTCATAATAATCAGGCTGTTTGTCTGGTAGAGCAGGAGACGCGAGAGACTGCCCGCCAGCGTCTTGCTGCCGAAGACCAGCATCTCCAATGCCTGACGCCAACGCACGTGCGACAGCCTCACGGACAGCCCCGGGCACACGCGGTACGCCATCATGGCCCGGGTGATCTCGGTGGCGATGACGCCGATGAGATAGGCGGTTGCCTGGCTCCGCAGACCGCCGCCGGCGATCAACAGGCCGATCATGGCGACGACTGTCAGTGCGTAGAACAGGGCGTTGATGCCGTTATGCAGGTCCCAGCGATGACAACCCGTGATGACTCCACGATACGAGTCGAAGGCCATCTGCACGGCCAGGCCCATGCCCAGAAGAAAGACCACCCAGCGGGCATCGCCGACCTGCTCGCGCAGTTGTCCGCTGAGCAGGGATGGAACCAGCCAGGTCGCCAGGCAGGTCAGCAGCAGGACGATCACCGTCGCCACCGCCTGCACACACATGACCGAGGCAACCGCCCGGTTGACCCCGGCCTGATCGCCCTGCGCCCGGTGCCGGGCAACGAATCTGTTGACCGAGGAACCGATGCCTCCCTGAGCAAGGCTGAGATAGCTCACCAGCGACCATCCGAAGTCCCATACGCCGAGGGCGGCCTGTCCGATGTGCCGATCCATGAACCGAGGCATCACGAATCCGGCAACGACGAACACCATCTGCCCGGCCCAACTGGCGAAGACATTCCACGCCATGCGCTCGCGACCGGTCAGGTCTTCGGCGGGCGGCGATGGCTGCCCGCTCGGATCAGGCAATGATTCGGTAAGGGGATCGGACATGGGAGAAGAGAGGCTGATTGCCGGTCGCTGTTTACATCGCTACTGATATCCGTAACGCCGGTTCGTCGCTCCCGCGACACGGTCGAAAACCGCCAGGTCATCCTTTGACAACGCACTCTTCCATCGTTCGTCAGGCCGGATCTCAGACGTCGAGTCGAGGCGCATGCCGTTGCCGATCACATGATGATCGACCGAACGGAAACCCCGCACCCATCGGCTCGGGTCCAGGTCGAGGAAGTCAAGGATCCGGCGGAGTGTACCCTGAGGGTCGGCGCACAGCTCCTCGTAGCGCACTTCAACCCATCGCGAACGGTCCAAGCCACCGAGCACGTGCTCAACCTCCTCGTTGCTGCGGCGCCAGGCCAGGGCGGCCTGGGCCATGGACAGCCGCTCGGCGTCGCGATCGCCGCCCATGCCGCCACCTCGCCTCTCCGGATTATTCGCGTCGGCAAACCGGGCCGGGTCCGTGTAGGTCAGCGCCACCGCCCGGCCGTCGCGGACCAGCCGGATCACCTTCAAGTCGAACTCCGGACCGCGCAACAGATACTTGAGGCGAAGTGCAACCTTGGAGGAATCCACGACGGTCTTCGCACCGGTCAGCTCCCGGATGGCGTCGACCAGGGCCGCGTTTCGACGTCGTATCTCCGGAAACTGCGCCCGCCACACCGGGGACAGCCCGAGCGCGAAGTCCCGACATCGCTCGAACACGGCTCCCCTGTGCAGGGCTCCGGCCAGACGCCGCGTGAGCCCTCGACCGTTCAATCGGAAGTCGGTGCCCGCATGAGCAATGTCAAACGAGATCCCTCTGAGCCCCAGGGCGTCGCGAACACGGTTCCAGAACGGGCACTGACGGATGAACTCTCCGCACGAGCAACGGTAATGCTCGACGTCACCCAGACTCGTCGCTTTCAACTCTCCGACGCTGCACACGTCCGGATGCGCATTCAGAAGCATGGCCAGCAACGTGGATCCGGAATGGCTGGCGGACAGGATGTAGGCGAGGCGGGTGATCGGCCTTGAGTTGTCAGACATGGGGAGAGTCAGCGACCCACACAAGCAGCGATACTCAGTTGCCCAATGGGCGTACCTGCACCATGCGGTAGTCCCAGATGGTGAATCGAACAGGCGGTTTCAACCACCGGCGAAGACCTTCCTGGTGATAGGGCTCCGACGCGTAGACCTCCCCTGCCGGCGACGGGCGGAGTTCATACCCCGGCCTGCCCGCCAACCGGGCCGGAAGCTTGATCCGGCGGTTGTCACGACGGTCAATCGGGACCTCATAGTCGACGATGTGCGTGACCCCGCAGTCAGCCAGGTACTCGGGCAACCGCCCCGCGCCGAGAGCTGCCTGGTACTCAAAGCCGTTGATGACACCGTCCAGATTGACCGTGGCCCTGCCGGAAAAGTAGCCGAAGTAACCCGCGTCCGTCATGGCAAAGACGGCGTTCTCGGGGGTGTGATTCCGGGCCCACATCGCCGCATCGCGCCATACCTCGCGACAGCCGTGACGCCAGAGATGCTCCACCACCAGTCCGGCCACGCCGGCGCATGCCAGCACGCACACAACGATCCAGCGGGTTGCACGTCCTGCGCCGCGCCTGCGCATCAGATCGCCGCATGCGGTTGCCACCATAACCGCGGCTACGGGCAGGTAACTGGCGAAATGCCACCATTGCACAAGGTGGTTCAAGAAGGCGACCGAGTAGACGAAGTGCATCACACAGCCGATCCACAAAACGGCCAGGAGCGAAACCTGGCGCGGCTGCGAGTGATCCTTCAGGAATGAAACGATGCGGTTCTTGAAGCTCTGGTGCGAGATCGCTACCCAGGCGACGGTTCCCGCGATGAACACCGCCGACGCCAGCCACCAGGGGTGAACGAGCCTGTGAAAGTCCGTACACGGGCGCGGAAAAGTGCTCTTCAAGGCCCCCGAAATCGGCATGATGTGACCCGTGGACAAGATATTCCAGAGAATATAGGGGGCCGTAAGGATCAGAAAGATCGCCAGCACGGGGGCACATCCGGCGACGGCGGCAACCACGCTGCGCCAGGCGGGAGAACGGCCGAGATACAGGCAGGCTACACCCGCGAAGATCGCCGCGACGATGAACGCCATGTCCAGCCTGCCCAGGAAGAGCATCGCGCAAAGCACACCGAGCAGGGCCTTCCTCGAAAACGGCATGGGAACGCTCAGGAGTCTCATCCGCTGATCGAGGAGAAGCAGCAGGAACAGGATGAACAGCAGCAGACCCGTTTCCAGTCCGTTAAGAAAGACCCGGCTCGCAACCGGATTCACCAGGATAAACAGCGCGATCGCACCTGCGAGTCTTCCTGCGCGCGCGCTGACGTACGCCCAGCACATCAGGAGGGTTCCGCCCGCGAGCAATGTGGAGAGCACGGACACAAGCCGGATCGGCAGATCGGGGTCATCGGGGCAGGCGGCAAAAATCGGTAGAATGACCCCCATCCAGAGAGGATGAAAGCCGTTGGTGCGGTTGATCCCGTCAAAAGTGACGCCGTGTCCGGCCACGATGTTCTGCGCCGTCTTGAAGTAGTAATACGCATCGTCACTGGCGTAGACCGAGACGTCATCAATGGGCGCGTATGCAAGCCACACCAGGCGTGCGGCGACGAGGCCGATGATCAGAACCGCCACGAACAGGTTGACCGGGGCCGGTCGAACCGCGCTTCCGGCTGGTGATGCCGTGGTCATACTGGCTGCCGCTATGCCGGGCATGGGTGGCCCTCCGATCTTGCGGCTGCCGGGCGCACCGGCCACGGTATGCCGCTGGCCACCGTGGAAATCCTGCACTTTTCGCGGTGCAGGCGAAGCGTCAGCCCGATGGCAGCCCACATGCCCACGGCCCACTGGCGGGGGTAGAACGAGTGGCTGCCCATCGAAGCGACGAGCAGGGCCAGCACCAGCGCGCAGGTTATCCCGCCGACCACCGCGCACCAGGGCTCACGAGAGTCGAGAAAGAGCCGCATCGCGTAAGCCGTCACAAGGATATAGAACACGATCACCGGTACGAATCCCGCAAGGCCATTGTCCAGAAGGCATTCGAGATAGGCATTGTGCGGATGGTTGAAGTAGAGTCCCTGACTGTCGGCGTTGAGCCCGGTCCGGATCATCGCCTCGCGACCATAACCGGTTCCCGGCGATTCCATGATCTTGTCAATCACGCTCGGCCAGATCAACAATCGGTCCGACGTGAGCTCCGCGTGGTCCAGTGTCTTTTCACCGGTCGCGCTGGTGACACCAACACCTTGCAGCATCCTCTCGGCCACGCCCGGCATGGCGATCGCCACCGCAATCGGGATCAGCGGGGCAATCAACAGCATCCGGCGCCACTTGAACAGGCACAATATCAGCCCGACGATACCCCACGTGACATAACCCATGCGGCCACCGGTCAGCGCCTGGGCGTAGGCGACGATCGCAAAAGCGGCGAAAACGAGCACCTGTTGCCATCGCCGTTTCATCAGCGGCATGGTGGCCAGCACGGCCCAGGATGCGCCGGCCAGCAGCATGGACACGGTGACCCGACTGTAGCCGATGTTCTTCTGGATGGGCGCGCTCACCATTTCCGCCAGTTCATCCCCGCCGCGAACCGCCGCGCCGGGAGGCACCTGCCTGATCACCTGGACAGCCAGCAGGAGGTACAGCGCTACGATACATCCGACTGCCCACTTCAACCGCGGACGTGTCCTGCAGCCGTCAAACAGCAGCAGGCCCGGAATGACCCATTTGACGCTGTTGATCAGATACTCCGTCAACAGATCCAGAAAAGTGAAATACTCGATGCCTGTGGGATCGACCATCATCCGGACGAGGCTGACTACAATAACCCCGAGGTACAACAGGAGCAGGGCCGTCATGTGTCGCGGCATGTCCCAGACGAGCCCCTCCCGCCTGCGCGTGACGACCCAGACCAGCAGGATGACGACCATGAGCAGATTCCACGGGTTCAGACCCGGGATACCCATGATCTTCTTGGGCATGTCTGGGTGCTCGATCACCGCCATGAGCAGGATCAGCCCGCACAGCGACTTGTACCAGTCGCGCCAGGCGTAGATCGCCAGAGCGATCACCAGCAGTGTCAGTAGAACGATGCGAATGGACATGGGCGATGGTCAACTGGCGGCGTCGACGGTCTCCTCGGTGTTTTCGTAACCGTATCCATAGCCGTAGCCGTAACCGTAGCCGTAGCCACCGAGGCCATGGTGGCCGCCAACAAGGATCGTCCCCAGGAGTGTGCCCCCCGAGGCGCTCAGATAAGCGTACGCCTGGGTGGCCTCAGGCCGGCGGCAGTGCCGGGCTTTCAGGACCATCACTGTCCCGTCCACCTGCCGGGCAAGCATCCCGGCATCGGCCACCACCAGGACCGGCGGCCCATCGAGAAGAATCAGGTCATATTGTTGTTTCCATCTCTTCAGACATTTCGACAGAACACCGTTTCCGAGCGATTCCGTGTTGAAACCCTCGGGCCTCTCGCCGGCCAGGAGCAGGTCGAGCCCGCTGGCCTCGTCGTGGACGATCGGATCGCCACTATGAGCCAGACCGGCCAGCAGGGTAACCAGCCCCTTGTCCTGCTCGAGGCCGAGCCGCCGGCCCAGACACGGACGTCGCAGATCAACCTCGACCAGAAGAACCTTCTTCCCAAGCTGCACGACGCTTCTGGCCAGCAAAACCGAGACGCTGGTCTTTCCCGTTTGCGGAGTCGGGCTGGTCACCAGGATCACCGGAGCCTGCATGCCCTGCAGGTGCTCCAGCAGGGTCGTGCGGATCATGCGGATGCTCTCCAGCAGCGCGGCGGGAGAGTTGGCGATCGGGTCAACCGGGAATGGCGATTGGCACACCTGCCCAAGGAACGGCACCCGAAGGCTCTTGGTCACGTCGCCGGCCTCACGGATGGTCGTGTCTGCATTTCCTCGCAGATAGGCGAGGGCTATCCCGGCCAATAATCCCCCGACAACCGCCCCAACGGTCATGAGTATCCGCCGGTCGTTGCTGGGTTCCGCGGGCAGCAGACCGTGGGAAGCGATCTGGATCCGGGCCGGTCCCTTGCCTTCGACCTGCAGTTCCTCGATTCGGGCCGCGATGGCCCCGCTGACTTCGACGTTCTTGCTGGTTTTCGCGTCGAGGTCGGCTATCTGCCGGGAGACTTCGCCGACCTCCTTCAGCTCGGCCCGTACTTTCTTGATATCCTCATCGAGCAGCTTCAGCTTCTGCTCATGCTCCTGCGCGAGGACCTCAAGAGCAGCCTGGTCGGGTGTCCCCGCCAGGCCCGGGGTCCCGGCCGATCCGGCGATCCTTGCCGCCTGCTGGTCCGCGCGGAGTTGTTCCTCCCGCTCCTGCCTGAGCTGTTCCACGAACCGCAGTTGAGCCTGGAGCTCCTTCATTCTCGGATGGGCTTCCGCCAGTTTCTCGGCGGCGCGCTCAATCTCATAGCGGGCCCTTTTGACTTCCAGGTTGCGAGCCCTCCAGTCGGCGTCGTACACGTACCAGCCGGCGGAGGACCCGGCCGGGGCCGTCGCGGTCGCCGGATCCGCCGTGACGGCGGCCGGCTGACTGGCGGCAGATGACAACCTGCCAAGCTGCCACCGGACGACGTTGAGACTCCGCTCCACCTCGCCGAATTCGAACTCCAGCTTCCGCAGGTCCGTGCCAAGCTGGGCCCGGCGCTGTTCCGAATCGACGGCACCCATCTGCCTGAGGAACAGGAATTTCTGGTCCCTGAGACCGGCGATCATCCGCTCGCGGTCATTCCGCTCGGCCTTCAGGGTCTCAATCAGCGTGGAGTCGCGATTCCTCTCCTGGCTGTCACTGATGGTCTGATACTCGTCTACCACGGCATCAACGATGATCTGCGCGTCAGAGGCCTTCAGTGTGCTGATGGACACGTCGATCAGTTCCGTTTGGGGCCGCACCTGAACCTTGAGGTCGTCCCTCAGCCGGTTCAGACGCGGTACGGGGTCGCCCCAGAGCGAGCGCCGTTCCGCCTTGTACCAGTCGGTCTTCTGGACGTCGCTGCGGTCGAGCACGCGTTCGAGAACGCGCGGATCGCGAATCAATGAGACCTGCGTGTTCAGGAAGCTCTGATACAGCGGCACGATCCCGTTGTCTTCGGTCTTGAACACGATCCGGGAAACCACCGGCGACACCCGAACGACCGCCGTCGACTGGTAGGTCGGTTTGATGAAAACCCATATCGGCGGAATGGCAAGGACGCAAACCGCCAGGCATATGCCGCCGATCAACCACTTCTGCCGGAGCAGCATCGGGGCGATGGATCGGCTCGCGGGCGCCCGCTCTCCGGACGGGGAGTTGAGAAGCAGGCTGCCGCCCTCCTGCTCCGGCTGAGGCGGCATTTCAGGCTCGTGTGCCGGCGTGAGCGGCGCGAGAGGGCCGCCGGAACCCACGATCGTCGATTCGCTGTTGTCGGAAGGCATTGAAATATACTCCTGGTCTCGTTTTACCCTCGGCAGTTCGTCACTTGTCATTGTGCCGGCTGCCGCAACCTTGACTTGAGAACATCGAACACGAACAACGGCAGCACCGCTTGTCTGGCCAATCTTCCGGGCTGAACCATCAGGCGATACAGGAACTCCGTTCCCGTTCGTCGGAAGAGGCGCGGTGCCCGCCGGGCTTTTCCACTGAGGACGTCAAAACTCCCACCTACCCCCATGCAGAAGGGCACGGCGAGAACCGCCCGATTCCTGGCGATCCAGTACTCCTGCCTCGGAGAACCGAGCGCCACAAAGAGCAGGTCGGCCTTGCTGTTGTTGATCCTGTCAACCAGGCCGGCATCGTCCGGCTGATAGCCATGTTCAGCACCTGCGATCCGCAGGGTCGGATACCTGTCGACGAGCGCCGCACGAGCACCCTCGTTGGATTCGGGCGAAGCGCCGTAGAGAAAAATGGACCAGCTTTCGACGGACGCGGCACGGGCCAGCTCCAGGAAAAAATCGACGCCCGTGCAGCGCCGAAGCCTGTGCCCATAGAGCACCCGCGCGGCGATCGCGACGCCGATACCGTCGCATATCCCAACCTCGAATCCGTTCAACGCGGAGCGCAAGGCCGGGTCGCGCGTCGCATGCATGATCTTCTCGGGGTTGATGGCCACGGCGCATCTCCGCGAACGCTCCCGGATACCCCCGGCGACGCAGTCAACGGCCTCCTGATACGAGGCAAAGGGCGTGACGGAAACACCCATGATCCGCAGGGGCTGGGGCAGAGAATTGGACTGGGCCACGCTCATCGCTCCTTTCAAAGTGACGGGGTCAGTCGCGCAAGGCTGGTTCGCGGATCACGTCGGCTGGCGCAGCGGCCAGGAGGGTGGAGTTTCCTTTTCATTCCGTCGCCGCCGGCTCTCAACGCGAACCCCGTTGTGCCCGAGCGGGCGCAGCCTGGAGTGTGCCGGACCACCGCCGGACACCGGGACGTCAACATCAGGAGGCATGGCGAATTCGTCGATGAGACGGTTGAAGAGGGTCACTCGCCGTCCCGCCGACTCAAGAGAACCGTTCTGCTTGACCGTGGCCTCGATCTGGAGCGGGCAGGACCTGGGGCTGTGGTTAAGGGGCACCACGATACGCATGCCGACGGGCGTCGCTCCGTTACGCTCCGTGCAGCGCCAGGTCCGTATGCGGCGGTCCGGATGGCCCCGGCTCCTGGTCAGCGATATTTCGACAAACGCAAGCCCCTCGGCAGCCCTGCACACCGCCCCCCACCACGCCTCAAAAGACACCGCCTCACGCAACAGGAGCTGCATCATCTCGAATCGCCGTTTCTCTTCCTTCCTCTCGCTGGCCATCGTGAAGTTGCGCCGGGCCACCGCCAGGCTGTCGCCAAGCCTCACCGCTCCAAAAAAGCGGAATGCGAAGAGCAGGAAACATATCGCGACCCCGAAAATCAGCAGCGTCAGCCTGTCATGAACGATCATCATCAGCATGCCGGTACCGGTTGCCGCCAGAGTCACTCCGTACAGGACCAGCACGGCCTGCCGATGGGCAAGACCGCGCTCCAGGAGCCTGTGGTGTATGTGACGGCGATCGGGCGCGAACAAGGACCTGCGCTCCAGAACTCGCCGCAGCATGCTGAAGAGAGTGTCGAACAGGGGAACGCCCAGGGCGATCAGCGGAAGGCCCAGGCCGGCCACGGTGGCGTACTTCGCGCCTGAAAGCATACTGCAGCCCGCGACGGCAAAGCCCAGGAAGAGGCTTCCGCAGTCGCCCAGGAAAATCCTGGCCGGGTTGAAATTGAAGACCAGAAAGCCGATCAGGCTTCCCAGAAACGCAAGCATGAATACGGATGCGATAGGCAGCGATGCATGTATGGAGATCATTGCGATGACGCCGCAGGCGACCGCGGAGATGCCGGCAGCCAGGCCGTCGAGGCCGTCGATGAGGTTGACCGCGTTGGTGATCGCCGTCACCCATAGGATCGTGGCGAACAGCGAAAACCATCCGAGATCGATGACCAGGTTCTCGGTCAGGCCGATGGAGTCGATTCGCGTACCCGACAGGTAGAGGATCACGGCGGCAACCACCTGCGCAAGCAGCTTGTGACGGGCCCTAAGGCCGACAACATCATCGACAAGCCCGACCGCGAAAATGAACAAGCCCGCCCCCAGCAGCGCGAAGACCTGCAGTTGCAGGGCATTAAAAGCGTTTCCGACGGGGTTCTGCAGAAGGAGGACGGGGAGCGTGGCGGCTGTGACCGCGATGAGTATCACCAGACCGCCGAGACGAGGAATTTCTGATCGATGGACCTTGCGCGGGCCCGGTTTGTCCACCACGCGTGTTCGTCGGGCAAACCGAATGACCAGTGGCGTAGCCAGCATCGACACGATCATCGCTATGAGGAAAACAACAGTGTAGGTTTTCATGGCTGCAGATCCATTCTGAAATAGACGGCGGTCGTAGTCGGCTCAAGAAGCTGAAAGCGGGCGGTCCCCGGCAGACTTGCCCGGCATGTCGTGATCGCGGTTCAGGGTCTGGTGATGGGGAAGCATGCAGCGGCCTTCTGCCCAGGCGCCTCGGGAGGCCTCACCCTCCCCACCAGACCCCCAGCCGTACGTGCGCTGTGGTCAGCGATCCGGACGATCCTGTCGCACACGCTTATCCCGGACCGGCCGGCCCGGTGTGCTGTTACCTCATACAAGCTGGCTCTGGCCGTGCATGCCTCGGCTGCGCAGGGCCGGTCGCCGGACGGGATCACTGAAAGCGATCACGCTTCGCAGAGCAGTGTTGCCGTCGACCGTGCATCGTGCGACAAGCGTTACGGTCGGAGTCTTCCTGTGGTATCCGTCACTCACCCACCCCCCGATGGGCGCCTCGCTCCCTTCCAGCGTGTGAATCACCAGCCGCTCATCGAGTTCGAAGATCAACTGTCCGGCGCCCGTGTCCACGGCGAACCTGTTCGCTTCGTGCTCGAGGACGCGGCATTGCGGGGCGAGGTGGAAGAACAGCTTCACCTCATGTTGCCCGGCCGTGATGAGCTCATCGAGGACCGACAGGCTGCGGGCGGCGCCGTCCAGTTCCAGCCGGCGCCTGTGAATCACCGGCGACTTGAGACGCGTGTAGCCGTCATGCTCGCCGACGACCGTCCCCCCGTTAGCGCTGACCTCAAAGTGCAGACACCGGGCCCGAGCCCGTGCACCCCACAAGAAACGCCCGGCCATGACAGATTGATCGCAGTCATCGACCAGAAGCGTATTGTGAGCTCTGGTGCTCCGGAAATACTCCCGCCAGGCCGGAAAGCGGAAGTAGTCATACGTTCCGGGGTCCACCAGCACCGGCGTGCCGGACAGGCGCAAGGTGAAGCTCAGCGCGTCGGCATGGCCGTGACCGGCCAGGGGCGGCAGTCCAAGCTCGCCACAGTCAAAAACGACGCTCATACAGCCGTCGCGGCCTGCTTGCCCATGCTGCAGCACGTAATACCCGGTTTGTGGAAAGCCCTTGCTGGACAGCCGGCCATCCCATGCCCTTTTGTCGTCGTACACAAGCCGTTCATATGCCTCCCGGCCGAGCGACCACAGGACCGATTCACCGGATCTGGACGCCAACGCCCTGAAATCGCTGCGATCCCACAAGGCTGCTCCTACCGCCAGCAGGCTTCGAACGCGGTCACCGCCTTCTCCGAGATCCAGCACGTACCCATCGTCACAGTCGCCGAGCATCGGCGGCCCGTCACCACCTTCGGTCAGCGCGGCCAGGAAACCGAACATCCTCCCCAGCCGTTCCCAATAAGATGGCGGGAAATCGCAGCCGCAGTTCCGAGCCGCCAGTCCTGCCACCAGAAAGAACTCGAGTACAAACAGGTGGTACCCCATTGACAACTCGCGGTGGCCGCCGTCCTCGTGCGTTTGCGTCTGCATTTCTCGCAGCAGAATCGCGCGGGCCTCCTGCCTCCAGGCATGCGCCCCACGAAAGCCGGAGAAGTAACAACTGCCTACGAACACGCCGGCCGCTTCGCCGACCAGATGGTTGCCTACGGAGGAATAGCGCGAGTACTTCCTGGATATCTCCCACAGATGACGATACACCGCTGTCAGCAGCCTGGCCTGGAAATCGTCGCTGAGCCGCAGCGCCGGCCGAATCAGCTCCAGTGCCCAGACCCAGTTGATCAGGCGAATGGCCAGCTCCAAGGGGCTTCGCCAGTTCATCCCGCGACCAAACGGGCATTGTTGCAGCCAGCTCTCCAGGTGCTCAATGACCTTGTGAGCGTAAGTCGGGTTGCCGGTGAGCCGGTAGGCGCGGCCCAGTACCACCAGGTGCTGATGCCGGTTGAGCTCCCACACCAGCTTGGCATCTCCGGTCAAAGCGTAGTCACGATAGTCGATCGCCGCGGCAGACCCGAGCGGAGTCGGTTGCTGAGCCTCATACTCGTAGTTCCAGTTCAGGGGACGCTGCCCTGGCACATCCAGGATGCTGAGGAAACGCAGGTGATTCCCGCAGATCGTGTCAGCCCGCGCGATCAGAGCGGCACGCCACCCGTCGGCTCCCGGCAAATCCTTCAGTTGTTCTGACGACGGGAGCTGTCTCAGCACGTCTGGGCATGTGGGATCTCCATTACAGCCGGCCGTTGTAAGACGTCCAGGGGAGATCGGCCTGGCCCGCAACCACAGCAGACACCGGTCTGTCCAAGCCTGGATCGCAGCCCCGGCGCGCCAGCAGACCTCCGCGGGCGACATGAACCTGAGCCGGCGAGCGTACCACTGCAAAGACTGCATCGATCCTCCCTCAACTCACCAGTTCCAGCCCTGCATCGGGGTCCAGGTCGGTGAAGGACTTCGGCTGAACCGGCACGAAGGGGAATTCGGTCTCTACCCGGGACCAGTCGATCCGAGTGCCCTTCGACAAGCTCTCGGTCAGAATCTTCTGGACCTCCGGCCAGACACCCGCGAGCTGCCAGTCACGCAGACGGCGAAGACAGGTCATGCCGCAACCGCAGCCTAACTCGGCCGGCAGGTCGCCCCACGCAATCCCCGTCCGCAAAACAAAAACAATCCCGGTCAGCGCTTGCCGGTCCGAAAGCGCCGGCCTGCCCCCCTTCGGCCGTCGCCGGCGAACAGGCAGCCTTTCCTTGACCAATTCCCAGACTCGGTCGGGCAACACTTGTGTAGGCATGAGGTCTATCCTTGCGATCAGCTAAACGTGTCCATCGAGCGGCAATTACGTGAAGTGCCTTGCAGCGGTGTGTGGTCTTCAGACGGGTCCGTCTGGACTCCGTCCCCGTCGACTAAGCTCATTCTTGGCCGTAACCGCTTGGGAAGAAGTGAGTTATGGCCTTTCTGCTAGTCGATTGCTTCAAGCATGGCAGGGTCGATTTCGAGCTCCGCCGACTGGCCAAGCGTCTCGACCCCTACATAGATCCGGCACGAACCGCGTCGCCGGAGCACAACGCCCTCCAGGCCCGCCAGACTCCCTCGCACGATCCGGCAGCGCCGGCCGCGACACAGGTGTGGATACAGGTCCACTGATTCGCTGCTGGTGGTGACGAGGTACACATGACGGAGTTCCGTTCTCAGTTGCCCCTGGTCCACCACGTTGATGACGGCCGCCGCCCGATGCGTGAGTAACGTCGCATACCGTTCGTCGTCGCCGCCGCACATGAAGAGGTAACCAGGAAAGAGCGGTATCTCGGTTAATGAAACGTGGCCGGCGTGCTTCCGCCGCGTTCGAACCAGCGGAAGAAAGTAACCGATTCTCATGGCGGTCAGGTCGCCAGCCAATGCTTTCTCATTGCGTGACTTGGTGTGAACCAGCCACCATCGTCCGTCGTATATGTCGACCGGGCAAGCCGCAGGACCGTCGAGCATGCGGATCCGACCCGCCATCGCCGGTGCCGCCTCCGTCTGACTGCTCGCTGCTCGACCATCCATCGCCATCACACGAACCTGCCGGCCTCTGCCCCCGGTGACTGCCCGGCGGGTTCTTCATCCCGCTGCGGGCGCGTAACAGCGTCCCTCGCCGCAAACGCGCCCCGGTCGCGCGACAAGGTGGTGCTGCTATCCGTTTTCAAAAAGGGAAAACACGCGAGAGACCCGCCCCCATAGGCGTTATCGGTACTGCCGGCTGAGGCCCGGGCTTGACTACCGACACCGGGGGCCTAGAATGCTGAACAATGCGCAGGCCCACTGCGCGTTTCCCCGGGGTTAGCCAGCCCATGACTGTGACAAGGACAAGCTGGCCAACCCCCTTTTTATGTCCGAAAGTCCTGCCTCCTCTGTTCTCCGCTCCCGAAGCACTATCCCCTTGTCCCCAAAGGTATCGAAACCAGGGCTTCTGCCCGTTTTCGGGCAGGCCGGGGCGACACCAAGACCCCCGGGCCGGTTAAGGCCCCTGGAACACCATCGCGCAGGGCCCGAGCCCGTCTGTCATTCCCTGTCGAAGAGAGAGAATCTGTGATGTTCTCCCACAGCCCTGACGTGAAGTCCCTTTCGCATCGTCGGCCGAACACTTCTTATGGAAGACTCAGCCTTCCACCTACAACCGCAGATGCCGTACCTCCTTCGCTTGGAGGCCCTCCGGGAAGCATCGATTGGCCGGAAACTCCCCCAACTTGTGCGGAATTACGCCTGGAGCACAACCTCCGGGCAACGCACGCGAGAGTCATCATTCGCCAGACTTACAAGCCTAAAGAAACGTCCAGTCGAAGCACAGATCGTTCCCCGTATTCCAACGTCTCACGTGCAGTAACCATAAGCCCCCTTCACTGGCCTGTCAATGGGGTGTTTTGTGATTCCCGGTTAAGGCGCCTCTGTGGCCGCATGGGGGAGCAGTCCTGCGGCCTTCGCAACGTGTTTGTTTTCAGTTGCTTACACAATTCAAGATGCAGACCCTGTCGGCGGTTGCGGTGTGCGCGTAAGAAGTTTTTTTTTAGGGTTGTGAGATTCTCGGGGGTGCGCTACTCCATTTCGATGCGGATGCGAACCAGAAAATAACCAACCATATGATGGATGATTCGGCCCGAGTTGTGCCCGAGCGTACGTGTTTGGCGTGCGGGCGTCTGGCTCTTTTTGCCCGGATGCGGTTCTACGTGTGGTCTGGGGATGCTCGCCGAGCCCGGATGACACTTGGCGGCGCAGAAAAGTCGGCAAAAAATGCCTGACCCGCTCTCTTGCACGCTAAACACGTACGTGCGGGTACCGCACGCAACCGCCGCCACTCGCGAACGCCTGCCTGGATGAGCGATCGTTGCCCGCTCCGACCAGACCGATACGGCCTCCGCCCTTCACGATTTCGACATAACCTCATGCCGAGAATGTCCTGCATGCCCTTGGGGGCCGTACAATGGTAACGCATGACCCGGCCCTGCGACCGAACACGGCTATCCGGCAGATCTCGGCTCGAGAACGCTCATGCGAAGTAGTGTGACGCCGATCGCGGATCATCGCTGACGGGGCACGGTCATCGGAACACTCTTCAGTGCCTGCCAGACCGCCGGCCGGATGGGGTCTGGCCATGGCCCTGGATCGGAGGTGCCCAATGCGATGGGAAAATCGACGCGAGAGCTCGAATGTTGAAGACCGCCGTGGAACGAAAAAACTGGCGATCGGCGGAGGAGGGCTGGTCACGCTGATCATCGTTGTGATTGCCCTTTACACCGGCCGCGACCCCACACCCCTGCTGAATCAGGCCGCCGTGGATAACACCGCCGCACCCGCGCAGGTCGACCCCGCCCAGGAGCCGCTTCGCCGCTTTGTGAGCGTGGTCCTGGCGGATACCGAGGATGTCTGGGGAGATCTGTTTCCCAAGCAGTTCAATCGCCCATACCAGCAGCCGCACCTGGTCTTGTTCAGCGGCCGGGTGGATTCCGCCTGCGGAATGGCCTCAGCCGCGGCCGGACCGTTCTACTGCCCGGGAGACCACAAGGCCTACCTCGACCTCGAGTTTTTTCAGCAGATGCGGGACCGCTTTCACGCTCCCGGCGACTTCGCGATGGCTTATGTCATCGCCCACGAGATCGGACACCACGTTCAGAACCTGCTCGGGATCAATGACCAGGTCGATGATGCCCGAAAACGGTTAAGCGAAGCCGAATATAACCGCCTTTCCGTCCGGCTTGAACTCCAGGCCGATTTCCTGGCGGGCGTCTGGGCGCACCATGCACATCGAACCAAGAACATCCTGGAGGACGGCGACGTCGAAGAGGCTCTGGGGGCTGCCCAGGCCATCGGGGATGATACCCTCCAGAAGCAATCGCAGGGCTACGTCGTCCCTGATTCATTCACCCACGGCACCAGCGAGCAGCGGGCGAAGTGGTTCCGCGACGGACTCCGGACGGGCGATGTTTCGCGGATGCGGCTTCTCTTCGATCTGCCCGACCACGAGTTGTAGACCGCCCGCCGCGGCAACGCCGTTGTGACGCGTCCTCGGGTTAGTGATTCGCCCGTGTCCGAACGGGACAACCGGACGTCGGAGTCAGGACTGCCTGCCGCCCAGGAAGGATTGCAGCAGGCCGGCCAGGCCCGCGCCATCGGGCAGCTTGCCATCCGGTGAGAGCTTGTCGACAAGTTGCGGCAGCAACTGGGCCAGCCCTCCTGCGGTCTCCTCCTTGGACAGCCCGGCACTCTGGGCAATCTCTGCAATCTTCTGCTCACCCAGCGAAGCCTGCACATCCTGGCCGCTGATGGGCGTGTTCGAGCCGGTCCCGATCCACGACTGCACGGCCTCGCCAAGCCCCTTCTGCCGGAAACTGTCCAGGAGGCCGTTGAGCCCACCTCCTCCGATCATCCCCATGATGCTGTTCACCAGGTTCTGCTGACCAGCCGAAGGAGCCGCTCCCTGTCCCTGGGGTCCCTCGCCCTGCGAGAGAATGGAGTCCATCAGGTTCTTCAACATGCTCATCTGCATCCTCCAATCATGTGTCCTATCTGGTTCTCCTGGTCCTGCCTCAGTCTCTTCGTTCAGCGCCAGGCTATGCTGAGCGAACGCCACGCAGTTGCTCTTGGGCTCAAAAAAAGACTCTTCGCGTTGACCTCGGTCATGAACTCAACTTTGTTTCGTTCGTCTTTCTGTACCGGCGGCCGTTCTGCTCGTGGGACCACCGACAAGCACCGAGGAACGACAAAACGCGATCGCTCACACGATCGTGCGTCAGAGACTGCTCAGTCGAAGGCTCGTGGTCATGGTAGGTTTGTCCTAGAGACAAGGCAAGAGCAGTACGTATATTGCAGTAGGTATTTTCAGTATCTCAGGCAGGCAAATGTCGGTCAGCCTGCAGGGATCGCTGTACGCGGTCTGTCCTGCTCTGGGGCAAATAACCGGGGTGATTCACCACTCCGCCTGTTCTCGCAGGCATCTCGACAGCACCGCCGATCTTCGAGGGCGTTTCACGACCACGGGTCATGGCAGAACCGGCACGACTTCATGCTGATGGCCAGGCGGTCGCCCGGCTGCCCTGCTCGCCGCTGTCACTTTCTTGGCGCGGCCTTCTTCCCCTGCTCACGGTCCTTCAGGAGGCTGTCGAGCAGCTTCTTTGTTGCGTCCTCCAAGGGCTTAGCGGTCGGCTGCGTAGATGACGACTGATCGGGCGGCTTTTTGCCAGCGGAATCCTGTTTTGACTTGCGGAGGGCGTCTATCACACCGGCCGCCTCCCCCGCCACGGCTGACCGCATCGCTCGTTCGACCAACGGCTTGATGTCCACGCGGGTCAGGTCCACTTTCGGCAATAGCCGGTTGCCCGTCATCGGGACCGCCACGCGGGCGCCTTCCAGCAGGCGCGCATATTCGATGACCGGCCCGCGGACACCGAATCGCTCGAGCAGCGCGGCCCGTACGGGAACGGACACAGTCAGGTCAACCGTCTCGTCAAGCCCGACGGAGCCGGAGAACTTCAGGTCGAAGTTCTCCGGAAAGACCATTGTCAGGTTGTCATACCAGATGCGACCGTCCCTCAGGGTGAAGTCCACGCCGTCCATTGTCACCGCCAGCATGTTCTCCTTGTCCAGTGCCCCCAATTCGAGCAGCACGGCCATCGGCCCGCCAAACTGGACCTTGAAGTCCTTCATGTCCAGTCGGCCCCGGCCGCTGCCGCTTCGATTGATCTCCTCGCTCAGCGGCACGAGCACATCCTGCGTCGTGAGCGAGAGTGTGCCCTCCGCGCGAGTCATGAAAGCGAAAATCGGATTGACCCGGCTGAGCACGTGCCGGCCGATCTCCGGCGTAATCTGGGCTCCTTCGACCACAAGAACTCTGCCGGGCAGACGGAACATCGGGTCCGGTGTGCGAAGGTCGATCACGCCGCCGAGGCGGACTTGCCCGATGCTCGCCGGGATAGCCGTCACCGGCATTGTGAGCTCTCCGTCGCGCAGAGCGGGCGAGAGCTTCGCCTTGCCCAGGGTCACCCCATATGCCTTGACGGAGGTCCATCCGGCATCCAGCCCGCCGGTGATGCCGCGATAGACCGGGCGGATCTCCGGCTGATGCGCGGGGCCCGCCACGGTAAACGCACCCGCGGCGGTGCCGGCGAAAGACAGCGCCTCGCGTGTTGCCGGGGCCAATTCGTGGATGAGGGAGGTGATACGGTCCCAGGATCCTTCGTACGACCCGGACAGCGACAAGACGCACGCGGTCGAATAGCGATCGATCTTGCCCGTCATCCTGGCGGACAGCAGTTGGGAAGCGAGCTGAAACTGTTTCAGGGTGATGTTCTCTTCTCGCGTGTTCACGGCTGCGTCGTAGATGAACTCAACCCGGTCTTCGCGAACAGCCTGCTTGCCGGCACCGATTTCGAGAGAGTCGACGCGGCAATTGCCTGACGCATCGATAGCGCCTGCGGTTGAAGCGCAGGTCCCGGCGAGCGTCAGCCGGCCGGCGATTTGCGGCGGGGTCTTCCATTGGCCGATACGGCCGGCCGTCGCGAGGCACCGGGCCAGGTCCGCGGTCGCCTCGACCTTGCCGTCGAGGCTGAGTCTCTCACGAGTCTCCAAGTGGACTTGTCTGGCGGTCGCGCGCGCCAGACCACTATCCAACTCCGCGGTTTCGATGCTCAACGTGCCGAGCGCCGGCGACCAGCGCGCGTCCGACCAGCCGAGCACGATGTCCTGCTTCGCAAGCAGTTCGCCGTCCACGGTGGCATTGCGCAACGCGGCCTGTCCGCCGGAGACAACCGGTCCGTCAGCCGAGGCCCGATCGATCTTCACACGAACAGCAGCCGTACCCGCATAGCGATTCAGGTCCTTCACGCCATACCCGGCCGCCTTGGAGCCCAGGTAAGCCAGGTCGGCGTTCTTAACATCCGCCTCGGCGGAGCAGGTGCCCTGGTCAAAATCGAACCACCCGGAGCCGGAGGCAACAACCTGGCCGTCGACGTCGGCGGCAAAGCCGGAGGTTACGAGCTTCACGACCCTTCCGCTCGCCAGTTCCAGATGCCCCGTCTGCTTCAGCGCTGCCTTAGCGGCCTCCAGTCGGCCCTTCTCTGTCTCATAGCGCAGGTCGCTCGCGACCAGGTCGCATGCCACGTCGATCCGGTCGTCGCCGGCACGCTTCACGCCGAGCGTTCCGGTTATCAGCCCGGCCGGTTCTCTCAAACCGATGTCAACCACTTGCCCGAGCTGCTGGTTGAGTTTGCCGAGGTCCGCCGTGAGATCCGCGTGCAGTTCCGAAGCAGTGCCGGTGGCGACGACTCGAGCGAAGTCCGACTCGACCTCGGTTCGGTGTATCTTCAGGCCGTGCTTTGCCTCCAGCGACACGTCGAATGCCGCGACGATCGGCTCCCAGCGTGTGGTTCGTCCCTTGTCGACGGCAGTCAGTTCAGCCAGTCGGATCGATCCCTTCAGGGCCGGCTGCGCGCCGCCGCGAATGCTCAGATCCTCGATCCCGAGATGCCCGCCGGTGATCTGCACGCCGGGCCGGATGTGGAGCAACGCCGGCACCGCCTGCGCCAGGACGGCGAGATTCACGTTGGAGCTTGCGTCGACGGTCAAGTCCGGCATCGCGATCTCGCTGCCCGTCAGCACGGCGGACAGCAGTTGCCGCGCCGAGATTCGGACAGGCTGACCGGACAGCGCATAGGTCATGCGGACCTGGGCGTTCCCCGCTTGCCCGGCCAGAGAGACATCCGCGGACATCCCGGCAGACGTCATGCGCGTCTGACCCTCGATCGCCAGGTCGGTCGGGTTGATCGCCGCCGTCCCCGCCCGGGCAATCTGGACCCCGGTCACGCGCGACTTGACGTCAACCAGCGTCTCGCCCGGCTTGAACGTCAATCTGGCGTCCAGGTTGCCCTTCCCGGCCGCGCTCACCTGTTCCATAATAAACCGGGTAAGACTGGCAATATCTACTTCGCCACTGGTGATGGCTTTGACCTGCCCGGATGTCTGAGACAGGTCCAGTCGGCCGTTCGTGGTGAACTGCTGGATCGCCGCGTCGACGGCCACGGTCGAGGTGTCGGCAAGTGTGATCTGTACCGTTCCCTTCAGGTCGCGCAGACCATCCACATCACACTTCGCATCCAGTTGGGGCACGTCGTACGCTCGCCCATCGGCCTGGACCAGGCGGACTGAGCCCTTGTTGAGAACGACGCGTCCGGTCAGCGGCGGCAGCACGATTGGCTCGGTGCTCGTCGAAGGCTTGCGGGGACTGAATGCCTCCACCAGCGAGATCTGATTGTTCTCGTCGATGCAAAGCACGGCCCGCGGTGAATCGACCCTGATCTCCCCGAGCTGTTGCCGGGATAGCAGCACGGTCCACACCCCGCCGGGCCAGGCGGCCTGGTCGACGGTCAGGACGTCCCTACCCGCCGGGTCCGCCACAGTCAGCCCGGTGAGCTTTGTCGGCCCGCGCCAGGACAGCGAGATCTGCTCGACGCCGACGCGGCCCCGGATCTGATCGTTGACCAGACTGAGGATCAACCTGGAGCCGGTCGCAGTCGATGCCAGATACGGAGCAAGGGCGACCAGGACGATCAGAAGAACCAGGATCCCCAGCGGCACACGGATCCACCAGCGCCGGCGTCGGCGCTTCCTTTGAGGCGGCACCTGCTCGGGCCCTTGGGAACCGGCATAAGATTCCGGGGGAGCGTCAACCGCGCCCCGGTCGGCTTCGGGATTGGCGGGCATCAGTCCGGCTCCTTATTCGTTGCGGTGTTGCGGCTTACCCTCGGGCTATGATAGCACATGCCATGTCACCTCGACACCTGCAAACGCTCATCCCGGCGTCGGGTAAAGTGCGGCCCACTGCCCATCGGAGAAGGAGATCAGAACTCGAACGGCAGGATACGCGGCGGCGGATTCGGATCTCTGTGCCGCCGCCTGGGTGGCGTGCAGTTGCCGCTCGGCACCGCGCACAGCCTTATTCCTGCGGATCGCGGCGATTCGATGAACGCGTGCCGGGCCTGACCTTCGGATCGGGCGCAGCCGCTTTGGGCTTGGCGGGCGGAGTCTTGAGGATCTCCAACAAGCTCCGCGAGCGGCTGACCAGCGGCGATCTTTTCAACTGCAACTGCGTCGGCTGAGCGAGACTACGCTGGGCCGTCTCAGACACCGCCGGTTGGCCCGACCTGGTCACCCGCGGAGGCGTCGCGGCCGGCGGGGCCGATGCTTGTCGCTGTCTGGCCGGTGCCGGCTGCACCTGGCCGGGCGCCGGCGAGCTCCGATCTGGTGACGGCACCTTCCTTGGCTCGGCAGTTCGAATCGTCGGGACGGGGACCGGCTCCTTCGGGGTGGCCGCCGGTTTCGGGGTTTCCACGTCCTTGCGATGGTCCCTGTACTGCCGTGTTTCTGTGATCGTCTGGCGGTACTTCTTGATGCGGTCCTGCGAGATCGATTCGAACCGGAAAGGCAGGTCCGAGCGTTTAACGATCCTGTCCAATGGCTCCACCATTTCGGGCTGGACGGTCACACGGAAGTCGATATCGCGGCGAGTTTCCAGTCTCCCAGGTGCCGCATAAGTGCGAGGCGGCCGGGCCTCCGGATGATCGCGCCGATAGTGGTATTCGTCGCGCAGTCGCTGTGTGAATTCGGTCGCGGCCATGCGCTGCGTCGCAACATACCGGGCGAAGACAGGATCATAGCCGTAACGGCTGTTATGAAATGAAACCATCGGATAGATGCCGGAGCGGAAAAACGCGCTATCGTAGTAGTCGCCGAAGTAGAAATGGTCGTAGCGAGGCCGGGCGAAGAGATCTCCGATGAGCAGGGACACATTCACCACCGCGCTTGGCGAATAGATCAAGGTACGCCGGGCCCGGATCTGAGGCGGCACATGAATCGGTGCAAACACCACACCCCGGCGGGGCACGATATGGTCCCAGTAACCGCTGACGAAGACATATCCTCTCGGTGTCCAGACATAGTGATCCGGAACCCACACCCAGTTGTCCTGCGGCGCCATCCAGCATCCCGCTCGCCAGAGATAAGTCGTTTGACGCCACACCCAGATGCCTGGGACCCAGATGTGATTCGGTCTGGGTGGCTGACCCACTGGTCCGCTTTCGAGCGATTCGGGAGGCGGCGGAAGGTATTGCACCGTCTCGACCTTGTGGGCCTGCCAGAAGCCCGAGACCCACTGGAAACCACCCTGGACCTCGCGCCAGTAGCCCGGCACAAACTGTCTGTCAGGCGGCATGTTCCGCCAGATGCCGCTCACCCAGACGAAGTCGGAGCGCTCGTCGTCCCAGCCCCAGTAACCCGCAATCCACGCCATGTCGTCACCGCGAGGATACTGATCAGGCGGAACCTCATCGATCAGAGGCGGCGGGGGCTTGGAGACAATAAGCCCGGGCGCCGGATCGAAGAGGACCGGCACGGCGAACGCCTCATGCACCAAGCCGCGGTTTTCAACAACGTAGGAAGTATCTGCCGGGACTATCGAGGCTGCTGGGACTGGCGGCACTACCGCTGCCGGCGGCGCGATCGGCGCTGGCGGCACCACGGGAGTTACCGGCGCAGGAGGAGGCGGCTGGACCCGGACTACCGCCGGTCGCTGCTGAACACTGTCACTGCTGTGTCGCTTCTCATCCTTGTCCCGATCGCGCCGCCTTTCATCATCGTCTCTGTCACGTCGCTTCTCATCTCGGTGATCATCACGCTGCTCGTATCGTTGCGGGTAGCGGTGCCGATCTTCGCGAAAGCGATCTCCGTGATCGTCGCCACATCCAGTCAGGGCTGTCAGCACGGCCAGGGCGAACGGAACCGTCGTCAACAGGCATTTTCCTGGATCGCTCATGTCGAGTTCCTTGCAGTGAGGAGCCCCATTCGAAATCCAATCGCGCACAATCATCGCGAATCACCAGAAGCTGATAACCTTAACCGGCGTTGGGCGCTGCGCAAAGCAACCGGTGCCGGCCTGATAGAAGAAGCTCGGAAGTCATCTGTCTCAGTTCGGCAGAACAACAAGCCCATCATTTCAGGAGCCGTTGAAGTCTGCCCGCACCTGCACCGAGTGACCCCGATCACGTCTGCCGTTGTCGCCCGCGAGCCGCGGACCGCTGGTCAGGCCCTGAAGCCCCGCGCCGACAAAGCTGATAGAATGACACAATATGGCCGGGCAAGAGTTGCATGGGCAATGCCGGTTCATGATGTTTGGAGACCCCCGCATGCCTTTCTGCAGAATCGTGCTCCTTGCGCACCTGGCCCTGATGACCGTGCCGTCGCTTGCCGCTCAGTCGGCCCCTTCTTCCGTTCCCGAACAGTTTCCGAGATTCGTTGTGCCGGGCCACGACAAGGAAATGGACAGCCTGCGGCGGCTGTTCTGGTTGCACTACCGGCCGGCTGGCCCGTTGATCACATTGTGGGACGAGTGGATGCCGATGTCGACGCTGTGGCCGGCCATGGGCGCCGGGCGTGAAATGGAGTCGATGCGTCTCCGCTGGGCGGCGGCACTGGCCAGTCGTGGGGTGAACAACGAGGGTTACGTCCACACGCACCAGCACGATGGCCCGGCTCACGCCGAGGGCTGGCCGTTCCCCCTCTGGATGCAGGCCGGAGGGATCGGCTGGCATTTTCGCGGCACGGGCGTGTCGGGATACGACGCGCCGCCGGCCACCCCCGACGGATGGACGCTCACAGGGGCGACCAGCGGCGGTGTAAATGAAAAGGGCTGGGTCGTCGACCTGACTGCCGCCCGCTCCACCGCCCAGACACCCCCGTTCGCTGTCGAGGCGAGAATCGCCCCCTGGCTCCGGCTGAACTGGTGGGCCGGCGGACTGGCAGGCGCCAACTGTTACGTTGAGTGGACGACAAAGGACCAGCCGGACTACTCACTCGAGCGCCGATGCTATTTCACACCGGCGATCGGCCGCGACAAGGCACAAACGCACCTGCCCATGGGAGGCGACGACGGAGCACTCAAGACCGACGCCGTCGAGACCCGGACCATGATCCCGGTATGCCGCCTGCCGGCCTGGAAGGGAACCATCACCGGTCTGCGAATCGGCTTCGACAACCCGGGGCCCGCGAAACTGGTCATCAAGTCCTTTCACACGGCCTGCGACACGCGTCACAACATCAATAACTCCAACTTCATTCGCGGCTGCCACGATCATTTCCTGTGGTCCCTCGACTACACATTCCTGCGCGATCAGATCGGCAGGTTGCGCAGCGCGATGCGGTTCATGATGCGCGAGTTCGACACGCGCAACCGCAAGTGCATTTACACAACCTGGCCCGGCCACGAAGGCCGCAGCGGCGTGCGGTATGTCGACGGCAAGAAGGTTGTGGTCGCCGGCGAAGGCATCGGCAGCAACTACTGGGACCTGCTGCCCTTCGGCGGCGAGGATGCGCTCGCGACGATCTACTACTACGACACCCTGCTGGATCTGGCGAACCTGGAAGAACTGATCGCCGCTCATCCCGGGTGGAACATCGCCACCGGCGCCGACGCTTTTGACCCGGCGGATCTGCGCCGCCATGCACAGGAGGTGAAGAGCTACGGCACCAGGCGGTTCTGGAACGAGAAGACCGGCCGTTTCGGCACCGTTGACCTCGACGGCCGGATGCACGATTACGGCTGGACGTTCCTCAACAACGAAGCCATCTACTACGACTTCGCCACGCCCGAACAAGCCCGGTCCATCCGCGACTGGATCAGCGGACACCGCAGCGTCGCAGGTGATACCTCACAGGGACCGGATATCTACCACTGGCGTTTCGGCCCCCGCTCATCCACGTTGCGCAATCTCGACTACTACTTCTGGGGCTGGTCGAATCCGGAATCGGTCCCTTGGGGCAACCAGGTGCAGGATGGCGGCGGCGTGCTCGGCTGGTCCTATCACGACCTGATGACCCGCCTGCTGGTCGACGGGCCCGACGACGCCTGGCGGCGGCTGCGGGAAATCCTCGTGTGGTTCGACGAGACCCAGGCGGCGGGCGGCTATCGCGCCTACTACAGCGACCCGGCCAAGGGCACTCTGCAAGGCGGCAATGTCCCCGGCGGCCTTGGTCTGGACAGGGAGTTCTTCGAGTCTATCCTGGTACCCCAGGTGATGCTCTATGGGTTCATGGGGTTCAGGCCGACGGCCGAGGGATGCGAGGTTGCGCCCCGATTCCCGGCCGACTGGCCCTCGCTGACCATCACCCAAATCCACCTGCACGACCATCTGCTGGACATCACGGCAAAGCCCAACGCGTTGCAGGTAACCGATCACGACACAGGCGGTAGCCCGTTGCGGATTAAGGCCCCGCCCGGCTGGACGGTGACCAGGAGCAATGCCCGTTGAGTATCAGATGCAGCGTGCGGCACCCCGGAGAATCGATATCAGCAGAGGAACGTGGAGTCACCCCCCGGGCGCAGAGAAGTGCTGAACCAGTAAGGGGATTGTCTATGAAACGTCCTGTAATCGTCCTTTGCGCCGTGTCGGCGATCATCTCGTCGGCCGGGTCCCTCGCGACTGCGGCATCCGCGGCTGAGATCACCAAGCCGGAGAAAAGGAAAAACATCTGCCTGATCCAGTTTGACAGTTGGGACGGACGGGTCCTGGGCAGCATGGGGCACGCGGTGGTGAAGAACGCCACGCCCAACTGTGACCGCCTCGCCGGGCAGGGCGTGCTGTTTCGCAACGCCTATTGCAGTCATCCCATCTGCTGTCCTTCGCGAGCCAATATGTGGGCCGGCAAATACACCCATCACCTCGAAAGCTGGAACAACTACAAAGGGCTGGAGCCGGGCGTGCCGACCTTCAAGGACCTCCTCGAAAAAACCGGCTATCGTTTCGCCTCGGATGAGGGCGGGATCGGCAAGCACGACTATCGCAGCGGGGGGCACAGCCAGTTGGCCCGCATCACCGCCTGGGCCGGGACGGCGAATATCGCCCTTCCGTTCTTCCGGCCCGAGGCCCCCAGGATCATCGAGAGCCAGGAGAAGAGGGTTCATCGGTCCGATTGGGAGCGGGTGGACGAGGCGTGCACATGGCTGACACAGAACGCTCGCGGCGAGCGGCCCTTCTTCCTCTACGTCTCGATGGGAATTCCCCATCCCGCTTTCGTGACCTCGCGGTACTGGCTTTCGCGGATCAACATGGACGCGGTGACCCTCCCGCCGGCCGACGACGAAGACCACCCCGTCATGCAGTTTCAGCGCACCGGCAAGAACTGGCAGCACGGTTTTGACGATGACACCGTTCGCAAGACCCGGGCCATCTACTACGCGATGTGCGCGGAGGCCGATGCGATGGTCGGGCGGTTGCTGGACAAGCTCGATGAACTGAGGCTCGACGACGAGACCTACGTCATCCTGATCAGCGACCACGGCGAAAACAACATGGAGCATCGCCAGTGGTACAAGATGAACATGTACGAATCATCCGTGCGCGTGCCAATGATCGTAGCCGGCCCGGGCCTTCTGAAGGGTACGACCATCGACAACATCGTTTCGCTGATCGATCTCTATCCCACCCTCATGGACATGGGCCAGACCGCCGGGCCGGATGACCTCGACGGCGAATCCTTGATGCCGCTGCTGACCGGCCGAACAACCAGGAGCCGGAACTGGGCTCTGACGCTCTTCACCGGATGCAGCGCGAACACGTCAATGTTCATGCTCCGCCAGGGGGATTGGAAATACGTGGCCTATCCCGGCTACAAACCCCAGTTGTTTAACCTGAAGGACGACCCCGACGAGGTGCACAACCTGGCCGGCCGGCGGGCCGAAGTGACCGGCAACATGGACCGTCAACTGCGTTCGATCGTGGACTACGAGGAGGTTCACGGCCGCTGGGTTCGCTACTGCAAGTCGGCGTTCAGGCAATGGCGCGAGCAGATTAAGGCGCACCCCGTTCACCTGAAGGAATACGGCAGCGACATCCCCGCCGCCACTTACGAACAGATCATGGCGAATACCTACATCGGCTGGAACGACGATTGGGCAAAAAAGATTGACGACTGGCTCGCCCAGTAGCCGTCGCCCCGGATCAAACTGCAAACGGACTCCAGCGAACGGTTGCCGGCTCTGTCCGTTCGACATATGCTGCTCATGCGCCTGTGGGCCTCAGAAAACGAGCGGCCAAGAAGGAGCATCATCGCGCCCGAACCAGACAAGGCTCGAATGCCCCAAGCCCGAGCAGTGAATTCAACGGCTCGGCAGGCACCACCATCACACATTGATTGAAGGAGACGACAATGAGGCATCGAAAATGGTCACGCATCTGCCTGTGCTTCATGATGGGCTTGGGCTGCCTGGGCTGCGCCGCCCGGAACTCCTCCACGCCGATCGATGTCGGTTCACGCAAACAACTATTTGTCGACGATCGGTTCATCGCATCCAGCCGGGGCGTGCAACTCACCATGAACCCGCCGGTCAAGATGAACGAGCCCGTTCTCGCCAACTACATCCCTTGGGAAGGCGAGGAGGGCGCTTCGGCCATTTCCTACTCCTCGGTCCTCAAGGATGGTAACAAGGTCCGCATCTGGGGGGCGGGCAAGGCCCTTCTGCCGGTCTGGCTCAAGGCCGACGGCCCGATCGTCGATCTCTATGCCTACGCCGAATCCGCCGACGGCATCCACTTCACGAAACCCGATCCGAGCCTGTACCGCTACGATGAGGCGCGAGCCGAGGTCGGCAAGCACGGCCGCACCGGCGGCGTATCGGTCTGGTTCGACCCCCAGGCACCGCCCTCACAGCGATACAAGACGCAGGCGAAGTTCTATCCGCCCGGAGCCACCGCTCAATTCCATATCTGTGCCTCGCCGGATGGGTATCGTTGGACGCTCCTCACCAAACCCGCCATTAAGGAAATGGACACCCAGAGCGTTGCCTTCTGGGATGAAAGCATCCGGAAGTATGTCCTCTATACGCGCAAGAACCCACGCCGCCACACGCCTCAGCGGTACCGGGTCGTCCGCCGGTTTGAGTCCGTCGATCTCCTGGACTGGCAGAACGAGGTTTTTGTGATGCAGGCGGACGAGATCGACAAGTCGATCTACGTGTCTCCGACGCCCCAACCGCCTGTGGATTACTATGGGGCAGCGGTCTTCAAATACCCGGCAGACTCCCCTGACGGCGTGTACATCATGCTCGCTCAAGCCTTCTGGCACTGGCAACGCCGGCCGCTCGAGCAACGGCGAGGGGGCCATCCGGATCACAAGTTCGAATTCGAGGTTCTGGCCCCGGCCACATTGGATGTCCGGCTGGCAGTGAGCCGGGACGGCGTTCACTTTCAGCGGGTCGGCGGCAGAAAGTCGTTCATCAGCCTCGGCATGGAGGGCACCTTCTCCGCCAAGCGAACCTGGGCGCTGCCGAACCCGATCCGCATGGGCAGCGAGCTATGGATCTACTACTTTGGGGAAAACCGCGACCACGACGGTTTTATCGATCCCGTCGCATCCAGGTACTTGTGCGGGATTGACAGGGCGATCCTGCGGCTCGACGGGTTCGTGTCGGCCGACGCCGATTACGCAGGCGGCGAACTGGTGACTCCGCTGATCACCTTCCAGGGTCGGCGTCTGGAGCTCAACCTCGACGCCGGCGCGGGAGGCAGTGCCCGCGTCGAGCTGCTGGACCGGCAGGGTCGGCCGATCAGCGGATATACCCGTGAAGATGCGTCGCCCCTCTACGGCAACTCGGTTCGCATGCCGGTAAGCTGGCGCAGCGGAACCGACCTCCAGTCGTTGGCGGGCAAGCCCATCCGTGTCCGCTTCCTGATGCGCGACTGCAAGCTGTACGCTTTCCAGTTCGTGAACTGAACGGTTGGCCTTCGCGGTGCCTGGCAGGCACTCGGTGGTCAATGACGCAGGCCCATGGACCATTCGTAAAATCGGCAGGAGCGGTCACTTATGTTATGACCACTCCTGTCGCCCGAAGGCAGCTTCAGCCGCCAGACCCCAGGAGGACTCGAACTGCTGTCTCCAGGATGAGAACCTGACCGAGGCCATCAGTAAGGCTTTCAACCGCAAGACTTGCGAACACGCGGGCGATTTCTTTGTGGATTTCTTGGTGTCCATGGAGAAGGCATGTCCTGATCTGGTTGCAGTCATCAGTACTCGAAATCGCTAACATGTGGTCAAAACGGGAGCACACAAAAATGAACTGGCGAATCCTGCAGATGACATGGCTCTGTGGCGGCGTTTGTGCCTGCGGCCCGGTTGCTCCGGTTTCAGCCCAAGAAGCGGCCGTCAATCCGACGGAACAGAACGTTGCCTTGGCGTCGGTGGGTGCTGTCGCGGTGGCTGATTCCGAGTACGCCGGGTCGGTGTATCAGCGTCCAGGCGGGACAGTCAGGCAGATCAACGACGGCGTGTGGCCCGAGCCCGGCAAATCGTCACCCTCGAATCGATGGGTGGCCTCGATCTCCGATCCGCATCCTCATTGGGTCTGGATTCGCTTCCGCAAGCCGGCACGGATCACCCGCGTGGTGCTCCACGGTGTCGATCTGACCACGCCCCCAGTCGATTTTGTCGGCCAGTACAGCCCGAACGGCGGCCTCGAGGTGCGGAACCTGTTCAAGGCCACCGGCAGCCGGATGAATGCGGATACTCTGACCACGGAGCAGTCTTTCCCGCCCGTTGTCACCGACAATTTCCGCCTGTTCATCGGGAAGTCGGCGGACGTCAAGCACTCTGATGAGACCGAGCTCTCCGAGATAGAGGTCTTTGGCCACTTTGTCTCGGCGGCAACCCAGCCCTCCCCCGCTACGAAAGCACAACAACCGCTTAAAGCAATCCTCCAGCCGACGACGCAGCCGTTCAGGTTCTTTCGGACCAGGCGAACCGAACGGGAAATCGAATTCAGCTCGCGATGGCTTCGTGTGGTGATGGCCGCGGACCGACCACAGATCGTCGCCCTCTGCTGGGACAGTCTCGGCGAGGGGAAACTGGATCTGAATCTGCTCAAGCCCGGGACCGAGGGCGGCGGGCGGCTGTGCAGTGCCCCGCTCTTCTCCCAGGTCATGTTCGCACAGAAGGCCGAGGTCGAGTGCGAGGGCAACGTCGTCCGTTATCTGACGGATCTGGCCGACGGTCTGCCCGCTCGCTGGGAGGTGCGAGTAGAGGAGAAGTCGATACGGATGGCCGTCAGTTGGTCGGCCGCCGACGAAACGGCATTTCGCATACCCCCCGCCGTGTCCTTCGCCTTCGATGTGAGCCGTACGCCGACGGCTCCGCTGGCCAACCCGCGGCCGGGCCTTTCGGCACCCCTGCCCTGCCTGCTTCATGCTGCTGACCAAGGCAGCCTCTTGATGCGACGTCCCGATGGCGGGTTGTCCTCTCTGAAGGGTCGTCGCTCTGCGGCCCCGAAACAATGGGATGCTTGTATCGTCGAGGAGGCCGGCCGTCGTTCGGCCGATGGGCTCTACATTCTGCCTGTAGGACCGCGCGGTTGGGAACTGGCCGCTTCGGTGGAGGGTGTCACACCGCTTGCGACCCTGGCTGGCGAGGATGCCCGTCTGCGAGGTCTGCCACGTCATTGGCTGAACGTCTTCCAATACCGCGACGACATCGGGATCCTCAGCAACAACATCATCAGCGCCAATGCCCTCAGTTCCTGTCTGCTCTCGTTCATCGAACCCGTGGTGTTCACCCCACCGCTTCCAGGGGGCGTGGAGGCCGTTCAACCGGCCCGCGAAACCCTCGACCGATACATTGCCGGGGCTCGCGGTTACGGAACCGAAGGTGACCAGCCCTGGATCTTTCTCGATTCATACCCGTCCTTGCTGATCGCCGCCTGGGACGTGATCCGGGTGACCGGAGACCTGGAGTTGCTCGGCAAATGGCTGCCGAGCCTGGAGCAATATGCTGCACACATCAAGAAGCAGGACCGTGACGGCAACGGGGTGCCGGAGGGGATCAAGCCGGGTAGGTCAGGCGTGGTCCACTGTCCGAATACCAACTGGTTTGACCAGATCAATTTCGGGCACGAGGATGCCTACTCAGCGGCGCTCACCTACAAAGCACTGCACGATCTGGCTGACCTTGAGCGGCTGGCGAACAGGCCGCAGCAGGCCAATGATTACCAGCGCGACGCGGAGAAACTGCGCGCCGTCTACCTGCGGAATTTCTTCAACCCCCAGACAGGGATCATCGCTGGGTGGAAAGACGCTGACGGGAAGCTGCACGATTACTGGTTCGTGTTCGTCAACGGCGCGGCTGTCACCTATAGGCTCGTCCCGACCGACAAGGCGAATGAAATCGTGGACCGGATCGAAGCGAAGATGCGCGAGGTCGGGTTCGATCGCTTCGATTTGGGCTTGCCGGGCAATCTGGTGCCGATTCGCAAAGCCGATTACGGCGTCAACACCCTCGGTACCCCTCGCGAAGAAGACGGGAGCGACAGCTACGGCGTCTTCGAGAACGGCGGGGCCACTGCGGCCATGGCCTACTTCTATATTCAGGCCCTCTATCAGCTCGGTCGGCGTCAGGAGGCTGACCGCATTCTCTGGCCGATGATGAAGACCTATGCCGCTGGCGGTTTTCAGAACGGTATCGAACCGGGCTGGGAGATCGGTGGTGAATGGCGCCACTGGAACGGCACCCCCTCCGGCTATGAAGGGTTCCTGGCGGATTGCTACTACACCCAGTTGGCCCTCGTGACCGGCTACTACGGAATCGGCTTCGGGCCCGATGGTTTCCATCTCGAACCCTGGTCACCGCACAAGGGCAAGACGATTCGGCTCGGGTTGCGGTACATGGGCCGGATCGTCGAGGAAATCCGTTGAGAGGGACGAGAGGTTGCTGGGTATTGTGGGTGGCCACGCCCTGATGAAATCGGGGTGCCGCCATGTCTGCCGGCCACGGGGATCCCCGCCTGTTCTCCCTCACATCATTGGCCCCGGTCCCATGGCTCAGAGTTGATTCATGAGTTGCTGTTCATGAGGCCGCTGCGGCTCTGGCTGTGGCTGCTCAAGCGGAGCCTGCATCTGATCCGTGTACTGCTCCACACTTTGGGCCTGCTGCTCCAGGCCGCTGACCATCTCTGCGATTGGATCGGACGAGAAAAACGAATCGACAATCTGCTCCAGGGGCCCAGAATCCACCATGTCATCCAGAGCTACCCGTTGCCCTCTCCCAGCAGCTTCAGTGTCGGCATCTTGCCGATCCATGCGCCACTGCTGCATCAGGTGCTCGAACAACCCCGGGGTCATCAGGCAGTCTTCGTATCCTGGCGGCGGCTCAGGCCACTCAACCCGTTCCGGTGGCCTGAAGCCGTCATCGGAGGGCACTCCGGAATCAACAACTCACAGCCATGATCCATCCGTAAAAACAGAAGGAGCGGCCACTTATGACCGCTCCTGTCGCCCGAAGGCAGCTTCGGCCGCCGGATACCCCCAAGGGGACTCGAACCCCTGTCTCCAGGATGAGAACCTGATATACGAGAACGCGGTTTTTGGCCTGTTTTCTGTAAGTCGCCCCAGAGCGACTATTTGCCACTAAGTTACGCATTTCAAGCAACTTACGTCTTTCCTGTTGTTGCTCGTTCTTGCCAGCCGTTTCCTGTCTCAGACGGTCATTTCGGCAGAAACTATGGACAGACTATGGACAGGAATCAGTGATCACGGGCTGCGCCGACATGGGAAAAACGACCATCCCGGGGTGGGGGAAACGCATCGCTTCCGCCGCACGACTTGCGTATGGGCTCCGTACGAGTCGGCCGCGGATGGGACGGCAGCAGCCAAACCCGCCCGTAGGTAGCCGCATTCAACCTGTCCGATGACGTGACCTGCGGTTTACAAAGTCTACCAGCCGGCTCTTTTTATGTCGCATTCCTTAAGGAATACGCGTTTTTGTGCCCGTGAAGGCCAACGTCATGCCAGTTGCCTGCCAGTGATACCCTGCGGCGCGCACGGCGCCATGCACTTTGGGGGCACACTTTGGGGCGCATTCTGGCCAAGCCGCGCCGCAGTTCTCCAATTCAATCTCCAGTCGCCCCCCAGAGCTATGCCTGGTTTGGTCCAGCCTGTCCCTTTCGACAATTTCGCGAGACCGAGCGGGGCGAACACCTGTGGGCAAGAATCCCATCCGGTACCCTTCGCATCCAACACGGCACATGGCTCGGTCCTCCCGGTCTATGTAGCGGTTGAACTCAGTCGCGAATTGCAGCGCCACACGAGTCCCGGTGCGCCCCGACCTGCGTGCATAGCTGCAACCTGCGGTGTTTCACCGACCACGGCAGGGTTCAGATTGCCATAAGCCGTTCAATCTGGGTGGCCCGCCGATGGGCATCCTGCTCGTTGTCAGCAGACCAATTGGGCAAGCTTCCCCAGCGAACGGGCGGACCTGTGCGGATCCCAGAAAACCACCTGGCGAACGCGCAACGGGCGCGGCAGATCATTCGGATCGAAGCCCGAAATGAAGGGAACCAGCCGGGCACCGCCGCCCTTGCGCCCGTTGCACATGTCAATGTGAAAGCTCCGCCACTCAAACTCGACCCATTCCTTCTTCAAATGCGCCGGGTCAGTCGCCACCACGACAAGGGCATTCGCCGAGTCCAGGGCATCATCAATTACCTGGCTGTAGTTGACATCATGGATGGTTTCTTCGCTGAAGAAGACCCGTTGAGCACTCTTGCGACCGAGGAAGTCGTAGACCCGCCGGGCAAGTCGCGTGTCCTCGCTTCCGAAGCTTATGAAAACGTCGCAGGCCGTGCGCCGCCTGCCGCGCGCCGCTGGGCCCCACGCCGCGCACCGCCGGACGAGCCGGCGCGTCACTGGACACAGGTCATACTTCTTCCCGGCCGACCGCCACCCCTTCATCTCATCGTCAGTCCTGCAGTCGGCCAGACTGGGGATGAACTCCTTCCGGATCACCCGTTCCAGTTCGCTGCTCTTGTGGCAGCCGGCGTCGTAGAAGAACAGATCCGGCATGAACTCCCGCTTGTCGGTCCGTAACGCGCGATGGAACCTCGTGGTTTCGAAAAGCCCGACCGGTCTGTTGACAAGCTGCCCCCGCACGATCTCTCCATCACAGAGGACGGCCTCCTCGTCCACGTTCATCCTGGCGATACGATCCACCTCAATGCCGGAGTCTTCAGCGTTGATGTTCAGGAAGAAACCGCTCGCCGTGTTTCGGTCGTCTTTCCCGATTCGCACGGCCAGGGAGTCGGGGCCTTGGAGCCACTTCAGCGGCAGCTCGGTCTCCTCCAGTTCCTCGAAGCTCGGATACCCCTGGCGGCGGAAACGTTCTTCCCAGAACCGCCGGGCGATGGCGAACTCGGGCCGGTCCACCGGTTTACCCGCGTCCCAGTCGAACACGTATCGTCGCCTGTGCACCGGGTCCACGATGATCAGTTCCTCCCGAAGCTCGCGTTCGAGTGTCTCGAGCGGATTCAGGAGCTCGCTCCGCGAATCGGAGCCGCCGTTGGCGATATTCCACCCGATCGGTGGGATCTCGCGATAGAGCAGGCAATAGTAGTCCTCGTCGCCGCGCCTCACGATCGGCAGCGTGCCCCCGCTGGTGTAACGAAACGGGAAGTCGGCGTCATCGAACCGAAGCTCGGACCCCTTCCCATCGAGGAGGAACCGGTCCAGCTTTCCCTGGTAGCGCTTGGCCTTCTCGGCGAAGTTCGGGATCATCTTCTGGAGGTCGTACTTCGCCTGTCGGGTCCAGATCGCCGGCGTTTGTTCGTCGAAGTGCAGTTCCAGCAATGCCCCCTTGCCGCTACGCTTCAGCGTGAACCGCGACACCAGCACCTCGAGGAACTGATGCTCTGCCGTCTCAAGGGGGCGAATCAGATCTGATGAGTACAGGTCCATAACGATCGCTCCTTTCGACATGACGGGCCGCTCATCCGGATGAGCGCGTCCATTATTGAGCCTGGCAGGCTACCGGAGAACCCAATCATCTGAACCGTACTAACTGTGGCTATGCGGCGCATGCTGGTTCAGTTCTTCCATTGCCTGCAGCCAGAGCTGCCGCCGGATGCGCCATCCTCCCTCAATTCTCCAAGTCGGCGAGCAGTTCGACCAAGGGCGGATCGAGGAACATACCAGCAGCCTGCATCCGACACAGGACTTCGTAGCACGTTCGCCAGTGCGCGACAGCGGAGCCCGGATCGCCGTCTTGATCCAATTCTGCGAGCTTGTAGTGGCTGACCACCAAGTCCCGCTGGGCATTCACGTCGTTGGGCAGGGCCCGCGCCAGAGGTTCAAGAATTTCCATTGATTGCCCATGATACGCCCGCGCCCGGGAAGGGCGCACTCCCGGCGCGACAGTCACGAAAGAACAAACAGGCCGATGATCAGGAGAATCACGATTGTCAGCAGGACCGCAACTCCGAGCATCGGCAAAACGTGCCGAAAATGCCACTTACGGAGAGAGTATAATGAGCCGTCGCGCATGGCGTGGATTGGTTCGCCGCTCAAGTACTGCTGAATATCCCGGGCCAACTCGCCAGCCGACTGGTAACGGCGCTCGCACTCCTTGGCCAAGGCCTTCAGGACGATGGCGTCCAGATCGAAATCGATGTTATCTCTTGCCTTTGACGGTTTCTGCGGGGCAAGCTCCCGGATGTTGCGGAGGGCGGTCATCGGATCGATGTTTGTTGGGTAGGGGCTGGAGGCTGTCAGCAACTCGTATAGGATCACCCCCAGTGAGTACACATCTGTCCTCGCGTCAATCAGGCTGGGATCTCCTCGGCTCTGCTCGGGTGACATGTACCGCAGGGTGCCGATCACCGACCCCACATGACCTCCTCCTTGCTCCAGCGTCCTGGCAAGCCCGAAATCCACGATGTGAATTGCGCCGCAATCGTCAACCAGGATGTTGGATGGTTTGAGGTCACAATGGATAACGCCTTGGCGGTGGGCGTACGCGACGGCATCACATACGTCCCGAAACAGGGCGAGAATACTCCTCACAGACAGGGAACGCGCTCGGACATCATCATCCAATGCCTGTCCGCAGACGTAGTCCATAACGAAGAAACACCATCGGTCATCAATTATGCCACTGTCATAAAGGGCCACGATGTTCGGGTGATTGAGGCGACCCATGAGCTGCGCCTCCCGCTGCAAGCGCAAACGGAGGTCCTCACCCGGAAGTATCGGTACGATTTTGATGGCCACCTTTTGTCCGGAGTGCTGCTGAATTGCCTCACAGACTGTCCCCATTCCACCCCTGGCGATTGGCCGAATAATCGTGTACCCCGGAATGGTGGGGGGTGAAGCGGGTTCGATGCAGCCTGCTTCCTTTGGTGATGCGGGTACGAGCGTTGATGCCCCATCTTCAGTCTGCCTGATGGTCATGTATGCCTGGGTGTCGTTGTCAGGGAGCAACTCACGGGTGTCAATGTCGGTCGCTTGCCGAGTGATCCATATCCGTTGGAAATGCAGCCCCCGGAGCACCTCCGGAGGCAGATTCTCCGATGGAGACGCGGGTAGAGGATCCTCCCAGTACGTCGGGCGAACGAAGTTTGGTCGGCGCAGGGAGAGGGCATGCTCCCACTCCTGACGGACAAAGTGCGATCTCATCGAGTGTGACGACCAGAAGAGCTGAAATACATCAGCAGCTTCGATCATCTCTTGAAGTCTGGAGTCCCAGAGTTCACCCGCCCGCAGATCGACGCAGTCCCGGAGGTATCGGTCGCCGAGCGTTTCGACAAAGCGTTTGAACTGATCCACGATCCATCCATCCCGATGCGAATACGAGGCAAAGATCCGCCGGTAAGGCCGAGCACGATCCACAGCCGACGTTCGTGTATCAGTCTCTGCTTCCAACTTGCTCTCGACCCGGATGCTGAGCGTAACCTCAGCCAGAAGGATGGGGCCCAGAAACACCGACAGTTGCCCGCGCGCGATGTGCCCATCCATCTCCGGCGAAGCACGCAGACGGAATTCCTCCCGGTGAACACTTTCCAACCAGAGGAAACTTCGACGTGGAGGGTTGAATTCGATTCCCGGCATTTGCGGCACAAAGGTCAGCTCGCCCTCGTGCGGCACAGCCTGTCTGCTGTCCTGGATGACATCCTGGTACTCGGCAGCCCGATCACCAAGGACCTGCTTCGCCTGTCTTTGAACCTCTTCGAGGGGGTCCGGTTCGGATTGTGGGGCCTCAAGCGGCTTCTCGGACAAGTGGGCAAAAACAAGCATCGGATACCACTTCTCGGACTGAATCGCCTTGGGGCGATAGACTGTGAACTGGACATTTTCATCGCCCACGTCGACGGGCCTGTCCCCGATTTCTGCAAATGAGCATCCTTTGGGGCTCTGGATTTGCTTTAACGAGATGAGCAGTTCGACCAGAGGCGGGTCGAGAAACATGCCGGCGGCCTGCATCCGACCCAGGACTTCGTAGCACGTTCGCCAGTGCGCGACAGCGGAGCCCGGATCGTCGTCTTGCTCCAATTGCGCGAGCTTGTAGTGGCTGACCACGAGATCGCGCTGGGCGTTCACGTCGTTGGGCAGGGCCCGGGCCAGACGCTCAAGAATCTCCAGGCATTGCTGGTAATACCCCCGCGCCCGGGCCGGATCGCCCTCCTGACGCGACAGGTCGCCCATCTTGTTCAGCGAGACCGACCGGCCGCGAAGTGCGGTGTTGGCAGGGACACCGTCATGCTCGGCGAGCAACTCGTACGCCCCAGCGGCGCCCAGGAGCAACGTCCGGCGTTCGGACCAGCGGCCCTCGTTGACCAGGGCATCGTGAAGATCAAAGTTGAACGCATCCGCCACAGCGGCGATCTGCTCAGGCCCGAGGTGCTCCTCGCTGACCAGTGAACAGACCCACGCAAGCCCCTCGGCCCCGGTGCGGATGTGATCGGCCAGGGCCTGGGTGGCGGCGGGTTGCGCAAGACTGCCCTCGGGTACATCCGCATAGTGCCCGGCGGCCCGCCGGCGGTCGTCAGCCCCGATGTAGTGGAACATGATCTCGGACACGCGCAGCGGATCCTCGGCCGGGAGTTTTTCGAGGTGATCGGCGGCAGCGGCGTGGATCTGCCGGGCCAGTCCGGCGTCCTGGACGTTCCGCTGCCGGACCGCCTGGCGCATCTGCAGATGAAAGAAGTCCCACTGGTCCTGGACGCCGCGGCGGACCAGGTGGGCCCGAAAGCCCCGGCGCAGCGAGGCCAGCAGCAGGTCGTCGATTTCGCCGCTCGGCGTGTCGGGGCAAAGCAGCCGGGTGACCTGCGGCACCAGCACCCGCAGGTCCGACTCGCGCCAGCCCGCACGGCTCAGGGCGATCAGGGCGGCGAAGGCCTTGGCCCAGTGCTCGCCGAAGACCCGCTCCGAGCGTCTCAGCATCCAGCCGTACAGACTCTCGACGTCGGCCGGCAGAGCCGCGGCCGTGTCCAGAACGAGCTGGTGCAGACGGGCGTCCGGGGGCAGGCCGGAATAGTCGCGATCGACCCGCTGGAAATCGTCGGCGTCCAGGAGATTCAGCTCCTCCATGGCCAGCCAGAGCCACAGCGGGTTGCCGGCCGCAGGCGAGCCGTCCGGCAGACGCCTGGCCAGCACGGCGTCGTAGATGTCCGCATTGAACTCGTGGTGGTAGCGCTGCCTGCAGATGGCCACGGCGATCGCACGCGATTCGTCCAGGGAAAGCGGCTCCAGAGGCCGGAGCCTTGCCCCGCTTCGCCGGGCCAGGGCTTCGGAGGCTGTGCCCGGAACGGCCGTGGCGATCAGCCGGGCATTGGGCGGCAGTAGCGGCGGCAGCCAGGTGAGATACTGGGCCCGGGTGGATGAGTCGAACTGGTTGACCGCGTCGATGAGCATGACCACGCGGCGCTGCGTGGAGGCCCGGCCCAGCAGCTCGGCGAAGGTCTTCTCGATGTCCTCGGCGGTGGCGTTGGCCGCCAGCGACGGGGTGATCTGCAGGAAACCCCCGAGTTCCTGGATCCAGCGGCGGAGCATGCTGTCCACCTGGCCGGCCCGCAGGCTGATGCCGGCCGCGTGGGCCAGGAGAAGGATGTCCGGGGCGCCCTGCAGTTGGCGGTGCAGGTGGGCGAACAGGGCGCTCTTGCCGGCCCCGGGCTCGCCGGTGAGGCACAGGCCCCAGTCCGCCCCCTCGGCCTGCGGCGAGCGGGCAAAGGCCAGCAGATCGGCGGTCAGTTGTCGGCGGCCGATGAAGTCGCGGCCGCGCAGCTCGACGAACTCGGCCAGGGCGTCGCGCTCGAGCTGCTCCCAGGTGGGCTCCGCCTGGGCGGCGAACTCCGCCGTCTCACCGTCCAGCTCACCCCACAGGTCGTCCAGGACTCTTCGGCCCCAGGCGCTCAGACCCGTGACTTCGTTGTTTTTGGCGTCCCATTCGGGCCGGTAGCGCCGGACGCGGGGCGTGAGTTCGGGATCGTCCTCGATCCTGCGTTTCAGCCTCAGCAGCTTGTCGTGATCAGCCCGGACGGCCGGATCGGCCGAGCACAGGTCGCTGTAGCGGGCGGCTACCTCCGGCGGCATGCGCTCGTACGGCAACGGGTCGCGAAAGTAGAAGAAACTCCGGCGCCGCTGGTCAGCGTCCTTCTTCAGGAGCCCGAAATCGATCTCCAGGGCGGTGACGCTCTTGCCGGCCACCGGGCTCTCAAAGCCGGCCTCCCGGGCCGCCGCCTGCATGCGGGCCTCCGGCGGCACCCAGCCGTAACGGTCCCCCAGCAGCACGATCAGGAATGGCCGGCTGCGCTCGATCTCGTCAAGGCAGACCTTCAGCACCTGGAGTTCCTTGGCCTCTTCATCGGCCACCTGCACGGTCTCCACCCCCAGGCGCAGGTCGATGGGCTCCAGGTGGTGACGCCGCTCGCGCAGCCGCTCGGCCAGCTCGGGGAAAACCACGTTCTTCAGGTGGTCCCGTTCCGCCTGCATGTCCTTGAACGTGCTGCTGATAAAGACCGGCCGAGATTTCCATACGGTGGCGGGACTCATCAGCTCCTCTACGTGCGAGCCGCCTATATCAGACCTGAGCAGCCTCCTCGCCAGTCACGCGCCAGCGAGTAGCCGCGTCGGTGACAATGAAGCCGCGCTGCTGGCAGACTTCTCGGCGTTGTGGGAAACCTGCCTGACCAGCCCCTCACGCTCATGCTGCATATCTCGGAACATCGAGGACACGAGCGATGCGCCGTTCAGATCTGTTGAGGATCGTGGCCGCTTGCCGTGGCTCATGCTGCTGCCTCTGGTTGCCGATCCACTGAAGCGAACATGCTATGTCGATCATTTATTCTACACAACAGGCAGCGGACTGAGTAGAAGACCCCGCAGAAGAAGCTCCCTTGCCGAACCGCGTGCGGAGGACGGCCAAAGGTCCTATCTGTCGCGCCTGTGCAACTGGCCATTCGAAACGCGCGACGGGGCGACGAAGATGCGCAGGTGCCGGGTAGACCTGGAGTTGACCTCGTCGTACCCTGGAATACGATCCGAATATGTGAAACAGGCGGTGTAGGGGGCGTGCATGCGATGCTCAGGTGGCCTCCTACGGTCCGGGACGAGCCACGAAGCTAATGCTCGCGCCCGTACCACTCCATTCGGTGCTCTGGAAGGATAGTGGGGCTCGAATCCTTGGTTTCCCTGGGCCTCAACCAGCCTGAGCCGGGCTTGACAGGGGCGGAGCAGGCCCGTTTAATGAAACGCCTGGTCTTGAATGCCTTGGGCACTTCCGCCGGAGGCGTGTGCATGGGAACCACAGCTTTCCTTCTTCGCCTGCTTGCCACGTGCTTCTTGTCCGCACCGCTCGCCACACAGGAGAGCGCCCGCGGCCGTGAATGGATCTTCATTGTCGACGTATCCGGCAGCATGGAGGGGGAACCGATCGAACGAGTGAAGGAAGCTTTCGCGTCGTTCATGAGGACGAGCGCACGTCCCGGGGATACATGCTACGTGATCAGTTTCTCGGACACCGCGACGCTGGTGGTGGGCGATCACCTGGCCGAAATACGCGAGAGTGTCGCCAGAGGAGACTGGGCGACTCCGAAGTCTGCCCGTGCCAAACCCTCACTGGCGAAATGGCTGCAGGTGCCACCATCATGCACGAGGGGTGTGATCGCCTCGGACGTGGATCGGGACCGGATCGCGAAGGCCGTGGCTGATCTGCAGACGCAAAGCGGCACGAACATCTTTGCGGGTGCCCAGTTGGCCATGTGCATCCTCTGGCCATGTGCATCCTCGCCTTGATTCCGCATTTCGACAACAGAAAATCGTTAGGGACCCTTCGTGAGCATCGCGGGCGGTAAGCGGCCGTCCGCGAGAAACCACCGTTGGCGCTGATACCTTCTAAGAAACAGCGGATTTCACGTACGTGGCGATGAAGTCACGTAATTGCCCGCTCATGTCCAGTTGGGGCAGATCCGGGAGCGGCACCCAGCGAAACTCGTCGTGCTCGTCGCTGAGCCTGACCTGGCCGGATACCAGCCGGGCGTTCATGAACAGGACAGCCAGACGCAGCTCGGGCATTTCGTAGTGGCTTGCGCCCGCCACCGTGTCCAGACGGATCGCCAACCCGGTCTCCTCGCGGACTTCGCGCAGAAGCGCGGCGTCGTAAGGCTCGCCCGCGTCCACCTTGCCGCCGGGTAGTTCCCACGTACCCGCAAAGAGCCTCGACGAGCCGGATCGTCGCAGCATCAGGATCCGCCCGTCGCCGTCATCGATGATTGCCTTGACCGCAAGTCCGAATGGTTTCTCTGCCATGTGATCCTCCCCACCGCCCGTCCGCGGTGTTTGCATCATCCGCCGACCATCGCCCTGAGTTGATGCAAAACCTGCCCATCGGACGGGGAGATGAAAAGTCCTCTTGCCTTCATGTTCGACAGGACCTCATAGGCCCGCCGCCACCAGTTCATGGCGTTACTGTCGCCCATCCTTTCGAGCACGTTTGCCATCCCATAGTACGAAACCCACAGGTCGCGCTGCCAGCCGGCGTTGCGCGGGTCGGAGGCCGCCAGACGCTCTAGAATCTCGTGGCTCTGCCGATAGGCCGCCAGAGCCCCGGACAAATCGCCCTGAGCCAGCAGCACGTCGGCGATCTTGATGTTGCTCACTGACAGGCCGCGCTGCCAGTCGGCGTTGCTCGGGTCGGAGGCCGCCAGACGCTCGATGACGGCATGCGTACCGGCCAGCAGCGCGGCGGCGTCAGGGAGACGGCGATAGGTGACGACTTTATCGCACAGAAAGATGGTGGCGTTGGCAAGGTCGCGCAGATCGCTCAAGGGAAGTTCATTCGACTCGATCTTCTTAATTGCCGCAGTCAAGGAAAGCGGCAGGGCAATGAGAAGGGCATCCAGCTCCCAATCTTGCGGCGCGGCCTGTGTATTATAGATGGACCACGCGCGAGCGGCGAGGTGAGCCCGGACGGAGGCCATCATCGCCGAAGCGTTGTCGCCCCCCGCAAGATGGGCCGCGACGAGTCGATGGATGCGGGCGACTTCGGGGTGGTCGCCGGGGGTCAGCAGACGCAGGCCGGTGAGACGGCGGCGAATCTCCAGCCAAGGATCAAGACCCAATTCGCCCACCTCTGCCATTTCGGGATGGCATGCGAGTGTTAGGCTGCGCAGCCACGGCCAGGGCACGGTGTCATGCGGGAGCAGAGCAGCGAATTGCATCGCGGTGCGAGCCGGAAGAGCAAGCCGGTTGAGCGTGGCCTCGAGGATCAGCGAGAGCTGCTTGCTCTGGGTGAGCATCTGGGCGGAGACATCGGGATAGCGCGCCGGCAGAGCGTCCGCGACGGGTAGTCCCTTGGCGTGCAGGCCCGAAAGAAAGGTGCTGGGCGCGATATCCGGGTGCAAGCCCAGGAACACGGCCACTTGCTCGACGGCCAGCGTGAACCCACCGAGAGCGCGGACGATTTCCCGTGCGGCCTCTTCCTCCGCCTCGTTCGCAAAGTCCGGCACGCCGGCTGCGAGGTCGGCCACGATGTCTCCGCGCGGGTCGCGAGGCGGCTGGTGATCGCGCAGCAGCGAAAGGGCGCTGGCTTCATCCAGCGCATCCACTGCCAGGGTCACGAGGGAATCCTTGAGCGGGGTCACCGGCAGCCGCGTGGTGGCCACGATCCGCAGCCAGTCGGCCTGCGGGAGCGTGGCGAGTTGCTCGTGCGAGAGCAGCGCCGGCTCGGACACGTTATCGAGCAACAGCAAGGCGGCGGCGCCTTTGTCGGGGTCACGGTCTTTCACCGCTTCGGCCCGCTTGCGGAGGTGATCGAGTACAGCGCGTCCGAGCAATACGGGGTCGTTCTTCTGGGCGTCGGTGGGCGTGAAGCCGAGCGAGGCGTCCCAGGCAAGTTCGCCGATGAGGGGGATGAGTTCCTTCTTCCCCTCGGCACCGAGCGCCCAGAGGCCGGCCGGGTAGCAGTCGGCCCAGGCGTGTGCATAGGCCACGGCCAGCTCGGTCTTGCCCTGCCCGCCCAGACCGTGTACGGCGGTGACCACGCCGACGGCGCCGGTGGCGAGTTGTTCGTGGAGCTTGCGCAGTTCCTCGCGGCGGCCGACGAAGTGCGGGTTCTGCCGGCGGAGATTGCCCGGCGCGGCCTCGGCGCGGCGGGCCCGCTCCAGGCGTTCCCACAGGCTCTCGCCCAACTTGGCCATGCGTTCGCGGACTTCTTCTCTCTGCAGGGCCTTCGCGCCCTCGGGGAACCAGGGGCGGATGTCGGTGAAGTTGCCGCGGGTGATGTCCGCGAGCCAGCGGGCGTTGTTCCGCTCATCGCTGCCGGGCACCTCGACGAAATAGACTGTGGCGATGCTCTCGCTGCCCATGAGCTTGTGAACCTGACGCTGGATGTATTCATCCCATTCCCAGCGGCAGTGCGGGCTGGCAAAGTAAGTCGGCGAAAGACAGACAAGGAGGATCTTTGACGAACGCAGGGCGCCGAGAATCCGGAGCCGCCAGTCGTCCATGTCCCTGATTTCCTCGGTATCCAGAAAGATATGCAGCGGCTCTGTCGAGAAGCGACGGTGGTCGGCGAAGATGTGATCGCGTATGGCCGTGACCCAACCGTGAGGAAAAGTGTCCGGAACAGGCACGTTGTCCTTGCGTGAGTAGGAGAGAAAGATGTCGTTGGGCATGGTTCGTCTTCCATCTCGACAAGCACACCTCGGCAATTGACGCATTCGTGCAGCCGCCATTCCGCGACGACCGGCGAGACTGGCGTCGGGCTACTTCCTGTAAACCTCCAGCCCGGCCTTGGCGAGGATCTCGGGGAAGGCCCGGACGGCGTCGTAGTCGTACTTGCGGACATCATCCAGGACCTTGTCGGACCACGGGACGATCAGGTTGTGGATCTTGGCGGCGTTGTCGCGTTCTTGGCCGTAACGCCAGCCGCTGCGAAGACGCTCGACGTTCCAGCGGCCATGTTCAAGTTCAGCCATCCGATCCAGTTCCTCCTGCGTGAAGCCGGTAAAGACAACCGGCTGTGCCGCTTCGCGCACGCCCAACCCGGCAGCCTCCAGGATGCGGACTGCATACCGGGCCTGTTCGAGATTGGCATCCTTGTAGGTTGTATCCAGTTTTGCCCATGGCCGCAGGTTTTCGGGCAACTGCCTCGTGTTGTCACCCACATAACGACGGTGAAACTCCATGCCCATTTCCTCTAAGACCGGCGTCGGGAACGGGTGATCGGAAGGCAGCACGAAGGCCCGGATCGTCGCGAGGTCACACGGCAAAGGCAAAAGCTCGCGAACCGTTGCCCAGAGCTCATCGGCGATGAGTGCATCAGCAGCCCCGCCCGAGTTCATGGTCACGCCAACGGTGGCGCCAAAGGCCAGCGCAATGCGGTATTCCAGAGCACTCAATGGTCCGCCACCGAAGCCCAGTACCCGGACCTCATTTGGCTTGACGCCGATTGTTAACAAGTCGGCCCAACCCCTGAGAATCTGGTCAGCCGAGAACCCCGTCTCATCACCCTTCACAATAAGGTCATAACGGTCGTCCGGAGGACCATCAGACGGGAAGTGGCGGGCGGTGTAACCGACAAGCTGGAACTGTTTGCGGCCGTTAGTTGCGAGTTCCGCCGCCACAAAGCCGACGCAGCCCGGCACGCCCGACGTGGTGCCGCCGGCGATGATCGTGCCGGCAAACGGATCGAGAGCGGATTTCAGGATCGCCTGAATGCGTGGAATCTGAGCGGCCGGCAGGGAAGCCGCGCCGCCGGCGACAGCAAGCACGGGAGCTTTGATCTTCGACGCATGGGCTGACGCCAAGTGTTTGACCTGGTCGATGAACGCCGGAGCCGGAGAGCGGAAGGCTCTCGCCAGAAGCAGCAGGTGAGTGACTCGTTCGTGTTCCGGCGGCGGCGTCAGGCCGAAGTGGATTCGGCGCACGTAGGCCAGTTCGTTTTCGATCGCATCGCCTGGCACGCAGGCCGTTTCCGAGCGACAGTGGCACAGGCCGCGGGCATACCACTCCAGAGCCGCGGTTGCGTCTTCCAGCAGCAGGCTCAGGCGGCCGGCCGTGAAGCACGCGTACGGCATCTCGATGCCGGCCAGTGCATGCTCCCGGCAGGTCCGGATGGCCTGATTGACGGCAACGCGGGTGCTGGCAGTCAGTTTATGGGAACGATTGACGTAGATCTCAAACCCCAGGATGTCTGCCAGGTAATACGGGTCGGCCGGCTCGCATTCCAGTGCACGGTGGTAACAGTCCAGAGCCCGATGCTCCTCGCCCTCCACACATTCCCAGGACCAGCCCAGCCGCGCCAAGCCGCGGGCGTGCAGGCTGCGGCTCTTGCGAGCGTCCACCACGATAGCCGTATCCTTTGGATCTCCGAGCTCCACCGCCTCCTTTAAGAGTGCCTGGCCACGGCGGTAAGCATCCGATCGCCAGTCCTTCCGGTACAGCTTGCACAAGGCGAAGCCCAGCTCGATCAGTACTTCCCGGCGCAACGCCCCTGTGATCGACTCATACGGCTCCAGAAGCTCCACTACCTGCTGGTACTCGCCTTTGGCCCCGGCAAGCAGTTTCGCCAGACGCAGTTTCAGGCCGGGTCGGTCGTCGCAAGAGGCATCACTCGGCAGGTTGTCCAAGACCGCCGATATGACCTCCACCTCCTTGTCCACGTCCTCACGCTGGGCGTACGAAGTGTAGTTGGCCACCATAGCATCCACCTCCCCGGCCAGTTGGTCGAAGGTGCGGTCGCCGTCTTCCATGATGGCCGCCAGAAGGTTAGCCATTCGCTTGGTCTCGGGCGAGAGGCGAAGCTTGGGCTTGTACGTCCGGTCGTGCAGCGTGTCGGCCCAGGCGTGCTGCACCCAGGTACGGACCTGAATCTCGGCCCTTCGAACGCCTATACTGGCACGTTCCGCGGCCGTGATGCCGAGGTCGTGATCCGGCTTGATCTGGACAACGTAGTGCATGTCACGGTAGCCGAACTTGTCCTCGTGCAGCAGAAGGGCTTTGTCATCCTTCTCGATGATCTTGAAGTTCGCTTCGATGAACTGGCGCACCGCTTTGACCTGTGCGAGCGTCTGAACCGTTACCCGTGCACCGCACAGGTCGGTCATCTGGTTGACGGCGTCGGGGTATTTACTGAACGCACGGGCCACCTTTTCGGCAAAGCTGGAAAGGGACTTCGCCCGCGCCTGGATCATGGCATCGGGAAAGGCTGTCTTGCAGGCATTCTCCAGAACATGGCGTAGAACGTCTGCGTAGATCACATAGTCCTGCCGTACTTTCCTGTAGGCCTCGATTTGTCTCTTGTGCTCTTGCAGGTCAAGCGTCGCCATGATCTTCTCCTGCTGGCTGGTCACTTTGAGATCGTTCGATCCGCCGGATGACATCTGCCTTGCGAGCAGGTCCACCGTATGCCGAGGGTCATCACCTTGGCGGCCGGTCCGGATGACGTTTCTGACTTGGGTACTTCCGACCGACCTGAAAACCAGCCCGCTCCCGGCAATGCTACCAGACAACGTTGCCGCACGCCATGACCGCACCAGCTTGCAGCTCTTTCCGGTAAGGCCATCCTGTGCAATGGCCACGGGTTCCGGTATCATGTCCACAAGATGAATGAGTGCGAATCGGTGCCCGCATGGCGAAGGCAGAACAAGACTCGCTGATTTTCCCAGGCAGGACTGAACCCCAGTTGCACTGGCGGGCGCGTCTGTGGCGCGAGTGGCGCGAACGGGAGTGGTGGGCTCTGTCGTTGTTGTGGCTGGCGGCGCTGGTCCTTGGCTTCATCGGCTTCAGGGCGCGTCTTGCAGCCCTGGGCGAAGGGGCATCCATCGGCGACTGCCTGTACCGGGCCCTCCAGCTTTTCGCCCTCAAGAGCGGCGAGGTTGCCCAGTTCGGCGGCTGGCCGTTGAATGTCGCCCGGTTTCTGGCTCCGGCCGTCGCTGCTTATACCGCTGTGCGAGCATTGCTGCTGGTCTTCATCGAACAGTGGCACGTGATTCGGGCGTGCTTTGCCAGGAACCACGTGGTCGTCTGCGGCTTGGGTCCGGCCGGCTTCTACCTGACGCATGGTTTCCTTCGCCGGGGTCGCAAGGTGGTCGTCATCGAGCATGAGCCACAAAGCGGCCTTGTGGAATTCTGCCGGGACGAGGGCGCCATCGTGCTGATCGGCAACGCCACCGACCCGAAGGTCCTGTCCAAGGCCGGTGTACAAAGAGCCGCGTGCCTCTTTGTCGTCTGTAACAATGACGCTACCAATGCCGAAGTCATGGCCCAGGCCAGCCGACTCGTCACTTTGGAGCGGAATCCCGAGAAGCCGCCGTTGACCTGCGTGGTCCAGATAGAAGAGCTCAGCTTGTATCGCCACCTCCGTGAAACAAGCATTGCCCAGGCTCGTGTCGAGAGCCTCCGTGTCCAGTACTTCAACATCTACCGGTTGGGGGCCCGGGCACTGTTGAGGGATTTCCCATTTCTACATGAGGGTTCGGCCCGGAAAGACCGACCGCCGCATCTGCTTGTCGTCGGCGTGGGCAGGATGGGAGAGAACCTCATCCTGGAGGCGGCCCGGCTGTGGCAGGGACAGAATCAAGCTCCGGCCGATTCTCCGACCGCCAAACAAGAGGGGGCATCTCCGCCTGTACAAACAACCAAGCTGCATGTCACGATCTTGGATCGCAAGGCAGCGGAGAAACAGGAGGCCCTGTTTGCCCACTATCCATATCTGGCCGCAGTGTGCGAGCTGCATGCTGTGACGATGGATGTCGGTTCACCGGCTTTTCGCCATGGGCGGTTCCTGCTGGACAACGAGGGGCGTGAGGGCATTAGTCATGCCTATGTCTGCTTTGACGACGATTCTCTGAGTTTCACCACGGGACTGCGCTTGCTTGAGCGGCTGAGAAATCATGAGCATCCCATTCCGATCGTCATTCGCCTCCGCCACGAGGCCGGGCTGGCTTCGCTGACGCAGGAGGCTGGCCAACCGTCATCCGATGGCGGATCACTGAGAGCATTCGGTCTGCTCAACCGCGTGTGCACCCCCGATCTGCTCCGGCATCTGGACGTCGAGGCCGTCGCCCGGGCGATCCACCAGCATTATGTGGCCCGGCAGCAGGCTGGGGGCATATCGCCCGAGACCGACCCGGCCACGCTGCCGTGGGACGAGTTGCCCGGCGACCTCCAGGAATCCCGCCGCCGGCAGGCCGAGCACATCGGTGTCAAGCTTCGCGACATCCGCTGCAGGGTCGCCCCCCATGCCGGACCGCCGCATGAGTCACCCGTGTTTTCGCCGACGGACCTCGACACCATGGCCAGGATGGAGTACGAGCGGAGGATGGCTGAGCGAATACGGACCGGCCGGACCCCTGGCAAAGGGGTCAATGTCAGCCGGCCGGCGATCCCGAACCCCATTCCGTGGGATGAACTGCCGGACGATGTGAAAGAGCGGGACCGCCAGACGGTACGTGCAATCCCGGAGATCATGGCCAACGCGGGCTTTGAGATCTGTCGGGCTTGAGAGAGAACAAGGCTTATGATGATGGAGAGATCCCACATCTCTGCAGGAATGGTGTCAGGGAAGCGATGTGCAGGCCGTCTTGAAACACACGTGGTTGATCGGGTGAAAGAAAAGGGTACTTGCGATGACAGACAGCACAGTCGCATCACAGGCCAGCTCTACGACTCTCGCACTTTCGGAGATCAACTTGGAATCTTGGGACTCCTGTCAGTGTTTGGAAGGCTGAGAGAGGGTGTGCGCGGCATAGAGCTGGTGTCGGCACAGCATGGCAACCCGGACCTTATGGCTCGCCCTTTGAGTCTGTGCCTGATTGGCTCTGAGAAAGTGAACCCGTTTTCGGGTGGGATGCCCGCGCCCAATCACGCAATAATGGAATGCAGGTTATCTCTCGGATCATTGAAGAGCTCTGCAAGTCAAGATAAGACGGTCATCGCGGACCAACAATCGAGCTTGCTTCTACGTGTTTAAGAATGCCGACTCCGGCTCTAACCACGGACTCCCCTCCGGTTTCTTCGCGGACTCGACCGCTACGCAGTCCAGGATCACGGTCAAGGCCGCGTGCCTTGACGATCCGAGCTCCGTCGATGGCGATTCGAGCGATGCGGACCGGCTGGATCGCATCAACGTCTTTGATTTCCTTGATGCCAATACCTTCGCGAGCTTCTGTCGCAGACTGGAATACCTTTCGCCGTGCCTTTGCCCGCGATTATCCGAACCGGGACGGCCACCGCCGTCGAGGCCCGCGTGAACCTTCGCGGCGGCCTGGGCATCGGCGAAACTCTCCAGTTGATTACTGAGTGCGGGCAGCACCCTGGCAAGGTCACCATCCAGCGGCTGGAACCCCCTGTTAAATGGACACTTGCAGACGCCAATAACCCCATGGGACTAATGCCCGTCGATATGATCGAGGGCAGCCGGGTCCTACTGACGGTGGAGGACACCGACGCGACGGCCGAGCACCTGGCCAAACGGCTTTACGGAATCCTTACGACGCGGTATGGTTACCAGATCTCGATGGGCGATGCCGACGATTCGTACTAGACTCGGCGGGTGCAGCAATGCCCGATGCTTGGCGAACCGTTCGCGTGTTCATCTCCCCGATGTTCCGCGACATGCACGCGGAGCGAGATCACCTTGTTGCTGTTGTCGTCTGCAAAGTGCATGAACGCATCGAACGGACGCAACCGGAACTCTTGGGCACAGGTCTGTGCCGGGGCATGATCGCAGAAGGCAGAGGGTAGAAGATGATGGAGAACATGAATCAGAAGATCGCAATATCATACGCGAACGAAGATCGATTGTTCGTCAAGGAGGTGTGTGGTATCCTTCGTCAGTTCTACGGAACTGACAACGTATTCTGCTGTCTTGGGCCGTCACCAGACTCCAATCCGGAATCGTCAGGGGAGACAACCAAGTCAGCCGCACTCAACGCTTTCTATGAGTACCTCGAGGATGCCGATACCTTGGTCTGCTTTACGAGAACGCAGGCATCCGGGCAGCATATCATCACCCCGGCGCAGGATGGGGAACTCAAGAAATGGCAGGATGTCCTGAACAGTCGAAGCAGCGGTTCCCGTCAGAGGCATACGATCCACGCACAACTGCCCGGCGACCACCCCGGCGCGTGCCCGATCACAGCGCCCCAAAGCGGCAATCGGGACCGTCTGGCACCTCCTCAAACGGCAAACATCTCCATTGCTGTCAGGGACATCGACCGGTCATCAGCAGAGCAATTGGCGGAGAGGATCGTTCGGCACTTTCTGTTTGGAACAACGGAGAGCGAATGGACTGCCGGCAGAGATTGCCAACTGTTCACTTACGAAAAGGACATGATTGACTGCTTCCATGAGCTGGCACAGTTAAATCGGGAAACCCCCTTCCTGAAGATGCCGGAGAAACGGCACACTGAGTTGGTCGAGAAGATCAGGGCGGGGCTCCCCATCCGCTGGCCCAGTGTTCGTTTGAGAACGGATCAGTCGTTCATGGAGAATCCCTTAATCGGTGAAGGCGCTGTCGGGGCCGCACGCAATGGTATATCATCGCTTGCGGTGGAAGAACCGTGCGGAACTCACTGCCCCGATCAGGTCGTCGCGGCTGCCCTCAGCAAGTATCATGATGACGGGGGGAATCGCCGATGCATGCTAGATGAGACCTTGTGTCTGCTGGAGGCGGGGCCGAGAAAGCAGCTTATGAACCTCAGGCGCGCGGTGCGGGCCGGCATCGTCGTTTCAGGTGGCATTGCGCCCGGAGTCAACGCCGTCATTGACGGCATCGTTCAGCGGCATATGTCCTATCACCGCACGTTGGCACAATACGAGCCAGCCAGTATTCTGGGTTTCCGCCATGGATTCTGGGGCTTAGCGCAACTCGGCGCCCCAGCCAGTTTTCGCCAGAACCTCACATGTGAAATAACGGCACAACATGCCACAGAAGGCGGTGCGTTCCTTGAAACCTCACGACTTGAGAATCTGCAGAACGACGAGGCCAAGCTGGCGAACATCATGACCAATCTGCAAGGGCTGGACGTACTCTACGTGATCGGTGGTGACGGTACCATGAAAGCAGCAGAAATGCTTGCGCGACGTGCGGCCAAGGAGCAGCGCAAGCTTTCCATCGTGGGGGTGCCCAAGACCATGGACAATGACATCCTCTGGGTGTGGCAATCTTTCGGTTTTGCGACCGCTGTGGAGAAGGCTCGAGAGGTTATTAGCAATCTGTGGACAGAGATTCGTTCGAACCCTCGTGTCTGCGTACTCCAGGTCTTCGGATCGGCATCCGGGTTTGTCGTGAGCCATGCGGTCCTGGCCAGCCAGACTCATTGTGACGCGGCGCTGATTCCTGAGGTCGGGTTTCGTCTGGACGCGTTGGTTGATCGCGTTGCGAAGCGAATCTTGGACGAACAGAGAACAGTGCCATACGGTTTCATTGTTATGGCAGAAACCGCGGTACCGACTGACGCTGCCGAACATATGAATGACAGGCGAATTGGTCTCACCGATGACGAAATAAAGCAACTGAAGGACTACTTGCGACTGAGGGCGAGCGACAGGTACGCTGAAGGATCGGCACATGACGATCTGCGTTCGGCCGCCCTCAAACTGGTCTCAAGAGGCCTGGAATTGGGTCTGAAGGATAGACTGCGCAACAACGAGGCCATCCATCTGAATCGGTTGCGCGTGTTCACCAACGAACCCCGTCATATCTTGCGCGCAACAGGTCCCAGTTTCTCCGACATCATCATGGGGCAGCGCCTTGGTGCCTTGGCGGTGGACAACGCGATGGCGGGTTACAGCGATTTCATGATCAGCCAGTGGTTGACAGAATACGTCTTGGTGCCGCTCCGTCTTGCGGCGTTGGGGCGAAAACGCATACCGCCTGACGGAATCTTCTGGAAATCCGTGCTTGCAAAGACAGCACAGGGCGACCTGGCATAGGAATGTCGCGAGGCATGTATGCGGATGGCAAAAGGGTTCCGCCAAGTCCCAATCGCAGGACGACGTAGATCCGGGATTGACAACACGGCGGCAACAGCGATGCCCAGTCCTTGGCAAACGACTTACGCGCCACTATCCTCAAGATTACCTCGTCATGAGGCGGGAGCCTCGCTGCAGCCCGAGACCGGCGCCCCGCAGTCCTGCGAGCCTTCCGCGCCGGGGTAGGCGAGGCAGCTTGACAACGGAGAACCTAAGAGGACTCTGCCATGGATCAACTCTCCAATGATTGGGTTCGGCCACTGGAAGCAGCTGAGAATTATTTCCTTGAGGTCCTGCTTTCACGGTTCCAACTCACCCGCGAAGGAGAAGGAGCGATGCTGGAACTGGAGTTCGACGAGTCGACTCCGGTGATCTGGGGGCGGCGGGGTGTACAACACCTCCGCGAAATGATGCCGGACTTCAAGAACAAGTCTGCTTGGCTGCAGAGCCAGTTGGATGACTTCCTGCTGCTTAACCGGGGAACGAGCTATGCGTTCGCGGATCCGGAGTTCGTTTTTCGATATGCCAGCGGCGGGACGCTGCCTGTGTTACGCCTGGATGGAAAGGATTACTACTGCCTTTTCTATCGTGACGTCTCCCCGGTAGGTTGGAATATCGCCAATGGCGGATGTGATTCGCGAGATGAGCTGCGCCATCCCCTCGAGGCAGCCGAGCGCGAGCTGCGGGAGGAGTTGGTCGTCCTGGATCCAGTCAATCGCCTGCGATATGTCTTTGCGGGCGAGGCAGGCAAACCCATCGATTGGCCGGAGTTCTCTGTGGCTCGCCGTTTGTGGGCCGAGCGTTTGGGGCTGAGACTGCGGGATTTGGAGGAGCGGCAAATTCCGTTGAAGTGGCTCGATGGAAACGACCGCCTCGTTGTCCGTTTTGGTAATCGGTCGCCGGACATCACGACTGGAGGATTCATCAATATCAATGCGCTGGACTTCGGCATCGAGATTGACCGGGTGGCCAGAATGGCGATCGACCGGGATGCGGTCCTTTGCGACGGAGAGTTATCTGGCGACCACCTCGTCAACGCACCCGTCGCGCTTTTTGAGGTTGATCGATTCAACCGCACGCTGGCCTTGGCATCGACGGAGTTCATCCCCGACCTGCTATTCCATGACGGGCAAGCTTACGGCGGCAACCGACTGGAGGAGGTACTATACGAGCAGTTCCTGCCCGGCATCCAGCCAATCCGTTCTGCCTCGCGAATCAGGGAGTTCGAGTTGGCAGAGAGGAAATTCGACCTGTGCCCGGTAACCCGCCGGATTATCGCCCGGTACCTCTCCCTGGACCCGGGCACTGATGCCTTTGCCAACGCCGGCTTTAGGGTTTTCGTGAGCTTTGGCAGCGAGGACAAAGCCTATGCCCAGCAGGTGTACAACCATCTTAGCGAGGATACGCAGGTGTTCTTCAGTGAAGAGACCATACACCAATCGGCGTTTGCTCACGCTGTCGAGGATGCGTTGGATCAGGCACGCTGTCTTATCGCGGTAGCTACGAAACCCCAGTCTCTGAAGAGAAGTTGGGTCCAGTACGAATTGGAGAGGTTCCACACCGACATCCTCAACAAGCGGAAACGAAAGGCGGAACTCATCTCCTACATCTCGGGCTTCGAACCGGTTGAGCTACCAGGCCCGCTACGGACTCGGCAGAGTTTCACATTTGACCTGGCCCATCCCGAGGATGGACTCGAAAAGCTTACGCATTTCGTGCGCAGCTTCGTAAGCTAGCGTGGTGGCCGATAGGTCAGAGTGCTCCGGACGTCTTTGCGAATAGCTGGCTTGCACCTGGAACTCCAGCGGTCATGAGGGGTGACGGATTATTCTCGGAGCGGTATGGCTATCACATTGGACTGCCGTTCTCCCGGATCGGCTGTTGACGATCCAGGCTCCGTCGATGGCTAGTAATGGATGGAGCAATGTAACGCCCCGCCGCGAAGTGGCCAGAGCGGGATCCCCGGTCTCTCGTGATGCGGCTTTCCGGATATCTCAACAGCGAACAGAGGACAAGGCGGAATAGCCGGCTTCACACGTAAACTTCACGACAGGGGGTGACGGTTTCTCGCCGACCATTGCTTGCACCCTGTTCTCGTGACGCCGCCCGTATTCTTGGGACTATCGACTTGCGTCGGTGCGGTCCGAGGATAGAATCCACGCTCCAAGTGTTCCGGGATTTGTTCAGCAACATCAGTCTGTTCTTCAGGCACCATCGAGGAAGGTCATCATGATGCGGAAAGCGGGTTTGTGTGCTCTGGTTACGTGCATGTCGTGGATGCTCGTCGGCTGCAATGCGGTCCCCTTGAAAGTGCGAATCACACCGGCTGATGCGGATATCCAGAGCGTGACCGCGAATGGCACGGAGATGGATCGGGTGGCAGGTAGTGATGGTCTCTACTACGTCGTGAAACTCTCGCCATCCCCCGATCAACCTACACAGCGCGTGGAGATCAAGGCCACCTCTAAACAGGGCGTTGAGGCCGATCCCCAAATCTGTACCCTGACGAAAGGTGAGGACCCTCCGCTGGTCGAGGTCGATATGCCCGCGAAGCTCAAATGCCGCCTTCTGCCTTCGTCGGAGAAAGCGAAGTTGAAGATCAATGGTGTCGCCATCGAAAAGGTGGATGAGTTTCAACGCGTAAAGCCTGGGCCGGTGGTCATCGAAGCCTGGAATAAAGAGGGTACCCCTGCTCGCCAGACGTATCCGTCCTGTCGAGCACACTGCCCGTTCTGCGCCCGGCCGGCGCGAGGCG
>CAZPIO010000009.1:0-103217 GCA_964586235.1 uncultured Planctomycetales bacterium
GCAGGATGAGCTTGCGGCCGTCGCGGGCCATGTCGCGGAGCTTGAGCAGCAGCGGGAGCACCGTCTGTCGGCGTTCGGCGATCTCGTCGATGGCCCTCTGGACCTCGCGCTTCTCCTTGTCGGGCACCTCGGCCAGCTTCTCGCGCAGCTCGGCCTCGGCCTTGTCGAGGGCCTTGTCGGGCTCGGGATGCACGGCCACGGCCGTATCGCCCAGCATGGTCTCCGGGCGGGTGGTGGCGATGTGGACGTGCGTCGGCTCGCCCGGCCGCGGGTCTTTGACCGGGTACTTGAAGTGCCAGAAATGCCCCTTGATCGACTCGTGGTAGACCTCGTCGTCGGCCACGGCCGTCTGCAGGTGCGTGTCCCAGTTAACCAGCCGCTTGCCGCGGACGATGAGGCCGTCCTTGAACAGCTTGAAGAAGGTGTGGCGGACCGCCCGGGCGCAGACCTCGTCGAGGGTAAACCGCGTGCGGTCCCAGTCGCACGAGCAGCCCATGAGCCTGAGCTGCTCGATGATCCGGTTGCCGTACTGCTCCTTCCACTCCCAGATGCGGCGGACCATCTCCTCACGGCCGAGGTCGTGACGAGACTTCTTCTCGGTCTCGAAGATGCGTTTCTCGACCACCGCCTGGGTGGCGATGCCGGCATGGTCGGTGCCGGGCATCCACAGCGTGTTACAGCCCTGCATGCGCCGCCAGCGGATGAGGATGTCCTGCAGTGTGTTGTTGAGGGCGTGCCCGCCGTGCAGTGCGCCGGTCACGTTCGGCGGCGGGATGACGATGGTGTAGGCTTCGCTGCCGCTGGCGGACGGATCAGCATGAAAGCAGCCGGATTCCGCCCAGATACGGCGGATCTCGGGCTCGACACTCTGAGGTTCATACGTCGGAGGTAACAATGTCGACATTCAAACACCAACCTGCAGCCGCCGTTGAAGGCACGCTTGTACCTCTGTTCTGACGAGTGTGCCACTGCTCTGTGAGGCCTCAACGGCCTGATCACACCAACCCTTTATCACCGCGGCTCACCAACGGCCGACCGGCATAAATGGGAAGGCGAGATTCTATCACCACCTTGGCGCCAAGTCGATGTGAGAGGAGGAGCATGCTCAAGCCGGGCTGGATGGCGGGAACCACCACACCAGCACCCGACGGAGCTTCATAAAGGCCGGGTCCGTACATCTTTCGAGACTGACGCGCTGTGCCAATTCGCCATAGATTCGTGACGATCTCGGGCGATGAATCCGGCCCAAGACACGCTCCATCGCTTCTTTGGGTCGATCAGGCTTGACCTGCCCGCCTTGGAGAAGACCCTGTTCAGTCAGCCAGTCGCGCAACCCGGTCGGCTGATCGTTCCAGCCCAGCACACCGCTCACGTGAGGCGAATCGCTCCAGACCCACATCTCCAATTCGGGGTCGATGACCACTGCGACTGCACGGTCTCCCCACCCCGAAGAAGCGAGTCTTGCTTCGACTTCCCGCTCCAGTTCCTCCCGGGTCCTCCGCTCTTTGCCGCAACCCTCCCGATCGAACACCACCAGAGCGTGGGCAGACTCATTCAAAGCGGTCCTGAGATACTCGTGGGCTCTGAGCAGGCAACCCGCGTCGCGGGCCTCGTGCTGTTCGATGCGCCATCTCAGGGAACGGATGCCGAGGGACTCGGGTCGGTGAAGAATAGCTGACAGGGATGCCCTTTCATCCCTGCCGGGAACGAGGACAAACAGATCCAAGTCATAGACGCTCACTACCCGAAGACTCCGCCGGCAAAGAGCGTGCCCAGACTGACTTCCCCCTTCCAGTCGCGAAGCCGCGGATGCTCGCTGCCACGAACAATCCTGGTACCATTCTCCTCATCACGGGAGAAAGCCAGTACCTTTTCGATCTCGACCATCGCCAGGATGGCGGGCGAGTGCGTCGCGACAAGTACTTGTCCGTCATACACGGAACTGAGCGATTGCATCGCAGTCTCCAGGTTCAGAGGATGGATACTGGTTTCCGGCTCCTCGACCAGATACACCGTGGGAGCCTGAGGCGCATAGGCCAATAGCGTAAGAGCCAGCAACCGCAGAGTACCATCAGACACCATCCACGAGGGGATTCTGAGGCCGCCCCGGTAACAAAGCATGAGATAGCGATGCCGGTCCTCGGGGCGCTCGACGACTTGAAGCGTCTCCAAGTCCGGCAGGGCAAGTCGCACGTGCCCAAGCCAGTCACGGTATCGATCGGGGGTTTTCTGCTCCATTTCAGAGATGGCCCACGGCAGGTTGGACCCGTCGCCGTTCAGTAACGTCCCCTGTCCTGGCCGGGAGGGCTTTCTCAGGATAGTTGAGTCGAGCCTGACGAAACGGATATGCTCTCTCAGCAATTCCTCCAACCAGATCGCCGTCGGAAACTCGTGCTCACTCAGATGGGCCAAAACGGCCTTCTTTCCGGCCGGCCGGTACACGATTTGGTGGGCGGCATCCCCTGACCGGACGATCTTCTGGTCGGGGACTTCCGGCGAAACCAGATACTCCTCCCTTGCCGGATCCCACGACATCAGTCTCCGCCAGCCGCCAGCGAGTTCGCTCGAAATCAGCGTTTCGGGTGACGTCTCCGACCCTGGTCGGCGGCCGCTTTTGTATGCCTCGGTGAGCAGGATCTGCTCTTCCAGAATCCTCAGCCCCTGCTCCTTTTGCCCCAAGCCAATGGCTACTTCATAGCGGATGGCATACCCTTCGTCCCGGAGCAGCAAATCCTTCGGCGGGAGATGATCGTCTGGCACAACCACCTCGACGGCCAATTCGAACCGTGCTTCTTCGCGCCTCCACACCAGATCGTGGAAGTTAGGTGTACGCTCCGCCACCGCCGAATCCAAACCTTCGGTCACCAGTTGAGCGAGGAGAGCCAGAACGTCAAGGAACGTCGTTTTGCCCGACGCGTTCGCACCGACGAGGACGTGGAAATCACCCAGTTCCTGAGAAATGTACTTCAGGCAGCGGTAGTTGAGAGCCTCAATTCGGCGAATCATCGGGCATCTCCACGCATGGTTGCGAGCTGCTCACCGATCCGCTCTTGTGGTGCGGTCGGTCGAACCCACTCCTGGGCGAATTCTACACTCGGAAGCCGGGCAAGTCGATGCAGCGACAAGCGCCGGGGGCCACGGGTGTGGCCACACTCTGGGGCAAGCCCATACGCAGTGCGCCGCCGACGGCGGCGCTTGGGCTGTTTGACCAGTTTCTTGCCGGAACCAAGCCAAAGCGGCTCGCCACGTCGAGTCTTCGACCCGCCAGGGCGGGTAAACTCCACGGCCGCCGCAGTCGATGGCGGGTCCGCTTGCGCAGGCCTGTGTTGCCGAAGGCACTGGCAGACAAGCTGCCAGTGCCACCCGTCCGCGGCCGACTAGCGTTTTTCGGTCTTGGGCTTGGGCGGTTCGATGATATCGGCGATGCGGGCCGCCTGTTCGGGCAGCGGCGGCATCTGCTTGACCGGCTTGAGCTGGTACCAGTAGGCGACGCTGCACCAGTCGTCGCTTCGCTCGAACAGGCCCTGGTTCCAGCCGATCTGCTGCATGGTCGCCTTCAGGCTCTTGCGGAAGTAGACCGGGTCCTTCTCGTGGAAGCGATACAGGCTGACCAGCGGGTTCTTGAAGAACTCGTTGGTCACCTGCATCGGGCAGCCGGCGTACGGCGTCTGGTATTCTTCCATGCCCCAGGCGGCCTCGAAGTAATCTTCGGTGCCCGTGCCGCAGATCGTCGGGTAATCGGTGTCGCCGTCGATGTAGAACTTCATCTCGCCCTCGCCCCACCAGTGCGGACCGAGCGCCCGGACGCCGATCACGCAGCCGAGGAAGCAACCCGGCCCTTCGACGTTGTCCAGGATCACGTAATCACGCTTCATCACCGTCGGGTTCTCGCGGCGGAACTGGGCATGGAACCGGGCGGTGTTCGCGGGAAGCCCGTCGCGCAATTCATAGTCGATCTGGTAGAAGAACGCCCCCATCTTCTTGCCGCCGGGCATGTCGTTGGTCACCGTAAGTCTAGCGTGGGTCCCGAAGGGCATGGCGAAGTAGCTGTTGAAGCCCCTGCCCAGGACCTGTGTCACGTAGGCGGTGGTCAGCACGCGGCACCGGCCGTGAGCCACACCGAAGAAGTCGCCCAACGGCACCTCGACGCTGGGCACGGGGCTGTTGTCCCAGTACATTCGCAGGATCATGTTCCTCATCGCCTCGGGCGAGCGATCCGGAATCGTGATCCAGATGTGCCGGATGACCCCGCAGCCGTCGATGTCCATCAGCGTGGCGGTTTCGCCGTTCTTGACCTCCGGGATGCACGGCGAGCCCTTGCGGCCCTTGCCGAGTTTGCTCTCGCTCATGCCGCCGGCGCCGACGGCCCCCGTCCGGTTCTCCCAGGTGATTGCGCGGCCGACGACGCCATCGGGGATGACCGGCAGTTCCGTGTCGAGGTCGGATGGGCTGAAGGCCGGAAACAGACCCGCTCCCTGGCAGCCCGCCAACAGCATCAGAAACACCCACGAGCAACAGCAGATGAACGCGCACCACCGAGACATGGTATCTCCTTTCAGCGACAAGGTCGGACACACAAAACCATCTCCCGCGTCGCGGGACGCGGCGGCGGATTATGGCACGCGCCGTCGCCTCCCGCAACCGCCCGTGCCTCATAAACCCTGGGTTCCGTGACGCGCCCGTGACGTCGTACCGACCTGTGCACAAGCGCCGCTCATTGATCGGATATCGACTTACTGCAACTTGCAGGGATTCGTGCAGCTCAGATGCGATGCCAGACCGCCCTTGCGTCCCGCCAATCGCACGCGGGGTTCACGGTCCGCCGTCCGCGCGCGGTCATCGGCGCCGCGAGGCAGCAGAAACGCCGGGCCCGGCCGTCGCCCGACCGCCGCCGAAGCCGCAAGTTGTGCACAAACGCCGCCGAATTCGCAAGAAAACCCTTGCTCCGGCGATGGATTTGTACTATACTGACCTTCAGAGAAGAACATTTCGGCCGAGAGTGCAGTTCAGGGAAAGGGAACGCGAGCGGCAATACAACGAATTCAGGTGGACATGACGTCCACGATACGTGGTCAGATGGGAGGTACGAGCGATGTCCGGAATTCCGGAGATCATCGGCGAATCCCACGACAGTACACGTAGTTGGACCTCGCGACACAGGGAGGTGGGCTACAGCCAAAGCACCTCCGTATGCGCGTGCATCGCACGTACGGTGAGGGATCATGGGGGGATGACCGTGTCCCCACTTCGTCTGAGACTCATTGATTTCGCCGGCGAAGGAGAACGGGCACCTCCGGGGGTGCGTCGGCGGGGGCAGGCGGAGATATCAAGAAACGAGGAGTAAGACACAAGAGCGAGCCGGTCCTCACCATGCTTTGGCATGCGAAACATGAGGGCCGGTAGCCAGGAGACCAGACGGAACAGGGAAAAACGACAGTCGCAGGAACAACATCGGTGATGCCTCGAATACGAGGCGCCGTGTTTATAATGGTGGACCCCGATAGGGTCCGGTTGCAGGACCGTGCAGGCCGACGGAACCTGCGGCACATAAAGAGGCCAACGGCGGACGACGCATGGGAAGTATACCTGAGCGCGTGCGCCGTTGTGCTTTTGGGGCCACGGCGGGCAGTAGACGAGCCGGTTATTCCGCTTCCAGCATCACGGCCTGTTTCGATTCCGCCGCCGCCCGCCGGGGTTTCTCAACGGTTTCAGGGCCGGTTCCCGCACGCCTGGACGACAAAGACGCACGCTTTTGCTCCGATTGAGCCATCCATCTATAATGCCAGCCAGCAGGCGGATGAGCCACCCTGGGGAAGCATGGGGGAGCCCGCGCTTGCATCTCGCATCGCCTGCCCCGAGTGAACCAGGAAACCGGGCGGGCACGATGCGGTCGGGTTAATGCGGGGTACGGCTGCCCGCAGCCGATATGGAAGTTGTCGTTTCGGCAGGATACACCCGCGAATAACGTGCGTGTCCTGCCATGTGGGTCGAAGATGTCGGGGCCATCATTCTGCATTAAGCGTCTGAGAGATACACTGTCTGACAGTTCCCTTCTCCATGCCTTGGATGTGGTCGCCAGTGCGACCTCCGCAACTGTCGTCCTTTTTGACAACGAGACTCAGGCGGCCGCCGGTCCCGTCCCCGGCAACGACCTGATCCGTCGTGTACTGAGCACACCGCAAGGACGAGAACTCGTCATCGCAGCTCACGCAGCCGCAGCCGCGAGGGCTGCCGGAAAAGCGTCACCCGTAGTAGTCGTGGATGGGCGCAATGCTCTGAGTGGGGGCGTGCTGGATCAGTATGCGATTCCGATCGTGCGTAGCGACCAATTGGCGGGGACGCTGACTTTGGGCGACAGGCCCCAGACCCCGCTGACTGAAGAGGCAGTCGCCCAGATCGAGCAAGCGGCCGGGCTGGCAGCAGGCGAGCTTCGCGAGGCGGCGCGAGCGGTGCGGCCGTGGAGCCAGGACGAGGCCGCGGCAGCACGAAGCATGGCGGGCCTGTTCACCGAGCTGCTGGCGGAGTTGTGCGTCCAGGAGTTGAACCTCGATCGACGCATCGAGGAACTGACCGCGGTTTACAACATCGCGGGTCTGCTGGCCGGAACGATGGATCTGCAGGAGGTCCTCAATCGCACCGCCCAGATGGTCTGCGACGTGATGCATGTGAAGGCGTGCAGCATTCGGCTGCTCGATGAAACCAGCGGCACCCTCGTCATTCGCGCCGTCCACAATCTTTCGGAGGAGTATCTCAACAAGGGAGCGGTCACGGTCGAGGAAAACCCGATCGATCGGGCGGCGATCAAGGGGCAGATCGTGTACATCGCGGACGCGCCCAACGATCCGCGAACACGCTATCCGCAGGAGGCCCGGCGCGAGGGCATTGTCAGCGGGCTGGTGGTCGGGCTCATTTACCGCGGCAAGGCTGTCGGCGTGCTGCGGGTGTATACCGGCGAGCCGCACCTGTTCACGCCGTTCGAGGAAGCACTGCTGCAGGCGGTTGCGTCTCAGGCCGCGGCGGCGATCGTCAACGTCCGGCTGATGGCTGAAACGCTGGAATCCGAGCGATATTCGCGCCAGATGGCCTATGCCGGCGAGGTGCAAAGGCGGATGATCCCCAGCCGGCCGCCGACCTGCGACCAGGTCGAGATCGGGGCCGTTTACCGCCCCACCTACAACGTCGGCGGTGATTTCTACGATTTCATCCTCTTGCCCAAGGGCAACTTGGGCGTGGCTATCGCCGATGTCTCAGGCAAGGGCTTGCCCGCCTCGCTCATCATGGCTTCGCTGCGCTCGGCGCTGCGTGTATATGCAAAGTTCACCTACAACATCGACGAGATCATGGCCCGGCTCAATCGGCACGTCTGCAGCGAGACGAAGGTCGGCGAGTTCACCACGCTGTTTTACGGCGTGCTGTCGCCGGACGGCCGGCGAATGACCTACTGCAACGCGGGCCACGAGCCGCCGATGCTGCTGCGGAACGGAAAGATCCAGCCGCTGGGCACAGGTGGCATGGTCCTCGGCATTGACAAGAACACCCGGTTTGAGCGCGAGTTGATCAGTCTGCAGGCGGGCGACGTGGTCCTGCTCTATACCGACGGCGCGGCTGAGGCCCTCAACTTCTCCGACGAGCAGTACGGCCGTCCGCGGCTGGGCGAGTCGCTGATCCGCTATGCGGACCAACCGGCCCAACTGATCGCTCAGAACATCCTCTGGGACATCCGCCGTTTCCGAGGCCTGGCCGACCGGATCGACGACGTCACCCTCGTCGTGCTCAAGATCCGGGATCCCAAGTCAAAAGCATCCACCTGACCCCGAGTGCGAGTATCCCTCGGGTCGTGGTTGATCCTCGGGAATGGAATCTCGGGCAGGAAAGCCCGAATCGCCGGTACCTCAAGAGACGGCCGGCGGGACGGCCGCAAGCCCTCGCTGCACCGGGTTGACAGTCAAAGCCAAGTTACTAGGTTATATGGGTAATGCCGATCATATAGGGAACGGCAGAGCAGATACCCGGGCGGTCGTTTCAGCCGTAACGCCTTGTCTGCCCGTGGCTTGGAGAGGTGGCTGAGTGGCTGAAGGCACCGGTTTGCTAAACCGGCGTACGGGTTAAGGCCTGTACCGCGGGTTCGAATCCCGCCCTCTCCGTTCTATCTGACACACACGCCACAAGCTCTTGAATCCCAGGATCTTGTGGCGTTTTCTCGATTCTTGACTCCCCTGTTGCCCTCGAATTGCCCTTAGAACCGGATGTCGCTGGAATTGTAATGGTCGGGGTCATCAGACTTGCTGGCGGCGCGAGATCCTCTAGCCGCGCAAGCAGTGCGCGTTCGGCAATGGTGCTGAACACGGCACCGGATTTCTTTCGCGGCGAACGAAGCGGTGCTATCTTCGGGTGCACCGGCACAAACCGCTCGTCTTTGGCATTCAACATGCTCGCACAAGCGTCGTCAATTCGCACAATTGGGATCCGCGGGGCTGTTTTCGCCGCTGTAGCATCGCTGGAGGATACCGAAGTCGGACTGATCAACGTCGCCGTCGTGATCGAGATCCGCCGCCACGTCCGTCGTGGATTGCGTGACTGTGAACGCCCCTGAGTCCACCACGTTTGGACAACTCGGCGTGCTTACCACCAGAGCCCATACACCTGGAGTCGCGGCATAGAGGTCCAGAGCCAACACGCAAGTGAGACTCTGTCCGTCGGCCGCCACATTCACCTGATTCGCCACGATGTCAGCCTGACCTTCCCGCACCAGCTTCACCTGCGTGAAGCCAGCCGGGAAGCCTGAGCCATCGATGCGCAGGCTTGCCCGTTCGTCACTGCACCCCGCAGACGGCGCAATGGACGTGACAACCGGCGGAACGGTGCAGGCAGCGATTATCTGGCCTCCGGTCAGCTTGATGTCATCGAGAAGACGCCCGATGACAGTGTTCATCTGCGAACGGATCGTGATCCGGTCGAAGCCGCCTTTGTAGGCCCTCGACCGTACAATTGACCCGGCACCACCCGACAGCAGCACCGTGTTACCATTTACCTTCATCGTCAGGACGTTCGGGTCCGCGGTGGTTTTCAGGACATTCGTGGATTGCCAGTACTGTCCGTCGAAGAACCACGGCTGTGCGTTCGGGGCATGGATTGCAGATGCCATTCCGAACGCCAGTACCGGCAGGACGGTGGCGGTGTTCGTGCCAGGTGCATGGACTTCGCCCTTTGATAGCTCAATGATAACGTCTGCGTACTCAAGGCTCCCTTGCAGGCAGGCGTTGTACGAGAGCGTGAGCGGAACGGCGTCGGTACCGACCACCTCCAGTGCCCCTGTCAGCAAGGCCTGAAGATCGGGAACCAGGTCGTGAGAGATGGCGCATGAATCGCCGCTGCCGGCGCGGAGGTTATTGGGTAAGGACGAAGGGCATGTGGAATTGATCCGATATCGGGCTGTGCCCAACACTGCAGGCCAGCGGGCAACGTAAGCGGGATCCGAGTAACCGGCGGCGTAGCTGTCCCAATTCTCAAGGAAGTTGATCGAGACGACCGAAGTTGCGGCCGCGGTCTGTTGCAGGTCAAGCGAGGCGAGGGGGGCGGCGGACTGCTGGGCTCCCGCCATATCCCCGCATGCCGGCGGCACGTTCGGCCCGCTGAAACAGGCCTCAAACATCGCCATGTCGTCCAGATCCACATCGCCATCACCATCAAAGTCACTGGCGACCCTGGCGATGCCGTAGAATGCGGACGCTCCAACTTGAGCCAGAGAAGCGATCTCTGCGGCGGACAAGGTCCGGCCGGTCGCCAGGATATCGTCCATGTAGCCGATGAACGGCGCGTCCGCGGCCGAGCTTGCGTCTGCACCGATGCGAAGATCACCCGGCAGCAGGACGGGATCGCCGCGAGACACGTATCCATTGCCAACCGACACACCGTCCAGGTACAGATACACCCGGCCATCGTTGTATGTGACGGCCACATGGTGGTATTGCCCCGGACCAAGACTCAGAGAATTCGACGAAATCTCCATTCCCTTGCAGGTCAGTCGCAGGCCGGGAATCACCTGGCCGCTCGGGTCGAAATCGAACGCGAGCCCCATGGCCGCCGTACCCCACGCCGTAGCGGGCGTGCTGAAGATTCGGGCATATTCGCCCGTCGCGGAGTTGACCATCGCCGCAAGCGTGAAGTTCACACCCAGGTTTGATGCCCCCGGAACCATCAGCATGTTCGGCGTCGACGTGCCGTAGCCAAAGGCTGCCGAATGAGTCCCGAAGGCCGCGAAAACCGGATCGGTACTGATCCGCGTATCTCCCTGGAACGTTGGCTCCTGTGCTCCGTCAGCTACGAGCTTGTCGTGAGCAGCTTGACCGGTCTCTCGCTCGAAATCGTAGAGGACTGCCAGCACAGGCGCCGCAGCCTCGGCCCACAACTGCACACCATCACCGGGCATGAACGAATAGAGCGAGGTATCTTGCATGATGAACCGCAGTCGAATTGGATTGACGGTCGCAGGCAGCTCCGTCTGGGCGCCCCAGGTCACCACCTGGTCGAAATGGTCGCCTTGGATGACATCGCACTCAGCCTCGCTGTAGCCGGGCACGACGACGCCATTCGCCTTCAACACCTCCACCTTGAGCGAGCCGCCGGTGGCCACCGCGCAGTTCACATGGAGTTGGCCGGAGGCGCCGTTAATTCGCTTCGTCGTGATCGTGCCGGGCGTCGCACCCGCGTCCAGTGAGGCAAAGCCGTCCTTGCGAAGTGTGGCCATGCCGATGGCCGCATGCCAAGCTGCCTCGTCGGCATGAGTCGAGTTAAACCCACCGTAATACAGGCGCAGCGTGTCACCCTCGACCAGCGGCTGGATCGCAGTGAAGACCATCCCGTCATCCCAGGCCCCGGTCGGCCCGAGCGGCAGGATCGGCGGGCGATCCCCTTCCTGTCGTCGCCAGTGGGTGCCGTCGTGACTGGTGACGATTTCAGCGAAGATTGGGCCGTCGTCCGCGCCGCTCACCTGTCCGGTCACACGGAAGACCCAAAGGAAACCCACATACATCGACTCGTAGACGAACCCGCACATACCGTAGAACTGGGTATTCTGCCCTGTGCCTGGTGGCACCCATCGATCGTCCCAAGAATCCGGGGCGAGAATCAGGTTGGTGCCGGACGGCCAGTCGTCGAAGTTGCTCGTCGCCCAGACTCCTGTCGAGCGGCGAGACACACCGTTGACCGTGGCAAACACTTTGGGAAAGCCCATGTACTTCTGCCGGAGCGGGTCCCAAGCGAACGTGCAATGGTCGCTGGCGGCCGGGCAGCGTGCGAGCGAATCCTCGGTCCAATGAATTCCATCCACCGAATACGCGCCGGAGAAAACACTCCAGGGGCCGCCACGCATGAGCTTGTAGGGTCGCTGAATGCCTGCGTCCCAGGGTGTGTGCATCACGGACGGACAGTTCCCCGGATCAATGAAGATGTTGTTGGCCTTCGAGCCGTTGAAAGAAATGATTCCGAGCTCGGGCTTAGTCCAGGTGATGCCGTCAACGCTGGTGGCATAATTGGCGTTAACTCGGTCGGCGCTCGGGAGGCTGAAGTTCAGGGAGTGATACCACATCCGATAGCCCGCGCCGGATTCATTCGGCAGGACGGTGCCGTAGATGTAGATGTTGGCACCCTCCCATGCCTTGTCCGCCACCATCACCGGATTGCCCGCGTACTTCTGGAAAGAATGGTATGTCCGCGCGACGCCTGTCGCGGACGCCACGGCATGATCGTCCACGAAGAGTTGCCAGGGCCCGGTAAGGTCGCTCAGGCCCACCGCAACTGCAGCGCATTCCTGCACCATTGCCAGCAGCAACGCGCATCCGATAACAGCCCTCATCCCCGGCCAGGTGACCCTTCGATACATCTTGGCACCCGAGATCCTCGGACGAGCCGGCCCGGCTACGACGCCGAGCCAGCTACCCATCATACCATTCCCGCCTTTCATTCCGGTCGGTTGCGACCCAGATCGCCTTGATTGCCCCGACGGCCACTCGGAGAATCCGCCATAACGCATCCCGAGACGGTAGAGAATAGCGAGGCAACAGCGCATCAACAAACCGACGAGACCTTTGTCAGAGCCGGACTTAAGCCGCAAACACATCGCTTCGCACAACTTGCAGAAAAGGGCCCGATCTAATACCGCCCTCTCCGTTCGTTTCGCTGGGCCAGTCAGAACCTTTCGCCCGGTTTGAGATTGCGAATCACGAGCCGCTGACCTTGCGAACGCCACCCCGCCCGAGCCGACACGGCCCGCAGGCAAGCACTCTCGAACACGACACCCCCACGGCAGCCTCCAGGCAAGACGTCGAGATGGATCCCCCGTTCCGCGCAACCTCCTTTGAATATAAAAAAAGGGGCATCTCGATCGAGGCGCCCCTTTGATCAGTTCTTCATCTCTGTCGCCTCTTCCCCGGCGTCCTGACCTCAACAGGGCCGACGACGGCGAAGCAGCGGAAAACCTGCCAATAGCAGCAGCACGCTGGCTGGCTCGGGGGTCGTGTCGAACGTAATTGACCCAGGCAGGCCGAGGATCACCCCAGTCCCATTGTATGTTCCGATCAGATTCATAAGGGCCGGGAACATGAACTGCACGCCATCGGCCAGCGGCGTCTGGGTGAAGCTCGTTGCGTCCAGCACAATCTGCTCGGCATCGATCACCAGGCCCTTGCCGGTGTTAAACACCTGGCCGGTGGTGAAGAAATTGGCATGCCGTGGAGGCAGCGGATCATCGTCACCCAACGCGTAGGAAGGCATGAATGACGGTGCCCCAGGCGGGTCGCTCTCCCCAGTCAGCATGAAGTGCCGGCTGTTGAGTGGGACGGTTCCCAACTGAGTGCCGAGATTGTAACTCACAGTGAAGTCACCGTCATCGACAATGCGGCCGGTCGCAACGTTGATCGTCCCCGGTGCCGCCCCCGTCAGCGAAACACTCATGTTACCCAGGCCTGTGCTGCCGCTGAACGACATGGCAGAGACGACGGTGTCGGCCGTGCCGACGTAGGGATCACTGAAGACATGTCCCAACGCCGGTGCCGTCATCAGAGCCGCCAGCGCCAAAGCCAAACCTGTCCGTGAGTACAGCATTTTCCCTGCCTCCTGCTAAAACTGACTAGACAGAACATCACCACCCTATCAAGAATCTGTTCGCAAGCTCTCGAAGAGAATTGGTGTCGCTTCTCCGCTCTCCGATGCTTCCGCGTACACCTCTACTTGGTATTCTATCTGAAATGCTTTTGGTGTCAAGGTCGATCACAAGGCAACGCTGGGATGCAGAGCGGATGGACTTGCCGCAACGCGTGAGCGACCTCAAACGTGGGCCTGGCGCGGCAATCCATCGATAAGTCATTTCAGATGAAGATCTTATGTATTCGTCAGATCGTGATCGTCTCCAGAGACGCAGTCATGCGATTTGCTTTTGAAGAACTTTATTCTATCTTAGCTTTATCCGGAAAAGCGAATTCGACGTGCATCCTCGTCCAGCAGTGACCGAACCGCGCATTTGAGGGCCGGGAGCTGCCCTGCCCGCGCAAGCGGCAAGCCATCAGCACCCAGCAGCCCCAGCTCTCAAACCCCTGCCCAGACCGCCCGTCCATGTCATCGGCAGGGGCAGCCGCGGGCAGGGGCACGGAGAGGCTGTCCCTCCCCTGTCGAATGGCTCAGCGGCAACACGACCCGCAGAGAGCGGCCACCTTGTCATCCGAGAAGGCGACGCTGAAGGTGCTGAGGCCGCAGTGGCTGCAGCGAAGGGGCTCCAGCTCTCGGCTCAAAGGGTTCCAGTAAATCGTCTTCATTCTTGCTGCCGAGCGGCGGAGCACGTGGCACTGGACGGCCAGGACGGGGCAGTCGAGGCGCACCATGGCCAGCGGGGCCAGATCCACCCGGCAGGCATAGCGTTCATCCAGTTCGACCAGCTTTCGGTGCAGCTCCAGTCGGACGGCCTTGACTTTGGCCTCTTTCCGGGCGGCATCCTCCTCGGCACCTCGTCGCGCCGAGCGCCTGCCGTCGCCACGGAGGAGGGCACTGTAATAACTCTGCAACCGCTTACGATCGCGCCCCAGCCGACCCTCCAAACGCTCCACGAACGCATGGCTCTCACTCCGGATACGGGCCAGCGCGGCCCTGACAGCGGCCAGTTCCGTCGACGGATAATCGGCTGGCAGATCGGCCGGCTCGACGGGCTCGGCCAGCGCAGTGTTGGCATCCAGCAAATCGGGAAACGAGGCCTGCGCCCCCGAGGAGGCGTTCACACTCACTCGCACGACCTGCTGCCAGCGGTCGGCCGAGTCCAGCGTCGCCAGGAAGTACCACGTGTGGTACTCCGTTCGCGTCGGCTCGGACGTCTGCACGCGCACGCGCGCGTTCAACCAGGTGAAGGCCCGCGCCACCGGCTCGGCCATGTCCGACCGCTTCAGGTATGCGGTGGGGATCTGCAGGGAGACAACCTGCGGTTCCGCTCGGACGAGCGGGTCGATACGGTCGAGGAAATCCGAAGACAGATTGATGGGCAGCGGGCCGCCGCTCCCGGCCGCCAGGGGCAATATCTCCAGGCAATGCAGGGTCTCGGCGACTTCCCGCGGCAACAGGGCCAGCCCCTCCTCAGCTCCGGCCGGCCAATCAACCTCCGCACCATGGCGCTGAAGCAGCCGGGAAGTGAACTCTCGCAGCCGGTCTTGGACGGGACCGCTCATTCGTACTCATCTCCGAACAGCGCCTCTTCCAGCTTCTTCGTCTCCAGGTATTCCTCCTGGGCTGCCAGAAGGGAGTCACCCAGTTGCTCGAAGGCCAGGTCCAGATCGTCCGGGCTGCGGGACTTCAGCCAGAGGTCAAGCACAAGTGACTCGAACTCATCGCCGCCCTCCAGGTTGCCCAGGATCGAGCCGACCTCGCCGACCACCAGTTCGAACATGCGGATCTTGTCGTGGAGCAACCGCAGAATGCGATCCTCCAGCGAGCCGGCGGTGCACAAGTTGAAAATGAAGACCTCGCGGCTCTGGCCGATGCGGTGGATTCGTCCGACCCGCTGCTCGATCCGCATGGGGTTCCAGGGCAGGTCAAAGTTGATCAAGGTGTTAGCGAATTGGAGGTTGTGGCCTTCCCCGCCGATCTCCGAGCAAAGCATGACGGGCACCTCGTCGCGGAGCAGTCCGACGGCCTGGGCCTTCTCCGCGGCGGTCTGCCGACCTGTGAACACACTGAATCGGATGCCCGCGGCGGTCAGCACCTCGGCAAGCCGGTCCAGTGTTGCCATGAAGTTGGCGAATACCAGGGCCTTACCCTGGCGATTCGCCCGCAGCAGTTCCACCAGCTTCGTCTCTTTGCTGCTGAGGCCAATCTGACCCGCTTTGTGGGCAAGCTCCAGGATCGGACCGACGCGATCGTCATGCTCGGCCATATCGGCCAGCGGCGCGGCCAAGGCGGCGGGATGGCTGCCAGCCGCCAGGAGCAGCGAGGTAATCCGCATCCGCGACAGCGGGGCTGGGCCGGCAGATGGCGGTTCCGGCCGCAAGCCGGAGAACAGGTCGGGCTCGGCCGCTTCATCGCTCGCAGCAGATTCAGAAAGCTGCTCTCCACTCGCCGCGGGAGGCTGAGCGCCGGGCCCGCAGGCTTGCGGCTCTCCCGGTTCACGGGTCAAGGGCTGCCCGGAAACCGCGCGCAAATGCTGCTCCCGGCTTCGCCATCGCAAGTAGGTATCCAGCAACTGGCAGAGCCTGGCTTCGCTTTCGTCTGGGCGAACGACAAATGTCTGAGCGTAGCGCGGCGGCAGGTTGATCGTTACCAGGCTCCGTGTGTTGCGGATCATCACCTCGCCGAGCAGTCCGCGCAGCCGCTCGCGGTTGCGGGGGTCGCGCGGGTTGCCCCGGCGGACGTAGTTCCTCTTGAAGTCGGTTTCCGTCTTGAGGTGCCCCGGCTCGAGCAGCGTCAGCAGGTTGTAGAGTTCCAGGAGGTCGTTCTGCACCGGCGTGGCCGTCAGCAGGAACATACGTCGTCGCTGAAGGGCATTGACCAGTTGCCAGTTGCGGGTGGTCCGGTTGCGACAGTGATGGGCCTCGTCAACGATGACCAAATCCCACGGGGAGGCCGTCACGGCTTCGAGATGCCGCACGCTCTTGGCCAGTGACAAGGACGCCAGGACCCGATCCGTCTCCCGCCAGAAACCGGCCTTGATGCTCCGGCCGCTCTCGGCGGTGGCGAACTCCAGGCCAAACTTGGTCGTTAATTCCTCGCTCCACTGACTGACCAGCGCGGGCGGGACGAGAATCAGCACCCGCTTGATCATCCCGCGAAGCAGGTACTCTCGCAGCAGCAGGCAGGCCTCGATCGTCTTGCCCAGACCGACCTCATCCGCCAGCAACACGCCGCCACGAAAGTGCCGCAGCACCCGACGGACCGTCTCGATTTGATGGGGCAGGTGCTCGACACCGTGTACACCCTCCAGACACAGCAGGTCCTCGAACCCACGCAGCAGGCGTAAACGGGCCTGCTCGACCCGCAGCCACAGCCCTTCCACGTCGGGGGCGCCGACCGATGAGCCATCCGGCGTCATCGGCGTCGCGCGAACAGTCACCGGGATTCTGCCAGCCGTTCGCCCCGCCGGCCGAAACGCATCCGACAGCGTGTCGATCCTCCACATGGCGAGCAGTCTACCAAGCGATCTCACTGACTTCGACCTCGCCTGCGGCTCGCAGGGGTAGCCGTCAACTACGGCCAGCGCCCCGAGCGCGCTTGCCCAGGAAAACCTGTTAACCTAAACTGACCTCGTTTCGAACGTTACGGAAGGGCCAACATGCCGGGCAGACGGTCGAGCAGAGCAGCCAAACCCAGGGCCTCGCGGCACGCGTTGCGGCGATCACATGCCTCCGCTTCCTCCGCGGCCGTTCGGATCCATGGTTCCCCGAACGCTCCGACCAACCTGAAGGACCTGCGTGCGGTTCTTGCCTTGGGCGAGGGACCGACGCTCGAGTTCAAGCGATCGACTGGCGAGCTCAAGGAGGGCCTGCAGACGATTTGTGCCTTCCTGAACGATTCCGGAGGCATGGTTCTCTTCGGCGTGCGATCGGATGGTCGTCCCGAGGGCCAGCAGGTATCCCACAGCACCTTGCGAGATATCGCCCAGGCCCTCGAACGATTCGAACCCCCGGTGAGTCTTCGCCCGCAGCGCCTCCCGCTGAACTCCGGACGGGAGATCATCATCCTTTGCGCGGAAGGAACGTCAGATGCGGTGCCCTTCACTTACGAAGGGCGTCCCTACGAGCGGGTTGCTGCCACTACCCGCAAGATGCCGCAGGTCAAGTACGAGAGGCTGCTCCTCGAACGCGGCCACGCCAAACGCCGATGGGAAAACCTTCCGGCAGAAGGTCTGGCACTCAACGATCTGGACCGCCGCGAGATTTTGCGGACCCGCGAACTGGCCATCCAGCAGAATCGAATCTCACCTGATACCGGCCGGAAAATCGGTGACATCCTTGACCGTCTCGGCCTTCGCCGCAACGGCATCCTCACCCAGGCGGCCCAGGTTCTTTATGGAACAGACTTCTTGGCGGATTATCCGCAATGTCTGCTGAAGATGGGCCGCTTTCGAGGGACTGAGGTCACCGGCGAGATCGTGGACAATCGTCAGGAACACATGAACGCCTTCGCCATGGTCCGCGAGGGCATGGCGTTTCTGGAACGGACCATGCCGCTCGGGGCCCGCTTCCCGGAGGGGCAAATCTTCCGTGAAGACCGTTTTCCGGTTCCATTGGACGCGCTGCGGGAGATCCTGCTGAACGCCGTCATGCACCGGGACTACTCGTATTACGCCGGCTACGTCGCGATTGCCGTGTTCGATGACCAAATCGAGATCAGCAGTTACGGGCGTCTTCCTCCGGGCGTGACGTTGAAACAGCTCTCCGGGCCGCATCTTTCCGAACTGCGGAACCCCTTTATTGCGGAGGCGTTTCATCGCACGGGTGCCGTCGAGGTCTGGGGGCGCGGCACAAACCGCGTCATTGCCGCATGCCGAGCCCACGGCGCCGCCCCGCCCGCGTTTGAAGAGCGACAGGGGTTCCTGGTGGTGACGTTCCGGGCCAACATCGCGGGAACTGCGCAAGTCGCCCCGGAAGTCACCCCGGAAGTCCGACTGCTCTCAGTCTTCAGAGGGGAGATGACGAGACAGGACCTCCAGCAGGTATTAGGGCTCAAAGACGATGAGCATTTCCGTAAAGCGTACCTGTTGCCGGCCCTGAGGGCAGGGCTGATCGAGTACACCATCCCCGACAAGCCGAACAGTCGGCTGCAACGTTACCGGGTCACGGCGAAAGGTCTGAGGGCTCTCGAGAAGAAGGACGCTTGAATCTCGTGCCGATTTCCGCGGATCAGGAGAGCGGACAGGTCAATCACCACTCCTCGGTCGAGGCCAAGATTGCCCTGTTTCGGTCTCTCTTTCGCGGCCGGGAGGACGTGTACCCTCGCCGCTTTGAAAGCCGCAGAACCGGCAAGTCCGGCTACCAGCCGGCCTGTGCCAATGAATGGGCCAGGGGCCTCTGCGAAAAGCCCAAGGTCAGGTGCGCCGAATGCCCCAGCCGCCGGTTTCTGCCCGTCACTGACGAAGTGATCCGCTGGCACCTCTCCGGGCAGGATAACAATGGCAGTGCCTTCGTCACAGGCGTTTATCCGATGCTCCAGGACGAGACCTGCTTCTTCCTGGCGGTTGATTTCGATAAGGCAGGCTGGCGCGAAGATGTGAAGGCGTTCCTCGATACATGCCACAAGCTGAACGTGCCGGCTGTTCTGGAACGATCGCGATCCGGCAACGGCGGGCATGTCTGGTTGTTCTTCGACGGCGCCGTCCCGGCCAGCCTGGCACGCAAGCTCGGTTCGCACATCCTGACCGAAACCATGGAACGCCGCCCGGACCTGGGCTTGGACTCGTATGATCGTTTCTTCCCAAACCAGGACACGTTGCCACTGGGCGGGTTCGGCAATCTGATCGCCCTACCGTTACAGAAACAAGCTCGCGAGCACGGGAACAGCGTCTTCCTCGACGACCAGTTCGTGCCTTGTTCGGACCAGTGGGCATTCCTGTCGGCCGTCCGCAGGATCGGTCGCCGCGAGACAGAGAGCGTTGTCCACGAAGCCGAAGGCAGAGGCCGCATCATCGGGGTACGTATCGCCGTGGCAGATGATGATGAGGCGGCACCATGGGCCGCGCCGCCCTCACGCCGTCGGAGAGAGCCGCCGATCACCGAGCCATTACCGCGGACTCTGGAACTGGTCCTCGGGAATGAGATCTACATCGCCAAGGAGATGCTGCCGGCCGGCCTACGCAATCGGCTGGTCCGGCTTGCGGCATTCCAGAATCCGGAGTTCTACAAGGCGCAGGCGATGCGTCTGCCAACCTACGATAAACCGCGCATCATCGCCTGCGCGGGGGATTACCCGCGTCACATCGGTCTGCCACGCGGGTGCCTCGAAGATGTGCAGCAACTCCTGTCCGACTTGGAGATCCGGCCCGCAATCCGGGATGAACGGTGCTCGGGTACACCACTGGACGTCACCTTTCACGGCGAATTGTGGCCCGAGCAGAAGGCCGCCGCGGAGGCCATGTTGGCTCACGAAACAGGGGTCCTCTCTGCCACCACCGCTTTCGGGAAGACCGTGCTGGCGGCGTGGCTCATCGCGCGTCGCGGCGTTAATACGCTGGTTCTCGTCCATCGCCGGCAGTTGCTGGAACAATGGGTAGAGCGATTGTCAGCATTCCTCGGGCTTGAGGTAAAGGCTGTCGGCAGAATCGGAGATGGCCACAAGAGTGTGACGGGGGCGTTGGACGTCGCCGTTATTCAGAGCCTGGTGCGAAAGGGCGTGGTGGACGACCGGGTCGGGCAATATGGCCATCTCATCGTGGATGAATGCCACCATCTGTCCGCCCACAGTTTTGAACAGGTGGCTCGCCGGTCAAAGGCGAAATTCGTCACCGGCCTGTCCGCCACGGTTACCCGCAAAGACGGTCATCATCCGATTATCTTCATGCAGTGCGGACCGGTACGTTACCGCGTCGATGCGAAGCAGCAGGCCGCCGCCCGCCCCTTCGAACACAAGGTGCTCGTCCGGCCCACCGCTTTTCACCCCGTCAAACCCGCCGACCCGGACATGAGGATCCAGTTTCACGAGCTGTACGATGAACTGATTGCGGATGAGGCCCGGAACCGGTTGATCTGCGAGGACGTCATCCAGGCCATACGAGAAGGCCGGTCGCCCGTCGTGTTGACGGAGCGCAACGAGCACCTCGATCATCTGGCTGACCGGCTGTCGCCAGAGATCCGTCACCTCGTTGTGCTCCGGGCCGGCATCGGAAGGAAGTAATATAGAGCGCTCGCCGCACGATTGGCAGCTATCCCCGAGAACGCAGAACGTGTATTGGTAGCAACCGGTCGATACATCGGGGAGGGATTCGACGATGCTCGGCTGGACACCTTGTTTCTGACGCTTCCGGTATCGTGGCGTGGAACGATCGCCCAGTACGTTGGCCGGCTGCACCGGTTGCATAGCCGAAAGCGCGAAGTGCGTGTGTATGACTACGCCGACCTGAATGTCCCCATGCTCGCGCGGATGTTCGATCGACGCTGCAGAGGATACGAGTCCGCCGGCTACACGGTTCTGCTGCCGGCCAGCGCTGTGCCGGGCTGGCCGGCCGACGTGCCGCTTCCCGTCGATCCGATATGGAAACAGAATTACGCGGCCAGTGTGCGGCGGCTGGTTCGCGACGGAGTGGATGCGCCGCTGGCGAACCTGTTTGTCCACACCGCGCGAGCCTTGCCTCCGAACGGCGAGGGCGCAAATCGCGCCAGAAGCGCGAGCGAGGCATTCCTGTACCGCCGCCTGGAGACGTTGCCGGAAACCGCCGGGCGGTTTCGATTGAACGTCGAGCTGCCCATTCCCTTTGACGGCCGCGGAAGAATGGAGGTCGACCTGCTGTGTGCGGAATCGCGCGTGGTGGTGGAACTCGACGGCGGGCAGCATCTGGCTGATGCTGAGGCCTACCGCCGTGATCGACGCAAGGATCTGCTGTTGCAGGAGAACGGCTATTTCGTGCTGCGGTTTCTGGCCGAGGATGTGGGCACGCACTTGGATGAGGTCCTCGATGCAATTCTGAGGACACTCGCGCATCGACGAAGAGAGTCATCAGACTGAGCTTCCGGCAACGTAGCGAAACTGGCATTGAGTCTCATCAACGTGCCCTTGCCCCCGCCGTAGAGAGCCACCATCTTGCGCGAAGAATCGCCCTCGTCCCTGCCTGGCGATCCTCGCTGGCCCATCCACTGTCCGGCCGTGCAATCCGGCCGATTACCGATCGCGGCTCGGCATGGCCAAACTCGGCGGGATGTGCCCTTGCATCAGACGGCCGATCTGACCCGTGAGCCACAGGTAGTGATCCGCGGGGAGGCCCTCGTATGTGACAAACCGGCTCTCGCCTGTCGGAGGATCGTTGGAGATCTTGAAGATCGCGGTACCTTCGTCCATCTCGTCGAACATGGCGACGTAGCACATCCGCGCCCCCGCCTGCCGGACGGAGGCGGCCTGAGACCAGAGGAATCGCCCCTTCAAGCGGGGGATCTGGTCGAAAATTGCCCTGTTTGACTTGCCATGCGCCTTCATCATATTGGACCAACTGAAGCCCGGAAAAATGACGGGTATATAGTCCCGCCGGCGCTCTGCGAGCCACGCCAGATCGCCTCTGACCACGTCCTGATGCTCCTGTACCGCGCCGATATTCGAGTGACGCCCCACCGCCCAGGGTGAGACGATATCAGCGGTCTCGGCAATGGCCAGCAGCGCTGGATCAGGCAAAGCGTCGCGCTCCAGGGTTCTCCACCAGAAGGGCACGCCGACGAGCACCGCGTTATGCCCGAACTCGGGGTCATTCTGGAGAAAGTCGACCAGCTCACGACACTCGGCCAGCGTGTACTTACGGCCGTCATTGAAGCCGATGCCCCACACGCCGACCACCGGCCGGCCAAGATGGTGCATGTACGTGCGATCATGCCGGATCCGCTCCTGACTGACAAGCCGTTTCCAGTCGGGCATGATGACGCTGCGAATCTCGCCCGGCCGCATTCCGGTCAGGTCGTACATCAGGGCCCACTGGCGATCAGCCCGACCGGCAGACCGGCGGGCATTGCTCAGCACGACATCGAACAGGGCTCGCATGGGCGCATCCCTCACAACGGTGCCAAAGCGTTGGACGAATGCTCCATCGATACCATACTCCCTCATCCACGCGAAATGGCGATCGACGGTCTTGGGGTGCGCGGAAGAAAACACCTCGGCAACGCGGCCATCGGCATGGCGAAACGGTGTGGCGACCCGCTCATCGGGCGACAAGTCGCTGACGTCGGGCCACAAGTCGATGTTGCAGTGGCCGGGTCCGAAGCGGCCGCCCGGGCTGTAGTGAATCCATTTGCGGTCACCGGCGTCCCCGGGGATGAACCAGCCCTGGTACCCCACGTAGACCTTGCCATGCATGCTCTCCGATCGAGGCTCCGTGGCCGGCTGGGACGAGGGGCTCACCGCCGCCAGCAGCGACGTGTTGACAGCGATCACGCAAACCAGGTGAATCACGATTCTGCTCCCGGCCAATGATAATGAGGCACGGCACACACTTCCCACACGATGCATCGAGCCGTCATCTGTGGCGATACGTTTCTAGCGTGCGAGTCGATATCACGCAAGGTGACTGATTCGACGCCAGACAGTGCTCCTGCCGTCTGACCGCGGTGCCACCACACCTGCTTAAGCGCGCCGGATGAGCTTGCTCGGGGCAGGGGCATCGTGTAGACATGGTGCCGCAACCCCGGTGAAATCCGGCCGGGCGGGCCTGCACGGCACATCCTTCGGCAGGCAGAGATGAAGGAGCACGCGATGAACACACGGGAGCGATTCCTCGAGGTCATGCGTTTTAACCGCAAAGTGGCCCCGGTGAAGTGGGAATTCGGCTACTGGGGCGGGACGATCAACAACTGGTACGCTCATGGCTTGCCGCGGAAACGTTACCCGGAGATCCCCACGGAGATCACCACGCCGACGTCAACGCTGTACACCGCCGCGTGGACCTGCCAGGGGACGCAGACGCTGCCGGAGGGCTTTCCGGTGATGGCCGGCGGGCTCTACTGGCCGACACAGGGCTTCGCTCTCGACTACGACGTCCGCGAGCACTTCGGGATGGACTATACGCAGGTGATGGTCGACGTGAACCTGCTGTTCGAGCCGATGTTCGAGGTGAAGGTGCTCCGGGAGACGGACGAGCGGTTCGTCTACGTCGACATCGACGGCGTCGAGCGGATCTTCATGAAGCAGGAAGCGACCATCCCGACCACCGTCCGTGGCCCGATTGATGGCTGGGACAGTTGGAGCAAGCTTAAGGCCGAGCGGCTGAACACGAAAGACATTTCGCGGCGATTCCCAAAGAACTGGAGCCAGTTGGTCAAGGAGTACAAGAACCGGGACTATCCGCTGGCGATCGGCGGCTACCCGCACGGCTACTTCGGGACTCTCGCCCACCTGCTCGGCTACGAGAAGCTGTTCTACTGGTACTACGACGAGCCGGAGCTGCTGCACGATATGCTGAGCACGTTCACGGACTTGTGGATCGCGGTCTACGAGCAGGTGCTCAGCCAGGTCGACGTCGACCACATCCACTTCTGGGAGGACATCTCCGCCGGCAAAGGACCGATGGTGTCGCTGGAGCTGGTTCGCGAATTCATGCTCCCCTACTACAAGCGGATGATTGACTTCCTCAAGGCCCGCGGGATGAAGATCTTCTTCGTGGACACCGACGGCGACTGCAACTCGCTGATTCCGCTGTTCATGTCGGTCGGGGTCACGGGCATGTATCCCTTCGAGACCCACTGCGACATGGACATCGTCAAGGTCCGGCGGGAGTACCCGACCCTGCAGATCCTCGGCGGCGTGCCAAAGTCGGAAATCGCCAAGGGCCGGCAGCAAATCGACGAGATCCTGCGACCGGTCGAGGCGGTGCTGAAGACCGGCGGCTTCGTGCCCTTCGGCGACCACTTCATCCCACCGGAGGTGCCGTGGGAGGAGTTCAAGTACTATCGCACGAGGCTGAACCAGATGATCGACGCTGTCGGAAAATGACAAATGTCGAAACCAGAATGACGAAACCCAAATGACGAAGCGAACAAGAACAGCGAAGCCCCCAAATGCGGTAAGTAGGCAGGTCCTCCAGCATCAATCGCCTTCGTCATTCGGGCTTCGGGCTTCATTCGACATTCGGATTTCGTCATTCGGGTTTCTCCGGACATTGGGATTTGGTCATTGGATCTTCTGCGAGTGAGGCTCCTGGCAGCAAACACATGAGGGCTGAGCTATGTGGATCCTGATTGCCGTCGCATCGGGGATCATCCAGGGCTCGTTCACGCTCCCGATGAAGTACACCGGCCGGTGGAAATGGGAGAACACCTGGGGCATGTGGTCGGTATGGGCCCTTCTGATCCTGCCGTGGGCGATCGCCCTCGCAACAGTGCCGCATCTGACCGACGTCTACCGGTCCGTGGAGCCGGCGGCCCTTACCAAGGCGTTCGTGGTCGGTCTTTGCTGGGGGATCGGGGCCATCACCTTCGGCATGGGTGTTCATTACGTCGGCATCGCGCTGGGTTTTGCGATCATCATGGGCCTGTCAGTGGCCGTCGGCTCGCTCGCGCCGCTGTTCATGCAGCCGGAAAAGGTCGTCTCGACAGCCGGCCTGCTGATCATCGGCGGGGTCGCGTTGATGATGGTGGGCATTGCCATCGGCGCCCGGGCCGGTCTGCTCAAAGATAAGGTTCTTGCCCAGGCAACCCAGGGCCAGACGCGGGCCGAAGACAAGCCGATACTCAAAGGCCTGATCATCTGCGTCGTGGCCGGCGTCTGCGGTGCTCTGATCAACATTGCCCTGGTGGTCGGGGCCCCCATTCAGGAGGCCGCCCGGATCATGGCCGTCAAACTCGGCGCAGACCCGATCTTCGCCCCCAACGCCGTCTGGTGCATCTCACTTTCCGGCGGTTTCGTGGTCAATTTCGGGTATTGCTGTTGGCTGATGGCCACGAACGAAACCTGGCGGTTCTTCCGGGCCGAGCGCAGCGGCGTCAACTGGTTTTACACGGCGGCCATGGGCTTGATGTGGATGGGGACTTTCGCCATTTACGGCATCTGCGCCGCCAAGATGGGCAAACTCGGACCGGCGGTCGGTTTTCCCCTTTTCATCGGCATGGCCATCATCACCGGCAACCTGTGGGGTCTACTGACGGGCGAATGGAAAGGCAGCGGCAGCAAGCCCCTGCAGCAGATGGCCCTGAGCGTGGTTGTCCTCATCGCAGGTATGGCCGTGATCGGCTGGAGCAATTGGCTGTCGTGAGTCGCGGCACGCCAGGTTCGCCGGCAGTCTCTTTCGTCGCGGAAGGCCGCGTCTCCCGAAGACAGCGGAAACCGGGCGAGATGGCCACCGCTCACGGTCGCCACTCGAGTACGCTCACCATCTGCGGGCCGGTGTTGGTGACCGTTTCGTGATATCCCTGGTCGGTGGGCTGCATGTACAGGTCGAGCACTCGCTTCTGCCGCCAGCGGGCGAGGTCGTAGGTGGGCTCCCACACCATCAGGTTGACATCCGCCAAGGTCACGTGGCGCCATTTTTCGTAATTCAAGCCGCCGGCCGTGGCCATCATCGGTCGAGAGCCCTGCCGAGTGTCGCGGTAGAGCACGCAAATACGATCGTCGGCATCGAAGAAAAGGTTCGGCCGACTCATCGGTATGGGCTTTGCGCCTGGGCCCTTGACGGTGAAGGCGTCCGTGAATTGCGAGATTTGCGTTCGCCGCCAGTTGTGCCCATCCCACCATTGGTGGAAATACTGCGGTATCCCCGATGTATCGTTCTTGCGGTAGACGACGTGCAAGCGGTTGTGACTGTCCACCTCCGACGAATCCTGGTTGCTCAGGTTGCAGCCCTCCCCCACCGGGTCGATCACCTCGGCGGTGTCGGGCGTAATCGGCAACTGGTATGGCTTGCCGCGCGAATCCTGCCAGGTCCGACCGCCATCAGGGCTGTGCGCATAGCACAGGCGGCTGTTGGTTTCTGCATTGCCGGTCCGTCGCCAGCAGAATGCCAGTTGCAGGCTGCCATCGTGGCCTGCCGCCGGACGGCACCAGTATGGATTGGATCGCCCCGCGCCGGAGATCGCCGGGTGCTGTAAGACCTGCCATTCCTGCTTCTGCACGTCATAGCGGTTGATGCACAGGTCGCCGTTTCCACTGACTCCGTCGCGATAGACAAAGAGCAGTGTTCCGTCGGAGAGATTTACGAACTGCGGGTAAGTGACGCGGGCCTCGCGCTGGCCGGTCATGGGCATCATCGGCCCGAATGTCGTCGGATCGAGCGGAGTATCGCTTCGCCGGTAACGCAGGGGATGAGCATGATGATCGTAGCTGATATGTAATAGTCCGTCCGTGGAGATGCCCATGCTGATCATGTGGTGGGCATCGCGCACATTCCCCTGCCAGTCCGTGCGATGAATGGTCCATGTCTCCGAAGGCAGATCGCGGAAGGCAATGGTGACGTGGCCCGCCGGATCATAGAAGCTCACGAACTGCCGCCCGCGGAAGCTGAGGATCGCATGATGGCGGTAGATGCCGCCGTTGACCCGAGTGGCCGCGTAGCCCGGTGCGATGGGGAGAATCTTCGCGGGCGGCGTGTGCGATCCGCTCATGCATCCGGCAAGAGAAAGGCTCAGCAAGGCAGCGGACAACCTGCGAACAGGCATGAAATGGTGTTCTCGCAACTGCATGGCTATTTGCCTCGGGTCACTGTCATCTCCAAAGTCTGACCGCTGGTGACCTCCGCTTCGCGGACAACTGGGCCGCAGATCAGCTTGAGGTGAAATGCGCCGTCGCTTCGAATGCGCACGATCCGGCGGCCCTGGGCATCGGGCTCCCCGCAAACCAACGAGACAGTCTTGCCGCCGAACCAGAACCGCTCGATCCCCACACGCCGGGGGCTGCGGATGGTCCAGGTGATGGTGTTCGAGGGGGCGTCCGCCCGGACGCCAACGCCGTACTCGATCAGGTAGAGGATCGGGCCGATGCCGCTCCAGCCGACGAAGTCACGCATGGCCGGTTCTCCCCGCCGAGCCGCATCAGGCGCATAGTTCTCCCACACCGTCCCCGTCTCCCGGTAAACCTGTGTGATGATGCGCAGGTGTTCCAGCGCGATCTCCCGGGCCAGATCGCTCTGGCTGTTCTTCTCCAGGCCGCGAATCACCATGGTGTTGGTCGGCGCCCAGACGGCGCCCTGCCAGTACCCTCCGGTAGGCTTGAAGCCGGATTCATCCGCCGGGACGGTTGGGACGCGATGCTTTCGAGCAAAGGTCTTCGGATTGCGCAACTCCGCCGTCAGGGCGGCGGCCTGCTCCGGACCGGCCACACCCGCCAGAAGCGTCCAGAACGCGGCGATGGTCTTGACCGGTGATCTCCTTCCGTCGACGGTCAGGTCGAAGTAGAACCTGCGGTCCGGGTCCCACATCTTCTCGTTGATCAGCCGGGCGAGTTCCTCGGCTTCTGTGCGGAAAGCCTTCGCTTCGTCCTTCTTTTCCAGCAGGTCGGCGATCTCCGCCAGGTTGCGGGCAAAGAGCACCATCTGCGAAGAGGTATCCACAGCCGTTCCCCCGCGGACCAGATACGCGTTGCGGGGCGAATTGTCCATGCTGGCCCAGTCGGTCATGTATAGGCCGTTGCCCTGGCGGATGTACTTCTGCAGGGCGCGGTAGTATTTTACCAGCGGCTCGTAAACCAGCCCCAGCCGCGCCCGGTCGGCGCTGATGCGGAAGCTCTCCAGCTCGGCCCAGGCGAAAATGGGGTGGTTCATCGCGTCCAGCGTCAGATGCGGCGGGGGCTGCGGGGCCTCGCGGCCGATGTAGGTGACCGTGAACTTCGACCAGCGGCTGCGCAGCCCCTCGCCCTCATGGTTGACCCACTCGTGGAATTCCTTGCCCGTGGCGCGGTCGATCTCGCGGCAGATCTCGCCGTTCTCGAACTGCTTGCAGTAGAAGTTGTCCAGTGAGCCGATGCCCGGCACGTACGGGTGCCCGTAGTTGCAGAACATGGTCATGAAGCAGGTGTCCCACTGGAAGATGTTCTTGTTAAACGCGGCGTCGATGAACTGCGAGACGTAGCCGCTACCATCAGCGGGCTCATGGAAATTGCGGAAGGCCAGCTCCCAGGCTTTCCAGTACATGTCGACGCAGGCCGGGTCTTCATCATAAATGGGGCTGGGAAGCCCGTTCCTGGTCTCGTCGAACTTCGGAAGCGGTCTGGGAGCGTGAGCCTTCCTGGCGAAATACCTGCCGCGGCTGTCCACGGGTTCCGCGCGCGCGAACATGGGGATCAGCAACGCAGCGAACAGGACGACTCTTCTCAAGACCAAACTCCACATCGATCCGCCTGCCTTACAATGTCCATCGAGGCTGATACGCGCCGGTCAAGTCAAGGTTGGCGAATCCCTGCCCGCCGACACCGATGCCGGCGATGTTGACCTTCTCACTGGGCGCAATATGACGCGGGCCACCGAGAGCGTGCCTGGGCACAATCGTGACGCCGGTCAGGCCGCCGGCCGCAAGGGCGACGCCGGCGGTCTGCCGGAGCAATTCGCGGCGCGTACGGCGGGAATCCTTCCCCGTGGATGGGAAACCGGGTTGAGCCATGTGATCGCTCCTTCACACTGATCGACCACGGTCAGAGGCCGCAGTCTCCACACTCGACGTCGGCCGAGGCGCGTTCTGACGTGCCTCTTGAGAGTCCATCGCCTCCTGGACACGAACAGCAGGCGGGCAGGCCGCCTCGGACTGCTGCGAAGCGCCAGGGCCTTGATGATATCGTCCCCGCCGTTCCTGTCGCGAGGGGGCTCCGACCCCGACAGCGGCACCCGAAAGGAGTCAGAACGCTTCTAATGGACCTGCTGCCGTTGACGAAACCACTACCCGACACCGAAACCAGCCGGTACGTGAACCGAGACTCGGCAGCGGTGTCCGCAAAGCCCTCTCTGGGGAAACCAAGTGTTCATTATTTCGAAAGACATTGAACAGCATAGTGGAAGCGACGACGCGACAATGTGTCACGATGTGACAGCAAGCACGAAAACACACCTGATGTCCATTACGAGATCCCATAACCCTATCCTCACCAAGCTATTGTGTGTAGCCCTCGGCTTCTCGAATCAACTTGTTCAGCGGCTTGAATTCCCGTCATGAAGTGCTTATCGTATGGGCATGAAGATGAAGAGCAGTGATGCTCCTCGACAGAAGCTTAAACGGTCGAAAGCGCCCCGGTATCAAGCCGTCACCGAAGCTCTTCGCCGCCGAATGACCGACGGCACGTTGGCCGCCGGGGTCAAGCTGCCCGCCCTTCGTGAGCTGGCGGAGCAGTTTGATGTCAGCACGAATACTATTCGCCAAGCCATCCGGGTGCTGGAACGCGAGGGATGCCTCTACCACGTTCCGGACGTTGGGGCTTTCGTTCATCCTTCCTATCCCAGCAAGGTCGGAACGCGCGTCACCATCGCCTTGGCGACCGTGAACATCGGCGGCGCCTTCGAGATGGGCATTGCCCGCGGCATCGAGCAGGCCTGCCAGGAGCGGGGCTGGGAACTGCTGATCTATGACGCCCGGCTCAGCGCCGAGTTGGAGGCGAGCAACCTCACCCGGCTGGTTGACTCCGGAACGCGAGGGGCCATCATCTCGCCGCTCAGCGACCATCTCAATCTGGAGATACTCTTCAAGCTGAAGCTCTCGGGCTATCCGATGGTCATGGTCGATCGCGGCGTACCCGGGCTGAAGGTCGATCTGGTGGAATCCGACCACGAGAAGGCCGCTTATCTGGCCACCGAACACCTCCTGACGCGCGGTCACCGGCAGGTCTTCATGGTCACCTGGCCGCCGTTGGCCACCTCCATCGCCGCTCGCATTCGAGGGTTCGAGCAGGCGCTGATCGCCCACGGCCAGGAGCCGTCGCGCAACCGCTTGGCCTGGATCGATCCGCAGGTGTCCACTCGCGGCGTGCGAGAAGGCAAGAACTGGCTGGAAGGCTATGAGGCAGCGATGCCGGTGTTGAAAGCGACCCGGCCGCCAATGGCGTTCTTCGCCCTCAACGACTATGTCGGGTGGGGCATCTTTGAGGCGTGTCGGGAGCTGGGCCTGCGTGTGCCTGAAGATGTCTCGATCGTCTGTGTGGATGACTCCGACATCACCCGGGCCATGTCGCCGCCGATGACCGTCGTCGCCCAGCGGCCGGCCGACATCGGGCGGAAGGCCATTGAGCTCCTGGAACGTCGGCTCCAGGCGCCCAATGCGAATCTCGAGCCCGAGCACGTTGTCGTCGACGTCGATTTCATCGAACGACAATCTGTCGCCGCCGTGGTCTCGCCCACTGAACAGATCGCCTGAATCCTGACATCCCCCTGCGATTGACGACACATTCACACAGTCGGCGGCGACCGCATACACGATACCGGCCAAGTACAAGTCTGGCCTCATGATGATCGCTTTCGATGGTGGTGCTCGAATACGGCGTCGAGCTTCAGGTGACCCCGCAGTCGCTCGGTCCGGAGCCGTAGCTCTGTCTTGCGTCACCTGCTTGCCTCAATTAAGGTCTTTCCTCGCAGCCGTCAGAGCGGACTGGTTCGGGAGCGGTGTTGCAGCGGATAAGAGGAGGAGTCCTGTGCGAACGCTTGTCAGCTTCACGGGGATCGTTCAGATTCTGTTTGCCGCCGGTCTGGCGGCGTCGCCCGTGAGAGCGGCAGCCCAGGCGGCCGGCCGCGACCTGGTGCTGGTCAGCGATGGGCAGGCCATGGCGACCATTATCACCGCCGCCGAGCCAACCGAGAATGCCCGCCTCGGAGCAGTCGAGCTTCAGAAATACATCGAGAAGATCGCGGGCGCAAAACTCCCGATTGCCGCCGATACCGCCCCACCGGCCGGCACGCTCGTTCTCGTCGGCCGCAGCCGTCTGACCGACCAGATCGCCGGTTTGGAGATTCCAACCGGCAGGACCAAGGACCTCCGCGAGGAAGGATTCATTGTTCAGACAGGCAACGAACGGCTGGTCCTGGCCGGCAACGACACCGAGCCCTACTACGGCACGCGTTACGCGGTGGCCGAATTCCTTCACACTCTTGGGGTCCGCTGGTTCATGCCTGGTGAGATCGGCGAGGTGGTCCCGAAAACGGCGACGATATCGGTGAAGCCCACGCGCGTCAGGCAGAGGCCGGATTTCGCCGTGCGGACCTTCTGGGAACACGCCCACGACAACATGGCCGCCGAGTGCGAGGAGTGGAAGATCCACAACAAGATGAACCCCCAAGCAACCGAGGCGGCCTTCGGTGTACCGGGTGACAGCTCGGTGAGCGGATATCTGCCCAAGGATCAGTTCAAAGACCACCCCGAGTGGTTCGCCCTGCAGCGCGACGGCACACGATCCATCGGCCACCCATGCACCACAAGCGAAGGCATGATCCAGCACTTCGTCAGCTTCATCAAAGCCCGGGCCCGCGCCGGGAACAAGATCTCGTCGTTCGCCCCGGACGACGGCATGCCCCGCTGCTGGTGCCGGAACTGCGCCAAAATCGGCAACGCCTTCGACGGCTACGGCAGCAACGACCGCGATCCGATTCCGGATGCTTCCGTCAGCAATGAGTGGTTCTATTTCGTCAACCGCATCATGACCGAGGTGAACAAGGAGTTCCCCGACCACATCATCTCGACTAACGGCTATGCCAACCGCGACGTCCCGCCGGAGATGCCGCCGGACGTGGCCTTCAACCCCAACAAGAACCTCACTGTGATGTTCGCCAACATCTGTGCCTGCACTATCCACACGTATGACGATCCCAAGTGCTGGCAGATGCAGCGGCAGGGTCAGATGATCAAACAGTGGTGCAGGCTCTCCGACAAGGTGTGGATGTACAACTACAACTACACCATGCTCATCAACAAGGGCACGCTCACGCCGATGGTCCATCGCATTCGCCGGAACATCCCGCTCCTGAAGGAGTGGGGCGTGATCGGTTTCCACGACCAGGATGAGGCGGACTGGGCGTTGTGCGGGCTGCCGACGCGGATCGTGCGGGCCGCCCTGGAGTGGGACACCAAGGCCGACGTCGATGCCATCCTCGACGACTTTTACGCCAAATGGTTCGGCCGCGCGGCGGGGCCCATGAAGGTCTATTACGAGGCCCTGGAGGAGGCCTTCGACAGGGCTCCGCAACATGGCCACGAGGACGTCATCCTGCCGGCGATCTACAGCGAGCCGCTCATGACCAGGCTCGATGCTTCGATCAAGGCGGCCGAAGCGGCGGCGAAGTCCGACAGTGAAAAACTGCACATGCGGATCGAGCGGCTCATTTACGACAATCTCTGCGAGTACGTCGCCATGGAGAAAGCCAAGCGGGCCGGTGACCTTGCCGCGGCCGTAAAACGCGTCGCCCGCATGATCGAGATCCAGGCTGCGATGGGCAAAATCACCCCGTTTATGGGCTGGCACCCGTACCCCTGCTGCGGCACGGAATGGGAGAAGAAACGGCTGGAAGCCGCTGCCGCGAAGATGAACGGCCCGGAGGGCGAACTGGTTGCCCTGCTTCCGGAAAAGGCCGCCTTTCGCACCGATCCGTTCGACGACGGCCGATACGAACGCTGGCAGGAGCCGTCTACCGAGCTGGCCTCCTGGAAGTCCATCCTGTCCACGTACGGCTGGGACACACAGAACCTGCCGGGCATGGTAGACGGAAAGGGTCATCCCTACCGGGGCTTGGCCTGGTACCAGTTCGACGTCGACGTGCCCGAAAGCACGAAGGACAAGCAGGTCTTCCTGCACGGCCTGGCCGTGGTCAACGAAGCCTGGGTCTGGGTCAACGGCCGATACGTCGGCCACCACCCGTACATCGGCGTCTGGTTCCGGCCCCACACCCTGGAGATGGACGTGAGCAAGGTGCTCGAACCCGGCAAAACGAACCGCATCACCTTGCGCGTCCTGTGCAACTGGGACGTGTGGGGCGCTAACGGTATTTACGAGCGGCTGTTTCTCTATGCGAAGAAGCCGGCATCCGCAGCTTTGGCTCGGTGATTTCGACGCTCACGAGCGAATCGCTTGATTGGCAGCCTGGAGCGCTTGCCCGGTTCCGCGGAACCGTCGAAACAGCACCTGCACGCAGAAAGACTCGAGCCCGAAGTGTCCTCAAAAGGTACGGGCGGGGTATGAGGAAGGAGATTGTCGTGAAGATCTCAATCCGCATGGCAGCCATAGCAGCTCTAATCGCCGCTGCGGCCCAGGTGACAGCGGCTGACTTTGTTTTGGTTTTGGAGGCTCAGCCGCAAGCCGAGATTGTGCTGGCCGACAGCCAGAGGGCCGAACCAGTGCTCTTCGCTGCCCAGGAACTTCGACGATACGTCCAGGCCATGAGCGGTGCTTCCCTGCCCATTGTCTCCGCCGCAACCGGCCGGCCCGCGATCGTCATCGCCACCGACCCGCAGTTGGCGGCCGGGGTCGAGCTCGGCCCGCTGGCTCCCCCCGAAATCGATCGATACGTTCTCGACGTAGGTGAAAAACGCATCACTATCACGGGCGCAGCTCCGCGTGCCGCACTCTACGCGACCTACAACCTGCTCGAACGGCTCGGCTGCGGATGGTGCGTTCCGGGTGACGACGTCGTTCTCAAACGTCCCACGGTCTCGCTCGCCGCGGTCAAGCTGAACACCGCGCCGGCCTTCAAGTATCGCATCATGCTCGATTATCCGCTGATGAGCGTGGCCCAGAGCATCGCCATCCTCGACTGGATCGCCAAGAACCGGCTGAACTGGGTTCACCCATGCCCGAACGCGTTCGGCGAACCGAAAGCGTGGTACGACCGCCGCGACAAGGTCGTGCCCGAGCTCCGGAAGCGCGGGCTCCACCTGGACGTCGGCGGCCACACCATGCACACCTGGGTGCCACAGGAGAGCTTCAAGGAGCACCCCGAGTGGTTTGCATACAACGACGGGCAGCGCAAAGCCCCCACGTTGTGCATCACCAACAGCGAAATGACCGCGGAACTGATCCGCAACGTGCAGCGTTTTCTCGACCGCTGTCCGGAGGTCAACGCTGTGGATCTCTGGCACCCCGATACGGGTGTGTTCTGCCACTGTCATGTCTGCACGCAAGGCCTCGTGCCTGCGGAAGCCCTGGGGAAGAAGCCCGAGCCGACGCCAGCCGACGCCGTGAAAGCGGCCTACACGATCAGCTACATCGAGTTCGTCAACCACGTCGCGGCCGCCATCGCCAGGAGCCACCCCAAAGCCCTGATCGGTCCGCTTATCTACGGTGTCACCGATCGTGCGATGCCCGACGGCTGCCCGGAACCGGCCGAGAACGTGCTGCTGGGCATGGCCCACATCTCCCGGGATACGTATCGCCCGCTGGCCGGCGAACCCAAGTCGGCCGTAAACATGCGTTTTCTGGGCAATGATCTCACCTGGATGGCCAAGGCCAGGCATCATTACATCTACGAGTACTGGAATTGCTGGTTAGCCCCGTTCATCTACCCCGGCGCGCAGGTGATCGTGGAAGACCTGCGGATCATGAGGGTGGTGGGCGCCCAGGGCGGTTCCTCGGACATGTGGGGCTACACGCCCTGCAACATGTACGTGGCCGCACGGGCCATGTGGTCGCCCGAGATCTCATGGGAAGCGGCGGTGCGGGACTTCCATTTGCGTTATTACGGCCAGGCCGGCCAGGAAATGGCCGATAGCGAGATCCGCCTGATCAAGGGGCTCTACGGCACAATCGGCTATGGGTCTGGCGGGGCCCTGAATCCGCCGGAGCGGATGGCGGATTCCGGCAGGTATCTCAACGAGGTGCGTTCGAAACAGATCGCCTTCATTGAGGGGCTGATCACCCGGACTTCCGACCCGCTGGTCAAGGCCCGGCTGGAACGAGCCCTCAAGCCGTGGAAAGTGTGGGGCCCGGACGCCCGCTGGTGGGCGTTCCCGCAGTTCGAGGCAGACAAGTAGGCTTCAGTCCTCCGTTGATACGTCCTTCGGATCGGGCGGCGCCCTGTTCGTGCCTTTCAGGATCTGCGGTGAGGGCTCTGGTCCATCGGCAGCGTTGTCACTGGCGACAAACGAGGCCGTCGGCGCCAGCACCAGGAAGATGCGCGTTGCCGTCCTCAGTCACACCACAGGGCGTACAGGCACGCGTTCTTCAGCGTGATTCTCAATGCCACGGCGGCATTCGTTCTTTCGAGGCCACCCTCCGCCCACTCCACGGCAACGTCCAGGCCATCGCGTCGGACCGGTTTAGACCTGGCCATCGGCTTTCCCGTGGGGTCGCCCAGGGCCAGCGCCTCGATAACGATCTCGCCGAAGTCGCACTTGGCATTGAGATGCAGGCTCTTGCCCATCAGCTTGAGCGGCCTGGTGACAATTTCGCCGCCGTCGAACGACGCCTCCAGTGAAACGAATCGATCTCGCTTGACCGTGGCGAACCCGATGCCGCCCGCCCGCGGGCCGGTATCCTTGCCCTGGTACGGCGAATGGCGATAGGTGCGGCCGCCGTAGTAGATGCGCAGTTCATTTCCCACGAGAATCGGAGGATTGTTAGCCAGCGAGGTGTTGAACCGGTCCCAACTGCCGATCGGGCCGACCGCGATGATCGGCGACCGGTCGGCCACGCGCGTGAAACGCACGCCGTCGCGGCTGGTGACAAGTTGGACATTGAGCACGCAGGCGTCCGGGCGAGCCAGAAACACCTGCAGCAGACCGATGTACGCACTTTCATGCGGGAACACGCTAACCGAGTAGATCTCGGTGCCCGGCTCATCCTGCAGGTCGGTGGTGATGACGACGGGGGCGGTCCCCGGTTCGGTGAGGTTCCACTTCACCAGGTCGTTCGACTCGATCCGCCCGACCGCCCGCCCGGAGTACCACCGGGCGTACCAGTCATATTTGGACCAGGCGGCTTCGATCTCGGGCGGCGTCTTGCGCGTCCGGCCGAAGAGCGCGTATTTCTCCAGGGCGGGGTCGAACATCCAGTGCGTCGCCCCGTCACAGATCGCCTCGGTGGTCCAGTTGTTGATGAGCTTCCAGTGAATCCCGTCCGGGCTGCCCGCAACGCCGATACCGCGGCGCTGACCCTTGTGGGTGGTCGGCCGTGAGCCGGTGTACTTCCAATCGATGCTCAAGGTGCACATCTTGTACCGCCGCGAGGGGTCGGTCTCGCGAGGATCCTTGGACACTCCGAACAACTCCTGAAAGTACGGCAGTTCGTCCGAGCCGGTGGTCTCGCTCTTCTTGCGAAACAGGATGTTGGTCTTCTGCCCGTCGATCGTCACCAGGTCGAGCCGTGGCTTGACCCAGGTGATCCCGTCCTCGCTCTCGGCATAGCTGACTCCGGGACCAGTCTGGTACCACATCCTGTACCTGTCGCCGTCGCGGATCACCGAGCCGTACACGATGTTCAGCTTCTCCTCCCACGGCTCGGTCTGCCAGATGACCGGGTTGCCCTCGTGCTTCTCCGCGAGTTGAACGCGCCGCGTTACGTTTGTCATGGATGCGATGAGGTGATCGTCAAGAAACAATTGCCTGCGCTGATCCAGTACGATGGCGGCGTCGTGGCCCGGAGATTCACCACGGAGACACGGAGACGCGGAGAACAGAGAAAGACAGACAACGATGAAAAGAGTGAATGCTCGAGAAGAGCCGGCCGGTGTGCGCATCGCTCCGTTCCTCGTTTCCACAGACCCTGCCCGGCGTTGAATCGTGAATGTTGAAATCCGCAGGGCGAAGGAATGAGAAGGCTCGACAGCCGAATGGAACAGCACCCCACCCGGCGGTTCGTCATTTGGTTTTCGGGCTTCCTTCGACATTCGGATTTCGTCATTCGCTCTCGGTCGCTCGGGCTGCTGTGATGTCATCGGGCAGGACCGGCTGGCAGAGACTACTCCTCGTCCGTGATCCGCACGACCTTCCGATACCCGGTGATCTCCCGCCCGTCATCGACGGTAATGTCGAAACTCTCGTTGCGTTCACAGGCCTGGTCGACGGCGGCGAGCAGACGCTCCATGAGCCGTCGGTATCTCCGCAAGGGTTCGCTCTTTGTCGGGTCGTTGCCAAGGACGCCAACCCACGGGACATTGTCCAGCGAGGCGATATAACCGAACGGGATCGCAATTGCCGTGTCGAGCATCGGGCTGTTGGCGAAGATCGAGGGTCGCGGGTGCTCGGCCGCATGCTTGCGAAGGGTCCGGGTCAGCTCCATCTGCTCCACCCACGGCAGGTGATGATCGTGGTCGGAGGTCCAGTACCAGATGTAGCGTGCTCCCATGTCGTAGGCCTGCGTCACCGCCTTCGGCGAGATCGCCGGATCACACTGGCCGTAGATGGCCGTGCCCCAATACTTGCCGAACGGCCGCGTGCCGCCCCGCAGGAATGCATAGTGGTACTTCAGTAGCTGCTCGGGCGTGTGCTTGACATCCTTACCGCCGTACTTCGCGACGGCCTTGTCGAAATCGGCGAGCTGGTAGCGGGCCTCATGAACGATGCCGTTGCACCCGCCGGCCATCTGGTAGAACGCCGTCTCGTATATCGTTTCCCAGACGGGGAAGTCGTACTGGTCGAGCCGCATGTCGCCGATGTTGATGCGCTGGCCGGAATCCGGCCTCTCCATCGCGTACCGGCCGTAGTGATCGGAGGAGTTGTAAGTGGTCTGGACGCGCTTCACCAGGGCGGTGACCACATCGGAGAAACGCCATGGAGGCTTCTGGTCCTGGATGGCTTTGTCGGCCATCAGCAGGATCGCAGGCTCATCCATGAACATCACCGGCCCGAGATAGTTGCTCCGATACAGATCGGCAGGATACAGCAGAGGCGGGTCCCCGCTACGGCCGCGGATGTAGAAAACCGGGCGGGCGCGGACAAACCGTTCCTGCTCCGGGGCGACGCAGAAGAGGTTGACCCCCGCCTCCAGCATGATGCGGTAATCCTCTTCGACGAAGGGAGTGTATGTGTAGTTCTGGCGGGTTGGCGTTTGCGGAAGACGATGCCCCTCCTTGTCCTTGAAGTTCCGCCCGGTGCCCACCAGCAGTTCGGGATCGAGGTCCAGAACCTTCGCATTGTCCCAGGTTTTCCAGCGGGCATCCTTACCGGCCGATCGCAGCGCCAGCACGTGGCCGAGGAGCGTGGCCGTTTCGGGAAGGCCCGCCTGTCGCCCGCTCGCCCAAGCGGCATACGGGACGAAATTGTCCTCAAAGCCGCCCCAGCCCGGCAGTAGTGCCCACTTGGTGTGGATGTTCCGATAGCCGAGCGTCTCACCGGCGTGAGGCAGCCTGACCAGGTACTCCTTAAAACGGACGGGCCCATCGCCCTCCGCCAGCGGATTCCGCGAAGTCAGCCCCCGGATCTGCACGAGCGGCGTGGCATCTTTCGCATCATCGCTTTTGCGGATATCAAGCTGCCACCAGGTGTAGGCGGCGTCCCCCACCTTCTCGATTGGCCCGCAGATGAAGTCCACCGCCCCAACCGGCGGCGGTTTATCCACCCAGCAGGTCAGCATCCCATAATGCCCGATAGTCCCCGGGGCGGGCGAGGATTCATCGCCAGCGAGGACACCGAGAGCAACCGTTGCCAGCAGAGCTTCGAAGATCATGATGGCCTCCATTGCGAGTGTGTCTCAAGGCCAGGGGTAGATGAAGCGTTGCGGACTGCAGCCCGCGTGGATACCCGAGCGATGAGGACGCTCTAACATACCGGACAACCGCGACGACCGGAATCCCCGGTTCCCTGAACCCCGCAACGACGCCTCAGCGTCGCCGACACCGCAGGAAAGACGTGACAACGAGCACCAACACTGCCAGGGTTGACGGCACCAGTACCGCAGCAATCTAGAGCCAGTGGAAGAGCGTCTTGCTGATAGAGCTACTGTTATTCCCGAGGCTAGCCAGATCGATGCCGCCTACGGGGACCTCGGTCGCGCAAGCATTTTGTTGAATACGGATCGTTTCTGGAGACAGACTCGGGAGACGATGGTCGCACTCCGCACGCGGTCCTCATGACACGGGTTCCCAACCCACGCCGCATGGGCTGAGAACCCGTGTCCCAGGACAAGATGAATAGACTAAGCCCTCATGCCACGCCGCCGGACACGAAACTGTCTTGCCCGCCCAGCGGCCGTTCCAGGCCAGGGCGACGAGCCCTCAGCGACGCCGACCCAACATCGGCACAGCGCCCAGAGCCAACAATATCAAGCTGGCGGGCTCCGGAACCGGGTTGAAGTCCCAAGGGTTCATCTGGCCAAGGTCGTTGTCGTAAGTGCTGTGGGCGATATACTGGATGTTGCCGTTCCACAAATTGCTGGAACCTGCGTCGAACAGCACGATTCCCTTGACCGCGGGTCCAGCGTCGCCGTTGTGACTTGCGGTTCCGCTGACCATTGTGTAGTTGGTCATGATCTGGGTCCAGTCCGAAGAGGAGCTGCTCCAGTCGGAGCCGTTGCTGTACCAGACGTTCGCGGTTGTTCCAATCCACGAAAGCGCGTACACACGGTAGCCGGTCTGGTCAACGTTCGGCGGATCCGTATATCCCGAGAGAGTGCCGCCGTCGCCGTCCCTCACTCTCATAGCGCTGCCTCGCAGGGCGACCTGCAAGCCATAGTCGGTGTCGGTGGAGAAACCGAATATTCCGTTCACACTGCCGCCGCTGATGAACTTGATCTTCGCCATGACAATGCCTCTCGAGTTATCGAAAGACACTGGCGTTATAGCAGTCTTCTGATACATGCCGGTGTTGGCATCGTTGATGTTCCAGACATCCGTCGAGCCGTCAGTCGTCGTACTCGAGTAGTCAGCAGCCTTGGGGTCATTGGTGAGTGTCGTCCACTCAAGGCCGGTCACTTTCGTCATGGGACCGGTGCGACTGGATGTCACCCATGCGGACTGCGAATCTACGGTGGTCAGACTGCCGGTGCTGTCGGATGCCATGCTTCTCCATGTTCCCTGCGCGGCTGATGCCGTCGCCGCAAATGCCAGGGCCAGCGCGAGAGCAAGCACTACCATTGGGACTATCTTTTTCACGTTCCGCCTCCTTCTCTTAAAAAACTCAGAAAAACGGAGATTCGAACATCAGGGCCTCGCAGCGGCGCTGCGAATCAAGCCCAACCATGATCAGACAAGAACCACAAGAAATGTTTCGAGATAGAAGAGTGTCATCTTTCTTCGCATTTCCGTCTCCTTTTGAGAGATGTTTCGGACACGGGACCAGTGACGATCCCACCTGTCCGCGGCCTTTCAGGCCGAGCCTTTCCTGTTTCTCCAAGGGCGCCGATCAATGCAAGCAGGCACCAACCAAAAGCGTCCTTCCGTTTCTGCTCTCTTCCCCACGAACAGCCAACCTCAACAAATCGCGCGTATCACCCGAGGGTGATGTCGCGGCTCGAAATCAGACCAATGGTGCTTTCGGAATCACGTGCGATTCTCCTCCTCGGCCTTCATCATCTGTGGTCCTGGGTCTCGAACGGTGGATGAGAAACCCCGCCACCCTCCTCTTCGCTTGTTCTCCTTACGACTGGATGAGTTCAACTGACCACCCAACCGAGCCAGTTGCGAACCGGGCACGTGGACCCGAGTCTTCCGTCATCGTAACGCCAGGCGAGAGGCTCTGCAAGCGAAAAACGCGCCGCCTTAGTCACTTTGTGTCAGTTCGTCGCAAAATCAGATGATTGAGAAAACATAAGACCTTCAGCAGCAATAGTTTATCAATCAGAAAGGTATACATAAACGCCAATTGACCACGTCACATCGTGCGACTATCGTCTCGTCCCATTGTCCCCTTGTCTCTGTTTCGATAGAATCGGCTGTGGGAGTCTGAGAGTGCGGCTCGGCCACTGAAAACTACACGCAAGGCATCATCGGAGGAGTCAGGATGTCATTCAGGCCTGCAACCAAGCAGGGCTTCGCCCGCATCTCGAGGCTCAGGCTTGGCCGGACGCTCGGGCATCACCCGCCCATGAGAGGAGATTGCCGATCGGGAACCACCCCCCGCTCCGCGCGGCTGCGGCTGTGGTTCCTCGGCATCCTGTGGGTTTGCCTGATGGCCGGACGGGCCTGGGGCCTGTCGGTCACGACCGTCGACCCGGCGGGTTACCAGGCCGCCGCGCTGGTTGACGGCAGCGCCTGCTATGTTGACGCCGCAGGCACAATCACCGGCATTCCGCCCGCTCTGGCGGGTGGGACGCTCATCCGCACTCGAGCCGGCGACGCCTCGAACCCGTCGCTGGCCGTGAGCTTCCAGGTCGACGTCCGTGCCGAGGTATACGTCTGCTATGAGTCCGAAGCCGTGCCGCCGACTTGGCTGTCCTCCTGGGTCCGCACCGACATGACCGTGGCCGTCAGCGACGGGGCCGCCGCCAGCTACAGCGTCTACGCCCGGCGTTTTGGCGCCGGAGCGGTGCAGCTCTCGCACAACCAGGCCGGGGCCATGTACTTCGTCGTGGTCAAGGAATCGCTGCCCATTCTCCCGCGCTGCGGATGGGTGCTGCTCTCCTACGACATGCCCTACCTGCGCGAAATCATCCGTCAGGCCCCGCTCTACAACGTCAACCATATCCAGCTCTCGCACGACATCCTGATGTACACGCATCAGCCCCTGGAATCGCCCACACTGCGGGCCGACCTCAACGAGTTGATCGATCTCGCTCACGCGTACGGGATCACGGATGTGACCGTCTGGACGCATGAGATCGACACGCGCAACATACCCGCCCAGTGTCTCACTGCCGACGGCCGGGTTGACGGCGACAAACCGGAAGTCTGGGCATGGATTGAGAGCCGCTACAGCCAGCTCTTCACCACCGTCTGTCCCGAACTGGACGGCGTGGTGGTCACATTCAGCGAAGTGGACAGGGGCTGCGAGGTCTGGAATGCGTGTCTCAAATTCAACGGCTCGGTGGCCGAGGCGGTCAGGAAGGTGAATGAGGCCATCCAGGCGGCATGCCACGAGCACGACAGGACCTGTTACGCCCGCACTTGGGCTGGCGAATACCAGTTTGACATCCGCGACGCGATTCAGGACAGCGACGACACGACGACCTGGATGATGAGCAAGAACGTCGGCGGTGCGTCGGGCTGGGACTGGCAGTACATGGACACCCATCTGTCGGTACTCGGCACGCTGACGGGCGGATACAACGAGCTGGTCGAGTTCGATCTGTGCGGGGAGTACCTGGGTCGGTCGCAGTACACGTTCGCCATGGCCGCCTATCTCAAGGAGCATTGGAACTACGCCTATAACTTGGGCGTCCGAGGGGGTATCGTCGCCCGCATCGACCGCGAGGGGGCGTTGACCAACTACACCTCAAACCGCATCAATCTCTACGCCGCAAGCCGGATCCTGGCCGACCGCAACGCCGACCCCGCCGCGGTCAACCTGGCGTGGTGCCGGCAGTATTTCGCGGCGGATGCGACCCAGGACATCGCCGACCACTACGACGATCCCGGCACTTCCGGCGACGATACAAGGCTTCTGACCTGGGAAGCATTCTTCCCCGGTCTGTCGCCGGTGACCAACACCCAGGCCCTGGAGATCGGACGCAAAGCCATCGGGCGCCTCGACAAGCACCGGGCGCAACTGGAAATCCAGACCACCCTCGATACCCGCAATCGCAAAACCGACTACGAGACCCTTCGCAACGGAATCGCGATGACCATCCTCGACCTTGGCGGGTCGGTCCCGGAGGCACTCGGGTTCTCCAACTTCCGGCCGGCCCGGACCGAGATCCTCAGCCCCAATTGCCTTGTGGATGTGCGTCTGCCCGCCCCCGGCCTGAAACCGAGCACAGCCTCCTGCGAGTATTCTACGAACGCGGGTGTGACCTGGTCCGCACGGCCCGTCACGTGCAGCGGTTCGAACGGCAGCACGGGTACGGAGACCATCGCGGCGGCGGGCGTTCCGTTCAACCAGCTCAGCGAAGACCGCAATTTCATCCGGTTCCATGTGGCTGACATGAACGGCGTCGTGTGCGACAGCGGCATGTTGCGAGTGTCCACGGTGCCGCCCGTCGTCTGGTCAGGCTCCCAGCCGGAGATCAGCCTCTCACTGACGCCGGATTGCACGATCACGGTCGCCACGACCGGCCGGCCGCTGGACCCGGCGACGGCCCGCTACCAGTACAGCACGGACGGCGGCCAGAGCTGGATTACGCCTGCAGTCAATTGGGAAGGTCGCTACGAATGCAGCAAGTATCCGTGGGAAGACGGCTGGGCGGTTGTGGAAGGGCACACCGGCTACGAGTCGGTCAACAACGGGATCCTCACCATCAACGACAACAGCGCTGACGGGAACACGAAGGTCAAGTACGCCCGCTTCTGGAACGCGGATGCTGAGGCAGGCGCCACCGTCGAAGCCAGGATGCAGTGCCTGTCCGGCGGACACTTTTTCAGCAGCAATCTCCAGTTGGCCGACACACTGCACGTGCAGTCGCTTCACCTCAAGGCCAACGGGATCATCGGCCTTTACCCGACGTGGACGCTGGTTCCCGCGAACACGACCGACTGGCACGTCTATCGCGTGACCATCCGCGGCACGGACCTCAATGTGTACGTGGATGGCCACCCACGGCCGGTGCTCCCCGCGAACGGCTACTTCCACCAGCCGGCTGACACTCCCCAACAACTCCTGTTCGGTTCCGGCGCCAGTGCGGGCACGCAGTACATCAACTACGATTACCTGTATTGGTCCACCGCCGGCGCGTTCGCACCGGGTCCCTGGCAACCGGCCGCATACAGCGGCGGGCCTCGGGGTGGAACCATCACCGCATCCAGTGTGCCGTTCAACCAGCACTCCAACACGCTCAACAGGATCCAGTTCAGCATCAACGATGCACAGGGCCACGCCTGGCAGAGCCCTGTGTACAAAGTGCCGATCTCGGATCGGGTGGTCTGGGCCGACTTCGACGGCGACGAAGACGTGGATCTGGAAGATTTCGGGCATCTGCAACACTGCCTGACCGGGTCCGGCGAGCCCTATCACCCGAATTGCGATGATGCTGACGGCGATACGGACGGCGATGTGGATCTTGAGGATCTCGCTGCTTTCCAGCAGTGCATTACGGGAGCAAACGTGCCGCCGGATCCGAACTGCGAGAATTGAGACCGCCTTCGCCTCCCGCTCCTGGTCAGCGACTGATCACCGCCCGCCTTGCGGAAGGCTCATTGGTCGGCACAACCGACACCCCTGTCAGGCCAAGGCGACGGAACGCCGCTCCACCAGGTCGACGTCCACGAGCACGTGCTCCGGCTTGACGTCGCCGCTACCACTCTGCAATCGTCGTTCCAGCAAATCGACCGCCTTGAGGCCGATCTCGTGGACGCGCTGGGCAACGATGGTCAACGGCGGGGTCATCGCCTGGGCAATGTCGGAATCATCGAAACCCACGATCGAGACATCTTCGGGAATCCGCAGGTGCAGCTCGCGGCAGGCCTCGAACACGCCCCACGCAGTGAAGGCGTTATGGGCGAAGATGGCCGCCGGTCGTGTGGTGTTCCTGAGCACGGGAAGGGCCGCTTCGTACCCGCCCAGCCAGCGACGACCTTCAAGCGTTCCTCGTGTTGTCAGCCGGCCGTCCGCAAAGACTTTCCATTCTCGCCGGGGCTCCAGGCCCCCATCGATCAGGGCCTGCTCGTACCCCCGGATTCTGGCCGCAATCGACGTCGCCCAGGGGGGCTCGGTCACCATGATCACCCGGCGGTGGCCGTGCTCCAACAGATGCTGTGTCGCCAGGTAGGCCCCCTTCTCGTGATTGGATTCAACCAGATCGACTTTCAGGCCGGGAACGCCGCGATCCAGCAGAACGAACGGATAATGCGCCAGCTTCATCTTGAAAAGGGCTTCAATGTTGTGATGGACACCCGTCGGCAGGATGACGGCTCCTTGAGCGCCGGAGTTGCCGAGCCGCGAGAGGTTTCGCGCCTCAAGATCCCGGTCGAAGCGCGAATCGTAAATCTGAAGCCCCCACCCGCGTTCCTGGCAACCCGCTTCGATACCGCGTGCGATACCCGTTTCGAAAGCTCCGGCAAGATCCAGCGTTACCAGAGCTATGATGACTTGAGCCGCGGCCGGGCGGGCAGGGTAGTTCGGACTCACGAATGCCCCTACCGCCGGCACGCTGTACAGGCAGCCCTCACGCTCGAGAATGTGGATCGCAGACCGGATGGTGTTGGTGCTGACCCTGAGTTCGCCGGCCAGGCTGCGAAGGGCAGGCAGCTTGACGCCCGCCGTCAGACGGCCGTCGGTCATGCGTCGGCGTAGCTCGTCAGTAACCACTCGATAACGCGGCGATTTTGAGCGAATCAGCTTGCCATTGCCGTTCTCGGCTCTGCTCATGACGACATTGTATAGTCGCGCGGTGACGTAATGCAAGAAGCTGTGTCAACAGATATCAAGGCCATTTTTCCTTAATACCTTCTCAAACAATGACTTATGCCATATAAGCCGATCAGGAAAACTATCTCAAAAACACGTCACATTATGACGAATCATTGTTGCATCAACCCAGTACGTCTGGTAGGATTACGCTTATGGAGCGGGATAGTCTGCCCCACAGCGGGAGTCAACCTTTCTAATCTGAAACGAAGCGGAGGAACGGAAATGATGACAAAACTGATGAGCAGGGGTGTTGGCATTCTGGTGATCGGCCTGGTGCTGGCGAGCCAGCGCGCCAACGCGGACGTGATCTGTTGGGAGTTTGCCGTCCATCCCACCCAGGAACCGATCCCAATGCTCGGGTTCGCATCAGACACGGCATGGCCTGATCCCGGTGAGCCTCCGTATACCCCCTACGGCGGGACGGTCGCGGGCACCGGTCTCCAGGGTGACGGGACAGCCATCTTCGCGGACGCCACAACCGAGAGCGCCAACTCGGGTTTCGTCTACGGTCTGACCAGCGGCAGCTTCACCATGGACGTTCGGGTAAGGGTCTTGGAAAGCGTGAACGAAGGCCCCGGCAAGTCAATGACCGTCAAGAACGACGGTAATCAGCGCGGCATCAAGCTGAACACGGACCGCATCGCACTAGTCAACGGCGGCGAAGAGGTCGCAGCCGGGAATGTGGACCTGGCAAGCGCCTTCAAGATCCTCCGGTTCTCGGTGAACTCAACCACGGCGGCTGTTGACCCCAATATCGTCACGTTCTACGCGTGGGACGCGGGCACCTCAACATGGACCTTGGTGGGGAGCACATCGCTGGGCGGGTCCGGCGGCGGGGGCCAGGTTCCGTTCCCGGGAGTCGGGATCGGAAGCCTCGCCGGCAGCAGCACCCAGAGCGGCAAATTCATCATTGACTGGGCCCGCGTCAATCCCACCGAGGCGCTGGGCGACACCGTCGGCCCGATGGGGCCGTGCGAGGCAAAGTGTGAATCCACCGTGACACCGGCTGCTGTCCAAACCGACAGCGGCTGGGTCGGCGGCCTTCCTGCCACGTATGCCAGCATTGACATGGGTTCACCAGATGTCACCAACGGCTTGACTAACGAGAACACCGTGGGCTCCGACGGCGACACCGCGCCGGTTGTCGTCGCCGGCCGGCCCTGCCGGATGAACGTCGATCCCGCGACGGACGGCTTCATGTACTTCGCGATTGATGACGACGTGGCCTACCAGGGCAGTCTGCCTGCGGTGACCATTTCGTTTGACTACTTCGACGAGGGCACCGGAGCCTTCGGGCTGACCTATGATGGGCCGGCTTCCGAATGGACCGACGCCGCGGGCACCGTTCCTCTCAGTGATACAAAAACCTGGAAGCGAGGCAGCTTCACGCTCACCGACGCGTATTTCGGCAACCGCCAGCACGACGGGTCCGATTTCCGCATCGCCAGGGGCATGAACGTCCATTTCTACATCGACAACGTCTTTGTCTCTCATGCGCCCGGTCCCGAATTCGACTACTCGATAACTAACTCGGGCGCGGTCGACATCACCTGGGACGTCATTGAAGCCAACGCCGACGGCACGGCCAACGACTACGCCTGGGTAAGTCTGACCAAGACGCCGGGTGTGCTCGCCCCTGAGGCCACGGCGCCGGTCAAGGCCGCGGTGGATACCGCCACGCTGGCCGCGGGTACGCACACGACGTACCTGAAATTTACCGACACGTGTACGTTCGCGCCCTACGCCGAGCCGTTCGACTACGCGGATGCTTCCGTTTTGGCCGGCCAGGGAGGCTGGCTCGGGAGCGGCGAGACTTCTCCATTCATCATTCAGACCGCCCAGCTCCAGCTTAACGGCGGCGCGGAATCCGGTCTGGCGCATTCCGTTTCCCATTCCGTCGGGCTGGCCGTATATGACGGCGTGTTCTCCGTCAAGGTCAAGGTGAAGACCGGCGGCGCCTCGGCCGGCCGCGAAGCCAACAACTTCTGGAGACTAGCTGCGTTCGACGCGCAGGGGAATCAGCTCGGCTATTGGCAGGGAACACCCACCACCGTCAGGGCTAGAAATCCGTTGAATGCCAACCAGGCCTCAGATCCTCAGGCGTTGGCCGCCGACTTCAAGATCATGGAGATGAGAAGCAATACCGCAACCAAGACCACGGAGTACTATTATGACGGCGCCCTGGTGATCAGCTATCCCTTTAACAACACCAGCGGCCTGGCCTCGATCAGTTTTGAACGCATCAATGGGGCCGATACCAGTGCCGCCGAGTACGTCTACTTTGATGATGTGGACGTGAGCGCCATCGAGAAGTACCACCTCCGCCAGATCAGCGTAAACGTGGTTGACTGCAGCCTGACCGCGGAGCCCAGGGTTGCCTCGGCGAGCGGGTGCACCGGCACCACAACCCGCAGCTTCGCCCTCATCAATAACGGCGTGAGCAACCTCACCGAGTTGGCTGTCGAGCAGATCACGAGTGGCGGTGAACCGACCACCTACCCGTGGCTGTCGCTGTCGGTGCCCAGTGCGACCCTCGCACCGGGCGAGTCCGCCGAGGTGGTGGCCACCATCGACTGGAACTACGTCAGCATGACCGAGGTCGCTTCACTCCGGTTCAAGGCCACTTGCGGCGGCGCCGAAATCAGGGACAGCCTCGTCGGCGCCCTGACCGTCACGAAGATGGTTGTGCCTCCCGATCCGGTGATCCTGAGATACAACGGCGATGTGGACCCCCTGGCTGCGAACTCCGCCGGGCCGGGCTACAACTTCAGCGTCTTTGAGGGTGTTCAGCAAGGAGGCATTGTCGCTGATCCTGATGCGGTCGACGGCTTTGCCTATGAGATCGACGATGTCTCCACCGCGAAGACGAAGTTCATCAGCGAGCCCCCGGCGGCTTTTGCAGACGGTGCCACCCTGGTCGTTCGCATGAAGAAGCTCGGCGGCGGCACCTACGACGGCGGTCGTTACGGCAACATCTGGATCCACGCCCCCAACATCGCCACTGAGATCTTCTGGGGAGGGCCGAGTGGCCAGCTTGGCGACAGGGACCGCGGAATCTGGACCACCCTGACCGCGAGCCAGGGCGCGGATGAAAGCTATCATACCATCCGGGTCACGGCCCAGGACACGGGCGGTTCAACGGGTATCGTCATCAACGTGTATTTTGACGAGAACCCGGTGCCGGTGCTGTCGATCACCAACGCAGAGCCACGCGACCCTCAGGCCGGGTCGCAGGACGGCTTCGGCTTCGGCACACAAGGCACGGGTAACACCGAGCACGTCTACTTTGATTGCCTGGTTGCTACCACGGCCGGGGCGTTCCCGCCCGACCAGGACATGGGCTGTCTTGGTGAATCCCTGACCTGCACGGATTCCTGTCACAAACCGTTCGCCGACGTGGACGAAGACACGGATGTGGACCAGGCCGACTTCGCGGTCTTCCAGCTCTGCTACACGGGCGCGGGTGCGACCTCGATCCCCGGCCCGCCGGATTACCCGGCCTACTGCGTGTGCCTGAATCGGGGCGATGACGACAACGACGGAGAACCGAACAACGATACCGACATCGATTCGTTCGACCTGACCGCATTCGAGAACTGCGCAAGCGGACCGGGCGTTCCGGCGAACCCGGACTGCCTCTCATCGGGAGGCTGAGCCCGCAGGCGTCGGAGCAACAATCGAGGGATGTGGCGAGTATGTGTCCGCCCGACCCGCGAAAAGAACGAAGGGCAGCCCCCGGTCAAACCGGGTAAGGCATGGTTCACTCGTCCGTGCAACGGCGAATGATTGAAAACGTGCACGCCAGGATGAACCTGCCTGCCGATTCTCCTCCTTCCCCGGCTTCGTGACGGCCGGGGCTGCCTTTTCGCTTGCGAGGGCGAGAACACGAGACAGCGGGTGCGACACAGGCTTGAGGCTTTGTCTCGCCCGCTGTCTGTCGGGCGGGGTCTGCTCGGCGCTGCGCGCCTGTCCCCATTTTCGCGGGCTCAGGCCCTCTGGAGTGCCACGGACCCCGGGTTTGCGCGGTGAAGGTGCACGAGGGCAGATCAGCCGCCCGCCGCTCCGCCGGCGTGCAGCCGCCGGGAAGGCCACGCTGAGGCGCAGTCCAGATCCGCCGGGCGGGGACAAGTGGGTCGTTGGACGGTAGCGATATGAAGGGACGAGGACCCGGCGCAGAGCCGGATTCATCTGGTGTGCTGCGTATGTCCGCGGTTCTCGCGGCATGGGTGATCTTGCTGCCCACGTCGGCTTGGGTGGGCAACAGCGCCCGGGGAGCGCCTGCCCCGACCATCACCTGGCCGGCCGCGGGGGCGACGTTGGGCTCCGACCGGCCCGACATTACCTGGACCAGCGTGCCCATCACCGGCTATGAAGTCCACATCGGTCCGTTTAATGATCCGTCCTATCACCCTTCTCCAACAGACGGCTGGGACTCGGGAGAGGTAAGCCTGTCCGTGTCCACCAACACCGCCATGTCCGGACCTCTGGCGACCCAGCGGTGGTACTATGTGTTCGCTCGCCTCCGCGACAACGGCGGCTGGGGGCCCTGGAGTTCACTCGGCCGGAGCTTCTATGTCGCCGGGTGGTTGATCGACGATCCCTCCCCAATCGCCGATCCCGTCGGCTTCCAGTGGCCGCATTGCATCTGCTATAACCCGGATCTCAAGGAATATCTGCTGGCCTTTGCCGACCGCCAGCCCAATGTGCAGTCCAGGATCTCGTACTACCTGCTCAACGGCGACGGGAGCAAGAAAACCGCCACGCTCACCATCACCGACGACGACCATCTCGATGGTGTTCATGAAGCGGGCGTGGTCTACAACAGCCTTCTGAAGCACTACTTCCTGGTTTACACCGGGTGGAGGAACGACAATACCCCGCAGTTACGAGATCAACTTCGCGGTCAGCGCGTCCAGCCCGCGACCGGGGCCCCGATCGGGTCCAGCTATCTGCTCTATGAGAGGGGGGACCTGACCGCCATGGCCGAGCACCGGGTGAGCTACTCGCCGCAGAGCGATGCCTACCTGGTTGTCTGGAAGCACACCGAGGCGGGCTTCAACATCTGGGCCCTTCGCGTGGATGCGGCAACGGGCCTGGCTGACGGGATCCTCGACCTCACCGCCGCTGAAACCCGATATACCGCCTTTCCCGCCGTTGCGTGGAACTCGGCCGACGATGAGTTCCTGGTGACCTTCCAGGTCGATGCCTCCTGCAGTCAAGAGGATCCGACGATCTGTCAGAGGGACCCCAACTGCGACTGCCTGACCAACACCTGGTGCATCGAGCACGGATGCCCCAATAACGGATGGGACTACTACGGCCAGCGGGTTTCGGCCCAGAACGGAATGCTGCTTGCGATTGGCGGCAATATACCGCTGGCGACCACCTCCGCTTGGGAATACGACGGTGACATCGTCTATGACAGCGATCTGCACCGGTACCTGATGGTCTACGTGGGCGGCTCCGGCGCGACGACCATCTCGGGACAGTTCATTGCCGCGGATGGGACCCCGTCGGGCAGCCGGTTCCCCGTGCTCAGCTCGCCCTCGAGCGGCGTAGCGGTCAACCTGGGTCAGCTTCCCAGCACCCGCGAGTACGTGGCCGCATGGCAGGATTGCTGCACCACACGCAACTACGCCCGCAGGATTTCCCAGGTTGGAGCACTTATCGGCGAGCCGTTCAAGACTACCGGGACAATCATTGCCGATGACGACGATGTGCGCTACGGCGGTGGCAACTGGAAACCGCTTCCCACACCCAACCCATTCACCGACGAGTTCCTGTTCTCCTGGTACTGTAACCGTGATGATGTTTACGTCCGTCGCTACAAGACCTATCCAAGCCTGGACGTGACCGCCCCCGCCCCGGTGACGAGCTTCACGGCCGTGCCTCAGCATCGCCAGATCAGCTTGAGCTGGACCAATCCCGACACGGCGGATTTTCTGGGCACGCTGATCCGCTGCAAGACCGACGGCGTCCCCGCGGACGCGCACGACGGCCTGCCGCTGGTGATCAAGCCGAACACCCCCGGCTCCAGTGACAGCTATGTGCATACCGGGCTGGACCGGGCCACGACGTACTACTACGCTGCGTTTTCCTATGACGGCGTGCCCAATCACGGGAGCAACGTGGGCGAGATTGCTCGGCCCGCGGCCCCTGCCGACTTCGATCTCGACGGGGACGTGGATCAGGTTGACTTTGGCCTCTTCCAGGGATGCTATTCCGGCTCGGGGGTTGGCTGCGACCCAGGATGCCGGGAAGCCGATCTGGATTCAGACGGTGATGTGGATCAGGCGGACTTCAGCACATTTCAGCCGTGCATGGGCGGGGCGAATCAGTCGCCCGGGTGCTGACCGGTGGAAACGGAGGGATGGCGAAGTATGCCTGCGAAATCTGACGAGGCAATCGCCTTGAAAGCCGCGGGAGGGAGGGGAGCCCCTGTACCAATGCCCCCCAACGACCGGATGTAGTGCAAGGAGAGCATGAAGGAGGCCTGAAGTGCGGATCTCTGCCCTTCGGCGTGGCCAACGAGTGATGTTGGGGGCGATGGCCCTGGTGGTGACCTTGACGGGATCCGCCCCGTTGCAGGCGGTGGGCATCCATCCATCCGGGCGGTACTACACCGATACGGCCGGGAATCCTGTATTCCTGATCGGCTACTATGGCTGGGCCGCGGTGCCCGCCGGCTATTTCATCGACCACCCATCCCAGTACGCCGACATGATCACCCGCGGGGCACCCTACGGGATCAACTACAGCCGCATCAGCCTGGGCGTCAACCGCTTCACCAGCACGACCAATCCGCCGGTGTATTATGGCTCGCCGACGCCGGTCCCCTTTCTGTACGTCAATGGCAAGGCTGATCTCAGCCAGTGGGACCCGGTGTTCTGGAACGGCCTGAAGGCCCAGTGCGACCTGGCCCGGGCCAACGGCGTGATCGTCCACATCGCTTTTTTTGACGGCGTGGAGTTGCGGAGTCAGGGGGGCGCGGCCTACGGCTACAACAACTCGTTCTGGAATCCGAGCAACCACACGTCATCCTTCTACCCCACAGGCGACTATTCGGACTGGCCCGGCGCTTTCTATAGACTCAATGAGTTCAACAGCAACACCGGCATCGGCTACTACCAGAGACGCGTGATCGACAAGACCCTGGCCGAGACCTTCGGCTACGACAACGTCTTCTACGAGGTAGGTAACGAACTGCTCAGCGCCGATCAGAACTGGTACACCGCTGTGGTCAGTTACGCCCGGTCGCAGACGAACAAACCGGTCACGCAGTGCAGCCATGCATTCAGGGCTGGCGGCATCCAGGGTTACGCCGACCACGTCGGCGACACCGCGGCCGAGGTGAAGAGCCACATTGCCGGCTTCGTGGCCACCGCCAACGGTCAGTACCCGACCTGGATCGACCCCGACGGCCCGGCCCTGAGCAACGCCGATATCCCCGCCAACGAGCTGCGCGCCGCCGCCTGGTACTCATTCACTGGCGGGGCCGCATGCTGGGGCGGATTCACGGTGGATTACTGGCTCGGGGGACGGGGCTTCTGGCCGGACACGGTGAACGCCTACAAGCACTTGCAGGACTTCCTCAAGCAGTTGAACGTCCAGTTTGCCCAGATGGTGCCCCACCCTGAACTGGTCAGCAACAGCAGCGCCAACTCCTGTCTGGCGTACGTTGGGCACGAATACGTGGCTTACGTTCGCAGCGACGCCGGCGTGACGGTGGACCTGACCGGCTTGTCGGGCTCGCTGCCGTACTACCTCTACGACCCGAAGAACGACGTGTACAGCAGCCGGCAGACCGTGAGCGGCGGCGGCCAGCGGGTGTTTGCCCGGCCGGACGGGGCCGCGGACTGGGTCGTGTATATCGGCACGGGCGAGCTGTCGGAGTGCCCTCCGATCAGTCCACCGAGCCCGCTTGGGGCTCAGCAGACCCTCGGGGACGGCATCGAGCCCGGCATCGCCACCGACGCCCAGGGCAGTATTCACGTCGTCTATATGAACAACGGGACAATCTGGTACCGTCAAGGCGATCCCGACGCCGTCTTCGACGCCCCTGAACTGATCCCCTCTCCGACAACGGGTCCGGCCCAGTTCAACGCCCCTCATGTAGTCTGCGACGGCAGCAATACCCCCCACGTGGTCTTCTCGGACGCCTTCTATCCGACCCCGGGGAACTGCTGGTACACCAATCGCATCGGTGGGAGTTGGAAGGCTCCGGTGTCGGCATTCCCCGGCGTGATCGTCATGTACCCGCGCCTGGCCTTGTGCGGCTCGTATGCCTTCGTAGCAGCCTCGACCGGGACCCCCGAGGGCACCATCGCACGCCTTTCGAATCTTGGCGGCACGCCTCATGTAGACCTCACAACCGGCACTTACCTGTTGGCCCCCTACCCGGTCGTCAACTGTGCTGCCAGCCGTCTGTTTGTCGTCGGCCGCAATTCCGGCAACGGGCACTACCTCCAGGAATACAATTTCAATCTCGCAACGGTCAGCAGCGGCCAGAAGATGACCAATGGCACGCCCAACAAGACCGCCGAGCCCACTGCCGCGATCATCGACAGCTCCAATGTCGTGCACGCCATCGGCAATTGCGGGGCAACGGGCATTGACCCCGAGACGAACAGCGAACTGTGGTACAACAACACCCAGCGCATGGGCCTGGGCGAAAACGCCGTCCTCGGTCTCGCCGGTGTGCCCGGGTCCGGCTGGTGGGGTGACAACGTTTATCCCCACATGGTCATGGACATCAACGGCAAGATCTGGCTTGGCTTCCGGGACATCACCACGGGCGAGGGCAAAATCAGCTCCGTCAGCGACGCCGGTTTCACCGAACCGATCGTGTTCACCCCGGTTATCACCGACCCTAACAACCCCATCCGGCGGCGGTGGAACTGCCAGGTCGCGCCCGCGCCTACAGGCGGCGTCTATGTCACCTGGGATTACGGCAACCAGTGCTACTTCCGGCCGGCCGGGGTGTTCTCACTCTGCGATCTGGCGGTCTCGTTCGACCTCGGCTCTCCCGATGTGGCGAACTGCATGACCCATCCGCAGGGCGGCGACGGCGACACGACGCCCGATACCATCGGCGGCCGAAGCTGCCGGCGCAACATCGATCCGAGCCCCCCGCCGGCGCCCGGCGCTGACTACTACTTCTATTTCACCGTCTGCGACGGGTTTGCCTACCAGGGCAACAGGCCGGAACTCTACATCGCACTCGATTACTACGACTCCAGCGGTGGGTCGATTTCGCTCGATTACGACTCGAACACGGGCAACGATATTCCGGCCATCTATAAGAACGGCGGCAGCATTACCTTGACCGGCTCGAACACGTGGAAGAACGCGGTGTTCCACGTCACCGACGCGTATTTCGGCAACCGCCAGAACGGCGGGGCCGACTTCCGCTTCGGCAACGTGGGGAACTGGTTCTACCTGGACAACGTGCGGGTTTCAGTCCAGCAGCCGCTGCCACCGGTCATCGCCGAAGTAACGCCGGACCTGCAGACCGCCTATCCAGGGGTCGCATACTCTCAACAACTGGCGTTGACCCAGAACTGCCCGAAATCAACCTGGTCGATGGTCCAGGGCCCGCCGGGAATGTACGTCTGCCAGAGCAATGACCGCGTCCTCGGCTGGACCCCTGCTCCGAGCGACCTGGGCGATCACACCATCGTGGTCCAGGCCTGCAACCCGATCGGCTGCGATACGGTAAGCTGGATCGTACGGGTGCTTTCCAGCAGGGATTTTGACCTGGACGGCGACGTCGACCAGGAGGACTTCGGCTTCTTCCAGGGCTGCCTCTCGGGCAGCGGTGCCGGCTATACCTCGGGCTGTGCTCCCGCAGACCTGGAATCGGACGGCGATGTCGATCAGGCTGACTTCAGCCTGTTCTGGCCCTGCATGGCCGGTTCAGAGGGCTTGCCGGGCTGTTGAGTAACGTCGATAAGGAGTTGCGAATGGGATCTCAAATGAGACGGCATCACAGGCAAGTGACGTGTGTTGGGTTAATCAGCCTGGTGCTGGCCACCGGCGCGATGGTCCAGGCCGGGGTGGTGCTGGACGATCCGCTGCAGGGTTCCACCAAAGGAATCCAGGATGGTGGGACCTTCGATTCGGGCGGCTGGAGGGTTACAGGCGATTATGACTCTATCATTTGGCATCTGCCGCACACTGTGAGCAAGGGTGCCGCCGAGTTCTATGTTAAAGGGATAGACTCGAACTATCCGCACAAGACGGAGCACTTCCACATGTACGACTACACGTGGTACAACTCCGACTATCAGTACGGCGACCCCGGCTACAGGAACAATCCCTACAAGCATTTCGTCAGGAAGACCGGAACCGACGATGCGGCCAGAAACGGTTCCTGCGAGATCGTCTACGCCACCCCCCTGGAATGGTTCGAGTTGGACACGGCGGTGTTCTCCTGGTCCACGGACACAAACTACAAAGTTCGCATCGAGTGGGGGCCGGAGGGCGACAACACTCGCCTCAAGGTTTTCAGAGACGGCGTCCAGATGCTCAGCGAAGCGATCGCAGGCAACTATGTTCCCACCGGACACAGTGTCCGGCTCGGGGCAAGCCCGAGGAGAGCCGGTGAGGGCTCGGAAATCGGTGCCGTATACAGCTATCTCAAGGTCTGGGATTTGTCGAGTTACGTTCCTGATCCTCCGACGGTGAGTCTTCCGGCGAATGGAGAAACGATCAGGAGCAACCTGGCATTCATCAAATGGACGGGCGACAGCCATACTGATTACCAGGTGAGGATCTGTACCGCAGATAACCCCGAGGCAGGCATCATATGGGATTCACAAGAGGTAACCTCCATCCGTGACTGGGCATGGACAGGCACCCTGTCCAACCTGGCCAACTACTACGTCTATGTCAGGCTGGGGAACTCCGGGGACTGGAGCGACTGGAGCGCCGCGGGCCGCTGGTTCCGAGTGGATAATTCATACAATGACTCCAACAACGTGAAAGTCCAGGGCAACAGCCTGAAAGACGGCAACGGACCGTTCCTGGGTTTCGGCTGGACCTACATGGCGGCCATGTGGATGTGCAGGAACGACCGGGCGGGATTCCAGAGCGACCTGGATTTCATGAATGACAAGGGTTTCAACTACATGCGGATTCTGTCGGAGGTGCCCGGAGCCTGCTCGAGCTGCTACTGGTGGGGCCGCAGCATCAACGCGAGCACTTACCAATGCCAGCACGGTGCCTGGGCAAATCCGTGGTCGGATTACGATCAGCAGCTCAAGGACTGCATCGATATCGCCTACGACCAGTATGGGATCAGAACGGAAGTGACCATTTTCGGCGGCGCCGGCGAGTCATTCCCGACATACGCGGCCCGACAGGCACACTGCCAGCGGGTATTGGACAGTCTTGTGGGACGGGAGCACAAGGTGATCCAGATCGAAGTGGCCAACGAGGCCTGGCAGACGGGTTTCCCCGGTTCGCAGGGCATAGCCGACCTGCGGAGCCTGGCGGCGTATCTCGCGGCCCGCACCTCGATTCCCGTTTCACTCAGCGCCACCTGCGGGACTAATGATGATCTGCTGACGTTATACAGCGGGAGCGCAGCGGATATCACCACGGAGCATTTCAGCAGGGACCTGGGAACGTCTGAAGGTCATTGGTATCCGGTACGGGATTGCTGGCGGGTGGGAACGCTGTATCCGACGATAGCGCCGGTCAGCAGCAATGAGCCGATCGGCCCCGGTTCCTCGGTCAACAGCGAAGACCATCCGATTCACATCGCCTCGGCCGCCGTTTTCGCCTGGACGGCAAACCTGCCCATGTACGTGTTTCATTCGCGGGCCGGTGTTCGCCGCGACGTGCCCTTCCAGAACATGGCCGGAGTAAACGAGCTGGTGTACCTGCGGCAGATACTGCCGCCGGACCTGGCCAGTTGGGTCAGAAACGACGGGATCGAGGGTTCCGCACCGTTTACCGTCTTCTGCAACGGCCAGGCGAACAAGTACTGGACCGATGTAGTTGGAGCCAGCACCGGATGCCACAGGAGCATCGGCGGGATCAAGGCTGGGGAGTTTGTCTGCTATCCGCAGGGGATACTCGACGGAGGGGTCACCCTGCAGGCCCGACGAAACGTGAGCTTCACCATCTACAATCCGCTCACGGGTGTAACCGTCGATACCATGACCAGGAACGCCGGTGAGCAGTTCAATCTACCGAAGGGGCCGGAAGCCTACATCATCAAGGGCATCTTCACCGACATCATCGGACCACCTGACCAAGCCTCCATCGATCTGGGCGACCCCGACGTGCAGGACTGCATGGCCCTGGTCCCGGTCGGCGACGGCGACACGGTCGTGGCCACGGTCGGCGGCCGGACCTGCCGCAAGAGCGACCAGCCTGACGATGACTATTACTTCTACTTCGCCGTCTGCGATGCCTTCGCCTATGAGGGCAGCCGGCCGGATCTCTGGATCAGCTTCGACTACTACGACTACGACACCGGCACCATCACCCTGCAGTACGACTCCGTCGCCGGGATCGGTCAGCCTGGCGGGGATGCCACCCATTACGTAAACGGCGGCAGCGTCACCCTGACCAACAGCAACCCCCCGACCTGGAAGCACGCGAAGTTCCACTTGACCGATGCCGGCTTCAACAATGGCCAGAACGGAAACGCCGACTTCCGCCTCGGGAAGCTCTGGGGCCCGTCCTGGCCAGCCAAGCAGCCGTTCTACATCGACAAGGTGTGGGTCACGGCCGAGGAACCGGTGCCTCCGGTCATCGACGAAGTGGCTCCCGATCCAAGGATCGTCGCCGTCGGCACCGCGTACACCGAGCCGTTGAGCCTGGCCCAGGGCACGTTGCCGGTGAGTTGGTCGGTGGTCGAAGGTCCGGCGGGTCTGCAGGTGAGCTCGAGCGGCCTGGTCAGCGGGTGGACACCCGGTATCGCCGACCTGGGCGAGCATACGATCACGGTCAAGGCGGAGAACTTCGAGGGCTGGGATCCCGAAACCTGGGTGGTGCAGGTGACCTCCAACAAAGATTTCGACCTCGACGGCGACGTGGACCAGGCGGACTTCGGCCTGTTTCAGCGTTGCCTGTCAGGCGACGGAATCGGCTATCCGGACGGCTGTGCCCCCGCTGACCTGAGCGGGGACGGCGACGTCGATCAAAGCGACTTCAACCTGTTCTGGGCGTGCATGGCCGGCTCCGGCCGGCCGCCAGGGTGTTAACATGCGTCAACGATTGGCATCGGCCGTCATCATGGCTCTTTGTGCGTGTCGCGCGGAGATAGGGAGATCTTTGATGAACAAGTTCTGCTTAACGTCCGCTGGTTTCGCCGTTGTCTTCATTTCTCTCTTGTTTCCTGCTGTTGTGGGAGCAGCCCCCGTACTGCCTCATGTCTACCATAGCAGCATCAATCTCAGGCCTTACGAGTGCATTGCAGCGCACAATGTTACCTACTGGAAGAACAAGATATACATGGGAGGGGCATCAATCTGTGACGACAGAACTGTCTGGCAGATCAATGTGGCCAATCCCGACAACCTTGTATGCGAAAGCGGCGCTGGACCCGGCTGCAAAGCGTATGGGGTTAAGGTTGTAGAGGACATTCTCTATGTCGCCAACTGGTCTACAATGATGCGGACTTACAGCGTTGCAGGCGCTATTACGCAGCTCGGTGAGTATTCCGCTCCCTTTTGGTTTGGTTGGAACATAGACGCCTCAAACAACCGGGCCTACGTTAACGAGGGTAACGAGACCCAGAGCAAACTGGTTATCATGGACGTCTCGAATCCAGCGTCGCCTAGCGTGATCTCCTATCTCCCTCTCAGCAGGGGCGGCGGGCTGACCGTCCGTGGCAGCTATGCCTACTTCACGGACGACTACAGGTTCACGATTGCCAACATCTCCGACGAGAACAATCCTTACATCCTGTCAAGCATCGACTTCGGCCATCTGCTCCTTGGAGGCGTTCAAGTGCGCGGCAACTACGCCTACATGTGCTGGAGCCAGGTTACGGATGGCGGACTGATGGTCTTTGACATTTCGAATCCTACCGCGCCAGTACTTAAGGGACAGTTCGCCGGCGAGGGCGCGACTGACATGTGCCTCCTTGGCGATTATGCGTTTTACCCGACTTCCGGCAACGGGTTCATGACAGTAGACATATCAGATCCGACGAATCCACATGCGGTGGCACAGTCCGAAATCCCCTTCTACGCGCTGGAGCTGTGCGTAACCGGAAATGGGCGGTATGCCTACGTCGGAAGTCTCGCCGGCGACAACGAGGGATGGCTGAGCTCCTTTGAAGTTCTGGATCAGGATCCGGACAACGCCGGGCCGACCAACTGGAGCAACTGCTCGCTCAGCGAGGCATCCTGGGATCTTCAGTACGAAGGCGACGCCCTGCCGACGGCGGCCAATCCGGCGTGGACACTCGTCGAGGGCTCGGATACCTGGGCCGGCGCGTCGGGCGGCATCCTGCGAATCAACGACACCGGAACCTCGCTCGGCGACAAGGTCAAGTGGGCCCGCAGTTGGGATGCCACCAACAGTCGCGGCACCACGGTTCTCACCCGGGCAAAATGCGCCTCCTACAGCACCGGGCCTGGCTCGATCTCGTCGCTCGTCAATCTTTCCGTCCGGGACGGCAAGTACATCGAGGACTTCTCCATCCTCTCCGACCGGATCCGGGCCGTCCGGGCGAGCCAGGAGTACTTCCTGGACGGCACCGCCTGGCATACGTACCGGATCACCACCCAGGGTTCTCAGTTCCAGGTGTTCGTTGATGAAGCTTCAGCGGCCGTTCTCACGGCGCCGCTGTTTGTGAGCAAGGATCAGGACCCGGATGCCCGCTGGGCGCGGGTGTTGATCGGCAGCGGATCGAGTCCCGGCACACAGGACATCTCCTTCGACTATGTCCACTGTTTCTCGAACGGCGCCGTAGGGCCGAGCACCGTCGTGAACGAGTTCACTCCCACAATCAGCGCGGACGCCGCCGACGTGGCCGGGAAAGGCTCGCTCAGCGGGATCGATCCGGCCACCGCCAGGGTGCAATGGTCAACCGACGGTGGTCTCACCTGGAATTCGAGCGGCGGCATCCAGTGGCAGTGCCGCTATGAGGCAACTCTGCTGCCATCGGCGTCGACGCCGAACTGGGATGTGCCCGAGGGCAGCGAGAGTTGGGCCAGCGTCAGTTCCGGCGTACTCCGCGTCAATGACACCAGCACCGCCCCCGGCACGAAGATTAAGTGGTCGCGCGACTGGAATGCCTCTCCCGCGGTCGGGACGACGGTGGTCGCGCGGGCCCGATGTGCCTCGGTTGGCGGAGACACGACGTTCCTGGGGAACATCTTCGTCGAGGACGGCTCCACCGGCGAACGCTTCAAGATCATGACCGACCGGCTGGTGGCGGCCGAGACAGGGTTGACTTATCTGCTCGACGCAACGCAATGGCACGTCTACCGGATCACGACGAAGGAAGGGCAGTTCCATGTGTATGTGGATGAGAACCCCGCGCCGGTGCTGGCGGGCGTCCTCGGCATGGCGACCTCCAATAACCGCGTCATGTTCGGGAGTGGAGCCAGCGCCGGGACACAGGACATCTACTTCGACTATGTGCGTTATACGGCCCAAGGAGGACTGCCTCCGGGCCAGGGTGATGGAGGCGGCCCCGTGACGGTGACCTGCGTTCCCAGGAGTCCGCTGGCCCCGCCCGACCGCGCCACCGTGACTGCGTATGACATCCCCTTCGTCCAGAACTCGCAGGTTCTCAACAGGGTCAGGTTCTCTCTGACTGACCTGGCGGGCAACGTCGGACTGAGCCCGATCTACGCCGTGCGGATCGCAAACGCACCGCCCCCGGCTGTGGCCGATCTGGTGGCGGCCTCTGCCGACCGCCAGGTCACGCTCTCGTGGCAGAACCCGTCGTCCGTCGAATTCACCGGCACCATGATCCGCTTCAGCACGACTGACTATCCAGCCGGTCCGGCCGACGGAACGCTGCTGGTGGACCGGGCGAATGCGCCCGGCTCGAATGACAGCTACGTCCATACCGGACTGACCCGCGGCCAGACATACTACTATTCCGCGTTCGCTCACGACGCCGTCCCTAATTACGCTGTCGCCGCACATGCCAAGGGGAAGGGCTCTTTTCTGCCCGACCTTGACCTGGACGGCGACGTGGATCAGGAGGATTTCGGCCGTCTGCAGGCTTGCTTCTCCGGCTCCGGGCAAGGCTTCGAGGCCGCATGCGCCGACCTGGATTTCGATACGGACGGCGATGTCGATCAGGACGATTTTGAAGTGTTCAGGGCATGCCTGGCCGGCGCCGATAGTGCGCCGGGTTGTTGATCGACTGCCTGAGCGCCCGGAGGATTGCCTCAGGGCCTGCGCGGGGATATCGTTGAAGTTGGCTGGGGCAGCTTTGTGCAAGCCGTCCCGGCTTTGTTGAGGCACCTGTTTTCATCGAGGGCGATGCAGATGATCGGTCCGAGACGGACAGCTTTCTCACGCATTCATTCGCTTCTGGCCTGTACGTTGACTGGTCTGGCGATGCCCGGCCTCGGTGGTTGTGCTCCTGATGCCATGACCGGGCATCCGGCCCCGGAGCTCCATCCCGGCGACGAGAGACTCTGCCAATGCCCTCAGTGGGCGAGGGAAATCGTCCCCGAGTGGGTTAGACCGTATCTGGGAAAGTCGGGAATGCCCGAGCCGTTCCACAGCCAGGACGAACTGATCGGCAAGGAGGTCACCGGACTCGATCTCTGGCAGGCCAACAATTTCGTCACCTGCCGCGACGAGACCGCGAAGTATCTTTACACGGACTACACGCCCCTCCGTGTCCGCTACAAGCCCGGCACCCTGCCGACGTACGAGAAAATCGTGGCCGAACAGACCGCCGGTCTCACAAACGACCGTGACAGGGCGGTGGCCCTGCTGCGGCTCGTCCCGGAGAAACTCGCGCTTCATCCATGTGTTGTACCCATGGGGCCGGAGATTCCCAAGGACCGCGGCCTCGACGATCAGGCCCTGCTGCGCAGCGGCCGGGGCTGGTGCAACGAGCAGGCCCGCGTGTTCGTGCGTCTGTGCCAGGTAGCCGGAATCCCGGCCAGGCTGATCCTCCTGTTCTACTCGCCGCCTCCGGGCGGTCATGTGATCGCCGAGTTCTACGCCGACGGCCGCTGGTCCATGGCCGATGCCAGCTTCCTGTGCGTGTTTCCTGATGCAGACGGCCACCTGATGAGCGCGGCCGAGTGCCACGGCGCGGGCAAGATGCGGGCCGGCGAAGCCTACTTCCGAAGGCTTCAGGAGATGACCACGTACTCCGACGAGCGAATGGTCGGCGCGAAGTTTCCGTTACAGCCCGACCAGGCGCAGCGCGACAGGTACGTGGCCCAGCGCGCGGAAAGCATGAGAAAGCAATACCGAACCCAGACTCCCAAGGCGTTGGCCGATCAACTCTGGGTCTTCGGGGTGATGAATTACCCGCTGCCGGAGTGAGCCGGTTCTTCATCGATCGCAGCGAACACCTGCCGGGCCGGGAGTGCAGCGCGGTCACCGATGAACCACTTTTCGAGAAGCTCGGCTTCGTCATGGAAGGCAACAACGAGGCGGATCTCGGCCGCCAGGAGCGGACGCTCGACTCCGGCACCGCCGGGCTTGGTCATCGCGATCCAGATGACTGTACAGGACGGGAAAGCGGATGAGCACGCCGAGCAGCGGACTTGCCAGCCTGGAACACAATCGGCCCGTCGGGCGTGGAGATCGTTGCCTCCGCCAGATCGGCGGCCAGGTCAGTCCGGGGCTCGACGGTGACGCCGCGCGACGTGAGCCGCGCCCCCCAGAGCCGGTGGCGCAACGAGGACAGATTCGTCACCGTCTTGTTCGCCGAGTGGTCCCCCAGATCCCGGTATTCAGACTTGAGACAGTAGCTCTGCCGCCAGGCGGCATGATACTTAGCGTCGTTGGTTCGCATCGCCGCCCAGCCCAGGATCCTGGCCAGATACTCCAGATGCCAGGGCTCCATATTCAAGGAGATGGGAACGCCGTCCATGCGATAAGTAATGGCATCGCCGGCGTGGCTCGTCTGATAGAGCCATCGAACGCCCTGCCCGTCGCGCACGCGGCAGGCCAGCAGCCAGCGGCAGAACGCCAGGGCAGACCGCTCGATCCGGTCATCCGGGGCGAAGGCCAGATAATCGATCATGGCCTCGGTGGCGATGCAGCCCATCCAGGGTTTGACGATGAGATTCATGCACGCATGAATACCCACGGTCCCACCCTGATCGGCGAATGAACCGTCGGGAAGCTGCGTGCCGACCAGCCGGTATAGGGCCTCACGCGCCCTGGCCAGGTCGCCGGGGTCGCCCAGATAACGGTGGAGATAGACCAGTCCGCGGATATAAGCGGCGTCACGCCCGAAGCTCCTTCGAGGCCAGTTGGCCCGATCCCAGAAGTAGGCCGACTCCGCAACGGAGCGGGCTGTATCCAGCAGATACGGATCACCCGTTTCCAGGTAGGCGGCAACCATGCCCGACACCCGCTGCATCGGCAGCGATTGCGCGGGCGGATTGTATGAATGCATGCGGACGGCGAAGAGGGCCTTGTCGACGGCCACGTCCGCCAGATGGTAGGCGCTGCGCAGGGCCAGATCGTAGTCCTGGGGCTCCCCGGTCAGGTAGGCGGCGATGAACTGGGCCTGCGGGGCCTCTCCCTCCCACCCAGGCTCGGGTGACAAGCTTGCGCGCGGGATGGCCCCATCATCGAAACAGCCGGCGAGATGATTGGCCCGATAATAGCCGATGGCCTTCTCGATGCTCGGGAACGTGTGATCGCGCGCGGGCAACACCGGGTGCTCGCAAAGGTCCTCCGCCAGGCCATACCACCAGTCCGGCAGGAGATAGACGGCCACATCGGGCTCAACCGGTCCCAGGGAGGCAACCATCCGCACGGTGCGGCCCATGCCCTTGGGTATGCGATGATCCTGAGCCCGGCTCAGGTAAGGGCTGCCCGTGCGCAACTCGGCCAGCCTGCCCGCGAGGGCTTCCACACCCTCGTAGGGCTGGTAAACGCATACTTCGCCATCCCGCCAGGCCCGTCCCGGATGCTGCTCGCTCACCAGGTTGCCCGCCGCCCACGAATCGAGCGAGACCCGATCCCAATGCCATCGGCGCCGCCCGGTCACCGGCTCGGATTGAGTCGGCCAGTCGCCGCCATCACTGCGGAAACCGATGATCGGCGTCACCCCCTCCACCACGTCTCCCTCGGTGAAGAATCTTCCATTCACGTGGCGTATGGATAACTCGATAACGCTGTTGGCGTAGCAGCGAGCCAGGATCTCGCCGCGAACGTGATTGTGTTTGTGGAGCCAGGGATAGATGGCCCCGTTGTCGGCGGCGAGTTTCGCCTCCTGCGACTCGTGACGCTCCCAGTAAACCGGGATAGTGCCGGCCGCTCGAACCGTGCGGCACACCGGACCCTCGTCGAGCACCTCCATCGTCACCCACTGCCACCAGTGGCAGGAGCCGTCGACCATCAACCCGACCCGCAGGCCCAACGTCGCGCCGTCCTGGCTCAGGACCAATTCGCCGACTTCCCAGGGAAGCAGTGTTTCATAGCGTTTGTCGATTACGCTCAGCGTGGCTTCGGGTCCCCGGTATACACCAAGATCAGGCTGCCCCTGCTTGAATGCCACCTGCTCGCCGGACGCCCCGCACGCGAACAGCAGCACCCGCCGCGGGTCCCGACGGCCGTCCACCTCGGGCCAGTAGCCGACGGGCTGGACCTGCGTGGGCAGATCCGCGTATACCGGACTGGCGGTCATGCCGCCAAGCAAGGGCAACGACACACGCCGAGCTTGAGCATCGGCGGAGCCCATGACCCGGCGGGCATGAAGCTTGCCAATCAGGACTCCGTCCTCAAACGGCCAGCGCGAGGCGTCTTTCCTGGCGGGCGAACAAGCCATCATGCAGCACGGACACGCCGCCAAGATCGCGAGAAGTGCCAGGCGATGCATGAGTTGGTTTCCTCAGGATTATCCTTGATCTCACTTGGGGTACAATACCCACTGCTTCGGAGTGTACTGTTTTGAGGACTGGCGGACAACGATAACAAAAGGAGCTGACCGTGAGCAAACCATGGCTCTGTGTCGCCACAGGCATCATGATCGCCGCGCTTGCGGGCCTTGCCGGTTGCGCCCACGCGGGCGGAGCAGGATCACCAACCAGGGCAGGCAAGCCGCTGCAATTCATCTTCATCACCACGTGCGTCGACGAGGAATTCTTCAGCCCGGTCAAGAAGGGCGTGCGTGACGCGGCCGTTCAGATGGGCGTGCAATGCACATTTACGGGCACTCCCGAAGTAGACCTCAAGGCCCAGGCCGAGATGGTCCGCGACGCCGTAGCCGCGGGTTGCGACGGGATCGCCTTGAACATCATCGACCCTGTGGCGTTCGACGACGTGGTGAGCGAGGCCATGGGCAAAGGCATCCCTGTCGTTGCTTTCAACGTCGATGACAACCAGACTCCCAACGCTCGGCTGAGCGGCGTATGCCAGGATCTCTACAAGGCCGGCCGTATCGTCGGCGAAAAGGCGGCGGCGTTCATTCCGGACAACAGCAAGATCCTGATGACCGTCCATTCGGACGGCATTTCGGCGCTGGAGGACCGCCTTCGGGGCGAGCAGGATGTCTTGAAGGCCAAGGGCGTCACCTGGAAACGAGTCGTCACCGGCATAACGCCCGAGGGGTCGGCCGAGGTGATCGCCGCAGCCCTCAAAGCCGACCCCGAGATTAAGGTAGTCATCTGCACAGGGCAGGCCGACACCGAGGGAGCGGGGCGTGCTATCGAGAAGCATTTCGCGGGCAAGGGCTACAAGGCGGCGGGCTTCGATCTGTCGCCCGAGACGCTGAGGCTCATCAAGGCGGGTCACATGCAGTTCACGATCGACCAGCAGCCTTACATCCAGGGCTATTATCCGGTCATCCAACTGGCCCTGTACTGTCGCTGCGGAATCCGCCCGTCGAATATCGATGCTGGCGCATCCGTCATCTCCAGGGAGAACGTCGACCAGGTCCTGGCATTGAGCCGGACAGGGTACAGATGAAACCTGACGTTCCAGCATGCAGCGCCGGAGAATAGCGCGCCTTGCGCCGCAGCGGCGACATGGCTATAGAGAGATCCTCAATGAGAAAGTGCTGGATTGCTGCGGTCGCCCTGGGGCTGTGCCCCTGCACGACCTCGGCGGCTGAACGCGTCACATACGTCGCACTCATTTCCGTCGGTCCAGGATGTCGACCCTCCCTATGCTAATGGCCTTGCCCTCCGGACCTGACAGCCGGAAGTCGGCATAGCCCTGCTCGCGATCCTTGAACTTGGCTCGGGGCAGGACGATGGTTTGCGTGTGCCACCCTTTCTCGCCCGTTGTAGTCATGACCACTCTGTGAAACGCCCCATCACCCGGTCCGTCCAGGTGGGAATCATAATCGATGCTGATTTCCTGAGCCTGGCCGGGATCGTGGTACTCGACGGAGAGGACCACATCCTTGTCGATGTCATAGAGGTAGCTCTTCCGAACGTCGTAGTAGATGAACGGGCTGGCCGTTTCGGGCTGGCTGATCATGGCCCACCTGCCGTCGATCTTCTCCGCTCGCCAGAAGCCGTCCCCCTCCATTCGCGCCGGGGACGTATTCAGGGCCGGCAGTTCCGGGAAGATGAACGCCGAATGCTGCTCGCTGCCGTGCCGAGCCTCCACGGTCAAACCGCACCACTCGGCTGACGCGGAGACCTGCTTGAGAACAAACCGGGCCTCGGCCTCTGTTTTGACATTCAATTCCACCTCAGACGGGCTTACCTGCAACCCGCCGGACCATGGGATGGGCATCAGCCTCACATTCTTGATCTCGCGCTGCGGGAAGTTGTTCTTGACCGTCACCACGACCGTCGCTGTGCCGCCCGACTCGCAGACAAGCGTGTAGCTGTCCTTGTACTCGTGTCGCAGCGAGCAACCCCATGGCCGGTCGTCCTCGGCGTCGCAGCGGATCGTCAACTGCTCCTGCTTCGCGTCGCGCGAGAACGCCAGGCCTCTCTTCAATGCTTCCGGACCGTCTTTCCTGACGTCGAAGACGACCTTTCCACCGTACCATACCTTGCTCGCGCTCCCGAATTCGCTGTGGAGCACACACCAGGTCTTGTCGCCTGGGGCCAGCGGCCAGGTGAAGTACCCGATGCGACCTTTGTTATCTCCGGCCGCCTTTTGCAGGTTGACGTGCCCGGCTTTGCGATTGGTCATCGAGTCGATCCAGAACTTGAATGGGCCCGCAGAAGAAGGATCAACTTCAGAGATCTGCACGGTCTGGCCGCCTGCCATCACCGGATCGTGCCCCGTTTCAATCTTCCGTTCGAACTCGGCCACCTCCTGCGGATTCTTGAACAGCGGGACCGCCACCGCCCGGCTATAGGTCCGCGACTTGAACGTCGGCGGACCCTTAGCCAAGGCGATGTCCCGATCGACGTCCCTCACGTACTGGGACCACTCGAGCTGGGGATAAATGCTCACCTTGGGGAACGTGTACACCCTGCCGCCCAGGTCGACGAGCTCCAACCAGTGCTCTCGAGCCCGGGTCAACGCCGCTATCGCACGCTGCTGAGCGGCAGCGTCGCCCGTACACCAGTAGTACAGCAGGTCCGTTCCGCCCCGGGTCTTCCCGGCATAATAGCGGGCGAGATGGGCCAGCAGTCGCAGGTCCCATTGCCAGCTCACGGCCTCCGAGTAGCCGGGCATGCCCGGTTCAGGGACAAGCTGCTTGAGTCCCTCCTCGATCTGTCCGGCGTATCGGTCCAAGGTATCGGCAACGTCCTCCGGGCTCTGGCGTTTCTCCTCACCGGGCCCTTTCCTTGCCCCGGCCATCAGGTTGCCGACATACTCCGGAATGCCGATAAACTCCTCGTCGTCGATGGTCCAGTTGAAGATCCACTCGCGGATGTTGTTGAAATTGCCCCGGTAGTCCCCCAGTTCGCGGTAGTTGGGGTTTCTGCCTTTCCCATCCCGGGCAGTGTTGATGGTCGAGTTCAAGTTGACGCAGGATTCGCCGGCCCAGTCGAAGTTCATGTAGTTCCAGTGGAACGACTCGACGAGCGGCATGATCTTACTGGCGACGGTCTGGACGTCGCAGAACCTGGGCCCGAACGGCGAACCGAAGCGCGTCGCGAAAACCTGCCGGAAGTGGGAATCGGGCAGGCTCGTGTTGTACCCCAGCCTGCCCCACAGCATGAACCGGTACCAGTGTTTCTCGAAATCCTGGGTCCAGGTCTGGTGCCGACGGCCATAGTCGCTGTAGAGCCGGTCCGGCCCTGGCCGTTCGTACTCCGACCCCATGACGTAACCGGCGATGCCGGGCCCCACGCAATGCTTCGTCAACTCGCGGGCAAACGCGGCATCGCCCCAGCGGAACAGATACAAATCATCGTTCCTGAGGTGCCAGAGGATGTCGTAGTTGCGAGGCTTCTGGTCGAGCCAGGCCGGGCCAACAAAGTGCGGCTTCGGGCTGGAGTACATCGACTCGCCGTTGTACTTGAGATCCAGGTAGACCTTGCCGGGGTAGCGGGCCGCGAACACCTCCTGCATCGGCTTGGGTTCCGATCCCCAGTAGCGGTGGATGAACTTCTGTGGACCGCGGACTTCAAGGATCGCGGGCACGTAGGTGTCCATCAGCCAGGCCTCGTTCTCGGCCGGCGTGCCGAACATGGCCTCGCCGGGACAGGTGCCAACGCCGGTGAGGCCGGGATACTCCCTGAGCACCGCCCTGATGGCCTCCCGCATGTAGTCGCGCACGACCGGGGCATCCTGGCCGGCGGGCTCCAGGTTGTGCTTCCTGGCAAACTTCGGCGGGTAGTGGATATTCCAGGTGATCAGATAGGTCTCCACTCCGTGCCTGGCGGCCTCCGCGAAGATGAAGTGAAACGCCTTCTGAAAGCGATCCATCTCCTCGTCGCTCAGCCCGGTCGCCTCGGGGTACTTGGGAACCCTGACCATCCAATGATACGGATGACAATGCCAAAGCGTGAAAACGTTGTAGCGGTTGCGGGCCATCATCCGGAACCAGGCCCGCCAGTAGTCGGGCTTGGTAAACCAGTCCCAGTCATCCTTCCACTCGGGCGTGATCTCGAGCGTGTCCCAGCCGGGCATGTTGAATTTCAGCGACCGCACAGGCATCGACGGGCTCTCGGTCTTGGCCTTCACATCGCTCAAGGCACCTCCCATTTCGATGCTCTCGGCCAGATCCAGTGTGCCGTACATGCCTCCGCGAGCATCGGCGCCCGCGACAAGAATCAGCTTCTCGCCGGGCACGGGGCAGATTGCGAAGCCTTCTTCCACAAGCTGGATCCCGGCCAATGCCGGGTTCATCTGCCTCATCTGATCCAACAGGCCAACGACCACGGTCCATCCAGTGGCGGCTGTCACCGGCTCATCGGAAGTCGAGACCAACGGCTGCAGATCGGCAGCCTTCAGGGCGCCGACCAACTCTGAGGTCGCGAACTCCAGAGCAGGAACCCTGGCGTCATATCGAACGCTGACCGTTTCTGAGGCAAAGAGCATTCCGGTTTGAACACCGGCCAGCAAGAACACCGTAGATGGACCGATCAGTTTCATGCAGCGATTCCTTCCGTTCTCGTGCCTCCCATGCAAAGCCGACTGCACGCGGCTTACTATCCGACCTTGGGCTCACTGGGCTCCGGCTGCAGCCGCGCAGAAGCCGAAAACGCCCGCACGTGTGATTTCCAGTTCGATGCGTACCGTCCCACTGGGCAGGCCCTTCTTGTCTTTCCAGACCACCGGCAGAGCCAATCCGTCGCCCTTGGGTAGTCGTCGTGCAACATCCGAGCAAAGCCGATCAGCAGTCCGCCCCGCGCAATCGTACCGCCGACACTGCAGAACTCCAGTTGCCCCTCATCCCGCGGCTCAGGCATCAGCACTCGCCACGGCCGCCGCCAATTCGTGAAGTCGTCGCTGACGCTCGCGCTGACCAGCCGCCGGAAGGCAGTCATCACGGCTTCGCGCCAGTGCTCGAGCTCATGCCAGGCAAGGCTGATCAGAACGCGCTTCCGGAGGCCGCGACATTCCTCGGCATCAATAAAACTCCACGGCAAACAGCTTCGCATGCTTCAACTGGAATCTCAGGATAACCGGCTTGCCCTCGTTCTTGAGCGACGCCTCGCCTTTCCATGTGACGTTCATCGCCAGGCCATCGCCGATCATATCGTCGGCGTCGGAGAAGCCCCGGCCAGGGATGTCCTCCCCCTGACCGAAACATCGCACGGCCGTCTTGAGGTAGCCCGTCGGCTGGACAGACGCATTGAGCCGGATGTGCTCACCCGGCGCGACGACGGCTACGGTCGCAAACGAGCCCTCGTCGTCGCATTGGAGGGCGACCAGTCTGCCCTTGGGCCACGTGGCCAGCCCGGAAACGCCCTCGACGCCGGGGAACAGCCCCTTGCGCTGCGTGATATCCCGGCCAGGGTACTTGTGTGGGATCGGAACGCCGCTGTAGGTCATGCACCACTTGTCGCCGGGGTACTCGAGGAGTTCGCCGCTGCAGGTGACAAACGAACCGTCGCGCTCGCCCGGATTGCCCGGTGAAACGACCGGTCCGCCCGGCACGCGCGACCAGGTCCATCCATCGTTGCTCGACCACAACCAGACAGATCCCGCGTCGCGCTCCAGTTCCCAGAGCCACGGCAGCATGACGTGGTTGTCCGGCGCATCGGGCAGCGTTGTCTTGCCGTTCGTGTACCAGACGTGACTGGGCGGCGTGTCGGCACCGGTGCTGACGACGACCTCGGGTTTGCTGAAATGGCGAAAGTCCTTGCTGACGGACCGGCCGATCGACCGGCGGCCGACGCCGATCCAGACGTCGGAATTGTCGGGAACGTGGCCGGGGGCTCGTTCGTTCACCTGCCAGGCTCGGATGTAGGCGACGTACTGCTTTCGATCGACGTCGTAATAGCACGTATTCTGCGTGTCAGCGTGCTGGATTATCAGCGGCTCAGGCAGCGAGGTCCAATGCAGTCCGTCGGGCGACACCGCACCGAACACCGCGAACACGGCGCGGAAGCCCCCGACGTCCCGCCGGCGGGCCATGGTGTCCGCCTCGCCGGGGTACTTCTTTTCGAACGCCGCCCATTCCTCATCGGTACAGAGGCCGAGGTAGAACATCTTGTACCGCTCGTCCTTCGAGGACGGATCGACGAAGACGCAGCCGCCGTGCCAGCCGCGCGTGGATCCGTTGATGTCCCCGCGAAAGACGATGTTATTGTCGCGGCTGCCGTCGTATTCGATGAGGCCAAGTTCCGGCATCTCCCATTTCACGCCATCACTGGATTCGGCGTAGGCCATGCACGCGCCGTGCCCCGGCAGGATCTTCTCTTTGGTGCTGTAGGGCTCGGGGTTCGGCGACGGCCCCACCGTGTACCACGCCTTGTACTTGCCGTTGTCGTAAAGGCTCGCGGCCAGTTGGCCCGGCTGGAAGGGTGCCTTCGTCGCCGGCTGCGCCACCAAACGAATGCCTCGCGGCATGTCGATCGGCTCGAAGCGAGCCGGGCGCGTACCGTCGCCCTTGAGCCAGGCCCCGACGTTCTGCTCTCCGGCGCCGGCAGCCGGGTCCCGCTGAATCCGCCAGGCAAACTGGCCCTGGCGAACGTATTTCCAACTCGCGAAGTAGATGTGCCGGCCCTTGAGTCTCACCGGCTCGCCGTAGTAGGTCTGACCCCATGCCGCCGGGGCCGTCAGGACCACCGCGATGACCATGAGCCATTGTGCCGGCGCTCTCATCACCTCGCCGCAGGCAAGCCCCGCCCTTCCCGTGGCGGCCGGTTGCGGAAACGTGCGACGAACTGCGTCCGTCCGTGCGGAGGAACTCGACATGCCTACGGCCTCCCGGCTCTTGCTTTGGTGTACATGAGATCGTCGAAGTAGATGATCTGGTAGTTGCCGTCGATGCAAGTGGTGATGATGCCGAAGCGGTTGAAGCGCGCGCCCGCAGCGCGGTGGCCCTCGCCCAGGTCGAGCCCAGCGGATTTGTCGTCCAGTTCGACCGTGATCCGGCCACGGCCGTCGGCCGCCAGGGGGTCATACCGCAGACTCCAGCGGTGCGGGCGGCCGTCCGGAAGAATGACCGGCCCTCGACCCTGGGCGTATTCATGCCCGGCCCGGTACGCCGGGCCGAAGAGAAACCCTTCGCTGCTCGGACCCTCGACCATGACCCCGAGGAAACTCCGGGGGAGGGCCTTGCTCCCGTCGCCGGTGGTCAGGCTGTCCTCGGCGTGGAACCAGCCGAGCAGCACCGTGCTGTCGGTGATGCCGCGTCTGAGACATACCCTGCCGGACGCGGTGAGGGGCGCGTCGAGCGTCAGCGTCTCCAGCCGATCACCGTAGAAAGCCATCATATGCGGCTTGAGCGAGTCCCCGCGGAAGATCACGCCCCCCAGTTCACCCGGTGCCCCGCCGGCAAAGCTCGTCGGGCTGTAGCCGAAGTCGAACCGCGGCCGGACGATGCAATCCTCGTACCTTCGCCGATTGCCCTGCTGGTCCCAGCCGGGGTCTCGGCTGAAATCCTCAGTCTGGCCGTTGATCGTCACGTCATCCAGAAATGTCACCACCCGGTTGTCGGAAGATTTCGTCACGTTGAACAGACCAAATCGGTTGAACTCCGCGCCATCGTGCTTGTGTCCGGGGTCGAGCGGCATCACCACCTGGTCGCCGTCGAACGCGAATGTCACCGCCCCCTGGCCGTCGCGGGCATCGGGGTCGTAGCTGAACGACCAGCGATGGACACCGGCGATCGGAAACTCCTTCAGCTTCTTCTTGCCCGTCGCGGCGTCACGAGTGCTCAGGAAATCGCCGCCGGCCCGCCACCGGTCGGTGCAATACTCGATGTGGGCGTGCAGAACGCCGGTACGCTCATCGCCGCCGCGATCGTCGAGACGCATGGCCAGCGAATTGCGGTTCCGCCAGCCGATCGAGTTGTCAGCATTGAAGAAACCCATCAGGAAGGCGCCGCCGCCGCGCCGGTCGGGAAAAGCGACCCGGCCTGACGCGCTGAGGCGGTCCTTGAGTGTCAGTGGTCTCGGCAGACGCTGGGCATAGTAGGCCAGGTCGGCGGCGACCTGGATCGCCCCGCCGATCTCACCGGGCGCCCCGCCGGCGTGGGATGTGCCGGAACTGTAGCCGAAGTCTTGCCACGTAGTCCGGCACGGTGTCTTGTCAGTGCGGTTGTTTTGGCCGTCCCAATGGGGATCGGCGCTGAAGTCCTGACGCGCCTGCATCGGATCACCCTCGGCACGGGCGAAACCCCCCGCCAACAAGACCAGAGCCGCGCTAACGACGGCCGGTCGCCCAGCACAACTCATCCGCATGCGTTTCTCCTCGCTCACACCTGTTTCCGCCTCCCCATTATCGTTGTTTCCCTCCACCGATCAACCGCTATGACCCGCCGTTGGCAGGTGTTCGCGCACGGCCGGCGGTCGCCGTGGACGGCCTGGTTGTCCGGCGATCAGCAGTTGCGCATTTCCGGCGAGTTGGCTGCTTAGAACATGCCCGCTTACCCCTCGGCCATGTACGGGTACCGGAAGTCGGTCGGGGGCAGAAACGTCTCCTTGATCGTCCTGGGCGAGACCCACCGTTCGAGGTTAAGCCAGCTTCCGGCCTTGTCGTTCGTCCCCGACGCCCGGGCCCCGCCGAAGGGCTGCTGGCCCACAACCGCGCCCGTCGGCTTGTCGTTGACGTAGAAGTTGCCCGCGGCATGACGAAGCTGGTCCATCGCCTTGACGATCGCCCGCCGGTCGGTACTGAAGATTGAGCCGGTCAGGGCATAAGGCGAGGTCCGGTCGCAGAGCACGAGCGTTTCGTCATACTTCGATTCGGGATAGACATGGACCGTCAGCACCGGTCCGAAGACCTCCTCCTGCATGAGCCTGGACTTGGGATCCTTGCTCAGCACCACGGTCGGCTGGATGAAATAACCCTTCGAGTTGTCGCACTTGCCGCCGGTGAGGATCTCCATGTCCGCGTTCGACTTGGCGAATTCGATGTACTCGGTGATGGTCTTGAACGCGTTCGCATCGATGACCGCGCCCATGAAGCTTCGGAAATCGGCGACGTCGCCCATTCTGATCTCACCGATCTCGCCGAGCAGGCGGTCCTTGACCCTGGGCCAGATCGAATCGGGCACGTAGGTCCGCGAGGCCGCCGAGCACTTCTGACCCTGGTACTCGAACGCCCCGCGAACCAGCGCCGCGACCAGCGCGTCCACGTCGGCGCTCGCATGGGCGAAGATGAAATCCTTGCCCCCGGTCTCACCGACGATGCGCGGATAGGAGTAGTACTTGCGGATGTCCGACCCGACCGCCAGCCAGATGGTCGAAAACACGTAGGTGCTGCCGGTGAAGTGAATTCCGCCGAGATCCAGGTGGTTCAGGGCCGGCGGGGCCACCACCGGGCCGGGGCCGGGCACCATGTTGATCACGCCCGCCGGCATGCCCGCTTCCTGCAGAATCTTCATGATGAAGTATGCCGGCAGTACCGCGCTGGAGGCCGGCTTCCACACGACCGTGTTGCCCATCAGCGCCGGGGCGGTCGGCAGGTTCCCGGCGATCGACGTGAAGTTGAACGGCGTCAGCGCAAGCACAAAACCCTCCAGCGGCCGGTGCTCCATGTAGTTCATCATGCCCGGCGACGAAAGCGGCTGGTCGCCGTACACTTCCTCCATGAAATGCGGGTTGAACCGCCAGAAGTCGATCAGTTCACACGCTGAGTCGATCTCCGCCTGGTGCGGCGTCTTGCTCATGTTCAGCATGGTGGCCGCGTTGAGCGTCGCGCGGTATTTGCCCGCCAGCAGGTCCGCGGCCTTGAGCAGGATCACCGCTCGCGCATCCCACGGCATCCGCGACCACTCCTTCTTGGCGGCGTTGGCCGCGGCAATCGCTTGGTGCACGTGCTGCTCGTCAGCCTTGTGGTACTCGCCGAGCACGTGGTGATGGTCGTGCGGGCACACCATCTTCGCAAGGTCGCCGTTGCGAACCTCCTTGCCCCCGATGATCATCGGGACCTCGATTCGCTGGCCGAGCAGCTCACCGAGTTTGGCTTTCAGCGCCGCCCGTTCCGGCGTGCCGGGAGCATAGCTGCGAATCGGTTCGTTGGCCGGCTGCGGGACCTTGAAAATGCCGTTGAACATGACTGCCTCCTTCGGAAAAGATGAACTGCGAGAGCGCCCTCGTTGCCAGTATCGCCACCTCTGACGGGAACACCCGTCATGGTCACAAATGACTTGAGCATCGTGCGAGTCCGGCCGAAGCGAGCATCGCTGCCTCGGCCCCGCCGGCGCGGACCGGAAAAGATGAAGGGCCGTCCGGCGGCAACCGACCACTGATCTGACGGGCGTCATGATAACCACACTGGTCGGTGCGAGGAAGCCTCAGGCGGGTTACAGCGGCGGCCGGACGATCGGAGGCACAGAGTACGGGTTCAGGAGCCGGCCAGGCGGAGAATCTCGCCGACCAGACCCTCGATCCCCTCGAACACCTCCGCCGGGCCCTTGCCCAGCATGTAAGCGGGGGTGGTGACCACCCGGTGCGCGGAGTCAACCACGAACGACGTGCAGGGGCAACTATGGTGCTGGAGGCCCATTTTCTCTATTGCGGCGGCCGTCTGGGAGTCTGTCCCGATCGTCACGCTGGCCGCGAGCCCGCGCTTGCCCAGGACGCGCGCCAGCATGGCCGGGGCAATGCAGACCGCCCCCACCGGCTTGCCGGCGTCGATCATCTCCCCGACCAGGCGTTCGACCTCGGGATGAACGGTGCAGCCCGCGCCGTCAACGGCAAACGAGCACAGATTCCTCGCCGCCCCGAGCCCACCCGGAAAGATCAGGGCGTCGACGTCCCGGGCGTGCACATTGGCGAGGTCCTGGATTTCGCCCCGGGCGATCCGGGCAGCCTCCACCAGGGCGTTGCGGCGCTCGCCCAGGGCCGGCTTGTGCGTCAGGTGGTTGACCACGACGGCCTGATCCATGTTCGGGGCGCAGCACAGGTATTTGGCCCCGGCCCTGTCCAGGGCCAGCAGCGTCAGCACCGCCTCGTGGATCTCCGAGCCATCGAAAACACCGCAACCGGACAGACAAACCGCAACTTTAGCCATGGCCTGTTGCCTCCAGCGAACCACAACAGATCGACTATCACGCTCCAACCATCGCGGTTGCGTTCATTCGCCGCATAAGCCGTGGGCCGCCCGCACAGTTGGCTAACAGCTAATAGCTAAGAGCTGTAAGCTTATTTTTACTTCTTTTTACTGGCCCTCCGGCGCAGTTCGGCCTCGATGAACATCTGCAGGTCGCCGTCCAGGACGCGTTCGACGTTCCCGGTCTCGACGCCGTTGCGATGATCCTTGACCCGCCGGTCATCCAGCACGTAGCTGCGAATCTGGTTGCCCCAGGCAACTTCGCCCCTGTCACCGTAAAGGCTCTCCATCTCCTTGTCGCGCTCGGATTGTTTGAGGGTCTCGATCTTGGACTGCAGGATCGACAGGGCCATCCGCTTGTTCTGCTGCTGGCTGCGCTCGTTCACGCATTCGACGATGACGTTCGTCGGTATGTGGCGGACACGAACGGCGGTGGCCACCTTGTTGACGTTCTGGCCGCCCGCGCCGCTGGACCGCCGGAAGAACACGACGTCCAGTTCTTCCTCCCTCAGTTCAATATCGAGGTCTTCCAGGACGGGCAGCACGTCCACGGCCGCGAAGCTGGTGTGCCGCCGCTTGTTGGCGTCGAACGGGCTGATGCGCACCAGGCGGTGAACGCCCCGCTCGCACGACAGGTAGCCCATGGCATAGTAGCCGCTCACCTTCAGGGTGATGCTGCGGATGCCGGCCTCCTCGCCGTCGGTGCGGGCCAGTTCCTCCACCTTGTAGTTGTTCTCCTCGAAGTAGCGGAGGTACATGCGAAGGAGCATCTCCGCCCAGTCGCAGGCCTCCGTGCCGCCGGCCCCGGCCTGGATGCTGAAGAAGCAGTCGCAGGCGTCGTTCTTGCCGGACAGCAGCGCCATCAGCTCGACGCGCTCCAGTTGCTGCTGAATCACGCCCAATTCCTTGTCGAGCTCCTCAAAAGACGCGGCGTCGTTGGCCTCCTTGGCCAGTTCGAGCAGGGCCTCCGCATCCTCGTCCCTGGCCAGCAGCGCCTGGACCGGCTCAACCAGACCCTTGAGGGCCTTCAATTCGCGCACCACCTCGCGGGCCCGCTCCGGGACATCCCAGAAACCGGGCTTGGCCATGATTTCTTCAAGTTCGGAGAGCCGCCTGATCTTGCCGGGCAAGTCAAAGAGAGTCCCGTATCGTGATGACACGGGTCGAGAGGTCCTTCAGGGTGCCGGCGGGGTCTTCGTATCGCATGGTCTGTGTCCTCTCTGCGGCGTCCGAGCCGCGAGCAAGCTGCTTGACTATACCCCCCGGGCCGGACGGGGACAACTCACCCTGTCCCGGAGCATCCTCAGGGTCCATGACAGCCAACGAGTAGGCATGAGGGGACGGATGTCGTAGAATGACCGCGCGCGGCCCCGCGGAGTAGCTGGGCAGGATCAGCCGGGAGGCATCGAGTCCCTCCATCTCCAGAGACGATCGCGCTCTATGTCTTCAGACCAAACCCACGAGGTCGTGTCCCCCCACCCGGAGCAACGGACTCTTGCGCATTCCGCTTCCCAAACCGCGCACCGCAATGGGCCTCAGCTCGGGCGGGCATCGCTGGCCGCGCTGTCGCTCGGCGCGATCGGCGTGGTCTACGGCGACATCGGCACCTCACCCCTCTATGCCCTGAGGGAGTGCTTCCACCCCCTGTTCGGGGTCGAGGCCGAGCCGCGCAATGTGTTCGGCTTGCTGTCGCTCTTCTTCTGGGCGCTGACCCTGGTGGTGGTCGTCAAGTACATCGGATTCGTGCTGCGAGCGGACAACCGGGGCGAGGGCGGCGTCCTGTCGCTAATGGCCCTGGCCGTGCCTCAGAGTGCAAAACCGGCAAGCCTGATGTCCAAGGCGGGGATCGCGATCGGCCTGGGGCTGTTCGGGTCGGCCCTGCTGTTCGCCGAGGGCTTGATCACGCCCGCAATTTCAGTCCTCGGTGCGGTCGAAGGACTGGGGGTCTCCACCCCGGCGTTCAAACCGTTCCTCGTGCCGATCGCGCTGGTCATCCTGATCGCGCTGTTCCTGGTCCAGAGACACGGAACGGGACTCGTGGGGACGATGTTCGGCCCGGTGATGCTGATATGGTTCATTACCATCGCGGCGCTGGGGCTGTGGTGGATCGCGAAAGAGCCCGCCGTATTGACGGCCGTTAACCCCTGGTATGCCATCCGTCATTTCATCGAGCACGGCTGGCATGGGTTCCTCGTGCTGGGGGCCGTGGTCCTGTGCATCACCGGGACCGAAGCGTTGTACGCGGATCTGGGCCACTTTGGGCGAAATCCTATTCGGCTGGCGTGGTACACCGTGGTGTTCCCTGCTCTGCTGCTGAACTACTTCGGGCAGGGCGCCGTGGTAATCCACACACACGGAGATGCGAAGGAGAATCCATTTTACGCGATGGCCACGGGGTACTTGCACTATCCGCTGGTCGTCATCGCCACGTTGGCGGCCGTCATCGCCTCGCAAGCCCTGATTTCCGGGGCTTTTTCAATCGCCCGACAGGCGGTGCAACTCGGTTACTGTCCCCGGTTGACCGTGGTGCATACCTCAAGCCGGAAGATCGGCCAGATCTTTGTCCCCGGGATCAATGGCACGCTGATGATCGCCTGCTGCGGGCTGGTGCTGGCTTTCGGGGACTCCTCCCGGCTGGCGGCGGCCTACGGCGTCGCCGTCGTCGGGACCATGGCCATCACGTCAATGCTCTTCTTCGCGATGGCCCACCGGCATTGGGGCTGGAGCCTGCCCAAGGCCGGGGCGCTGGCTGCGGTGTTCCTGGCCATCGATCTGACTTTCCTCACCCCTAATCTGACCAAGCTCTTCCACGGAGGCTGGTTCCCGCTGTTTGTCGCCGCGGGAGTGTTCGGGCTGATGACGACATGGAAGCGCGGGCGATCACTCCTGGGGGAGTCCCTGGCCAAAGCCCGGTTGCCGCTCGACATCTTCCTGCGGAACTTGGCCGGCGCAGCTCAGACCGTTCGCGTACCCGGAACGGCCGTATTCATGACCTCCGATCCGACGGGCACGCCGGTCGTGCTCATGCACCATTTCAAGCACAACAAGGTGCTGCATGAACGCGTCATCCTGCTGAGCGTCTCGACGGAGGAGATGCCGACGGTGCCCCCTGCGTCTCGGGCCCAGGTAAATGACCTGGGGCAGGGATTCTTCCAGGTCAGAGCCGTCTACGGCTACATGCAGACGCCAAGTGTGGCGGACATCTTTCGCTGCTGTGAGCCGGCCGGCCTGAAAGCGGATCCCGCGCAGGTGAGCTTCTACCTGGGGCGAGAGACCCTGATCACTACACGCAAACCGGGCATGTCGCATTGGCGCAAGACCTTGTTCTCGCTGATGTCACGCAATGCCCTCTCGGCGGTCGCCTATTTCGGCATCCCGCCCAATCGCGTCGTGGAACTGGGTACGCAGATCGAATTGTGAGGGCCACCACGGTGCGCTGCACGACCGCAGCATCCGACATCACGGCCGCCGCCCGGCATCGATCAGTAGAACCGGTACTTAATAAGGAAGATCGTGAAGTTGCGGGCGTTCATCTTGCCCTCGTGGACGCCGGCTACGGTTCGATCCGGGCGGTAGACCACAAAAGTGGGGATGGTCTGGATGCCCAGTTCCTTGGCGAGCTTCCCGTGAAGAACGTATTCCAGGCGGACGGGCACGAAAGACTTGAGAACGTCCTGGACGTCCGGGTCTTCAAAGACGTCCCTGTCCATCTCTATGCAATCGGGGCTGGCAACCGAGCTGAACATGACCAGGGCCGGCCGTCGCTCGTTCGCCGCCCTGGACAAACCCGGTTCGAGGCTGCTTTCCCAGCGAACCGGACCACAGCCGGCCACACAGCCCACCGACGACAGCAGCACCGCACCGACAACTCGCCTGGTGTTGATCATGGCAACCTCTCATCGCGCCTTTGACGACCTTTGAACACCGCCAACGACTCGATCCCCTGCTGCTTGAGCCTGTCGGCTGCCTCCGCAATGCCCAGGGCGACGTGCTCGGGACGGTGTGCGTCGCTGCCCAGGGTCATGGCCCGGCCGCCCAGTTCGGCATAGCGGACAACCACCCAGTCCGCCGGGCAGGGCTCGGGCAAGGACTGGCGCAGCGTGCTGAGGTTGACCTCGGGCACCAGATCGGCCTCAATGCAGGTGCGGAGAATCTCGTCCACCAGCTCAGCGCAGGAGCGGACGTCAAACTGCTCAAAGTATCGCTGTGTGTAGCGCTTCACCAGGTCGAGGTGGCCGAGCACGTCGAAGGGTCTGAGCCCCCGCCGCTTGAGATCAAGGACGAAGCGGGCGGCATCCAGGACCGCTTCAAGATACTGCCTTGTACCCGTGGCGGCATCGAGGCCGGCCCAGTGGTCCCGCTCGTGCAGAGCTTTGCCCTTGAACCAGTGCACGCTCAGCAGAACCAGATCGAAGCGGTGCGAATCCAGGAAGCCGAGGATCTTGTCCATCTGCTCGGGCTGGTAGCAGATCTCGATGCCATGGCCAATGAACAAACGGTCGCCAAAGCGGGCCTGCAGATCTCTGACCGCCGAGGCGATCGCCTCATAGTCATATCTGCAGAGCGGCCACTCGGTGGGATGACTGTCGAAATGATCGGTGAACGTCACGCCCGCCATCCCGAGCTCGACGGCACGCCGGACGTTCTCGGCCGGGTCGGATTGAGAGTCGACTGAGAACCAGGTGTGCAGATGCTGATCGTACAAAGCCAAGGGTCACCGATCCTTACACTTCCAGACTCAACGGACAGTCTATCGGCCGACATCGCCCATCACAACCGCAGGCGACGCGCCTTTCACCTCTGAGAGCCTTTCTGCGGCTCCCTGGAACGCGGAAACGGGAACGATTATACTGCCGGCCATCGAACTATGTGCGCCGAGAACGTCAATACCGTCGAAGACGCCCCGCCGGTAAAGGCGGCGGACAAGGATGTCGAGCTGGGCCTCCTGGCTCGCTTCAAGTACGAGCTGGTCCGCGGCTTCCTGTGGGGCTGGGCCCGCTGCTTCTCGCTGCGGGGGTTGTATCTCCTCGGCGCGGGCTTTGCCTTCTGCGAATGGCTCGTCAACTACAAGCGCCGGCGGCGGTTCCGCCAGCACCTCAAGACCGGCTTCGGCCGGGGTACCCGCGTCATCGACAAGACCACGGCCCGGCGGGCGTGCCTGCAGCATTTCATCCGGACCCGGTGCGACAAGCTCTTCTACCTGATCTTCGACAAGCTGCCCAGGGAGAAGATTCTCTCACGGGTGCGCTTCCCGCGAGAAGCCGACCTCGCCGAGGTGGCCGCACGGGGCAAAGGCGTTTACGTCTGCCTGAGCCACATCGGCTCGCACCACGTGCTGGGCCTGATCATGGCCCTGAAGGGCTTCCGTGTGGCCGGCGTGCGCGACCCCAATGAAGGTGCCCTGCGCCGCTATGTCCGGCTCAAGTACGAGGACGTCTTCCCCGAGTTCCGGGCCATCCGCGTGCTGTACTCCAACATGTATCCCAGGGACGTGTATCGCTGTTTCCAGGAAGGCTACATCCTCGGCAGCACCCTGGATATCGGCCGGGAACGCGGGGCTCATCTGCGAATGGTGACCGTGGAGATGTTCGGAAAACCCAGGGACTTCCTGGCCGGGCCGGTGCAGATCGCGCTGCGATGCAAGGCCCCGATTTACCAGGGTTTCGTCGTCTCCCGTCCCGACTTCTACTTCGACCTGATCCTGAAGGGCCCGCTGATCGAGTCCGAAGACGCCGCGGATACGCCCGAGACACTGCAGACCATCGTCCAGCGGTACGCGGACAACATCGCCGACCACTTGATCGAGTTTCCAGACCACATCAGCCGCACCTGAACTGCGGCCGGCAGGCCTCAGACTCTGAGTGAGAAGCCCCCGGTACCCGGGGTGGTATGGCCAAGTCCGCCGTGGCGGACGCCGCCATGTCTTGCCGATTAGGAAGCACGATACTCTCAGAACTGTCTATGGCCGTCACAAGGCGCTTCACCCGGCCAACATGCGGACGGCGCGGGCGAGGCCGACGGCCTGACCCCTCTTCTTGACCGCCAGGACGGGGACGTTGCTGCGGCGGATGATCTGTTCGGTCACATTGCCAAGCAGCATGCCGGCGATACCCCGGCGGCCGTGGGCACCGATGACCAGCAAGTCGGCGGATTCGCCGCCGATCTGTTCGAGGATGACCGGGACCGGCTTGCGGTATAGATCAGGCACGCATCTGATCGTGAGGTTGGCGCCGGCCGCATCGGTACTATCGCGAAGCTGCTCGCACTCGCGATGAGCCAACTCCCCCATCAAGGCAATCTGCTTCTCGAGCGAGGTCCCGATATTCAAATAACCGCTGCGCACCCAGTAGACGTTCAGGCAGACCACCTCGGCACCGCTGGCCGATCCCAACCCGCAGGCCGCCGCCAGGGCGTTACCTGAACATTCGGAGTTGCGGACCGGAACCAGGATACGATTCCACTGCGGCGCGGCTCCATCCGGAAACACCAGAACGCAGCAGCGGGCCTTGCTCGCGACTCGGCGGGAGAAAGCACTCGATTCTTCCTCGCCGGCACGCCGGCCGAGGATGACGAGGTCGACCTCCTTGTGATGGGCGTAGCGGAGAATCTCGGACAGAGGCGAGCCTCCCACGACGGCACACTGCACTTTCTCGCGGCCATGCCCCTTGAACAGTTCGCTGGCCGTGTTGCGCAAGATGCTGGTTGTGATGCTCTTCCGGGCAATGGCTACCCCGTTCACAGTCATCTTGGGGCGCGTCGCGGCCGGACACTGCACGTGGAGTAGATGAACCTCGCGAGCCTCGACCGCACGGGAGACGGCCGAGGCACAAGCCAGCAGAGCGCCGGCCTTGTCGAGGGTCTCGATACAGACCAGAACGCGCTGGAACTGCTTCATAGCGTAAGCTCCTCTGTTTGCAGGATTATGATCGATGGAAAGTGAGGCAGGGTTTAGTTATGGGCTCTGCGGGGGCGGGAATCAGTCGCCGTTTGACGGATTGTCGTCACCAGACCTCTCGGCCGTGACCCGCTTGACCGCATGATTCGCGATCACCCCGATGACGGCGAGGGCAAGAACGGCACCGGCCACCCAGACGATGTAGAGCCATCGCTCATGGGGCATGGCGAAATCCGTGTGCCGGGCACGGGCACCCAGGTAGACGGCCAGGACGGTACGGGGAGCGATCCCGATCACTGTGCCCACGATGTACACCCATGGCGACACCCGACAGGCGGCCATGACCAGGTTGGTGATGGCGAACGGCGAATTGTGCGGGATTCTCAGCAGGGTCACGGTCAGCAGGGCCCGGCCGGGACCTGACCGGATCAGTGCGTCGTAAACCGCCCGCCATTTGGGCTGCTCATCGATTAGTTTGACGAACCGGTCCCCCGCCCCACGGCGGGCGACAAGATAGCCTATCAGCGAGGCCCCGGTGATCCCGGCCATGGCGGCCGTGGAGCCCGTGGCCAGCCCGAATGCCCATCCTGCCAGCACCGACTGGGCGTACGTCGGCAACAAGGCCAGCCCCGCCAGTACTGCAAAGGCGGCTATGAACACCGCCACGCCAAGGCTCCCATGGTCGCGCAGCCAGGCGCCCATCGGGCCCATCGTGCCCAGTACCACGAAGCCCCCGATCGCCGGCAGGCTGGCCGCGATGATGGCCATGGGACCCATGGGGCCCAGGCGTCGGAACCCGTGCTTGAGGTCCTGGAAGGTGTACGGATCACCGGCCTTCCGCCCGGCGTGAGCGACCGGCTCTGACTCGGCTCGCTGAGGCTCGTCAGGGGTGGGAAGCTGCTCGTCCATCCCGTGAGGGTAGACAAGGCGAGTGGTTCCGTCAATCAGCGCGCCCGTTTGACCCGGATCGCGGACCTGATAACCTTTTTCACCCTTGAGGTCACGATGTCGCGATCGATCAACCGATCTCAACACGACGGCGCGAGTCGATCCCGCGACAAGGCGAGAACACGATTGTGACTGTTTCACAGAGAGGGCTTGCCGGCATGCTACTGATTGGAGCGATCCCGCCACAGTCAGCCGGGGTGCTTGAGAAGATCCAGGCTGCCCTGTCAACGGCGTCCGATTGGGTCTGGGGACCCTGGCTGCTGATCTTGCTGCTCGGGACGCATTTATTCCTCACCGTACGGCTGCGGTTCATCCAGCGGTACACCCTCAAGGCGATCCGCCTGTCTCTCGCCCGCAAGCGCGAAGGCAGCGGCGACATCAGTCACTTCGGGGCCCTGATGACCGCCCTGGCAGCCACCGTCGGGGCGGGCAATATCGTCGGTGTCGCTACCGCCGTGTCGCTCGGCGGGCCCGGGGCCGTGCTCTGGATGTGGTTGACAGGCGTGTTCGGAATCGCCACCAAGTACGCCGAGGCCGTGCTGGCGGTGAAATACCGCGTGACCACCCCAAATGGCCAGATGGCCGGCGGCCCGATGTATGCCCTTGAACGAGGCCTGAAACTGCGATGGCTTGCGGTGTTGTTCGCCCTGTTCACAGCTATTGCGGCATTCGGGATCGGCAACATGGTGCAGGCTAACGCCGTTTCCGAAATGCTGACCGCACCCATGCATCTGCCGGCCCTTTTCGGTGGACACGAGATCAGTGTGCCCAAGTGGATCACGGGCATCATCATGACCGTGTTGACGGGTGTGGTGATCCTCGGAGGGATCAGATCGATTGCCCGGGTGTGCGGGCTTCTGGTTCCGTTCATGGCAGTCTCCTATTTCGTCGGATGCGTGATCATTCTGGCCATGCGATACGAGACCATTCCGGAAACGGTAAGCCTGATCGTCCGCTGCGCGTTCACGAATGAGGCGGCCATCGGCGGCGTTGTCGGCGTCGGCGTCCTCAAGACCATGCGGTACGGCGTGGCTCGCGGGCTGTTCTCAAACGAGTCGGGGCTGGGCAGCGCCCCGATTGTCGCCGCGGCCGCACAAACCAAGAACCCGGTACGGCAGGCCCTTGTCTCGTCGACGGGCACCTTCTGGGACACGGTGGTCATCTGTCTGATGACCGGTCTGGTCATCGTCAGTTCCGGGCATTGGCAGGAAGGCATCGAGGGGCCCGCTCTGACCAAGACAGCCTTCACCGCCCTCGGCCGTCTCGGACCGGTGGTCCTGTCGATGGGTCTGGCGACGTTCGTGTTTTCAACGATTCTCGGGTGGTCCTATTATGGGGAAAAAGCTTGCGAATATCTGCTCGGCAACCGGGCGATCCTGCCCTACCGCGCCCTGTGGGTCGTCGCGGTCATGATCGGCGCCACCGTTAAGCTCCAGGCGGTCTGGGACTTCGCCGACATCGCCAACGCCCTGATGGCCGTCCCCAACCTGATCGCCTTGCTGGGACTCAGCGGTGTCATCGTTGCCGAAACAAACAAGTACCTGTGGCAGAACCGTCTCGATGAAGAGGACTCGGTCGAGCCCGGCGGGCTGCCGGTTCGCCTGGCGGGATCTGCCGACGATCCGCCCACTCCCACCGCCTGAGGCATGGATCCTCTCGCAGAAGTAAGTCGACCGGCGAGGGGTGCTTGGTGACGTCCGAGAACCACCGGAAGCAACCCACATCGGCAGTCAGAGGCCGCCGGAGATGGAGAGCCCCCCGGCCAAGGTCGATATCGCCGTTGACCGCACCGGTGCCGTGAAGGACTCTCGGCCTCGCCGGGTTCGGCCACCCGTTTCCAGAATCCTCGCGTCCGGCCGCCGTGTCAGATGCCCGGATCCGGGAAACATGATCAGTCACAGCGCGAGTCGGAGGCTATGAAGCATCTCACCGATAGAGAATCCAGACAGTCGCGGCGATCTCCGCTGGCCCTGCTGGTTGAGGCTGACCAGGGGCATCGACTTCTGATCGAAAAGGCCTTCAGTCGCAGCGACGACCTTCTGAAGCTCAAAACGGTCCTGACGTTGCGGGAGGCCAGGGAATACCTCGCGGATCAACGGCCGGACGTCCTGATCGTCGATCCCGATCTTCCGGACGGCGACGGGCGCGAGTTGCTCCCCGAAGACATCGAACAGTCGCCCTTCCCGATCATCGTTCTGACCGCCCCCAGCGATGAGAAAGCCGCGGTGCCTTCGTTCGTCGCCGGAGCCTCCGACTGCGTCGCGAAAAGCGCGGCCGCTCTGGAGGCCATGCCGCGGATCGCCTCACGCGTGCTGCACGGATGGCATCAGGTTGAGAGACGCCGGCTGGCTGAAAGCGCCCTTCTTCACGAACGACAGCGTCTCGCAGGAATCGTCAAAGCGCTGCCTCCGATCGTGGTGGGAATGCAGGCCGATGGCACGATCAACATGGTCAACCCTGCAGGCGAACAGGTTTGCGGGCACTCCTCCGGCGAACTCGTGGGGCGCAACTGGTGTCACACTTTCTTCGCCGAACGCGACCGCCTCTGCGCCGAGCAGATGATTCAGGATCTGAAGCGCAGCGGCCAGCCTGTTGTCCGGGAAACAGCGCTGAAGTGCTGCGGCGGCGGGCAGCGGTTCATCTCCTGGGAACTCATCGGCCTGAGGGAGCGGAGCGGAGCGGCCGGCGAACTCATCGCCCTGGGCACCGACATCGCCTCCCTCCGACAGACCGAGGCCATGAACCGCATCCAAAGCAGCGCGTTGCAGGCCGTGGCCAATTGCGTGGTCATCACGGACCGAAACGGCTGCGTGAACTGGGTCAATCCATCCTTCACCCGGATTACGGGCTACTCCCTGGAAGAGGTCGTCGGCAAAAACCTCCGCATCCTCAAGAGCGGCAAGCACAACAGCGAATTCTACCGCGACCTCTGGGAGAGCATCCTGGCCGGCCGCGTCTGGGAAGGTGTTCTGGTCAACCGCCGCAAGGACGGCGTTCTCTACGACGACGAGACAACGATCACCCCCGTGCCTGATGAGTCGGGCCAGATCACCCACTTCATCGCCATCAAGCAGGATATCACCGAGCGAAGAAAGGCCGAGCGGGCGATGAAGAACTATGCCAAGACGCTGGAGGAGACCGCCCGGGAACTCGCGGAGATCACCTGGATCGCTGAGCAGACGCGGGACGAGGCCGAGCGGGCCAACAAGGTCAAGAGCGAGTTTCTGGCCAAGATGTCCCACGAGCTGCGCACGCCGCTGAACTCGATTATCGGCTTCACCGAGTTGATGATCGACGACAGGCAGGATGTGCCGGGAGCGAAGCGCGCGAACCGTCTCGAGAAGGTGCATCGCAACGCGAAGAATCTCCTGGCCCTCATCAACGACATCCTCGACCTGTCCAAGATCGAGGCCGACCGGCTCTCTCTGGACTGGGCCTGGCTCGACGTGCAACGCCTGATCCGGGAATGCGTCGAATCCGCCCAACCGCTCGTCCGCCCCGACGTCCGGCTGGAGGCGGCGATCGATCCGTCCGTCACCGACACCGCCCAGTGGTACGGCGACGAGGTCCGGCTCCGACAGTCGCTGACCAATCTCCTCAGCAATGCCGCCAAGTTCACCGAGTCCGGCCGGATCGAGGTCCGCGCCGCAATCGACGAAGGCGTTCTGGTGATCGATGTGGAAGACACCGGAATCGGCATCGCCCCCGAGAACCTGTCCCGGGTCTTCCGCGAGTTTGAGCAGGTTGACTCCTCCAGCACACGACGGGCAGGCGGAACGGGCCTCGGACTGGCGATAACGCAACGGTTGTGCAAGCTGATGAAGGGCGAGATATCAGTCAAAAGCCAACTGGGAACAGGCTCCTGCTTTACGATTCGTCTGCCGCGATTGTCGGAAAGCGATATCAGCGAAGCTGCAGGCACAGACAGTCCAGCTTCAGCAGTATTGAGCGTGCAGTCCTGACGCAAGCGTATTATTGGGCGATCGCGGGCGACCGCGGACACGGCACACCACCGCGATACAACAGACTAGTCAAAGTCATCCCGCCCAGACCCGATTAAACTACCGCAGGGCCGTGCCGCCATCGGAGGGGGCCGCCAGGCCGACTCATTGGAGATCTTGAGACAGGATATGAAGAAGATACTCGTCGTCGAGGATACGCAGGACAACTTCGATCTCGTTGCTGACGCCCTGGGCAGCCTCTACGAGATCAGCCACGCAGAGACGGGTCCTGCGGGCATCACGCAGGCAGCAAGCCTGCATCCCGACCTGATTCTGTTGGACATGAGCATCCCGGAGCTGGATGGATGGGAAGTTGCCAGGCGGCTGAGAGCCAACGCGGCGACGGCGGAAATCCCCGTCATCGCCCTGACGGCACATGCCATGAAAGGCGACCGAGAGCGATGCCTCGATGCCGGCTGCACGGACTACATATCCAAGCCGCTGAGCGTCCGGGAACTGGTCCGACTGGCGGAACGATACGCGCCGACAGCGGGAAGCTGTACGACAACACCAGGTTGAGCCGTCGGATGGTGGCCACTGATAGTCGTTGACACAGAGGATGCCTCGGAATGAATGCAGCCAGCGAAGAAATCGACCTTTCAACGGTCACCATACTCGCAGTGGACGACTTGGAGGACAACCTCGATCTGATCGAGGAGTACCTCGACGGCGTGGTATGGAGTGTCATCCGCGCGGACTCGGGCGAGGCCTGTATCAGCCAGGCAATCGAGCACAGCCCCGACGCGATTCTCCTGGATCTCATGATGCCAAACATGAACGGCCTGTCGGTGATCCGCTCAATCCGCGGGATCGAGCGTCTCCGGCACATTCCGATCATTCTGCACACCGCCTACGCCGACCGCGACAACATCATCGCCGCCCGCAGACTGGGCTGCAATCACATCCTCGCCAAGCCGCTGTCGCGAGAGCGGCTTCTGGCCGAAATCCGGAAGACCTTGGCGGAAAAGCCTCCACCGGCAAAGAGCGAAGCGTCAACCGAGCAGGAAAACGATGCGAAAACAAAAGACCTGATTGCCGGAGCGCGGGCGGCCAGGCAGATGATCGAAAGCAACGATCGCGAGAAGGCCGTCTCCAAGATTGAGACCATCGAATGCCTGCAGAACCTGATCCGCGACGACAGTTCCATCGGCCAGCAACTGATCAGGGTGGCCAATTCGCCCAAGTATATGGGCATCAGACGAATCGAGACGGTCCGAGAAGCGATCGTCCGCATCGGCATGCGAGAGGCGAAAGCCCTCATCAAGAAAGCATCACCTCGAATGCTCAAGGGCACCAACTCCGCCTGGACCATCCGGGCACTCGATCTGCTGGAGACCATCACGAGGCTGTTCCCTGAGCGGGCGTCCACCGAGGAGGGACTCCTGTCACTGCTGGATGACCTCGCCTCGGGCCCGGTGAGGGATTCGGCACAAACGGTGGTCGACAGGGTAAAAAGCGGCTCGTAGAAGGCCGGTCGACACCGCTCAGCCCTCTTTCAAGACCCTGCACGGACAGGGCCGGCACGCCGGTCTGCCGCCTTACCATCGGGCCGCATCTGCCGCATCGAGACTCAGTAATGGGCTTCGACCTGAATCGTCTTGCCCGTGGGAGCAAGTCGAATCGTCTCGCGCTTCGGATCAAAATCGGCGTGCGGACGCCCATCCACGGTGACCGACTTCATCGGCTTGCCCTCCGGATGCCTCAGGCGCAGCACGATAGCCTTGGGCGCCGATCGCGTCGGAGGCTCAATCTCCGCGCCAATGCGGCCCTGGCTGGGCGCCGATCTGATCCGGTAACTGACAACACCGAACAGGGTCGGGGCACTCTTCACGCCGATGCTCATGTCGTCCTTGAACCAGTTGCTGGTCACGAAGGGAGCTAGCCAGAGTTCCTCGCCCCGCTCCGTCACCAGCATGGTCCGCGACTGGTACAGGAAGTAGCCGGTTTCGTGAGTCTTGTTGTAACAGAAGTTCGAGAAGTGCTCGAAAATCGACAGGCAGGTCCCGTCGATCAGCGAAGCCAGCGTATTGAAATAGCTCCGGACGAACGGCTTGACGTCGTCGCGCAAGGCGCTGATCTCCGCGTTGCGGCAATAGTACGGCTGCACCTTGGCAAAGCCGCCCATGTCGAACCACTCGGCATGGTTGCGCTCGGCCGGGTACCCGCCCCAGCCATCCGACAGGAACTGCACGTCCTCCATGTGATTCATGATCCAATCGACGTCCGGAGCATCGGGCTTCATGACCCCCAGGGCGATCATGTGGTGGCTGCCCAGATCAACGTCATAAGCCCAACTGCGGTTGCCATCCTGGCCGGGGTAGTAGTCGGCCATCGGGCCGGGGGTGTAGACCGATCCGGGATAATACGGCACCCAGGTCCCGTCGCGAAGCGGCACCACCGGAGCCTGTGCCTGCGATTCCTTGAAGGCCCGCACGATCTCGCCACGCAGTTCCTCGGCGGCAGCCACAACCTTGTTGCCGTCTGGGTGGCCGATGGCCTTAAGGGCCTGCCCCGTTGCCGCCAGACCTGCCCGGAAATAGCTGTTCGCGTAGAAGTAATAGGCATAGGCGTTCCAATCCGCCTGGACGCCCGGAGGCATGAGGCCGTATTCGGGCAACTTGCGGCTGTCGGTCCTGAGCTTGCGCGTCTTGGCAGGCTGGGCCGTCACCCACTGGCACAGTCCGGCGGGCTTGTCTACGACCGACTTGAACCATTCGTCGTCGCGGGCCAGTTGCATGTACTCGCCGAGGGCCCACAGGTGCCAGCCATTACCCATCAGCGTGTAACCCATGGTCATGAAGCCTTCGGGCTTGTAGTGGGTGAAGAAGTACTCAAACGAGCGCCGGGCGAAGTCGTTCTGGCCCCAGTACTGCATGCCGCGGATCGGTGAGTTGCCCTCGCTGTCGATGGCCACCCAGTAGCGGTCCGACGCGATCCACGGGACGATCAGCCTGCCCTGCTGCTCGTTGCGGGCCGCCAGCAGCACGTGAACCAGGTTGGCTCTGATCACGTCGGCAATCCACGGGTCTGGAAGATCGATCTGCATGCCTGTAACCAGGATCGCCTCCCAGTAAGCCTTGAAGCGATCAAAGAGCGCCTCACCGCCAGTAAGCTCCTCTTGTTGATCGGGCGTCATCTGCCATGCGGGCAAGTAGATGTAGCATCGGGCGCTGCCGCCGGCCGGCAATCGACCGGACAGCGAGACATGCCCCTTGTTGCCGCGGACCTTGCTGCCGGCGAATTCACCGCAATCGAAAACGCCCACAAGCTGTCCCTTGTCGGTCACAATCGTGCGATTCGAGACCGTCTCGATCGATGGCCGCCTGCTATCATCTTCGCCGCTGGAAAAGAGGAAGGATGCGCCCACCTCGGCCAACTCGGCCTTGGTGTTCTTCATCGTCAGTTCGACCATGCACAGCGGCTTGGCGTTCAGCCACCGCGGCGCCGTCGGCAGGTTTTCCTTCGCAAACGGCACCACGTAAATCCGCTGCCGGTACTCGAGGCCGCCAGCCGTTGCGGTAATCACCGGCGCCGGCAGCCAGCCGCCCTCCAGGTGGCGGCTCAGCTTGGGTGCCTCGGTGAACAGTTCCGTCAGATAGACGGGCTCAGCAGCCTGCCCCTTGCCGATCAGCCGGGCCTCGCACCAGTTACCGGCATCAAAACCCCGACCGTCGCCGGCATCGGTCAGTTTCAACGACAGGGTCTGAGCACCGGCCAGAGGTACGCTCACCGGCTTGGGATCGTCGTTTTCCTTCATGACGCCGCTGTCGAACCGCTTTTCACCGTCCACCAGCACCTGGAACACCACGCTCCCCGGCGCGCCGCCCCCCTGCCACTGGAGACCGACCTCGGCCTCAAACCGTTCGTAGCCCTCGCTCACATCGATCACGATTTCACCCATGGAGTGATGCCCGAGACCTCGCGAGTACTTCTTGTCATGAATCTGCAAGGCCAACGCGCTGGCTGGGTCGGCGTGGGCAGCCTTGTTCAGGCCCAGGCTGCCCCAGGTCTGCGACTGGCCCAGGATCCGCCGATTCCCGAACATCGGCGTGAACACGCAGTTGGCCGTACGGCCCTTGGCATCTCTGTCGAAATTGTCGTAATAGAAGATCGTCCCGTTGGGCTCGGTCACGAACTTGGCGTTATCGCAGGCCAGCGAGATCATCATCCGCCCGGCATCCAGGCTCGAGTTGTAGTGCGTCTTGCTCATGGCCCGCTCGCGGGTCTGGTCGGGCATCTCCCGAACCTGCTCCAGAACGGTCTTCTTCCCCTCGAACTCCCGCTTGTACTCCTCCATGTTCTTGTCCGCCGGCACCTTGCTGACAAACAGGCCCGCGTGGGCTACGTAAACCGGACCGCGTTCCAGCACGTCGTCCATGGCCACGGCGAACGAGCCTTCGGGCATGCGAAAACGGATCGAGGTCCGATCCGCCCGCACCTGGCGGGTCGCATCGAGCGAGGCGTGACGAACGGTGAGTTCCAGCGCAGATCCCATCTCCCACCACGTCTGAACAACCGGCCTGTTGTTGAGCACGATTTGCCCGTTGTACACTGTCAGATCGGCCTTTCGATCCGGCCTGGCCGGGTCGCTTTGAACGAGGATTCTCGAAGTGACCATGGGCGACGCCGTGAGGGCCGACAGCCTGGAGACCTTCACCGGCTTGCCGCCCACCGGAAGGATCCAGCGTGCTTTCCAGTACAGCTTGCCCGGCTTGGCGATTGTGAAAGTCCAGCTCTTTTCCTTGGTTTCGAGGTTGCCGTCGACAGCGACCCATTTCCCCTGCCAGAGCGTCGCACCCTCCCAGAACTCGACGACCGGCTGGCCGGCCTGGGATGCCGGTAGATCGGAATCGAGAATGATGCCCAGCGACCGGAGCGGTCGGCCCTCGAACCACTGCAGGCCGACGCAGGCCTGGCCGTTGGCGGCCGGGGCCACCTGCCGGCAACCTTCCGGGTCGGGAAAAAGGTCAGTCTCCAGGAACAGATCCTCGGCCGCGATCTCCTCCAACCGGCTGGCCCGCACCCCGACATCCCGCTGGGGGTCCCAGGTGCAGACGCGGGCGAACGGGGCTGCCTCGAGCAGATCGCCGGTTTGGTCAGCCGCCCTGGCCGTCTGGGCGGCGACTGACAGTACCAGCAGTACCAAGGATGCAAGAAAGGCCATCGAGATCAGGGCACGGGTGAACATGGTTAGCTCCCCATAGATGAAAAACGCCGACAATACCGACCGAGATAATGCAGAACGGGGTCTGTGTCCAGAGGACGGGTCGGAGGCAGCCGTTACCGGGCCCGTGACAGTTTAGGCGGCTCTTTCAGAACCCCGAGCGCTAGCGAGCGGGCCTCGGGTCGTGCGACCGCTTCGCGGTCTGGCCCGTCGCTTGCGCTCCGGGTTCTGAATTGGCCCTGCCTCTACCCCGCCCAAACTGTCACGGACCCGCCGTTACCGCACGGCCATGAGCCTGAACGGCATCAGGAACCAGAGGGCACCGGTGATGAGTTTCGACGAAGCGCAGGCCGCGATCAGCCTGCGCGACGTGACTGGAACGCCCCACTGCCGCCACCGTCTCCGCACTACCCAGAATTGCACAATGGCAACCTCGATCGTTGTCCCGACATAGAAGTGCAGCAAGCCCCAGCGCTCGGCGGCATCCCAGCCAAAGTCTCCGAGAGACCAATACCTCCCTGCGAGCAACATGCTCACAACGCTCACTCCGTAGCCGATCAGGACCCCCTCCCACCACGAACGGAACCGGCACCAACCAATTCGACCGATGATTGGGGCGACGATACACATCTCGACCGCGGCTTGGCATCCGCTGACAGCAAAGGGAATGAGAACGAATGCCAATAAGACCAGAAGGAACCAGAATTGGGCGAAGATGACCAAGGCACCGATGAACAGCGCCGTCAATACACACGCCGCGATGGCAGAATTACGCCCCTCCCGCCGTTTTCGGATCTCGTCGAAAATCCGCGGGATGTCCTCCCACCTGAACTCGAAGCCACACTCGGGGCACCGCGGCAAGGTCAACCCGCGCAGGTTGTACCGGCATCGCGGGCAGGGAAGGTCATGCTGGAGGCCCTCCGGGCCAGGAGGGTCGAGCACCTTGAAATCAGGCAGTTCCAGGATCGTGTCCTCCTACCTTATTCTACATCCCTGATTGCGGACTTGTCTCCGACAACAGGCCGAACGGATCGATTGTTAGCCGCCGGTACCCCCCGGAAAACGCCCGGTAGACACGCCTGCGGCCATTTTTGTATCATGGATGGGGGTCGCGGAATCCGATTCAACCCGGCGGAACAACCGGCTTGGGGCGAAAGGGCGCTGTGGACCTGCCGATCAGGCGAGGGAATGAGCGTGATCCAGCATCTCAAGTGCCTTCGGACCATCACCGTGGCTGCGGCCGCCCTTTCAAGCATCACGACCGGAACGGCCCTTGCCCAGCGCTCGCTGGGAGACCTCAGCGGCCCCTGGCAACTGCTCGTCGATGATCATTCCATCGAAGGCAAGACCGCTGTCACCCGCACCTATCACCCCTTCGAAAAATACGCCGGCAACCCTGTCCTGCTGCCCACCGAGGCATGGGAGGACAGCGTCACCTATATCTACGGCACCGTCCTGCCGGCCGAGGACACCAGCGGATATCGCATGTGGTACCACACCCTGCGTCCCGAGGACACCGACAACGACGGCAGCAATATCCTCTACGCTACCAGTCCGGACGGAGTCAACTGGACCAAGCCCAATCTCGGCATCCGGTCCTGGCACGGCTCGACGGCCAACAACATGATCTTCGTACGGCCAGGCCAGAGCGGCATCACCTCGGTGCTCCACACGCCGTGGAACGCCGATCCCGACCGGCAATACACGCTGATGAACTTCGACATCGGCGGCTACTGGGGTGCTTACTCGCCCGATGGTATCCACACATTCGATCTGCCCAACAATCCCGTCATCACCGACGGCGGCGACGTCGGGCAGTTTATGTGGGACCCGTTCGTGCAGCAGTTCCGCGGTTACGTGAAGCTCAATTCCTATGTCAACGGGCTCAAGCGCCGAAGCGTCGGCCACAGCACGACCGCCGCCATCGAGAGCTGGCCGCCGCTGGCCCTCATTCTCGAACCGGACACGTTCGACGACCGCTGGGTCCCGGCCGGCACTGTTCAGCGAACGCACATGTATGGCATGTCCGTGTTCGCCTACGAATCCATGTATCTCGGCTTCCTCTGGATCTTCCGGGCCACCGACGTTGACGGCTACTACATCGGGCCCGTCTATGCGGAACTGGTCAGCAGCCGCGATGCAGTGAACTGGAAACGGGAGGAGGGAGACCGCCCTCCCATCCTGCCCCTCGGAGCCCCCGGCCAATGGGATGACGGACAGCTCTATACCGCCATCGCCCCGGTCTTCAACGGCAACACGCTGATGGTCTACTACGGAGCCTGTGACAACGTCCACGGCTATGCCACCAAGCTGCTCAACTGCGCAATCGGTCTGGCGACGCTGCGTAAGGACGGGTTTGTCTCTCTGGATGCCGGGCCGAGCGGTGGAAGCGTCTCGACCAAGAGCCTCGTCGGGGCATCCGGACCGCTCCACGTCAACTACAAGGCGACAGCCGGCCAGCTCGCGGTCGAGGTCCTCGACAGCAGCGACGCCGTCATCCCCGGTTACAGCGAAAGCGAATGCATCCCCCTGCAAGGCGACAGCATCGACGAGGTCGTGACCTGGCAGACCCACACTCAAGTGCCCGAGGACCTCGGCCCGATACGCCTGCGGTTCATCCTCCAGAACGCTTCGCTCTACTCTTACATGGTCGGGGAGATCGTGGATCCCCCTGCGATCACTCAGCAGCCCCTGGACCGAACCGTGGCGATCGGGGCAGGCACAACCTTTACGGTCCAGGCCATGGGTACGGCTCCCCTCTCTTACCAATGGCGGAAGAATGATCGAAACCTTGCCGACGGAGGTCACTACTCCGGCACAGGCACGCCCACCTTGTCCGTAACGGCCACCGACCTGGGCGACGTGGCCATTTACACCTGTGTGGTGTCAAACGCCTACGGGAGCGCGACCTCGGCCGAGGCAAAGCTCAATATCACCATCGCGCAGTTCAACGGGCTCGGGGCTGTACCCGGAATGACCGGAAGCACCGCAACCGGAATCACCTCCGATGGCTCGATCATCTGTGGCACCAGCGGCAGCCAGGCGTTCATCTGGACCGACGGCGGCGGTATCAAAGGTCTCGGCGTCCCCACGGGTGCTTCCACCAGCAGCGCCGCCGGCGTGGGCCTGCATAACGGATCGGTGGTCGCGGCGGTCAACACCAACACATCGACCTTCAAGGCCAAACGTTGGGTCGGCAATACGCTCGGACAAGGTGCATTCAGCGATCTTCCGCGTCCGGGCGCGAGCCTGGAATGGACCGCCTCCGGCCTGGGCACCAACAGCACTTCCGAAGTGTGGATCAGCGGCAGCACAGTCAACGGCGGCGACGGCAACGGCCGGCAGGCTTGCCGCTACCGGCAGAGCACGGGAACAACCGATCTGCCGACTCTGCCCCCCAACGGCCATGACAACTCCGACTTCCACGCCGTGTCCGACAACGGCCACTTCGGCGGGCAGTATCAGTACCTGGGAACCGCGCCAAGTGGCGGGGCACGCAACGCGATGAAGTACACCGGCACCTCTTCCTGCCTTCCGCTCAACACCTTGATCGGTTCACCGACCACGAAAAACGAAGCCCTCGTCAAAGCCGTCTCGCGCAACGGCCTCGTCCAGGGCGGCTGGAGCTACTACATTAACGAACTCATGCTCTACAAGCCGTGCATCTGGATCGGATCGACCGTCCCCACGGCCGTCGGCTTCATACCCGGCGGCGACAACGACAACTACGGTGAAATCCTTGCCCTCAGCGGCGACGGCTCGCTCGCCGGTGGCTACAGCCTTTATCACGGCAGCCCCGACGGGCCCAAGGAAGCTCTGATCTGGGACTCAGCCAACGGCGTCCGGCAACTACAGGGCTGGCTGGCGGCCCAGTACGGCCTGACCTTTACCGGTTGGACGCTGCAGGAGGTCCGCGGCATCTCTGCCGACGGCCTGATCCTGACCGGCAACGGTCTGCACAACGCCGTCGGCGAGGCATGGGTGCTCAAGCTCGTCCCCTATGCCCCCCCGCCGCCGACGATCGTGCTGCAGCCGCAATCCCAGAACGTCTGCCCGAACGGCACGGCCGTGCTTCAGATCATCGCGGACGGCCAGGGCCCGATCAGCTACTGGTGGCAAAAGGACGGGCAAGGTCTGTATGACAATGGGCACTACACCGGCACGGACTCGCCCATGTTGACCATCACCAATCTGGGCCCGGCAGACGCGGGAGTCTACCATTGCGTCGTTACGGCCGGCTTCAACAGCGTTGAATCCGCCGGTGCCACGCTATCGATGTTGCCCGTCGTGCCGGCCGATCTCGACCAGGATTGCGACGTGGACCAGGATGACGTGACGACCTTCGAATCCTGCGCCGGCGGCCCGGGCGTTCCGTATCCAGCCGCCTGCTCGCTGCCCTTTGACGGCCACGACCCCGTAGCCGCCGACTTCGACGCCGACCTCGACGTCGATCAACCCGATTTCGGCCTCCTGCACCGCTGCCTGAGCGGCGAAAACGTGCCGCCCGATCCGAACTGCGGCGGCTGATACTCCTTCAAAGGCCGCTCGATCTGTCGATGCCCTTTGCCTTTCGCCATAACCTACGCTTCTATATAGGGTTACAAGCAGATCGTGGCTTGCCGGCTCGTCGGGCAGCCTGTTCGCCCCCTTGGTCCATCGCACCAAATCGCCATCGGCCTCCGCAGGTCAGGCCCCCTACCGATGGGACCAAAGTCCAATTGCACCAACGCCACGCCGGCTCTAGCATCTGGTATAGGTAGCAGTCCCGGAAACCAACCGGGCTAGGCTTAGAAAACGTCAAGAAAGGTTCTTGACATGAATAAGAATTTACCTTAGTATGGTTTCATCGGAGGCGCGAGGCGGAGAAGCAGCAAGTCTTCGTTGCTTCCATGGTAATAGCTGCCAGGCGCTCTGCAAGTTCATGCCGGCGAAAGCCGCAGGAGGAGGATAGCATAATGTCGATACGAGCATCTGCGATACGATTGGTCGTTGCGGGCGGCCTTCTTGCGTGCGGGGTTGCCGCCCAGGCCACTCCGTTCGTACTCCAGGACCAGAATTCCACCGCCGCCTACGAGACCCAGACGCAAGCTGGGCAGCACTCCTGGATTGTTGACGGTGTCAACCATCTGAACAAGCAGTGGTTCTGGTATCGTACCGATGCCATGCCCGGGGAGTCCTCAATCGATGCCCTGACACAAGTAGGTGCCGTCGTTACGGACACGAACCCCTTCACCGATTCGCGGCCGGATACCCTGGCCGTGCTCTACGCCGATCCTGGTCAGCAGTTCCAGATAGAACTGGGCCTGCGGCTGCGCGGCGCCACGTTCGGAAGCGGAAGTGCGGACATTGCCGAGCAAATCAGCATCAGGAATCTAACCGGCAGCCCGCTCGGGTTCCACTTCTTCCAGTACGTGGACTTCGATCTGAACGGCAACCCGCAGGGTGATCTGACTGCTTTTCTCGCGGACAACACGGTTGAACAGAGGAAATTCGGTGGCAGCGTCGTCACGGAGACCGTGATTACGTCGCGGTCCGACCATCATGAGACTCAACTGGTCCCTATAACCTTGAACAGGTTGAATGACGCGATGCCGACGACCCTGGACGATTCAAATGCCGCCGGCGCGGCCAACGTAGCCTGGGCCTTCGAGTGGGACGTCACCATCCCCGGCTTCGGTGAATTCCTCATCAGCAAGGACAAGCAGATCACCCCGGAGCCCGCCACGCTGTCGCTTCTGGCCCTTGGAGGCCTGGTGGCCCTCAGACGCAAACGCTGATAATCGACGGGTAACGCAATACCGGTATTCAATCACTCCACGAACAGGGCCACCGACTGCCGGTGGCCCTGTTCTTGCGCGGACGCGGGCCGAAAAGTGTCGGGATGAGTGATTCATCGTGATGGCGTGATGAAGCCCGCTGACGACATCCGGCCACCCGCCGTGAGGGCACACGGATAGATGGGTACAATGACAACATAAGTGCTCTACAAGGTATTTGCTCGAATTCGACCTCTCGTGTTAGGGGCGCACCCTTCCTGCCCCCGCCTGACTGACTGCCGCACACCGAAGGCGCAAGCCCGCTCAGGCCTGAAACCTTCCTGCCGGTTTACCCTGGCGCCCTGTAGTCCAAGCCGGTAAGGACCCTATGTCACGGAGGTTTCACGATCCACAGGCACACGCAAGCCGCGGGACCGGCCGTGCGGTCTGCTTTCCACGCAATCCTCCGCCCAATCGCCAGGTATCGCGACCACTTGCCGGCAGAAACCCTCGGTTTCGGATGGACGGCGACGAGGTGGAATCGCTATCATGTAGTTTAGCCCGGAGGGGAGGTCACCGTGTCTTCCCATGTGGTCGATTCCCGCACGAGGACTGCATTTCCATGAACCGGATGTGTTGCCGATCGAGGCGTCGAGGAGAGGCTCTGTTCTTGGCCGCGGCCGTGCTGGCCGGGGCGTGCGGGCTGCTCGCGCAGCCGGATACCGCCCGGGGGGAACTGGCCTGGGTCTCACCGAACCACTATCGGCTGGTGCTTGAAGTGAACCCTCGCGGGGTAACGCGTTCGAACTCCCCCGCCAGCCTCGACGTCGATTTCGTCCAGGCCCTGGCCGACCAGGGCGGGTCCGGCACGTTCGACGAGAGCACGCTGGAGGTGGTGGCCTACGGCGCCGCCGGGGCACCCGCAGTGTACGACGCCGGCCGCTCCGGATACGAGCAGTACCTGCTGCCCTGGCGGGTCGACAAATACTGGGGCGTCAACCGCGTGACACTGAGCTTCGTGATGCCCAGCCAGGCTTACACGCTGTATGCCGTCTACTTCGACACTGTCGAGTCCGGTCTGGGCCAGCCGCAGCGCTATCACGGCCTGGTCGGCGACGGCGACTTCTTCCGCGAGGGTTTCAAGCGGCGGGAGATCGGTGCCTGCCATTTCGACTCTTTCTACGATCTTGACGGCGACGGAGACCTGGACCTGTTCAAGGGCGGCGTCGAGGCGTTCGTGTTCTGCTACGAAAACGTCGGCGGCAACCGTTTCATCGACCGCGGCCGGCTCACCTCCGGCGGCAACCTGCTGATCCTGCCGCGGGCCGACAGCAACCGGGCGTGGATGACGCTGACGTTCTACGATTGGGACGGCGACGGCGACGGCGACCTGTTCGCCAGTTTCGAGGACGGCACCTACAAAGGACAGATCGCGTACTTGGAGAACACCACCTCGCCCGGCGGGCCGATCACCTTCGTGGACCGCGGCCCGATCAAGACGCAGTCCGGGGCCTCGCTTCACCAGGGCGGCTGGTTCCCGGCGATCACCTTCGTTCGCGACTGGGACGGCAACGGGGACAACCACCTCGACGCCCTCGTCTCCACCAACAACCGCTGCTACCTGCACCGCAACGTGCGCCTCAACGGCACCAATATGATCACGGACAACCCGGTGGCTATACAGGCGGCCGGCTCGGACATCGAGTTGTCCAATCCCCGCTTCGACGCTGCGGATATCGACGCCGACGGCGACTTCGACCTCTTCGCCGGCACGCAGCCCGGCCCGATCTACATGTTCCTCAACACCGACACCACCGTGCCGCGGACAAATCCGACCTTCGCCGCGGGGCAGGTGATCGCTCTGGCCGACCCCATCTACATTGCCGACGCCCACTCCGGTGTGAAGGTGGCCGACTTCACCGGCGACGGCCTGCCCGATTTCGTGATCGGACAATTCTGGGAACGCGTGCCGGTGGCCACGCCCGAGGCCCCGCGGAACTACGGGGAGCTGCACGAGAACGTGGGGACGCCGACCTCGCCCCAGTTCGTCCGGCGGGACGCGTCGAGCGGCGCGCCTTACACCGAGCAGTTCCAAGTGTGCGATGCCATCCGCCAGAACGGCGTGCGAGCCAAGGACTGGAATAACGACGGCAGGAAGGACCTCGTCGCGGCAGACACCGACGGGCACCTCTGGTACTTCCAGAACCTGAACAATGATCTGGCCCCGGTGTTCGCCACCGGTGAGCGGATTTACGCCAACGGCCAGGTGCTCAGCACCCACGACAATGGCGGCTACGCACGACACGACATCTGCGACTGGAACAACGACGGCAAGAAGGATCTGCTGGTCGCCGACGGCGGAGGCTGGGTCCGGCTGTTCCTGAACATCGGGACGGACGCCGCGCCGGCATTCGGCACCGGTCAGCGTCTTTCCGCCGGCGGCACCCCCATCGACCGGGGCACCCGTGCCAGCCTGCTGGTCTGCGATTGGAACAACGACGGCAAAAAGGACCTTGTATACGCCGACCAAGACAACGGCTACTTTTGGTTCCGCAACGACGGCAGCGATGCCGGCCCGGCCCTGGCTGCCGCCCAGTCCCTGGGGCTCAACTACTACACCCGGCCGAACCTGGGGTCGTTCGTCGACTGGAACGGTGACGGCAGAAAAGACTTCATCGCCTGCAAATTCGAAGACGACGTCCGATTCTACAGGAACACCGGAAGCGGCGCACCGGGAACAGTGCCGCAGTTCGCCAATCTGGACGGCGTGACCATCGTTCAACCGTTCACCGCGACGCAGATGGTGTCCGGGGCGGATGCGATCGACTGGCGCGGCGACGGAGACCTGGACATCCTCACCGGGCAGGGCCACGGCGGCAGCGGCCTGCGATTCTACGAGCGCGACCACATCGACGACTCACTCAACGACACGTACCCGACGGTGACCATCATTACGCCGGACACCGTGCCACCGGGCGACGTCAACCCGCTGCGGGCGTATCGCGGCGTGTCCGGCAACGTGCTGCTCACGTGGGTCAATCCTTCCGACGGCGATTTTGCCCGAACGGTGGTCCGGTACCGGACCGATGCCTTCCCCGCATCGCCGGCCGACGGCGTGCTGGTGTGCGATCGGCCGGCCAGCCCGGGCTCCGGCGACTCGTTCAGCCACAGCGTGCCCGCTGGACCAGTGTACTACACCGCGTTCGCCTGCGATCTCTCATACAACTACGCCGGCGGCGTGCAGAAGCCGGCCTCCCTCGTCTGGCTCGACGATCCGTTCGACACCTACGGCGACGGCGCCCTCGACGGCCAGGGCGGCTGGACCAGGTCGGACGCGAATAACAGTTGCATCGTGCAGGGGGCGGTCCATGCCGGCACGTCGGGCAAAGCCGTAGAACTCTACGGCACCAACGTCTACGACGGAGCGTCGCTGGCCAACTTCGGAACGCTCGTGGGCGGATACCACAAGGTCAGCTTCGACATGACCCGCGGCACGGTCCCCGCTGGCAACCAGGCAATCATCGAAGTCTTCGGCGCCGGCCAGAAGATCACCCGAGTCTACTGGAGCAGCAGCTATAACATCCTCACTGGTCCCGGGCCCGCCGTCAGCACTCTGGTTGCCGCGCCGGTTTCCGGCCGGTGGTATCACATCGAGATCGGCATCGACTTGGCCAACGGGACGATCGACGCATGGGCCGACGGCGTGCAGAAGATCTTCTCCGCCCCGTTCTACCAGTCGAGCGGTCAGATCGACCTGATCAG
>CAZPIO010000010.1:0-71185 GCA_964586235.1 uncultured Planctomycetales bacterium
GAGAACCCTGCAATTCACGCTCTGCAGGGCGGCGTAAAATGGCTAAACCGTACAATATCAGAATCGCTACAATCTGCTCAGGGATAAGGAGGTCATCACTTCCGCCGACGGCACCTTCTCCTTCGACGGGCTGGCTGCCGGCGGGTACGGAGTTTACGCATGGCTCACGGAGGACCGCGATGGTCATCTGAAGCAGCCGCTCACCGCGCCCCCGCCTGAGCTGGCACGCGCGGTGCCCACATTGAGTCCGCTGGTCCAGGTCAAGTCTGCCCAGACCACGGCCGGGTTCAAGTTCAGCCTCACAGAAGGGGCCACTATCAAGGGCACGGTAACAGACGCAAGCACCGGTCGGCCGCTGGCCAAGGTCTTCCTGCTCATCGACGGCACCGGCGTGCCACCTTCGCCCACACCCGTGAGCATTTGGAGGAATCCCTTCGTATCGTCCACGCAGTCCACAGTGACCGATAGGCAGGGACGGTATACCTTGTACGGTGTGCCTGCCCAACGTTACCAGCTTTGCGCGAGCGTCCTGCAACTCGACATGTACGACGATGCATTCAAGCCGGAGCTGACCCTTGAGGAAGGAGAGGACAGAACCATCGACCTGCAGCTCCAGCCAGCCCGCTTCGGAACGCTGACTGGCCGTGTGTTCATGCCTGATGGCACTCCCGCCGCCGGTGCCGAGATCCACATCAGCGGGGAACTGGGCATCAAGACGGTTGCCGATGCGCAAGGCCGTTACCGCGCCGAGCGGGTGCGGGTCTACTCAAACCCCAACACCGCACCGTCGATCGCCGCTCGAAGCGAGAACGCCGCACGAACCAGCGTCCGGGTCCCAAAGATGAAGCCTGAGCAGACACTGTCGCTAGACGTTCATCTTCTGGTGGGCGGCACAATCGACGGCCGCGTCACCCGAGCCGATGGAAGCGTACCGAAAGACGGCACACTGGCGTGCCTGATGGCCGCGTACCACTCGCCTCCCGAGCACTGTTACCGGAACGTGCTCAAGCCAGAGAATAGCGACTACTGTTTCTGGGTGCGCATCGAATCGGACGGCAGCTATCGCCTGGAGCACATTCCGCCCGGCAAGTACCACTTGTTCGCCTTGAGCGACGACAAGCCGCACAACATCATCAAGGATTTGAACATCAAGGATGGTGCGTCCGTGAAGAAGGACCTGAAGCTGTCGCCGTGAGCATAGTTCGGGTCTCTGAGCGAGCAGTCCCAAGGTAGGGCACGGTCGAGCGGAGCGAGACCTGCCGCACAGACGAAATCGTCAATCGTCAACCCAGGTCCAGGAAGGACCTGAGCCACCCGATGGAGGACCTGGGCCGCCCGCTAGCGGGACTGGTGTTCGGGTCTGCACGCAAGCCGGCATCTTTTGCCTGCCCCCTGTCCATCCGATAGAATGGTATCGTGCTGAACGTCGTCGATCGGATGTCCGGCGACGGCACTTTCCGTGCCTTGGCGGCCCGGATTCGCGAGTTGAGCCCCCCTGCCGGTGCGAGCGGTCCTGCCGACCGGACGGCCGGCGGCAACAAGGGGGGGGTGGTCTGTGCGGACGGGCTGTGGGGGTCCTTTGCGCCTGTTCTGGCCGGGGCGCTGGCGATCCAGCTTGGCCGGCCCCTCCTGTACGTCACCGCCCACCTCGATCCGGCCGACGAAGTCCGCGACGACCTGGAGCTGTTCTGCGGACGGACACCCGAGCTGTTCAGTGCGTTCGAGGCCGCACCTGGCGAAGGGGCCGCCAGCGACGAGATTCATGCCGAGCGGATACGGCTGTGCGCGAAGTTGCGGCAGTCCGCATCCTTGTCGCGGCTACAAGCCGCTCCTACAAGACAGGACGGGGAAGACTCATCGCGGCTGCAAGCTGAAAACCCGCGGCGGCGGGCCGCTCCTACGAAAACCGGTGTAGGAGGGGTCTCTGACCCCGATGATGACGTCGGCACGCTAAGAGCGCGGTCGGAGACCGCTCCTACAGAACGACGCCCGTTTTTCATCGTGGCGCCGATCCAGGCGTTGATGCAGTGCGTGCCGACGCCGGAGGCCATGGCCGCGCACCTGCTGACGCTGTCGGTGAATCAGGAGCAGGAGCCGCAGGAACTGGCCCGCTGGCTGGTCGAGCACGGCTACGCACGGCTGGACCAGGTCGAATCGCCGGGCGATTTCGCCCTTCGCGGCGACATCCTGGACATCTTCCCCCCGGCCGAGACCGACCCCTACCGCATCGACTTCTTCGGCAGCCAGATCGAGTCCATCCGCCGCTTCGACGTGAGCACGCAGCGATCCGACCAGGAGTTCGACACCATCCAGGTCGCGGCCGTGTCGCTGTCACTGGGAAAAAGGTGTCAGGATGATTTTTCACCGGCCGCCCAAGGCCCGGCTCGCCGCAAGATCGCGGAAAATCATCCTGACACCTTTTTCTCAAACCGGCGATTCGCCGAGGGCAGCATCACCAGCTTCCTGTCGTATCTGCCGCCGGACACGATCATCGCCTTCGACGAGCCGATCGAGATCCAGGAGATCGGCAAGACGTTCTGGAACCGGCTCAACGGGCCGCCGGGGATGATGCCCGTCCATCGTGTGTTTCAGCGGGCCGGCGGGTTCACCCAGTTGCACCTCAACCGCCTGGCGGGCGGCGGAATCGAGAACCGCTTCAACTTCGGCGTGCAGAGCCTGGCGCGGTTCGAGACCAAATCGTCGGAAGCGATCGGCGAACTGGCCCGGCTGGCCGGCGAGCGCGACGTCCTGCTCTACTGTGACAACGAGCCGGAGCGGGAGCGATTCGTCGAGCTGTGGAAAAACACCGTCGGCGACCTCCCGTCGCGGCTGGAATTGCCCGTCGGACTGATGCACCACGGTTTCGACTGGCCCGACGGCCGGCTGGCGGTGGTCGGCCACCACGAGGTCTTCCATCGCTATACCCAGCGCCGCCGCATCCGCAAGTGGCACGCGGCCAGGCCGGTCGAATCGTGGCTCGACCTGAACCCCGGCGACTTCGTCGTACACGTCGTCCACGGCATCGCTCGCTTCCAGGGCATGCGAACGATGCGCAAGGGCGATTCGGAGAAACAGGAAGAATACCTGACGCTCGAATTCGCCGAGGCCGCCCGCCTGCACGTGCCCGTCAGCCAGATCGACCTGGTGCAGAAGTACATCGGCGCCGGCACCGCCGCCCCACCGCTGAGCAAACTCGGCGGAACGCGATGGACCAAGACCAAGGAGCGCGTCGAAGAGTCGATCGGCGACCTGGCGGCCGATCTCCTGCACATCCAGGCGGCGCGATCCAGCCAGCCGGGCATCGCCTATCCCACCGACACGCTCTGGCAGCGCGAGTTCGAGGGCAGCTTCATCTACACCGAAACCGAAGACCAGCTCGCCAGCCTCGCGGACATCAAGCAGGACATGTCCCGGCCGCAGCCCATGGACCGGCTGCTCTGCGGCGACGTCGGCTACGGCAAGACGGAACTGGCCATCCGGGCGGCGTTCAAGGCGGTCGAATACGGCAAGCAGGTGGCCGTGCTCGTGCCAACCACGGTGCTGGCCGAGCAGCACGAGCGTACCTTCCAGGAGCGGCTGGCCGACTACCCCTTCGCGATCGAGTCGCTCTCCCGCTTCAAGACCAAGAAAGCCCAGAGCGAGACCATTGATCGTGCCCGCAAGGGGCAAGTCGACGTGCTCATCGGCACGCACCGGCTGCTGAGCAAGGACGTCGCGTTCAAGGACCTCGGCCTGCTGATCATCGACGAGGAGCAGCGCTTCGGTGTCGAGCACAAGGAGCGGCTCAAGCGCTTCCGCGAGACGATGGACGTGCTGACCATGACCGCGACGCCGATACCGCGCACGCTACACATGTCGCTGCTGGGCATCCGCGACATCAGTTCGCTGGCCACGCCGCCGATGGACCGCCGCAGCATCGTCACGCAGGTAGTCAACTGGTCGGACCAACTCATCCGCGACGCCATCCTTCGCGAGCTCAACCGCGACGGGCAGGTGTTCTTCGTGCACAACTTCGTTCATGACATCCAGAGCTTCGCCGACACGGTCAAACGCATCGTTCCCGAGGCCCGCGTGATTGTCGGTCACGGGCAGATGCACGAACATGCCCTGGAGCGGGTCATGCTACAGTTCGTCCGGCACGAGGCCGACGTCCTGGTCTGCACGACGATCATCGAATCGGGGCTGGACATCCCCAACTGCAACACCATTCTGATCGACCGGGCGGAGCGCTTCGGGCTGTCCGAGCTTCACCAGCTTCGCGGCCGTGTCGGGCGGTACAAACACCGGGCCTACTGCTATCTGCTGCTGTCGCCGGACAGGGCGATCACGCCCAATGCCGCCCGGCGGCTCAAGGCCATCGAGGAGTACTCCGACCTGGGGGCCGGCTTTCGCATCGCCATGCGCGACCTGGAGATCCGCGGGGCGGGCAACATCCTGGGGCCGGAGCAGAGCGGGCATATCGCGGCCGTGGGGTACGAGCTGTATTGCCAACTGCTGGACCAGGCCGTCCGCCGGCTGAAGAACGAACCGGCCGAGGAGTTCCGGCCGGTGCACCTGGAGCTCGACATCCCGGCTTTCATTCCCCGCAACTACATCGAATCCGACCGCCAGCGGATGGAGATCTACCGCCGCGTGGTCCGCAGCCGGTCCTTGTCGGAGCTCGAACAGCTCGACCAGGATGTCAGGGACGCCTTCGGCCCCTACCCGCAGGCGGTTGCCGATCTGCTGGCGCTGGCGGAGATCCGCATCCTCGCCCAGCCCTTCAGGATCAGGGCGATCAACAAGCAGCCTCCCGACCTGATCTTCAGCGTCGAGGAGCTGGCCCTGGTCGAGCCGGTTTTCGCCGACAGCCCCGGCTCCGCCCGGATGGCCGATGCTCACACCATCCACCTGAGGCTGACCCAGGCGTATTTCGAGCCCGCGACCCTGCTGGCGGTCCTCCGGCGTCTGTTGCAGCAGCAGAGAGCCAAACTTAAAATGCCGGCCTCATGAGACGAGCGTTTGGCCAATACCGCGTGATCGCCGCAGCCGGCCTCCCGATAGCCATCCTGTGCCTCGGCGGATGCGACAGCAAGAAGCAAGGACCCAAGCGCGAGGATCACAAGGCGGCGCATGCCGCGCACTATCACCCGGACGTCGATCGGTCACAGCCCGCGACCGCCGCCGCGTCGGCCACGTCGCAGCCGTTTGATTTGACCTTTCCTGCCGAGATTCCCGAGGGCGACACCGGCACGCCGGTGATGTTCGTCATCGGCAAGCCGCTGACGGTGCAGGAAGTCCTCGAACCGCTCATGCCCGAACTGCAGGAGATGGCCAGATCGGCGTCTTCGGAGCGGGAGTACTATCGCAGCATCGCCAAGACCATCGCCGAAGAGATACGCCACCAGGCCAGCATGATCGTCATCTACGACCAGGCAAAGAAGAAGCTCACGGAAAGCGCAGAGGAGTACCTGGCGAAGGAGGCCGACAAGGCCATCCAGCGGGTCATCAACGCCCATTTCGGGGGGGCCCGCACCCGGTATGAAGCCCACTTGGCCGCCCTCAACCTGACCATGAAGGACATCCAGGAGCGTACCAAGCAACAGCTTCTCGTGTCGAACTACCTGCACGAGCGGTTTGAACCGCTGGTCAGCGACCCGCCACGACGCGACTTGCTGAACTACTACCAGGCACACCTGAAGGAGTTCACCACGCCGGCCAAGGCCGAGCTCCAGATGATCGAAGTGCCGCTCCACGAGGAGTTGGGCAAGCCGGTGTCCCAGGCCACAGAGGAGGAGATCTCTGCCGCCCGGCAGCGGGCCCGCGACCACCTGCGGCGGGCTCGCGAAGAAATCGATAGCGGTGTCGACTTCGCTTCCGTTGCGCGAACATATTCGAAGGGCCCACAGCGAGCGAACAGCGGCTCATGGGGCGAAATCAGCCCGGGGACCCTGACGGGCTCTTACGCCATTGCCGGCGAGATTCTCTTCGCCCTCGATGAAGGCCAGATCAGCGAGATAATCGAGACCGAGGACAGCAGCTTCATCATCCGGTGCACCCGCAAGAAGCCCGAGACGCGTCTAACGTTCGAGGAGGCTCAGGCCCGGATCATTCAGAAGGTGCGCGAGCAGGAATACGGGCGTCTGACGTCGCGGTATATCGGCGAACTACTGAGCAAGGCTTCAATTGATGAACGGCAGCGGCAAGCGTTCTTCATCGCGGCGGTGCTCGCCGCTCCGCGCCCCAATGCCGGACAATCGATGCGCGACACCGGCGGCAGCCCGGGGAACTGAACCGTCGCATGGTCCAGGTTCTTCTTGGACCTGGGGGCGCGATTACACGTCAGCCGTGTGCCACTGCTGTGTCAGTGTGCTTGCCGTCTTGGTCGTATCTGAAGCAGCTTCGGTTATACTATTTCCTCGCTCGAACAGGCTCAGCGGCAGAGGTATGGGACCAACAGAGCCCGTTGTCGCTACGCCAGAGTCGCCAAGGACATGACACCGGATTTCAAGAAGGAGCCCGTCCCATGGACAAGCCCGCCCCCATCGACCGTCGCCGTTTTCTCAAAGGGACAGCCGCCGGGATCGGCTCGGCCGCCGTCGCCGCATCCATGCTCAATGCCGCGGAGGAAAGGAAGCCCGACACGGCCCCGACCGGCGCCAAGGTGGACCCCAAGGATCTGATCTGGCGGAGCAAGGCCCCGACCATGGAATACGCCCGCATGGGCAGAACCAACTATATGGTCAGCCGGATGGTCATCGGCAACGCGGGCAATGACGCGCTGTGGCGGCGCATGCTGGCGGCGGGCATGAACTACTTCGACAGCGCCTCCAACTACGGCGGAGGCAACCACGAGATCGAGCTCAGCGGGTTCGTTCGCAAGTATCGTGACAAGCTGTGGATCACCAGCAAATCATCCGACATCGCCGGATACGGCCGGATCGACGAGGAGGTCCGCAAGCTCTACGCCAAAGCGGTCTCCGAGTTCCTTGGGGAGGAGGTCCCACCCAAGAGCGAGGTCATGCTCGACGCCCACAAGAAGGCGGTTGCGAAGGAGAAAGAGACCGGCAAGAAACCCGATCTCCGCCCCGTCGGCCAGCGCATCGCCAAGATGTACCTGGATGCATTGGATATCTCGCTGGGGAAGATGAAGATCGATGAGTTCGACTGCTACATGATGCATGGTATTGAGATCCCGTGGATCTTCGACTGCGTCGAGCTCTGGGAAGCCTATGAGAAGATCCACAAGGCCGGCAAGGCCAGACATTTCGGCTTCAGTTGCCACCGGCACCACAAAGAGGTGCTGGCCGCGTCGGTCGAGGCCAACAAGCGCGGGCCGTGGAAAATCGACCTGATCATGGCCGGCATCAATCCCGGCAGTTTCGACAATCTCAAGCCGGAGCTGGAAGCCCTCAAGAAGCAGGACGTCGGCATCATCGCGATGAAGACCAAGGGCATCAATGCCCGGCCGAAGGAGCCCGCCCGCGAGGACAAGTTCAACGCCCTGATGGGCGGCAAGGAATACGGCGATGAAGAGCGAGCCAGGCTGTGGATGCTGCACCTGACTGAGGGGCTGGTTGATGCGGTCATCGCCCGGATGGGCAGCAACGAGGACATGGAGAAGATGGTTCCGCTGCCGGGCATCAAGCTCTCGGCCGAAGCGGAGCGCGAACTGCGGGCCGTGGTCAAGCTCCAGATGGCCGCCGCCTGCCACCTGTGCGGGGCCTGCGAGATCAACTGCCCGGAGCAGATCGCGGTCACCAACATGATCCGCTACTACGCCTACCTGAACGACTACAAGGACCGCGAACTGGCGGAGGGGCTGTATCGGCAACTGGGCTACGACCCGTCGGCAGTCTGCACCAACTGCGGGAGCTGCAAAACAGTGTGCCCGTCGCACTTGCCGATCCCTGAATTGCTGCACAAGATCTCGGCCGAGTTGGCCTGAAACAGGGTTCCCGCCTTCGCCGGGCTACGGCGTGGCAAGCAGGGTTCAGGGTTCAGGTCCGCCGCAGGCGAGACTCGCCGTGGCGAGGTTCAGAGTAGGAGCGGTCTCTGACCGCGATCCGGATGTAGGAGCGCCCCGCCACGGCGGGCTTCGCTCTGCTCAACTTGCAGCCGCGATGTTGGCGAGCCACCGGGTTTATCCCGGTGGTGTCTTGAACCGCCGGCCCCCAGATTCCCGTCTGGGGGCCTCCCGGCACGGATTCCCATCCTCACTCCGGATCTGCGCCTGTCGGGCATCCGCGTGATCTATGGGCGGAGAGGAAGCCCACAGTGACCAGTGAGCAGCGCAAAGCCCGCCCTGCCTGCTATACTACTGTACAGAACGTGAAGGATTTTCACGGCTCGCAAGAACTCGGCGTGACCGCGATTTCGCCCCGTGACTTCCTCCACCTGTTGCGAACCGAATCATGACCACGGTGACTATCCAACTGCCGGAATCGCTGAAAAAGCAGATCGAAGCGCTCGCCGAGAAAGAGGGCTACTCCGTGAGCCAGTTTCTGGCGAGCGCAGCCAGCGAGAAGCTGGCGGTGATCCTGACCATGGACTACCTGCGCCGCGAAGCGGCCGCCGGGCGCCGTGAGGACTTCGAGAGATACCTGGCGGCCGTGCCCAATACCCCCGTGCCCGAGAGCGACCGGCTTGATCGGCCCTGAGCAAGAGACGAGAGCCCGGACTTCCGGCATTCATCATCCGTCGCGCCCCCATTCAACCATCTCACACCCTGCCGCCTCATGCTGAAGCCCGAACGCGGCCGATACACCTCTAACGGAACACCCGAATATCCGATTCTGCAAGGAACAGTCGATGGTCACCACTCAGAGGTCGTACTGCCAGTCCCTGCTCCTCGCGTGTGTTCTTGTGAGCGCAGCGCCGTGCTTGGGCCTTCAGTACACGATCCAGGAGATCGGTCGTGGCGGTGCCCATGCCATCAACAATCGCGGAGAGATCGCAGGGCCCCTGATTCGCCGCGAGAACGGCCCAAGCCTGCCTGCCATCTGGCAGGACGGCCAAGTGACACCCTTGTCCACACCCGGCGGGGAAGGCACATGCGCCCCGATGGCTTTGAACGAGACGGGCGCGGCCGCCGGCGTCTGGTTTCCGTGGGACTCCGTGGAAACCGGCGTGCTGCACCGACCCGTTTTCTGGATCGACGGCGTGCTGTTTGATATCCCCGTGTACGGATGGGGCCGCGATATCAACGAATCCGGACAAGGTGTTGGCGATTACTTCAAGCATCCAGACCAGCCGCACCAACTCGGACAGTATGTCTTTCTCTTTGACGGCCAGACGGTCCGGGACTTCGCTCCTGGCTCTGCGTGCGCGATCAACAACTCCGGACAGATCGTCGGGTACGACGGTATTACTCGCCGCCCCTGCATATGGTCAGGCGAATCGATCACCTACCTGAGCGGCTTGGGCTCGGAATACACCTGGGTTGAGGATATCAACGACGCGGGACAGGTTGCTGGATTCTCGCAAACTGGTGATGGCCTCGAACGTGCGTGCCTATGGGACGGACCGTCGATCCTGAATCTCGGGTCGCTCGGCGCAACGGCAAGCCGTGCGTATGCCATCAACAACCTGGGGCAAGTCGTCGGCAACATCTGGGACGAGGGCCATTACAGAGCCTTCGTGTATACCAACGGTCAGATGCACGACCTCAACGACCTGATTCCGCCCCATCTTGGCTGGTCCCTGTGCGAGGCCGAAGACATCAACGACCATGGTCAGATCGTCGGTTGGGGATCCGTGAACGGCGAGTATCGGTCTTTCCTGCTGACCCCGATCCCCGAGCCCGCTACAGCAGTCCTCCTGCTCGCCGGCGCCGTCTTGGTCGTGACAAGGAAATCATCGCTCGCTTCGAGGCTGACCACTTCGCCCGGGCAACAGCTAAAAGCTCCTTTTGCCTACCAGTCCGCCACCGCCCCATCCTCGTGTCGAAGCTCCGGCGTGGTCCAGTTGCCGTCGTAGAGCAGCTCGACGAGCTTGTCTTCTTCGACCTCGATGCCCAGGCCGGGCTTGGTGGGTACATCGACATAGCCATCCTTGATGACGAACGGCTCGACCAGCAGTTTCTCGCCGAGGTTGACGTGTTCCTGGGCGAGAAAGTTGGGGATGCACGCGGCCAGTTGCAGGCAGGCGGCCAGCGAGACCGCGCTCAGCGGGCAGTGCGGGGCGACGGCCGCGTAATAGACCTCGGCCATGGCGGCGACCTTGCGGGCCTCGAAGATACCGCCCATGTGCGACAGGTCCGGCTGGATAATGGCCGCGGCCTGCTTCTCCAGGACTTCGCGGTAGCCCCACTTGGTGAACAACCGCTCGCCGGTGGCAATGGGGATCGACGTGGAGCGGGCGACGGTGACCATCGTGTCGACGTTCTCCGGCAGACAGGGCTCCTCCAGGAACATCGGGTGATAGGGTTCGAGGGCCTTGGCAAACCGGATGGCCATGGCCGGGCTCAGACGCCCGTGGCAGTCGAGGGCCAGATCGAATTTGCTGCCTGCCGCTTCGCGGACCGCCGCCATCATGTTGACCGCCCGCTCGACCACGGCCGGCGAATCGACGATCTTCGTCGCCCACCACGGGCCGAACTTCGCCATGGTCATGCCTTTGTCCCGCAAGCGACGGAAGCGTTCGAGCAGGATCTCCGGGCGCCGGCTGCCGATCTGCCCGTAGATGCGGATCCGGTCGCGCACCCGGCCGCCCAGCAACTGGTAGACTGGCACGTTCAGCGACTTGCCGAGGATATCCCAGAGGGCCTGCTCGATGCCGGAGATCGCGCTGTAGAGAATCGCGCCGCCCCGGTAGAACCCGGAGCGATACATCCGTTGCCAGATGTGCTCGATCCGCCGCGGGTCCTCATCCTTGATCAGCCGCATCAGTTGCCGCACGGCCGCTTCGACAGCCAGGGTCTGCCCCTCGAGCGTCGGCTCGCCCCAGCCGTGCAGCCCCTCATCGGTCTCGATCTTGAGCAACAGGTAACGCGGCCGAACGTGATAGAGCTGGAAATCCTTAATCTTCATGTTTCGTTTAGAGCCTAATGGTTTATTCTGCCTCTTGAACGCGACGTCACCGAAGACGCGAGCGGTGCGGGTCCGTCTCGCGGCTCACACCACGGGGATAAACCTCGCCACGGCGAGTCGCGGACCCGTGGCTCGCCAAGATCGCGGCTGCAAGCCGCTCCTACACCGAACGTGCGTTACAGCTTCTTCAGCCGGATATTCCGGTACCAGATCGGCGTCCAATGATCCTGCAGGGCAAGGTAGCCGGTACGAGGCATGTTAGCGTAAGCGAAATCGAACTTGCCGACCGGCCGGGTCAGTTTCGAGAAGTCCGTGTCGACCACCTTGATCCCATTGAGCACCACAACCACCAGCGAGCCCTTGACGGTGATCTCCATCTCGTTCCACTGGCCGATCGGCCTCGACGCGTTGTACATCGGCGTGACCACATCGTAGATCGCGCCGGTGCTGTGTTTCGAAGGCTCCTTGCCGATGTCATCGACGATCTGGATCTCGAAGCCGGTGGTGGGCGGAGTCCCCTTCTTCAGGCTCCTCAGACAGACGCCGCTGTTGGTGTCCTTGGCAACCTTGAACTCCATGTGCAGAACGAAATCGCTCAGCGGCTCTTTGTAGCGGAACCAGTGATACCCGTACGCCTTGCATGCCAGGGTGCCGTTGTCGAGATAGAAGGCATCCTGCCTCAGCTTTTTGTCCGGCGTATCACCGGGTTCGACGACGATCTCCCAGCCGTCGAGGCTGCTGCCGTCGAAGATGGTGACAAACCCGCTGTCGCCGTCGGCGGCCCTGGCACCGAGTACCCGATCAGCGGCGCATCCGCCACCCGCCAGGAACACAAGACCGGCTAATCCGAGCACCCCGACGTATCCGAGCATGGCGACCTCCGCTACGTGGCTCCGCGTTCCCAAAGCCGCTGAAGGGCAAAGGTTAGCTCCCATTCGATGCCACTGTCAAGACGCCGGGCGACCGGGCTGGCCTGCAGGCAGGTGAGTCGCTAGATTATCCATCAGGCGGGTGACCGGGCTGACCACTGAAAGTCCGCCGAAGGCGAGACTCGCCGTGGCGAGCTGAGTGCTCGCCGCCCGGACCCTGAACCCTGAGTCCTGAACCCTCCAACAGGGTTCCTGACAAATGGAGGCCAGCCAAATGCCGACGATCAGTGCTTTCGCCGACGAGATCAGCCCCGAACCGCAGGGCCAGTTGGATACCCTGGAGGCCAACGGGATCCGCCACATCGAGCTCCGCGGCATGTGGGGACAGAACGTAATGACCTTCTCGCAACAGCAGATGGCCGACCTCAGGAACCTGTTCGACGATCGCGGTTTTGGCGTGTCATGCATCGCCTCACCCATCGGCAAGGTCAGGCTCAGCGACGACTACCGCAAGCACTTCGACGACTTCAAACGGGCCGTGGACATCGCCCAGTTTTTCGACGCCCGCCACATCCGCATCTTCAGCTACTATGCCCCCGAAGGCCGTGACATCACCGACTACCGCATGGAGGTGATCGATCGGCTGGCCGAGAAGGTGGACTATGTCGAGAATTTGCCGATCACCCTGGTGCTCGAAAACGAGTCGAACCTGTTCGGAGCGTACCCCGAACGTTGCGTGTACCTGCACGCGGCCATCCCTTCGGACCACCTCGTGGCCGCCTTCGACCCGGCCAACTTTGTAAACATGAACGTGCAGGACGTGTACAACACCTGCTGGCTGCCCCTGCGCCGGTTTGTGGGCTACTTCCACATCAAAGACTTCAAGTACGGCGAGAAGGAACACGCCGTGCCGGCGGGTGAGGGCGACGGGCACATTCCGGAGATCCTCCGCGACGCCGCCGCCGACGGCTACGATGGCTTCCTGGCGCTCGAGCCGCATCTGGCCAAGGCCGAGCATTCTACCGGCCAGACCGGTCCCGAACTGTTCAAGGTCGCCGTCGACGCGCTGAACAAGATCCTGCGAGAGGTCGGTTGGGCGTGAGGCTGGCCGTCACTCTCGCGCCAACCTGGCTGGCTGAAGTCGTTAACCCGGGAACCGGGCCACCGACGGCGTCGCGGGTACAGAACTCAAAGGAATACTCTAAAGACGCTATGGCATGCCCCAGGGGGCCCATCCGCGCCAACGAGACCGGCGACCACGATGTTGCGGAGCCGCAACGAGCGCCTAAGTATCGCTCAATGAAAACGTTGTGAGCTGACTGGGACAGACGCGTGGGAAGCGCGATGTTGCTTCAAATCAACAACCGCCGGCCCGTCAGCATGTGATTTTCAATTCCCCAGCCTGCGGCGGCCGATATAAGGCCTTGCAGCATAATGCTTTGCGGAGATCGCTCGGTCAGGAGACAGGACCATAGGAGCACTGGCCCCGCTCTTGCGAGGAGAACGGCGGGAATGGGAAGCGAAGAAATGGAATCCACCCTGCTGGCCACAGCTCAGACAGAACGCCGTCAGTACCGCCGTCTGGCCATGAGGCTCCCGATGGAATACAGCCCTGCCGGCAAGGGCGAACCGCAGGCGTTACGCACCATCAGCAGCAACATCAGCACCGGCGGACTCTATTTCGAGGTCGACCCGATGGAGGGGACATCGACGCCGGAACTCAACTCCCTGCTGAACGTCTCCTTGACCGTTCCGCCAGGCGACGGCTACTTCCCCTATGAAGGCAAGGTCACCGGCACGGCCGAGGTTGTCCGCTGCGACCGACTCGCCTCCCCCGGAGGTGAAGCGCCCGCCCGCATCGGCATCGGGGTCCGCTTCCGCGAGCCGCTGAAACTGGCGTTTTGACCTGCGGCGGTTGCTCTACCGAAAACGTGACTGAGAGAAAGAACGAGAACCCGGCGCGGGCTTCGCCGTCAGCCCGATGACGCGGAGAGGAGGAGCGCAGCCGTCGTTCGGGACGCGAGTTCCTGCCCGGCGTTTCGGCAGTCCGCCCCTGAGAAGCCTCGCAGCATGCGGAGACTCCGACGGTTTGTGGCACCAAAGAAGACCGGAGTACCGTGATGTGCCTCGTATGGTTTTAGCCAGCTTATTCCGTTTCGTGCTTTCACGCTTTCCTGTTCGCCACAGCGGATCTGCGACTTTCGTGATTTCGGCTTCCTGGCGACCTTGGCGTCTTTGCGGTTCATCAACAGGCCGGCTCAGGCAGATCGTTCTTGTGAGACCTTCTCCCCGCACTCCGGGCAGATGCCGCTGGTGTTGCCGGTGAGGTTGTAGCCGCACTTCTGGCAGTGGCCGGGCGCAATGCGGCGGCGGTCAAGCCACCACAAGAAGGCGGTCGGAATAGAAGTGAACGCGAGCAACACCAACAGAGGCAGAGAGATTTGCCATGCGTTCCCCACCCGGCCATACAGGTCCCCAGCCGGCACCAGAGAGGAGCCCATCCAGCCCGAGCTCGACCCCCTCGCGGGCAAAGAATAATTGCCCCGCCCGAACACAAGGCACCCCTTCGAGAGTGACACAATGAAGTCGACGGATACCCAGTAGCCACCACTCCCGACCGGGCCGGTTGTCCGGCCGAGGTACTCTGTATCCCACGCATACCACCACGACCTGGTCAGAGAAATCATCCAAGCCACGCCGATCAAGAGCGAGGCAACCAGTCCCGCCCACTTGAGTATCCGCCGTCTTCGTCGCAAGCGCGCCATGCCCACAGTCTACCGCCGGACGGCATTTTGAACAGCAGGAAACGAAGGCAACAGAGAAAGCCGTCTCTGCTATCTCTGTTGCCTCTCGGGATTATCCCGGCACGCGGCAAGAGAACATAGGTGGTCACGGTCGTTGGCTGGTCGAGCCCGCGCCTCGGTAGTCATGTGTTTCTCTTCTTGGCGAGCTTGGTGGCTTGTACGTTCACAGACAGTCCCGTCGAAACCGGGTTGAAGGCTTTCAGCCTTCGGACCGTACGAGGTGGGGCTTGATCCGGCGACGATGCCGCCGGCTACCGCTGTTGCAGGCCTTGGGCCTGACGCCGGCCGCATAGGCGGCCATCGATCGGACGACGATCCGTTCGTCCCCATCGGTTCGACGTTCAACAGTGGTAAGAATGAGGATGGGAATCCTCTCGCCGGGGGGCCCAGAATGGATTCTGGGCTCAGCGGCAGCAACAGGAAGGAGGATGGGAGTCCTCACGCCGGAAGGCCCAGAAGGGATTCTGGGCCGAGCGGTGCGGGCCAACAATCACTTAAGTCGACGCAAGCCAAGCTATAGAATAGAGTTGCGGTCGCGGATCAGGGTTATTGGGGCCTGTGAGATGAGCACGGCTGGCGCCGGCACGCTACGCATGAGGCGGCCCTGTGCGCTCGGGCATAGAGCGACTGGTGCCCGCGCGCTGCTGCCAGCCGTGGTTGCTTTGCTGGCCGGGGCATCTAGCGTCCTTGCGCAGCAGACCGAGAGCCGACTCGGGCTGCACATGATCATTCACTATACGAGCGGGGCCTCGCAGGTGGTCAACGCCCACCCGCGGATTCACAAGATCCTGGACACCGGCGGGGCAATGATAGCCTCCGCCCGCGACTTCAAACGCGACAACCCGAACGGCGTGCTCGTGCTGCGGGTCTACACGCCCAGATCGTACAACCGCAGCCAGGACCCGGCCGCTTGCGCAAACGATTTCTGGAATACCATCCTGGCCCCGCCCATCCACGGCCTGCCGGCGCAGGACCGGGCGCTCATCGACTACGTTGAAGGTCCCAATGAGGGCGACAGCACGCCGACATGGGGCTCGGTGGAGGACGCCCAGTGGTACAACACGTTCTGGGTCACGCTCGCCCCGCTGATCGCCAACGCCGGCTTCAAGCCGTGCGCGTTCAGCATCTCGGTCGGCAACCCCCCGGGCGATGCGGCTTATGTCCGGCTGATGCTCGATACCATCGTGCCCGCCCTGCGGGTGTGCAAGAGCTACAACGGCGGCTGGAGCTATCACTCCTACACACTGCCCTACTCGAAGAGTGTCAGCACCGAGATCTGGTACTCGCTGCGATACCGGCAGTATTACAGCTACTTTCGAAGCAACTACCCCGACCTGGCCGACCTGCCCCTGCTGCTGACCGAAGGCGGGGTGGACGGGCAGAGCGGGGAAGGCGGGCCGGGATGGAAAGTGGCGGACGCGGCGAAGTACATCGACTGGCTGACCTGGTTTGACGCACGGATGAAGGAAGACCCTTACGTCGTCGGCTGCACGCTCTTCCAGTCGGGCGACATGAACTGGTTCTCCTTCGACGTGGAGGAGATCTGCCCGTGGCTGGCGGAGCACATTCTCTCGACCGTGCCGCAGGTGCCGCCTCCGACACCCGTCAATCTGACGACCTGCATCGCCGGTCCGACCTCGGTACAACTGGGCTGGTCGGCCAGCAGCGGCGCCACCAGCTACAACGTGAAACGATCGACTGTCAGCGGAGGTCCTTATCCGACCATCGGTACCTCCTTGACGCTGAACTACATCGACAACGATTTGACAGTCGGCCGCACGTACTACTACGTAGTCAGTGCCGTCAACAATGTGGGCGAGAGCGGCAACTCGGCTCAGGCGGCGGTGACGATCAACGGCGGATATGCGGTCAACTCAGGAGGGCCCGTGGCCGGCGTATTCGCCGCGGATGGCTGGTTCAGCGGCGGCAACACCTACCAGACGACGGCAGCGATTGACACAAGTGGGGTTGGCGATCCGGCACCGGCGGCCGTTTACCAGTCCGAGCGGTGGGCCTCGCCCTCGCTGACGTACACTCTCCCGAATCTTGTCGTCGGCGGCAAGTACACCGTCCGCCTGCACTTCGCGGAGATCTATTTCAGCGCCGCCGGCAAGCGCCGGTTCAACGTGAGCATCAACGGCACGCAGGTACTGAGCGATTTCGACATCCTGGCCACGGCAGGGGCAGCCAACAAGGCGGCCGTCCAGACCTTCACGACAAACCCAAACTCCAGCGGTCAGATCATCATTCAGTACACGGCCGGCTCGGCCGACAACCCGAAGTCCGGCGGCATCGAGATCATCCGCAACCTGCCGCCGGTCTATTTCGGTGACCACGATCATGACCTCGACGTCGACCAGGCGGATTTCGGCTGGTTCCAGGGCTGCCTGACGGGATCAGGGTACGAGCAGGATGATCCCGACTGCGCCGCTGCCGACACAAACGCCGACGCCGACGTGGATCAGCAGGACTTGGCAGTGTTCCTCGCGTGCCTCAGCGGTTCGGGGGTGACGCCGCCGGTTGAATGCCGGATCATGCCGAACTGAGCGGGCGGGCTGTTCAGTTGTCAGGTCAGGGAGATCACACGTCCCAAAGACAAGTCCCCTTTCCCCACGATACGTCATGGGGGCAGGAGACCGGGTCTGGTGGCCAACTGCTTCATCAAGGAGTCAGCCGACACATCCTTCCCAATATCCGGATGCCCTTTGGGGAGAACTGTAAAGGTACCTTCAATCACGTTGTTTGTCTCGTCCGTTTCCTGGACCCGGTTCTCCTCGTCGAGCACGAAACGGTAGGTGTACGTGCCCTGACGGAGGTCGGACGAACCGACGTTCGTGCGTAAGCCCTTCTCGGGGGGCAACGGTTCCCAGTGCTCGGAACTCGCGGCAAACCTTCCATCGAGGTAGAGAACGTATCCGTAGGTTGCCTCGGGAATCTCGTCCTTGCCCAGATTCTTAAACGCCATGTAGAAGTGGATGTCACTACTCTCCTCAGCAGGGAGGGGGCCACCCCAGAAGAACGTCCACGCGAGGTCGTAGTCACCTGGCGGAGCAAACCGAGCACGCCACGCCAGGAAGGACCAAACAGTACAAAGACAAGCAAGGAAGACCAGAGCAGCCGCGAATCTGGCCAGCCAGCGATGGCGAGAGAGAGCGCCTCCCGCAATAGCGCCCAATCCGGCACCAGCCGACGCAAGCGGCCCCGCTTCGGACCGGGTCTGTGCGATGCTGACGACGGGAGTGCCGCACTCAGGACACACGCCCGAGATGTTGCCCCTCAGGTTGTACCCGCAGGCCCTGCAGCATCCGGAGGCGTAGCGTCTCGCAGGCCAGAGGACGTACAGCGCCATGGTCACCATAGGCACGTGCAGGCCAAGTCGCAGCACAAGCAGAGGGTCAAGGACAAGACGCCGCGTAGCTCTCCATGTCTCCCACCATTGTGGCGGGCGGCCGAACACGGGCGGAGGGTATATTCGAAAACCGTCCCTGCCAAGCTCCGGCAGAGTCCCGAGGATCTGGATGAGCCCGACGACCAAGAGGAACCAAGGCCAGAAGCGCCTGCCCTTCCTGCGCGTCAACGAGAGCCATGCGGCGGCGAGAAAACAGACACTTGCCGAGAAGACCGCGCTGCCCCAGTCTCGGTCCCGCAGGACCCGGCACTGCAGGTCACCGTTCTGATGAACCGCGACCCGATGGACGAAAACGGGGAGCATTTGTTCGAGGGTGAGCAGCAGAAACATCAGGCCCAGCAAGAACAGCAGAAGCGGGTTCAACGAACGTGAACGCGCCGAGGCGACCCGGAGGCTTACGTTCCTGGCATCCTCAGATTCCGAAATCACGCGACACCACTCTCGTATGTAAAGCGTGCCCGCCGCACTGCCCGCTTCGAGCATCTGCCGCGTCTCACCGGCGGGATGACTTCGACAAGCTCCCTTCGGGTCTGCCCTCGGCCATGAACTCGGGCCGAATGGAGCCTCAGGGTCGAAGACAGCCCAGGAAACCCACCGGCTCGTCAAGAATCGCGGCTACAAGCCGCTCCTACAAACCGGGGTCACCAGCCTTTCCGATACGGCGGGTCGATGTACTGGTTGGCCTCGGGGACGTTGGTCACCTTCATGTTGCGGGCGTCCCATTCGAGGCGTTTTCCGGTGCGGATGGCTACGGCGCCGAGCAGCAAGGCCTCGGTCATCGCCCCGGCGCGGACAAAATGGCTCATGTAGTCGAGGCCGAGGTCGCCCTTGAGGCAATTACGGATCCATTCTTCGTGATGACCCGGCGAGTCGGGCAGACTGTGCGGCGGCTGCTCGAGGTCTTTGAACTTGTCCTCGGGCAGCAGGATTCTGGCGGCGCCGTCGGGGCTGGGCATGTAGAGAGTGCCCTTTTCGCCGATGACGATGCTTCCGTTGTCCGGCATCTCGCGGCCGCCGACCAGTTCGGGCGCGGGCTTCTTGCCGCCGTCGTACCAGTAGAAGCGTACAGCGGGGCGAGACGCGTTGGCGGGGAACTCCCATTTCACGCGGCTCCAGGCGGGGAACGTCTCGTCGTATCGCTCCGAGGTTTCGCACTCGACGGCCGTCGGATCGCGGAGGTCGAGGCCCCAGAACGCGACGTTGCAGATGTGGCAGGCCATGTCGCCGAGGGCCCCGGTGCCGAAGTCGTACCAGCCGCGCCACTTGCCGGGCAGGTACACGGGGTGATACGGCCGTCGGGGGGCGACGCCCAGCCACAGGTCCCACTTCAGGGTCGGCGGCACCGGAGGCGTTTCGATCGGGCGATCGAGGGCCTGCTTCCAGAATGCCCCCGGGCGATCCGTCCAGGCGTGTACCTCGCTGACCTTGCCGAGCGCGCCGCTGCGCAGCAGTTCCACGTTGCGGCGGGCGCCGCCGAGTGCGTTTCCGTTGTTGCCCATCTGGGTCACCACCTTGCTCCTGGCGGCTGCCTCAGCCACTCGGCGGGCCTCGGCCACGGTGCGGGTGAGCGGCTTCTCGCAGTAAACGTGCTTGCCGAGTTCGATCGCCGCCAGGGTGACCGGGGCATGCATGTGGTCGGGCGTGCTGACCACCACGGCGTCGATCTGCTTGTGGAGCTTGTCGAGCATGACGCGGTAATCGGCGAACCGCGGCATGTCGGGGAGTCTCTTGAAGCTTTGTGCGCCACGAACCTCGTCGACTTCGCACAGCCCGAGCACGTTCTCCCCGGTCACCGCCCCGACATTGTCGGCACCCCGGCCGCCGATGCCGACGCAAACCACGTTGAGTTTGTCATGCCTGGACGGGGTCTGGCCGTCGGCCGGGCGAGTCGCTACCCAGAATCCCGCTCCGGCCACGACAGACTGCTTCAGAAAACGACGTCGGCTTGTTCCTCTTGGCATAGTGACCTCCTGGCACCCAACATGGCGGCGCTCGCCACGGCGAGCAGGTCCGCCGCGGCGGACTTGGCCATGCCATCCTTCACTCTGCTCGTGGTCCTTGCTCATCGGTAATCGCGAACCCAGGTTCAGCGAACCTGGGCCACCCGTCAGCAAGTCACTGCTCAGCACTGCTCAATAGAGCAGTGGCACCCACCCGGTCGTCCGGGCGTGGACCTGTCCGGATGCGTCGCTTAGCATAACCGACCAGAAAGGTGGACACATGCTCTGGCAACGAATCACCTTCGGCGCGCTCATGATCGCACTGATCGTGGGCATCGTTTTCCTGGACGGCTGGCTCTCGGCCCGTGGCCTGGCATCGATGGATGAAGGCCTGCCTTCCCCGCCGACGCCGACCGGGACGCGGCTGATGTGCGGGCTGGCCCTGACGTTGGCGCTGTCAATACTGATCATGCTGTCGGCATTTGAGATGGGCAATCTCTGTGTGGCCGGGGGGCACCGCCCGTCGGCGGGCTGGGCGGTCTTCGTGTCGGTCCTGCTGATGCTCGCCCCGTGGATCGAGTTTCAGCAGCGACTGGCCTCGGCTACACCGGCCGTCCGACTGACCGGGGGCATGTCGCTGTCCCTGTTCCTGCTCACAGGGGGCGTTCTCGGGGCCTGCCTGTGCATCCTGGCACGCAAGACCACCGAGCGGGCGGTGACTAACCTGGCGGTCACCTGCCTGACATTCCTCTACCTTGGTTTGCTGGGCTCGTTCGCTGTCCGAATCCGCTGTCTCGACCCCGGGCCCGGCGGGGACACCGCGTTGATCTACTTCATCCTCACGGTCAAATCGGCGGATATCGGGGCCTATTTCACCGGTAAGTTATTTGGTAGAAATAAGTTAGCGCCATGGGTCAGCCCTGGCAAGACGGTAGAAGGGGCGGTCGGTGCCCTGGTGCTGGCACTGGCGGTCGCCTGCGGAGGTGTGTGGGTCTGGCAGCGGATGACGCCGAGCCTTGGGCCATGTCCGCTGAATATGATACAAGCCATTGTTTTTGGGGCGGTTATGGCGATTTGCGGCCACCTGGGCGACCTCGTTGAATCGCTCATGAAGCGCGATTTCGGCAGCAAGGACTCGGGCCAAGTGGTGCCGGCGTTCGGCGGATTGCTCGATATCGTGGATTCACCTGTGTTTACGGCGCCAATCGCCTGGTGGCTGTTAGCACCAGCCGGTTGAATTGAGTAAAATGGTCGGGAAGCCCGAAGACAGGCAGGGAAGACGTCCAAGCCACCCCCGGAACCGTGCAGGCCGGCGATTCGTCTTCCTGGCAGGAGGCACAAGGCAAGTTGGAACTCACCATCACGCTGAACGACGCCCGTAAGCGGAACGCCCTTTTCGGTTCGGCGGACCGCCACCTCAGGCGGATCCGTGGTGCATTCGGCGTCCAGATCAGTGCCCGGGACTCGACCGTCAAACTGGCGGGTAGCGCACATGCGGTCGGACAGGCGGCATCCGTCATCGATTTTCTGCAGCGGGCGGTGCGCAGTTCCGAAGAACTGAGTGACGAGCAGGTCTCGGAAGCCATCAGCTATGTAGTCCAGTTGAACAGCCCCGAGCATCGCGACGAGGATATCATCGACGTCTACAGCCGGACGGCGGTGACCCGGCCGCGTACGGAGGGCCAGCGAGCCTACGTGCAGGCCCTGCGGGCTCACGACCTCGTTTTCTGCGTGGGGCCGGCGGGCAGCGGCAAGACCTACCTCGCCGTGGCGGTGGCGGTTTCGATGCTCAAGGCGGGCACGGTCAAGCGGATTGTTCTCGTGCGGCCGGCGGTCGAAGCGGGAGAAAAGCTGGGCTTCCTGCCGGGCGACATGCAGGCCAAGGTAAACCCCTATCTGCGACCGTTGTTCGACGCGATGGGCGACATGATGACGTTCGAGCAGATTCGTCGCTTCATCGAGAACGACGTCATCGAGATCGCGCCGCTGGCCTTCATGCGGGGCCGCACGCTGAACAACGCGGTGGTGATCCTGGATGAGGCCCAGAACACGACGCGGCTGCAGATGCTGATGTTCCTGACCCGCCTGGGACACCACAGCAAGATGATCATCACGGGGGACGACAGCCAGGTTGACCTCGACGCCCCCGAGTCCAGCGGCATGAGCGACGCGCTTCGGCGTCTGGGGAATCTGCCCGGTATAGCGATCATTCGGCTGGAGAAGCAGGACATCGTCCGTCACCGGCTTGTACAGGATATCGTCAACGCGTATGCCAACGGGAAACAATGATCTTATGGGACGCAGCCAGGCAAGGCTTTCCTCGTCGGGGGTGTCTGTCGATGATACGACGAGTGCGTTGCGGGACCGGCGCGACCCCGAAGGCGCGCCTCGCCGGCTGAGCGCCGAAAACATTGAGCATCCGTGATTTCAAAGGCACCACCTGTTTCTGAATCGCGACGCCAGGAGGCTCGCCGTCAACGGGACGAGCGGCGGGAGACCTTCTGGAGGAACCTGCGCCGGCACGCCCGTTTGTCGTCGGTGGTGATCGGGATCGTTTTTTACGCCGGGGTGCTGGCCGTCCAGTTCTGGGGCAGCGAAACGATGCCCTACAGCCTGGCTCAGCAGGTTTACCGCGACATCAACGCCCGCGTGAGCTTCTCGTACGAGGATCAGGCAGCGACGGAAGAGAAACGGCAGAAAGCCAGCGACGCATCGCCCTCGGTCTTCGTTCGCGACGCCTCAACCTCGTCCGCGGACCCGCTCACCGTTATCCGCGACCAGATGCTGGAGTTCCGCGACCGGGCCGCCAAGGCGAGCGGTGCCGAGGATAAGCAGGTCAGCGAGCAGGCACCGGTCAAGGATGTCCTGCTCGATGACGCGGCGATCGCGGCCCTTCGCACATTCGCATCCGACGCCCGGCGCAGCGACTACGAACGGATGGTCGACCGTGTCCTGGGACGTCTGCTGATCGTCAACAGGCCGGAGGATCCGAACCGCAAGACAATGCCGCCGCAGGTGATTCTGCAGACCAAGGACAAGAGCGGCCACGTGACCAGCCTGACGGTCGATGCCAGGCGCCTCATCTATCTGCCGAAATCAAAGGAGGACAAGCTCGAAGACGACATTGTCGCCGCGCTGGGCGACGTGCCCTCATGCCCCGAGGCGCTGTGCAAGCCCTTCAGCACCCTGGTCATGCGCGCGGTTGCCGGCCCAAGCCCCGAGAAACCGTCGTACACGCCGTTCTGGCAGTACAACGCCAAGCTGACGGCCGACGAAATGGACAAGGCGGCAGACCGGGTTCGGCCGGAGATGATCTCCTACAAAGCCGGCATGACCCTGGTGCGAGCCGAGACGGTGCTTGGGACCACAGAACTGAATCTGCTGAAGCGCGAGCACGAGGAGTACCTGAAGGCCCAGCGGGCCGATCCCGTTCTGCGGCAGCGGATGCTGCTGCGACAACTAGGGACGGCGATCGTGGTGCTGCTGGCGGTGATCGGCCTTGCCGTCTACACCGTGTCGTACCGGCCGCGGATCACCGTGGTGCCTTCGCGATCGCTGGCGCTGGCCGCCCTGCTGCTGCTCATGATCGTACTCAGCCGGCTGGTTGATCGCTTTCAGGGTCTGGGCAGCGACCTGCCGGCCGAAGCATGCGTCTTCTTCATCGTGATCACCTCGGCACTGCTGGCGATCGCGTATGACCAGCGTTTCGCCTTCGGCGTTGCCGCGGTGCTGACGGTGCTGATCACGGTGACGGTGAACGGTGATTTCAGTCTTCTTCTGACCTACATGACGGCCGCCGGCGTGACGATCTGCCTGCTCAAAGAGATCCGCACGCGAAGCAGGATCATCGCCGCCGGGGGTGCCGCCGCCCTGGCCACGGCCCTGGTCTCGTCGGCGACGAGCCTGATGGCCGAGCAGCAATGGCTCTACGTCATCACGCACGGGGCGTTCGCGGGCGGCATGGCCCTGTTCGCCGGTTTCATCGTGCAGGGGATTCTGCCGCAATTCGAGAGACTCTTCGGCGTTGCGACCAGCATGACGCTGCTTGAATGGTGCGACGCCAGCAAGCCGCTGCTGCGGCGGCTGGCCCAGGAGACGCCCGGCACCTACAGCCACTCGCTGGTGCTGAGCCAGATGGCGGAGGAGGCCTGTGAGGCGATCGGGGCCCGCGGGCTGCTGGCTCGCGTCGGCGCGCTGTATCACGACATCGGCAAGGCTCAGAAACCCGAGTACTTCGTCGAGAACCAGGAGGCGAGAATGAACCGGCACGACCGGCTCTCGCCGACGCTGAGCCTGCTGATCATCGTCGGGCACATCAAGGACGGAATCGAGATGGCCCGGGCCTACGGTGTGCCCCGTGTGCTCCACCAGTTCATCAACGAGCATCACGGCACCACGGTCGTTCGCTATTTTCACCACATGGCGAGCGAGGCCGCGGCCAAGAGCCGCCTGAAAGGCAAGCACGACCGCGAGGTGCCCGAGAGCGAATTCCGCTATCCGGGGCCCAAACCGCGGTCCAAGGAATCGGCCATCCTGATGCTCTGCGACGCCTGCGAGGGCGCCGTGCGAGCGCTCTCCGAGCCGACGCCCGGGCGCGTGGAGAGCACGGTGCACCAGGTGGTCATGGACCGTCTGAACGACGGCCAGTTCGATGACTGTGAAATCAGTCTTCGAGAGCTGAGACAGGTCGAGCAATCGATCGTCAAGAGCCTGTGCGCCATCCACCACGGACGAATCAAGTATCCGAAGGCTTTTACCCTGACGCCGCCTTCCAAGGCGGGCGTCGCCGGGCAGGAGTCTTCGGAAGGGGGAGAGCAGGACACCGGATCGGAGATTCAGGAGGTAGCCCGGCAGGCGTGAGGACTGAAATGCGAAGAGGCTGCTGTCCTTCTGCCGATGGCCGCATCACGGTGTGCCGGCTGGTGGGTGCGAACGGTATCTCAACCCACGGTATCGTTCGGGCCGCGCGCGCTGCACTGGCGGACAAGCCCTGTCGTCGCCTGGGCATCGTGGTGGTGGATGATGCGGAGATCGCCAGGCTGCACGGGCAGTTCATGGCCGACCCGCGTCCCACGGACGTGCTGGCTTTTGACCTTCGAGATAAGCCAAGCGATGAGCACATCGAGGGTGAGGTCATTGTGTCGTCGGAGACGGCCTGTCGTCAGGGGCGGCGTTTTCACGTCGACCCCGGCCAGGAGTTGCTCCGATACGTGATCCACGGCACATTACACCTTGTCGGGTACGACGATCGCACACCGGCCGGCCGTCGAAGGATGCGCCGTGAGGAAAACCGGATTCTGTCCGCTGTGGCGACGCCGGTCGCCGGCCGGAGACAACCGAGCGCAACCAGACGCAGAGCATTGAGGAAACAGGGGGCTGCAAGCGGTGTTCAACGCTGACTTCTGGATCGGATTCGCGATGCTGGTCGTGCTGGTGCTCGCCACGACGGCGAACACGACGATTCGGCACTTTTCGCGCGTTCGCCTGATGGAGGAGCTTGAGAGACGCGGGCGGTCCTCTCTCTTTGCGAGGCTCGTGGAGAGCCAGGTTTCGCTCCTGTTCTGCGCCTCGTTGATCCGCATCGGCGCCATTCTGGGCCTCGTGCTTCTGCTCGAACATGTTTTCCGGAGCAGCGTGGTTGTGCCCGGCCTGGGCACCGAAAACGGGATCGTGCACTATGCGGTGACTTTCCTGGCCTCGATGCTGCTGATCATGATCTTCGGCGTGGCCATCCCCAATGCGTGGACGCGTTACGGGGGCGATGCTTTCCTGGCAAGCGTGCTGCCCACGCTGATGGTCCTTCAGCGGATTCTGCTGCCGCTGGTGGCCCTGCAGCATGGCGTGGACTGGGTCGCGCGGCGGCTGGCCGGCATACCAGACGACAGCGACGTTCAGGATGAGGCGGAGGAAATCGAGAAGGAGATCCTCGGGGTGATCAGCGAGGGCGAGGCCGTGGGCGCGGTTCACGAGAAGGCCGCGTCGATGATCGAGAGGATCATGGCGTTCCGCGACAAGAACGTGGGCCAGATCATGACGCCGCGGACGGACATCGTGGCCATCCCTTCGACCGCCACGCTGGACGAGGCCAAGGAGCTGATCACCCAGAAAGGGCACTCTCGGATCCCGGTCTACGAGGAGAGCATCGACGACATCAGAGGGGTGCTCTATGCCAAGGACCTGCTGACGCTCAGCGAGGTCGACACGTTCGAGCCCCTGGAGATGATGCGGAAGGTGCCGTTCGTGCCGGAATCGAAGCCCATACCCGACCTGCTCCAGGAACTCCGGGAGCAGAAAGTGCACCTGGCGATCGTGCTGGACGAGTATGGCGGGACGGCCGGGCTGGTGACCATCGAGGACATCATCGAGGAGATCGTCGGCGACATTGCCGACGAATACGAGACGCCTGAGCCGGAGGCCATCCGCAGGATCGATCCCAACACGATCGAGGTTGACGCCCGCGTCAGAATCGACGAAGTCAACGATCTGCTCAGCACCAACCTGCCCGAGGACGAGGACTACGACACGGTGGGCGGGTTCGTGTTCAGTGCCCTGGGCAAGATCCCCGAGACGGGCGAGGAATTGTCATACGACAACGTGAAGTTCCGGGTCATCGACGCCGAGGAACGCCGCATCAACCGGTTGAGGGTCCAGTTGATCCCCGAACGAGCGCCGGCTTGAGAACACGCCTGGCCCGGCCGGCGATCATCTTGTCGCGATCACGGCAGCGGGAGCAGTGGAGACTGGCGGCCGCGCGCGCAGTTCTGCCACCAGCGACTGAATCATCTCGGGCCGGTTGTCGGGGCCCAGCGCGAACCGGACCACTTCTCGCAGGTGCCGCGTTTCGAACGTTTCGCTGATGGCCAACCCCGTGGTCTGCCCCGGCAGCTTGACCAGCAGGGGCACATGGCGGCACTCGTCTTGCCCTGGTCTGTAAGGCTCATCAGGATCAGATCGCCAGTCGTGGTCTGAAGTGAGGATCAGAAGAGAGTCATCGAACAGATCCCGCTGACGGAGGCCCGAAACGATCCGGCCCACGAGCCCGTCAAGGTGGCTCAGACTGCGCCGGTAGCCCTCGCGGAACATATCGCCGGAATTGGGTTGCCAGATCGCCTCTTCGCGCGGGCAGATGCCGCCTCTCTCGTCCACGATCCACGGGCCGTGGGGGGCGGGATAGTGAATCACCGCGAAGGTGTTGTGCGGCTGGCGATGGACGATCTCGTCCAGGTCGCGGAGCAGACGTTCGAAGCCCCACGCCGTCTGCCGGTAATCGGGCCAGTCGGACCCGATTCTGCTCCGGAGGAACGGCGACCACGGATCAGCCCAGTAGCCCGTGGCTCGAAACAGATCCACCAGCCCCTGTGCGAGCACGTTGTCGCTGCGTGTGCCTTCCACCCAGCACTCCGCGCGGCAGATGTCCACCTGATCACCCAGAAGCGCCCGATAGGGATAAGCCGCCCCGATCATCATGGTGCGGTATCCCCGGCCGGCGAATTCGCGAAAGATGCTCTCGCACCCGGAGCCGGGAACAAACGCCCCGTCTCGTTCAAAGCCGTACTTCTCCATGGTGAAGACCACCGGCCAGTCCACCCCGTACAGCATCCTGGGTATGGACGCCATGGTTCCTCTCGATGGAGAGACTGCATTGTGGAACACCACCGAGCGATCCGCGAAGGCCGCGATGCCGGTCAGACCCGCGGCAACCTTCCGGTTCTCGAAGGTGCGACGGTAGGACCACTCGTCGAAGACGAAGATGTAGACCGGATGGACGCGGTCCGAGGTACTCCGGGCCGTGACCACCGAGGCGGCGGTCGTCGGCGGAAACGGGTCCATCGCCTTGGGGTATGTGGGCTTGCCGAGAAACTGGGCAGCCACAACCAGCAGGGCCGGTGACAGGATCACGCAAAACGCGCGAGCGAGGGCAGGCAGGCGTAATCGGGGCCTGGCCAACGAATAGGCAACCACCGCGCTCAGCAGAATCCAGAGAGTCACCGTCGCCCCGCCGTGCTGGCTCATGGGGAATCGCTTCAACTCAGATGTGTGGTACCAGAGATTGGTGATGAGTCCCGCGCCCACGGCGGTCAGAAGAAGGTGGTCGGCGGCCGTGCTCAGCCACGCGCGATTGAGCCGGCGAACGATCCATCCGCCGATGGCGAGGACGAATCCCAAGGCGAGGATAGTTCCGAAGAGTTGGAGAGTGTCGCGGGCCCTCCAAAGATGCCATTCCTGAACGTCCGCGCGGAGCAGCCAGCCGAGATAGGGACCGAATTGGAGGAATACAACGACCGTCGATACCAGGAAACCGACGCAGAGCGGCTTCAACGACGTTCGCGGGCCGGGTTGTCGTCGCGGCTGTTCCGGATTTGTCGCAGGCATGGCGGGTTGTTTCATCGCCGATATTCCGCTCGCAGGCGTCACAGACCGCAGGCCTCACGGAGTTCCCGGACCACGCGTGCCACCTGCTCATCGGTCAAGTCATGATGCATCGGGAGCAGGATGCATCGATCACACGCCCGCTCCGACTCGGGCAAGGCAAACCGCAGATCCAGGTCCGAACAGGCGGGCTCCCGGTGCGAGCACATGATTCCTCTTCGCGTGCTGATGCCCTGATCGAGCATGTGCTGCATCACGGCCCGCTGGTCGCACTCCCGCGGCAGCCTCGCACAGTAGCTCTGGAAGTTACTGCGAGCCCAGGCGGGTTCTTCAGGAGCGGTGATCGCAGGCGCTTCGGCCAGCAGATCGGCATAGAGCCGGGCGAACCGACGTCGTCGCCGAACCATCTCCGGAAGACGCTTGAGCTGCTCGCGCCCCACGGCCGCCTGGATATCGGTCATCCGGTAGTTGTAACCGACAGTCAGGTAGGATTCGAAGCTGATCGCGGTTGCCTGATGACGCGCCAGGTCGGGCATGCTCATTCCGTGCTGACGCCAGAGCCGAAACTGCCGGTCCCATTCGGGATTGGCGGTGGTGAGCATCCCGCCGTCGCCGGTGGTGACGAGCTTTCGCGGATGGAACGAGAAGCACGCGATGTCGCCGTGCGGACGACCGATCGGTTGCCAGCGGCCGTCGCCTTGGATTCCGCTTCCAACGGCAGGGATTGAATCGCGGCTACAAGCCGCTCCTGCGAGGTCGCCGCCGACCAGGATTTCACTTCCGATGGCACAGGCCGCGTCCTCGACAACGGGCAGACCGTGGGCCCGCGCCAGAGGCACGATCGCATTGAGATCACACGGCATGCCCATCTGATGCACGCAGAGAATCGCCCGCGTTCGGGATGTGATTGCCCGTTCGATGAGAGCGGGGTCCATGTTAAACATTGCCGGGTCAATGTCCACGAAGACCGGAATCGCCCCGCAGTAACGGACGGCATTGGCCGTCGCGATGAACGAATGACTGACGGTGATGACCTCGTCGCCCGGCCCCACACCGATGGCCCGCAACGCCAGATGCAGCGCCGTCGTGCACGAGGATACGGCGCAGGCGTGTTCCGCGCCCACCCGCGAGGCGAACTCTCGCTCGAATGCCGCCACTTCCGGCCCCTGAGTCACCCAACCCGAGAGAATTGCCCGTCCGGCGGCCTGGACCTCTTCCTCTCCCAGCCAGGGCTTGGCAACGGGCAGGACATGTGGGGCAGACGCAGCAGCGGGCTCGCACATCGACCGGGGGGGCTGACGTGCATGGGCTACTGACATGGCTGCTCCCGAATGGTTAGACGGACATCGGCTCGGCGGCCTGGTCTGCCGGGAGTTGCCGTCGGCACACCTCGTTTCGCCAGTCCACGAGTCGCCGGAGTCCGTCTTCGAGGCTCACGCGGGCCTCGAAACCCAGCAGACGTTTGGCCTTGCGTACGTCCGCGAGACGCCGAGGCACAGGATTCACCGTCCTCGGCGGCAGGAACTCAGGTTCGACCTCCTCACGGCCGACGACCCTGAGCAAGGTTCGAAGCAAGTCGAGCAGGCTGGTTTCGACACCGAAGGCAACGTTAAACACCTCGTCAGCCACATCGCTTCGGGCCGCGAGAATGTTGGCTCTGGCGACGTCCTCGACAAACACGAAATCCATGGTCTGGGTGCCATCGCCGAAGATTCGAGGCCGCTCGCCGCGGTCCAGACACTCCATCCAGCGGATGAGCACCTCCGTGTACTTACCGAACGCATCCATCCGGGGACCGTAAACATTGAAGTAGCGGAGGGCGACATAAGGCAGGCCGGTCATCTCGTGGAACGCGCGATAGAGAGCCTCGTTGGCAATCTTCGCAGCCCCGTACCAGGTACGGTTGCCGTAGAGGTGGTGCTCCTCGGAGGTCGGGAACGTCTCGGCGAGACCGTAGACCGAAGCTGAACTGGCCGCGACGAACCGCTTGACACCTGCATCGACGCAGGCCTTAACTACGTTGTAGGTCCCGTTTACCAGCACGGCCTGACACTCGTCCCACTGTTCCGCGCAGGCGGTGATCCGGATCGCCGCCTGGTGAAAGACGGCGTCGACGCACTCGAAATGCGGCCGAATGGCATCAAAGTCGCGGATGTCCTTCCGGATCAGCTCGACTTGGCCGTGCGAGGACGCCCAGGCGATGTTGGAGAGCGTGCCGCGCGTCAGGTTATCGATGATCCGCACACGGGCAACGTGCTCGTCGCGGATGAGCCGGTCGATAATCATCGAGCCGATCAGCCCGCAGCCGCCGGTGACCAGAACGGTTTTGTCCCGAAGATCCATGGTCCTGCTCTCACGAAACCGCCGTTGCGTACTCGGCGCGAGATCGGAGCGTTGCCCGTGCGGGCACGCCGACAACAACGGCTTTCGGGGCGACGTCGTGCGTCACAACCGCTCCTGCTCCGATGGTGGCTTCCTCTCCGATGGTCACACCGCACATGATGACCGCGCCAGAACCGATGTTGGCTCGCCGGCAGACACGGGTCGGCGTGCAGGTCCAGTCGTCGCCGGTTTTCAATTGCCCGTCGTCGCAGGTGGCTTGCGGGTACTTGTCGTTGATGAACATCACGCCGTGGCCCACGAAGCACTCATCCTCGATGGTCACGCCTTCGCAGATGAAGGTATGACTCGATATCTTGCAGCGGCGGCCGATGGACGCGCCCCGCTGGATTTCGACGAACGTGCCGATCTTCGTCTCGGCTCCGATGGTGCAGCCATACAGATTGACGAATCCATGGATGGACACGCCCTTGCCGAGCCGGACGTCGGGAGCGATACGAGCGAAATCGGCGGCGATCATAGCGTGATCCGGCCTCCCTGGGCCTTGATGCTCTTCTGAGCCGCACCCAATATCCGCACGATCCGAAGGCCCGCGCGGCCGTCAGTCATCGGGGCAGCACCCTTCTCGACACACTCGACGAAGTGCGAGACCATGGTCGACAGCGGTTCCTGGTTCGAAACGTGCGGCGACCAGACATCGCCCGTGCGATAGTCGATCTGCATCCTGCGGCGGCCTTCGAAGTCGCCTTCCCTGACCGTGATGCCGCTGTCGTAGACCTTGATCTTCTCGATCGGGTCCAGGTCGTTGTAGACCAGCGTTTTCTTTGTTCCTCCCAGCATGGTGTGACGGACCTTGATGGGTGAAAGCCAGTTGACGTGGAAATTGGCGATCAGACCGTCGCCGAAATCGAGATTGAGGTAGGCGACCGATTCGATGCCATTGCCGGCATGGGCCGCGCCGAAAGCCGACAGGCTTCTGGGAAGCCTGCCGACCAGGTAATCGACGATGGACAGGTCGTGCGGGGCCAGGTCCCAGACCACGTTCACGTCGGGCTGGAACAGGCCCAGGTTGATACGCACACTGTCAATGAACAGGAATTCTCCCAGTTGGCCGGACTCGACGATTTCCTTAATCCTGCGGACAACGGGGCTGTAGAGGAAGGTGTGATCGACCATCAGCACCTTGCCTCGACGCTCTGAGAGTTCGATCAGCTCTTCGGCCTGGTCAACGCTGGCGGTAAAGGGCTTTTCGACCAACACGTGCTTGCCCGCATCGAGGGCTGCCTTGACCAGCGGGTAGTGAGTGTTGACCGGCGTGGCGACGGCCACCGCGTCGATCGACGGATCAGAGAGCACCTGCCCTGCGTCATTGATGAGATTGAGATCCGGGTATTGGCGGGCGAGGGCTTGCGTGCGAGCGGTGTTGAGATCGCAGCAGGCGCACAGGTTGCGTCCCACCACCGAGTTGAAGTTGCGTACGAGGTTGGGGCCCCAGTAGCCGAGTCCGATAACCGCGTAACGGGCCTGCGGCGAAGCCTTTCCGTCGGCCGGACCCAGTGAATCCACCGCTCCCTCGGCGACTTTCCTGCATGAGATCAGGCTGCCGTCTTTCCTGCAGGCCTCGACGTCCAGTTCGGGGCAGGTGGCTCTATCGCGGCGTTTCTTTGCCGGAGACTGTAACTCGTTGGGGCTCAGCACTTGCGCCATCATCGACCTCTTCAGTGAAGACCACGGCCGCTGGGCGGACGACAGGGCAGGCCGGCATGAAACGGCCACACCCGCCTGTTAGTTCGTCACTTCCGATAACCGACTTGAGATATATCCGGACCCACAAGGCATCGTTTCGCCACGGTGGCCAGGGGCCTCGGCTCGGGCAAAGACCAGGATGTTGTGCTTGGCTTGGGCAAGACTCGTATGCGGGGCAGGGACCGCCTCCAGTAAGTCGAGGCCAAAACGATCGTGCAGTCGGCTGCGAAACCGCTTGCTGTCGCGGCACTGCGGGAGGAGGTACGTGTAGATCAGTCGCTCGCGCAAGAAGGCCTCGTCGTGCCGATGACGGTAGACCAGCCGACCGACTGCGATGATCAAGTCGTCCGTGAGACGGCTCCGAATTCTCCTGGCCAGCCGGCGGGACAGCCACAGGAGATGGTTGCCCAGACTGCTGGACGGTATGCTAATGATCAGCGTCCCTCGAGGGGCAAGCTGTCGACTGATACGGCTGAACACGGCGTCACTGGGCACCGAGTCGATCAGGTGCAGGGTCGAGTTCGAGACGATCAGATCGAAGGGCCCGCCTTCGAACCGGCTGTAATCACACACCGTGAAATCCGCCCGCCCGTGGTCGATAAGAGCTCGCCACCGCTCGCGCGCGGCTTCGATATTGCGGCAGGAGATGTCCACACCCACAAACGTCGCCGCAGGGAACAGTCGAGCCAGACCGACGATTTCCTCTCCAGTCCCGCACCCGATCTCCAGCACGCGCATCGCCTCGTTGGACGAGAAACGTCGGCGTATTGCCTCCGTCAGGCCAGCCGTGAAGACCGGATTCGTGCTGAAAACGCGGTTCCGGAAGGTTTCATCACTCATGCGAGGCTCCAGTGTGCCGGCCCGCGACCCCGTCGATCTTGTCGAGAAGGGAAGCGGCGGTAGTCCATACGTACCTGTCCGAGCTTGCCACATACTCCAGGAACCGCCGGTACACTCCGCGCATCCTGCTGTCTCCCGAGAAGCGCCGCTCGCAGTGAGTGAGCAGCACGATCACGCCCCCGGCCCGTGAAATGCGCTCCGCGCAACGCACCCAGAGATCGAGGATCTGCTCAGGTTGACAGCCCAGGAAGAGAAGGCTGCCGTCCCTCGGCAGGCTGAGCGGCAATTCCAGGATGCCCTGCACGTGAAACGGCCTCGCGCTGGCGCAGCCGTTGCCGGGCACGGGGAACACTCCTCCCGAGGTGGGAATGCTGCTGTCATAGCGGTAATGCCGGGCCAGGGCTCGCAGAAGTCGCGGCGTCCTCAGCAGCGACGGTGCCCGATAGCCCCGGACCTGATACCGGCGGAGAAGAACGGCAGCCGCGCTGACGCGGCGATGCAGTTCATGATCGGGGCAAAACGCCGTCCGATTCGAGTGGTCATAACCGTGAATACCGATCTCGTGGCCACGCTGCACCAGTTCATCGAGGCGCTGATGATCCAAAGGCCACTTGTTGGGAACGACGAACGAGGTTGAACGCGCGCCCACGGCTTCCTCGACGTCGAGAAACCGGTCAAACAGGTTCTGCATCCCTTCCGGGCTGTCGAGATCGTGTGTCAGAACGACAGGCGTCGGCCCGGGGGGGACGGCCGACGGCGCGCCCGTCAGGTCGGCCAGGAAGTCGGCCGTCAGGTCCAGCGGCCAGAGCGGAAACGCGCCGGGCCTGGTCAGTTTCGAGAGTTGCATCCGCCCGACTACCCGAGCAACCGCTGTCCGCAGAGAACCGGGTACGATCTGGTAGTTGAACGGAAGCCGCGAGGATATGGGCGGCCGGTTGGTGAAGGCTGCCGCCAACCGCGCGCTGCGGGCCAGATCCTCTTCTATGGTGCCGGCCTGATCGGCCAGGACTGCGTCTCCGTGCTGATCCAGCCGGGCAAAGACGCGGCCATCCCCCAGAAGCGACGCTGGGAGGACGAATTCCTCGCCCTCTGCCCACGCCAGCCTGGCGTTCCCTCCGCAGTCGCGGATGCGGATCGTTCTCGCGAGCGTCATGGGTTTGCTTCCTCGCCCACCCCCGCCCGGTCGCTGATGAAATACAGCGGCCGGCGCACGACCTCGGCGTGAATGCGGTGCAGGTACTCGCCAACCAGCCCGATCAGCAGGAACTGCACGCTGAAGAACACCGCCTGGGTCAGCATGAGGCTCGTCCAGCCGGGTCGGGGATTGCCCGTCAGCCAACTGTGCATCACATATGCAGCCAGACCGAGGGCCACCAGGAACAGAAGCAGACCGGCAATCGTGATCAGCCACACCGGCACCAGAGAGAAACCAATGAACGTGTCATAGGTCGATTTGAGCATCTTGGCCAGGGTCCAGCCGGAGGTTCCGGCTTGCCTCTCCTGGCGGTCGTACTCGACGACTGCCTGGTCGAAGCCCGTCCAGGCCACCAGTGCGAACGTGATGCGGTTATGCTCGTGAAACTGGCGGACACACCTGGCCACCTCGCGGTCGACCAGGAAGAAGCTTCCCGTGGTGAATTTCGAGTCCCGCGGCATGGCAAAACGGCCGATCAGGCGGCGAAAGATGTGGCTGGTCACCGCCCGCCAGGCCCCGTCGCGCCGGCTTCGCCTGTGACCCCAGACGACCTGGCTGCCTGTCCGCCACTTCTCGATGAACTGCAGTATCACCTCGGGAGGATCCTGCAGATCGCACGCCAGGGTAGCGACTGCATCTCCGTCAGCCTGCGCGAAGCCCGCTCCGAGCGCGACGTGCGGACCGAAGTTCCGCGACAACCGGATCGCTCGAAAATGAGGGTCCTCCGCACAGATCTGCTGGATGATCGGCCAACTGCAATCCTGACTGCCATCATCGATGAACAGGACCTGGAATTCGCAGTCCGACCTGGTAAAGAGCGTCTTGCTCAGAGTATCTCGGTATCGTCCGAGCGTCTCCTGCTCGTTGTACACCGGCGTCAGGATGACAATCCGGGGTCTGGGGGCTCGTGGCCGTTCGGTCATTGGGCGGCTCCCCATGCAACCACGTCCAGCCCTGTCAGACTGGCCAATTCCCGGTTCGGTTCGACGTATGCGGCGGACAGGCGGTGCCTCAGACCGGGGTCAAAAGAGACACCCTGGGATTCAGAGGCATTAATGATGCTCAAGCCATCCGCATCGCCGGGACGCTCGCTGATGCCAAGAAAACGGTGCAGCCGGGCGGCAAGCCGGCCGGGCGAGGCGACCATTTCGTCGTACTTCAGGATGAGTATGTTCTCGCCAGGAAACACGTCGTAGTACGGCCGTAACAGTCTGGCGTAGAGACCGCGACTGAAATACGAGTGGGGCCGTGAGACACGTTGTTCCACCGGGTACTCTTGTTCCCGCTGCCGTTCGCGTTCCAGGGCGGTCTCGAAGTCATCCGATTCGAGTCCGTTCATGCGCGACCAGAGGTAGTTGGAGTACGCCCGCGCGGCCGGTTCCCGGAGAATGAACACCAGCTTGATCCGCGGCACAGTCTCCCGGATGCGCTGCGCGGCCACCTCGCTCTCGAGGTAGTTCGTGCTCTTCTCTCCCGCGACTCGGCCAGGCGGCACGTTCGAGAACCATCGCTCGGCATAGTAGTCGGGGCCGCGGGCGTACAACTCGTCGACAAGAAAGAACTTCGGTTCGGGCTTGACCGGCTTGGCCATGAATACGTCCGGGTGCCGATCGAGCAGGTGGTACAACCAGGTGGTGCCGCACCGGGGAGCGCCGGCAATCAGGAAATCAGGCAGACGCCGCGACACGTTGGGACCCACGACCTGCTTCATCATCGTCCTCTGCCGAGAAGCCACGGTTGCCGTACGGACACCGTGGCCAGCCCGCCGATGAATACCGCCTGCACCCTGCTCTTAGTTCGTCACTTCCGATAATCGACTTTAGACGTATTCGGACCTCCCCAAAGGCTCAGGGGTGGCGGCGGGTGGCGATGTTATGGGACTGTCCAGTCCTCTGCCTCGCCGGCGGCGTCGCAACATCTCATAACACAAGCGAGGCGAAACACTGTCCGATATCTCTTTCGATGGTCTGCCCGGCAAGAGCCGCATGTTACCAGGAGTACCCCACCCGATGAGTGCAGTCGCTCCTTCCATCCCGTGGGCAGATGCCCCAGCAGCCAAGTCCCGGTCCGCCATCACGGTCGCGACCGCCGGAATGATCATCGCCTTCGCGGCCGTCTGGTTGATGTCTCTCAATCGCAGCCTCTGCGACCCCCTGGGGCCGGACCAGGCGTTCTTCCAGTACATTGCCCAGGGAATACTGGCGGGCCAGACCCCGTACGTCGACGTCCAGACCCAAGACGGTCCTTCGATTCTGGTTGCGCACCTGCTGTCCACGCTTCTGTTCGGTCCGACGGACCTGGGGGTCCGCGCGTTCGACGCTTGCTGGACGGCGATGACGCTGGCCGCTCTGATCGCCCTGGCATTGCGGGACCGCCGCCCCCTCGCGACCGGTCTGCTGGCCGGGACGCTGTATGCCTGCATCTACTACGGCCAAGGCTATATCTTCACCTGCCAGCGGGATGGCTTCGGCGTGCTGCCGGCGCTGTTGGCCATACACTGCATGATCTCAAACAAGCCGTCGCCTGTGTGGCGCGCCGCTCTTCGCGGGCTGGTGGCCGGCCTTTTCGGCGCGGTTGCATTCCAGTTCAAACCGACGCTCGGGCTCTGCTTCGGTATGCTCTGGCTTCAAGCTTGTGCGGATGCCTGGCATCACCGGACAGAAGGTCTCAGGGCGACGGCCGTCGTGACAGGGCTCACAGCGGGCTTCCTGGCGACCGTGCTCACCAGTTTCGCCATCCTGTACTGCTGGGGCTCGTGGGACGCTTATTGGCAGGTGCTCACCCGAAGGCACCCACTGATGGAAGACGGCTACGTCATGGGTCCCTATCTCCTGCTGGAGATGCGGTACCGCACGGCCTGGGCAGGCGTCATGCTCGCCGCGGTGCTCGGCGTCCTGTTCCTGATGACCTGGTCGCGCGAGGCGCAGGACCGGGGCAAAGGCCGCCGCTTGCTTCTGGACTGGGCATGGTGGGTCATGGCCGGAACCGGGCTGTTCCTGCTCATGATCACCGCCCACTTCTGGCCGGATTGGCGGTGCATGCTGGTGGTGTCGATCGGCGCGATCGTCCCGGCCCTGGGTTTCGCACTTTCAAGACCGTGGAGAGACCTGTCGCGGACGCAGTGGCTCGTCCTCATGAACTGCGGGGCCGGAATGGCATCCATCCTGATCCAGGGCCAGTTCGCCATGTACCATTTGTTTCCGCTGGCCGCCTTCGCCAGCTACCTGGCCGCGTGTGAGGTGACAGACGGCTTCCGGCGTTTCCGACCGGAGCCGAACAGGAGCCACCCGTGGCTGGTGGTGTGCTTGTCTCTGTTGCTGTTTACGGGCTACACCCAGTGGTGGCGCTGTATGACCCGCTTCTCCGCCTCGCTCAACCCTCTTGAAGGCAGAACCCTGGTGGAACACTACGCCCACGTGACCCGCAAAATGAACGCGCCGGCCTATGAAACCAAACTGCGGGTTGCCCGGCGGCTGCAGGAACTCACCGCCCCCAACGAGCCGATCACGATCATGTTCTTCGATCTGTGGCTTTACCAGATGTGCAATCGCCCTCCGGCGATGCCAAAGGTGTACATCCACGCGGACACGATGCGGAATATACCCGCAACAATCGACTCCGTGCTGGATCGCAAGCCCCGGATCCTGCTCGCCCGGCTGCGAACCGAACTCCCTGCCGAAAAGCGCAGCGACCCGACGGCCGTCTTTGCGACGTTGGTCGGCGAGCTCGAAACGTACTTCGGGGCTCCGGCGCAGCAAATCGGAACCACCTACCGGCTCATTGAGATGATCGACGATGTGGGGTTCCTCGAACGGCTTCCCGGGACTTGATGGCTCGGCAGTCTCGGGGCCCGCTGCCCGTGCCGACGGCGACTCGACAGCGCCCACCGCCCGGTTTCGAAGCTCTATTGACACACGAGACTCCATCGCCTTAGAATAAGGGGTCCATGGGCGATTAGCTCAGTTGGCTAGAGCGCGTGCTCGACATGCACGAGGTCACTGGTTCAAGTCCAGTATCGCCCAATGATAAATCCTTAGATAAAACACACATCTGACATTTAGCACCCGGTGCCGGACAATCGCTTCGGAGCAAACTCACAGGCAGATCGGACTGCTTGGGCTCTGCCCCGCCCTGGAGATCCGGCCATGGCTCCCAAGAGAATTGGACGCCCCCCAAAATGCGTGACCGGCAGGAACGGACGCCCTATCGTCGGCTTGTCCCGTCACAAGACTACCGGGCGATACTACGCCACTTTCAGCAAACCGCGAGAGTACTTCGGGACAGATTTCGACTCCGCTCTGGTGCGTTTTCGGGAATGGGAGTCTCGGCAGAAAGGTGAGACTGTCCTCGTCAAACAGCCGGTGCCCGCATCTGTCGATCCCACAAACGCCGACGAATTTGGGCGATGGTTCCTGAGGCAGTACCCGACGCTGGATCTGGCCAGCAGAACGATTGACACGTCAGTCCTCGGGGACGTGTTCTGGTCTATGGTTCGCAAGGCCGTCACTCAGGACCCTGTTCTGGCGGCCGAAAAGACGGGGCTGCCTCTGGACAGGCTCCACAGATTCAAGCAGCCAGAACCGTCTCTTGAGCTCGGGGGCTTGTTTGACGCTTTCATGAAACGCCCGAAAGAGATATCGCGGCAGTCACGATCTGACTATCGGCGGTACTGGAACACCTTCGTCTCATGCGTGGGAGCCAAGACGATAGCTGACCTGACACCCGAGGCGATTGCCCGGTACGCAAAGTCCATCCTCAAGCCGTACTTTGAGGCGAAGAAGTCCCATGCATGGGTTCAGAACCAGTTCATCGCCGTGAGGCAGATTGTCAGATGGGCATTAAGGATGGGAGAGGACACCGACAATGCTCAGCGGGCGTTGACCCTGCTTCAGATACTGGAGATACCCCAGGACGAGGGGGAGCACAATCCGCAACCCATCTCCAGAGAGCACTTTGAGGCGTGGTATTCAGCGTGTGACGCAAAGCATAAGGCCGTCCTGTTGACCATGCTCAACGCGGCAATGCGGCAAACAGATGTCTCTCGTCTGCGGTTTTTCAACCCGGACGGCAGCAGACAGGTTGACCTGAAGAGCGGTTTGATCGTGACTCGCAGGAGAAAGACGGGTAACGTAGTCCGTTGTTGCTGCCTATGGGACAGGACCGTCGGCGCCATTGCCAAATGGCGACAAGGCAGACCCGCCGGCGAATGGGTGTTCGACAACGAAATGGGATCACAGTCATCTGCCCTGAGGATTGCCGAGAAACTCAGGGGATACCGGGACCGGGCAGGCCTGCCCAAGAGCGTGAAAATCGCCCACATCCGCGATGGAGCTTATACAGCGTGCGTGGCGGCAGGGATAGACCTGGTCTCCGTCAAGATACTGTGCGGGCACAAAGTCGGGATTCCGGACGCCTATGTGCAGCGAGGCCCGCGCATGGTTGAGAATGCCTGCATGGCGATTGAGCAAGCCTACTTTTCTGCGGCCCCAAAGTGAGACGTTGCCTCCGAGTCGTTGAACCGCTGACCTGCCGATCGCACTGGGAATCATTTTCGCCAACGGCCAGGGCACGCCCGAGCCGGCCGAGCAGTACATCATTGCCGGCGAACTGGCCCTCGATGGCCGGGTACGCCCGATCAAGGGTGCCCTGTCCATGGCCATGCTGGCCCGCGACAAGGGCCTGACCGGCCTGATCCTGCCCCGCGAGAACGCTCCTGAAGCGGCCGTGGCCGAGGAGATCGAAGTCATCGGCATCGGCGCGCTGGCCGAGGCGGTGGGCTTCCTCACCAGCCAGCTTCCCCTGGAACCCACGGTCATCGATATCGACGCGGTCTTCGCCGATGCCTCGCGCTACGAAGAGGATTCTTCAGAGGTCCGCGGCCAGGAGTCGGTCAAGCGGGCGGTCACCGTGGCCGCCGCGGGCGGACATAACATCCTGACGTTAGGTACAAGCGCCAGCAACACCCTTAATTGGCGTCCTCACAAGGCGTTATGGCTGTAATCGACCGTTTCTCACATCTCACGATCGTCTCGGGAGTCCACGGCTGGCTCGCGGCTTTACTGGCAAGAGGCGCGCGGGCGTAATTTAGTGGTAGAATGCCAGCAGGCACCCCTCATCATTCCAACTCGTTGCCGTTTCGTGACTTACGAATCATCGGCTGGAAGTAATCTGTAAGTTCCCTGCCCCCCGTGCCCCCTCCAGGTGACCAGCCCGCAAGACCGGAAAAAACTCGAAAGTGGGGTAGCCGCAACGGGGGGGGGCGCTACTACAATGCTAGGAGACCGTCCGAGTAATCCGGGAGAACCTCATGGAAGGGCATATTGTGGTCTCCAGAGCCAGGTTTTCAGACCGCAACATGGTAATCCGCGGCTGTGAGAGCCATTACCCGGACGGTCTCCTAGAACATGGCTCGGCGGCGTAGCCGGGCAAGGTCAAATGGGAAATGTCGGATCAGTAATCCTGGGCGCGTAGGCGTCCTGACGGAGGGAAAAACATGCACACGGTCAAGACTCTCGTATGGGCGGCTCTGGCTGCGGCGCCGGGCGCTGTCCTGGCTGCGCCGCTGTACCAGCAGGATTTCGAGGTCGATTCCAGTGCGAGCTGGATCGTGAACAAGGGGCCCGCCACCACCGATGAGGCCCACGATTTCTTCTTCGACTACAGCACGGTGGGCATTCCCGCCGCCCCGAGCGGCGCGGGCACCCGGGGCGTGAAGCTGCAGGCCAATCAGAGCAGCGGTGTCTTCGGCGGCATGAGCGTCTCACCGATGGGGCAGATCTTCGCCGGCGATTACGAGGTCACGTTCGACTGGTGGGAGAATTTCAACGGCCCGTTCCCGGCGGGCGGTAGCGGCTCGACGCAACTGGGAACCTTCGGGCTCGACACCAGTGGAACGGTCGCTCAGTGGCCGGGCGGGACGCAGGACAGCATCTGGTTTGGCGGGACGGGCGATGGCAATTCCTCGAGTGACTGGCGGGCGTATTCGCCCACGGCGCCCACGCGTTACACGGATACGGCTGCGGGCATCTATGCGGCCGGTGCGGTAGCGGGCAGCAGCAATGGCAACAATGCATACTATTCCAGTTTCGGAAACGTCGCCGCCCCTGCGGCGCAGAGCGCGCTTTTCCCGCAACAGAGCGGCAACACGCTGGTCGGCTCAGCCGGCATGGAGTGGCACCAGGTCTCCATCAACAAACAGGGTGGCAGCGTGACCTGGACGGTCGATGGCATTCTGATCGCGACGGTTCCCGTCGGGGACGATACCGCGCTCACGGGGAACAACATCTTCTTCGGGCGTTCCGACACCAATGCGACGTCCTCGACCGACGTTAACGATGTGAATCTTCTGTTTACGCTGATCGACAACGTCGTGGTCACGCCGGAGCCGGCGTCGCTCGCGCTGCTGGCGATGGGCGGGCTGGCGGTGCTGCGGCGAAAGCATCGCTAGGCCACTTGGCCAGGGTAGGGCGAGGAGTGGGTGCCACCCTTCCCTTTTCTTCAGCCTTGGCAGTCACAACATACCCGAGTAGCATGAACCTCGATAACCATGATCCCCGACCAGATTACGCACGCCCATGACTCGCCCACAGGAACCGAACCATGAACGGCGTAAACCCGTCGATCCGAAGGTCGTCGAGGTCGCCCGCATCGCGGAGGAGATGGCACCGCCAGACTATCCGTTTCTCCGCTTGAATATCGAGGATCTGACGGCCGCGTTGAGAAGGATGACGACGGAGCAGAATTGAGCGCTAGCGATGGGCCAACGGAGAGCAGATCATGATCGATCCTGGTAAGACCGTAGAAACGGAATCGAGGATCACCCACCAAGTGGACTTTTCGATTCATCGCGTTACACAACGCGGCAGAAGCGTAGTTGCCCTGAGGCCGGGTGAGTTGGAGCCGCAGGAAGTCTTCGTTCTGCCGAAGAAATGGGGCGACGCGTGGGTTTGGAACGTCCTTGAGGATGGCAGCGGCATCTACTTCCGTCGAACGTGACGGTACTTTTGCCTCTGTTGTTCTCGTGAACCTGGAGTTTTATCTACGGGGTAACCCAGTAATCATGTTTATCAGCAACACCGACTACCCCGAATCGGCCGACTTTATATCACCGCTCCCAGAGGAGCTAATAGCACGACTGCATGCTGTCGGGTGGAACCTACCGAGAACGGTGTTTTTGCAGATACCGCTCACGCCTATAACAGGCGTCGGGGCGGGCCTTGTCAGGGACTATGAGCATCTCTGCTACTGGCGAGTGTTCTGCGCGACGGATGGTGCCCTGTCCTGCCTCACAAATGACGAGCTTCGATTCATTGCCGACCATGAACAATCCGAAGTTCTTTTAGCCGAGCAGGAAGCCAATGAAGAGAATCAAGGTCGCGCCTTCGTATCGGAGGAGGAGGAGCATCAACGACACCAGATTGAGTTTGCGGACCTGGATATCAAGTATGGTAATGCGATAGACACGGCAATCACGAAGGTCAAGGAAGGCGTCGAGGGCAGGCCGGTGATACCGCGATACGTAGCTCTCTTTTGGTACTGCGTTTTTCTGACAGAGCGCTATGAAGCCTATCAGTCTTTGTCAATTCCGATGCCTGAGGCAATGCGTTCGCCTGAACAGCGGAGGCGTTTCATGAGTCTCATCGCAAAGGTGGCGCTAAAGGAATACAGTTCTCTAGCCGTGATGAAGGATTATGCCCGACTCTACACAGCAGCGGCCGAAGCGAATGATAATCACCCGTAGTGTCTTGAGCCGTATCCATCGTGACCATCTCCACGATACGTGACAGGACTCTGCCATGGTTCTTCCAGTCGGGCGAGTTTTGCGGTATCGTCAAGGACTGAAGAGTTCGACGTGGTTGACTCCTGAGGTTCTGGGATGTCGGCAAGTGCGTTCAGCATGGGCAACTCCTGGCTGCGATCAGCCGCGTAATATCACCGCCTGAGTTCTCTCGGCTACGCTGTAGTGCGAGCATCCTTCGCCTGTGAATGCGTGCACCCCGCGGTTGACGTTTCCTTCTTCGGGCCACTGGTTCCCGGTCGGTCGGCGTAGTTGGGGTCTCAGTCATGGGTTCTCCCGTCATGGTTCTCTCGGACGCCATCCACGGTGGCGTGCCTATTACCCTGTTCGCGCTGAAAGGTCGCGTAGGCCTTGCGGTCCAGGGCGATGTTACGCCGGTAGGAAAGATTGCCCACCAGGCTGATCAGTGGCCTGCGCCAGTGCCAAAGGCTTCTGGACATTCTGCCGAGAATGCGGGGCATGGAGTAGAACCACCGGTTACAGGAGTCCATTTCGTGTATAATACCTTCCAGTGATAGGTGCTGATGACGGGTCACGGGAAAGGTCAGCGTGTAGTATCCCCAGTCCTCCGGGAACGTACTGAGAGCGATGCGATCCTGGGATTCCAGCTGATCCCACAGGCGCGTTCCGGGCAGCGGAGTCAGGAACAGGGCGTTGAGACCGTCTACGCCGTAGTGACTGGCCGTCCTGGCGATCCGTTTGCCGATCCCGGGTTCGTCCACGTCCAAGCCGATGATGAAAGAACCCGCAACCAGTATCTTATGTCGCTGGATGCGCCGCACCGAGGCGCGAAGGTCCCGCCCTCTGGCGAGGTTGGACTTCTTGCCAAGTTCAGCCAGTCCTTCCGGTGAGGGGGATTCAAAACCAATGAAGACGCCTCGGCATCCGGCTCGGGCGGCTAACATCAGGAGTTCCTGATCATCGGCAAAGCTGATCGTGGTTTGGGCAATCCATTCCTTCTGCAGGTCTGCCCGTATCATGGCTCGGAACAGGTCCTTGGCGCGGGCGATGTGCTCCGACCGCGTCCCGATCAGGTTGTCATCCACCACCAGAACGAGCTTCTCGCGGATGGACTGGAACTCCCGCACAACGTCCGGAATAGGCCGCAGCCGATACTGGGTCCCGTTGAATGCCGACACGCTACAGAAGCTGCAGTCCAACGGACAGCCGCGTGTTGTCTGAATGGCTCCGAAGGCGTAACCCGTAGCCAACAAATCGTGACGGGGCAGCGGGACATTTGCCACATCGGCGAGCCCACCGTCGTACCGGCGCTTCAGGTTGCCATGCCGCGCATCCTCCAGAACCTGCGGCCAGATACCCTCGGCTTCGCCGGTGACGACCGAGTCCGCTCGACAGATGGCCTCATCCAGGCACATGGTCGCGTGGATGCCACCCATGACGGCCGGCACTCCCAGGCGCCGGAAGTGCGCAGCCACCTCGTACGCGCGGTTCGCTTGCGAGGTGAAGGCGGTGATGCCGACCAGGTCGGGCCGAGGCAATGCCGAATAGTCCGGCTTCCCGAGGTTCTCGTCCACGATCGAGACATCCCACTCCGGTGGGGTCAGCCCGGCCAGGACCAGAAGACTGAGCGGCTTCCAGACGCGATAGCGATTCCAGCGGCCATCCTTGGCATGCGTCATGCTGACGAGCGGGTTACCTGGATTGATCAACAGTAAGCGAATAGGCTTCTCCGAAAACCGTGCGGCCGCCCACTCTCAGCTATCGACGCCGTCCTGGTCGGCCTCGACGAGAGACAGCCTGGTCCCGGCCGCAGTCTGCTTGACGTCGAGTGTTCGGCTGGCCAGTCGCTGGATCAGGTCGTCGTCGACGACGAGGACCGTCTTACCCTACACGGCTTCATGTGTCCAGTGTGGGAAGATCGGGGCGACCATACTCGTCTCACCGCGGTTGTAGCAGGCCGCCAGCGGTCAGGTTCCTTTGCGTGCTAGCCCCACTTTGCCGGATCGGCACTTCGGCTTGGTCCGGTTGGCCTCTCCAGGGACTGGACGCAGGACATCATCCGCCACATAATTCTGTCCATGGCGACGGATACCCGGGCCTCCGCGCGGGAGCCGGACTGCTGTTGTCATCCCTGTTGCGATGGATTCTTCTGACCTTTCTTGAAAGGAACCACACATGGCCGCAAAACTCCTCACGAAGAGCGAAATACTCGCCAGCATCGCTGAAACCGCCGAACTGTCCCGCAAGCAGGTCGCCTCCGTCTTCAGTGCACTTTCCGAGCTGATCAAGAAGAGCCTGGGCAAGAAAGGGCCGGGCATGTTCGTCGTGCCGGGGCTGATGAAGATCGTGGTGATCCAGAAGCCCGCCACCAGGGCTCATATGGGGATCAACCCCTTCACCAAGCAGGAGCAGATGTTCAAGGCCAAGCCTGCTCGTAGGGTCGTCAAGGTGCGCCCGATGAAGGCCCTGAAGGACATGGCGAAGTAATCGGTTGCGCGGTCCAATCGTGACGAGCCAGGCCCCCTGGGCGCAAGGTGTCATGGACCCTCTGGAAGGAGAGCAAGATATGGGCGACAAGGGAAGAAGAGACAAGGGCAAGAAGGAACAACAGAAAAAGGCCCAGCACACGCTGAAGGAAAAACGAAAACTGAAGCAGGAGAAGAGGAATAAACAGATGCCCGGTGCTATCGGGTGATACTGCCCGATTGGCATGACTCTTCTGGTACCGTCTGACAGATTCGGGGGCAGGAATTGGGCAGTTTGATGCCGCAATCGCGATGGTTCTGCCAACATCGCCCCAGGGAAACGGTTATAGACCGGGAAGCGCCTTGGGCATTTCCCCTGGCGGTCCTGGCACGGCACGTGCCAAGTTGCATGAAAGGTTGACGCTGAGGGCCCCGTTGGGGTCGTATGCTCTCAGTCAGGAGTTGTCCATGCGGGACGCAGTTGTCGACATCCCAGATCCTTGTGCGAAGAAGCGGAGCACCCTTTCCGGAGGTGCGCCTGCCCAGGAAGCACAAGACGCGATGCGTAAGGCTTTTCCATACGAAGGCGATCTCCGAGTTCGCCTTCTCTGGTCAGGCAGTGGGATCGAGAAATACCGGGCGAACTGGTTTGGCCAGGTGGATGGTCGGATGAGGGTCGTCAAGTCGCTGTTCCTTTCCTTGGCCAGGACAAAGGACGGCCTGGTCGTCCAGAATGAGACTGCTGTGCGATGATCTTGGAATCGACGGCACGGCAGGCCGCGGCGAGGCGCAGCTCCACCTGAACAGAAACAGAATCAGGACCATCTCGCGCCGGGCAACTCCACCGCCCGCTAACCCGGTGGCCCAATCGTCAATCCCCCGAGTGGGGTCATTTCGGACGTACTACAGCCCGCCGCCTCCACCAGGGGTCAACCCGATTCCGGGCGTGACCGGATGATCGGCTGCACAAACACGGAAACGCCGAGGCGATCTCTCGTCTCGGCGCTCGCACGAGAACGCTGTCAGCAGATTCCGTCGGACGGGTTACGCGGTTGCGGCCTTCTTTTCCGCGCGCTTGGCTGCTTTCTCGGCCTTCAGCTTCTCCCGGCCGACGGCGATTTCCTGCCAGATCTTGTTGGCCTCCTCTGTCTTCCCTCGGCGGCTGGCCTTGGCGGCATCTCTCAACTTGCTCTTGAAACCTTTGCTTTTTCTGGGCATCGCAGCTCCTAAAAAGAATTCCAGGCGGCCGTTTTCTTGGCAGGCCGCAACTCACCTGGTTTTGACATCACCACAGTTGACGAAGGTGGATCGATGACAACCCGCGACCCGGTGACGACCTGTCGCACCCCCGCAAGGCCATTGTACCAGATATCGGCCTTGTCGTCTCCCCGCGCCGGATCGGGACCACAAATGACCTGCAAACCTCGTTCTCGGGCAGAAAACGTGATATGAGCCCCGTTACAGCAATGCGTCGCAAGCGAACATTCGGTTTCCCAAGGTGATCACGCTCTACTTAACGATAGGCCTCCTTCGCTTTACGTGTTTGCGGAACAACTCGTTACGTGTTTTCCACACGGACCCTATGAGTCGATTGATCGTCCTAAGTAGTCCCTGATCGATCCGTTATGTAGCGTCCTGACAAACACCTAACCAACTGGATCTAAATAGTTCTTTAGCCATGCCCCCTGGCCGTTCGGGGCGGCGTGATCGGCGACGGGTATGGTTCCCGAGAATTGGAGCTGCGCCAACCCGTTCTTCGAAATGCTCGGCTCGCAGGCTCCGTCGCCCCGATGCGCGATCCATCGTGGACGTGCGCAGAGTCCCAGATTGCCGCTTTCGTGGATAACCACGATGCTCGGATCCTTCCACCTTGTAGCCCGCCAGCATCTTCACCATGGCATTGAACCAGTGGATCCGCATCTCAGGCGGCCTTGAAAGAATCCACGGGTGCCCCGGAAACAGGTTGCCGTCTTGCCGACAGGACATCATGCCTGCGCCGAGTTGCTGCACACGGCCTTGCAGACCACCGACTTGGCCTGCTCTCGGGGCGTCGGCCCTGCTTGTTAAGCCCTCACCAAGCGGCTTTGGGCAGCACGGGACGCGGTTACGCAAGCAAGTGTTACCGCCGTAGTTTTCTGGGGAACGCCGTTTGTTTTCCACCTTTGAGGGCGCTATGATAGGGCCGAGATTGACGCTTCCTCGTGCCTCTGATCTGTGTCGATGCAGGAACTGAGTCGAAGTCGTTGGATGACTAGATGAAGGGCAACCCGGCAGTGCCGGGAGGCTCGCTAACGAGTAAGCCGACCCGGTGGAATGCCTTCGGGCGTTCCGCGCGTCGGTTTTTGTTTTCGCGGGCACCGGGCGGCCCTGAGGGACTGCCGATGGAGATCGGGCACGGTATCCCTGCCATTGTTCTTGAATTCGCCGCTCTGATTGAGGGGTACATGAAAAAGAGGATTATAATGGACACCGAATCGCCGCATTGCGGAAAAGGCCCACTGAGACGTTCAGGTCGCCTTTTGCCCCATTCAGGCCCTAACAGTCGCCGGTTCAGTGGAAGTGTCCGCAACGCGGCAGGCGCATTCTCGAAATCCGCTGCGAAGCAGCGGGTGCATCAATGGTCAGACCTGCTCCGTTTCACTCGAAGACCGACGACATCACCCACGCAAGAAGCACAAAGGTCGAACTCATGTCGGGTTTGGGAAGCCCTCGGACGGCGGGTTTCGGCTCTCTGGTTCGTCGGCGTCAAACCCGCCAAGGAGGTGTCACAATGAACCGTTGTTGTCTCATGCTTCTGGCGGCATTGCTCCTGTGCCTCGGCGCACAGTGCGCGCCAACCCAGCCGGAGGAGAACCTGCTCGCGCCCAGGCAATGGACCCAGTTGCAGTCCGACGAGCAGGGCACCGGCTTCAACGGCGTACACACCGCCCGCGCCGTACTGCCTCTGCGCAAGTGGACTGCCGGTGTCGGGGACGTGGCCTTCTCTTCGCCGGTGGTGGATCTTCAGGGCAGGATCTGGGTCGGGAACACGGCGGGCGAACTGGTCGGAATCGCTCCGAACGGGACGCTGTTCGCCCGCACCTATGTCGGCGGAACGATTGTCTCCAGCCCCGCCGTCGACGAGGACGGCAGGGTCTTCGTACTCGCCCAGTATCCCAATGGAGATTCGTTCAGGACGATTCTGCATGAGTATGATCCTGCGGCCGGCTTTGCGCCGCTCATCAATCCGCCCCAATATAAGTCAACGGCATCGCCGAAAATCTGGGGCAACTATGTGTTCGTTCCGTCCGACAGGACGCTTCGCGTCTTTGACCGGTGGACTCTGCAGCTCGTGGATGAGCACGTCGGCTGCCCCACCGTCGTGTGCGGGTCTTTCGAGCCCCCGCTGTGGGTCGAGGCCATCGGCCATGTCACGCTGTGCCTCGGCACGGTGTTTCTCTCCGATCTGTTCGGACTGGTTGATTGCACCGGATTCTCTATCAATGCACTGGATAGTCTGGCCATCGAGCCGTCCGTCGCCATCGTCGACAACCCCACCATAGTGGAGGACACCAACCGCCCCATCGTGCTGATGGCGACGCCGCAATGTCTGACTGCGTTCAACTTCGACCCTGTCGGATCGCCGAAGCTGCAGATCCGCTGGCAGCAGGAGCTGGTCACAATTGACTGCGATTTCGAGTTTCTTCGCGTGACCACGCCGGCCGTCCTGGACGGCGAGCAAGTAGTCGTCGGCACTGACTACGGTCAGGTGCGATCCTTCTCCATCCACGACGGCACGAACTTATGGAACTACGGGATTTCCGAAGCAGTTGAGTGCCCGCCGGTGGCCAGTCTCCGGGAAATCTATGTGGTGACCACTCACTACTTCGTCATCCTCGACAGCAACGGAAGGGAGATGTCCAAGACCCTCCTGAACGGCACCGGCGGCGGTCTTTCCCTGTCCCTGGACTACGCGTACGTCATGACCAGCGAGGGCATTCACTCGTTCAGCATTGACGACCCCTTCAACCCGACCTCGAGCTTCGACGACTCCGTTCTCGACGGCACGCATGTCGGCAAGACGGTGCCGGCGATTGACCGGGACGGCAACGTGTATCTGTCCACGCCCAACGGCGTGCTGGTCGCGTACGGTCGCGGCCCATCGTCAATTCCGTTCCTGGTTCCGCAGGTCGCCTGGATCTCGCCATCCGAGGGCCAGTCGATTCCCTACGCGGCCGGACAACCGTTACGGGTCTCACTCGCCGGCGGTGCGGCCGGATTCACCGGCCAGGTCGCGATCAGTTCCGACATCGACGGGGTCCTGTGCCAGTTCTCCGCGAGCGATGTGAACGAAGGGTCATGCGTGACCGCGGCGCCGCTGACCCTAGGCGGACACGTCCTGACAGTCTTCGCCACGGACGAGAGTGGCGGACAGCGCACCGCGCAGATCAGCGTTGATGCCGTGAACAGCGCGCCGACGGTTGCAGTCACGTCGCCGGCGAATAACGCCACTCTGTTTTCGACGATTTCGGTTTCGCTGATCGCTCAGGTTGGCGATGCTGAGGAAGATACGATCGCCAGCGAGCGGATCCTGTGGCGATCAGACATCGCCGGCGATCTGGGGACGGGCGCGAGCCTCGAAGTCATGCTCGGCAACGGTCTACACATGCTGAGCTGTATTGCCACCGATGAAAAGGGCGCGACCACGACGGCATCGGTTGCCGTCACGGTGACGGCGCCGATTTTCTGAAAGCCAGAAAAGGGTGCAGCATGAGAAGCGATAGTCGATATCTTCCTGGACTCGCGTCGGCGGTCGTGGCGCTCGCGGTTGGCCCGGTCCTGGGCCAGGGGCTGAATGTGGACCCCGACGGTCACGCAGCCCTGAACGGCAAGGGCGTCCTGGCCTGCTGGAACTTCGAGGCCGGTGCAGGCATACCCGAAGACTATGACCGTTACCCGGAGTTCCTTCCATTCCTGCACGGTTGGGACTTCCGCATCAACCTGCCGCACACGCAGTTTCAATTCGCCCGGGCAGGCCAGGGCAGTTCGCCCCCCGCGATGGTGGGCGTCGAAGAAGGCGGCACCATTGCCACGTATGGCCACGTCAACAACTCAATCTGGCTGTTCCAGACTAGCTCGCTGGATGGAAGGATCTACTGCAGGATTCTGCCGAGCCGGCGCGACCTGAACGGCTCCACGACCGACAATGTCCGTTCGCTGGTTGCGGGCTGGTTTCCAGTGGGGTCGGGCATGGGCGAGGGCTTCGAGATCGAAAAACCGACCGTCGCGGTGGTCGGCAGACTCATCGGCGCCGCGAGGATCTACGTCGTGGCCCGAGATCGCAAGGGTGCCCTGTACATGACATCGCACACTGTCACAGGAACGGAGACCATCGGGCTCGAGCCGCCTGTGGTCTCACCCAAGCTCGTTCAGCCCGGGATCATCGGGGGCGGGTGGGTCGAAGGCTGGACGCCGCTGGGGATCACCTCGCCGTCGCGTCCGGCCGTGTCCGAGGCGTTCAACGGCAAGCTGGCGCTTGCGTGGGTGGACGGGAACAGCGGCGGCGTCCAAGTGCAGGTCTTCACCCCCGCGACCGGCACGTGGAACCCGCCGACGCTCGTCGATGGCGGTCGAGGGCAAACCCCGCAACTCATCTGGGACGGCACGGCACTGAATCTGCTATTTGTCGGATCGGGCAGCCCGGTCTTGCGCCACGCGTACGCGCTCTCGGACAACCCGCTGGTGTTCTCTGCCCACAGCCCGGTTTCCTCGCTTGTCGCGGTGTACCTCGACCAGTTCCACGCGATCTTCTTTAACCGGCGGCTGCACGTCGTGATCCGACAGGACGATGGCTCGGCCGCCGGGCCGGTGTTCTACACGACTTCGATGACCGACCCTGGCCGTCCGGCAACCTGGGCAATTCCATCCGAGACCGGCATCAGCACGACGACGGTGCCGCGGGTCGCGTGGCAGTATGAGAGCATCCTGACCACCGGCACGGCGGTGGACGGCAGGGTGCGGTACGCACGCAAAGACCCGAATCGGCCAGGCAACGCCCAGACCGGCGCGGCGTTCGCTGACCATTGGCTCGAGCCGGGGCAGGACATCGACCCGACGGCGCCCGGGTCCTTCTCAGGATTGGAAACGCTGACCTTCAACGGCGATATATACCTGGCCGCCAATGGGACGGGCAGTGGCGCGCCGACGGCGGGGCTGCACGTCGTGAATCTCAGCCGGGCGGCCATGAAGCAGTTGATCACCCAGAAGTGGGGGATGGACCTACTCTGGGGCGGCCCCGGCGGGAGCACCCTGATGGGCGCCGGGGAGTTTGCCGGCGCGGCGGAGATCCCAGCAGTCGGCGACTTCGATGGCGACGGCAGGAGCGACCTGATCAAATTCGTTCAGACGTTCACTCCCGACGGCCAGGCCCCGGTCTACATGTACCGCAATATCGACGGCGACATCATTACCCCCCGGCTCTGGGTCCCCGTGTTCTCGCTGCCGGGCGACGTCCCCATGGTGGGTGATTTCGACGGCGACGGCACGGACGACATTGTCTCGTTCGCCCAGAAGCCCCAGTACAACTTCGACGGCGGGCTCATCGGCTCGGCACCGGTGTGGGTGGCGCTTTCGAGCGGCAGCCAGGGCGGCGTCCAGCTTTGGCATGAGTACTTCTCACCCGTCGACGAGGTCCCGATGGTGGGCGACGTCAACGGAGACGGTAAGGACGACATCATTTCGTTCGCGCAAAAAGCTCAGTCGAACTTCGATGGCGGGCTGATCGGCCTGGCACCGGTGTGGGTGGCCCTATCCGACGGCACCAAGTTCGGCGAAACCACCCTCTGGCACACCTACTTCTCGCTCAAGGGCGAGATCCCGATGGTGGGCGATTTCAACGGGGATGGCGTGGACGACATCGTCACCTTCACCCAGCAGTCGCAGTTCAACAGCGACGGGAGCCTGCTCGGGCATGCGCCGGTGTGGGTGTCCCTCTCAGACGGGACAAAGTTCGGCCCCAGCAGCGTCTGGCACACCTACTTCTGCCCGGCCCCGGAGGTTCCGCAGGTCGGGGACCTGAACATGGACGGCGTCGACGACATCATCACCTTCCTGGCCGACAAGAGCGGCGCGGGCACGGCCGCGAGAAACATCTACGTGGCCTTCTCGCTGGGGTACAAGTTTGACCGCAGCAGCGTGTGGCACAGTGACTTTGTCAAGAGCAGCCAGGTCCGCCGGGGACCCGGCAACCGGGTCTACAGCCCGCAGTTCGGGCACCTCAGCAACCGCACGCTCGCTAACTGGACAGGCCTGGCCGCCGATTACACGAGGCCGGTGCAGGATATCCTTGCGTTTTCCGCCGACGGCTCGGTCCAGATCGCGACAACGATGGGCAACGTGCCCTATCCATCCGGGGCACCGTGGGAGCGGTACAAATGGTTCACCGACAAGGGCGTTGGCGTGGCCCTGTTCCCGGAGTGGATCTGGGAAGGGCCGGGGCATTGCATCGCCGGAAACCATCGCTTTGCCATCCAGGGGCTTGCAGGGGTCGGCGGCGGGAACCTGACGGTCTCGTCGGTGCGTTATGGCGGACGCTCCGGGCATGTCCTCGAGGAACTGGGCCACTCGCTGTTCGCCAACTGCTTTCGTCAGGCGAGCGATCCGTTCAACCTCTATGAGGCCATCTACGAGATACCGCCCGAACAGGGCGGGATCGGGGCAAACGCGGTGCCCGGCTGTCCGGATACCAGCGGCGGCTTCCTTTCGTGCAGACCTGACGCCCCCGCGGAACACTACTTCCTGCAACTGCTGTCCCGCTACCGGCTGAACCCCGAGTGGTTCCAGCAAAAGGTCGCCGATGGAACGGACCCGGTCCTCCAGGCGCGCCTGAGCGCGCAGTATGAGTGGCTGAAGCAAAACTGGTTCGAGGGCCAGGAATTCGCGACCGGGCCATCAATGAATGCCAGTCTCGAGCAGCCTGGCGTGCCCCTGCTGCCGGCGGCCCTGCCACCGATCGCCCCGAACGACCCGGTCGACCCGGGTGGCCGGCCCGTCCCGAGTTCCGGCTGCGGCAGCGGTGCACCCCTGTTGGCGGGCGTCCCGCTCGTCCTGATGCTTGTGCGGCCGAGGGGCCGATACCGCCTGAGAACCGGACGTCGGGCACGGCGTTGCGGGCCTGGAACCGCGACGGAGGGCTCATTGTAGAGTAAGCCGACGTGGTCGAACACCCCAGGGTGTATGACCACGTCGGCTTTTTGAAAGCCACTGACAGCGATGGTCATGTGTCCACGGCGAGCATCACCGTCCGGGTTGGATGCTTGTTCTGAGCGGGAAACAGTACCGGCACAGAGAAGTACAAGCGGCGTGAGCGAAAGGATATGGAACGATGATCGCGGTCAGCATCGACGCCGCCGGCGCGCCGCCCGTTCAGGTCGAGAAGCACGACATCATCTGTCGCCCGCACCGCCGCTGGAACCGCCGGCCGCAGTGGACAATGGACGCAGTAGTTCTTTCGCCATGCCCCTTGGCCGTTCGGGGCGGCGTGATCGGCGACGGGTATGGTTCCCGAGAATTGGAGCTGCGCCAACCCGTTCTTCGAAATGCTCGGCTCGCAGGCTCCGTCGCCCCGATGCGCGATCCATCGTGGACGTGCGCAGAGTCCCAGATTGCCGCTTTCGTGGATAACCACGATGCTCGGATCCTTCCACCTTGTAGCCCGCCAGCATCTTCACCATGGCATTGAACCAGTGGATCCGCATCTCAGGCGGCCTTGAAAGAATCCACGGGTGCCCCGGAAACAGGTTGCCGTCTTGCCGACAGGACATCATGCCTGCGCCGAGTTGCTGCACACGGCCTTGCAGACCACCGACTTGGCCTGCTCTCGGGGCGTCGGCCCTGCTTGTTAAGCCCTCACCAAGCGGCTTTGGGCAGCACGGGACGCGGTTACGCAAGCAAGTGTTACCGCCGGAGTCTTTTTGGGAACGCCGTTCGTTTTCCACCTTTGAGGGCCCTAGGATACGGCTGAGAATGATGCTTGCTCGTGCCTTCGATCTGTGTTAGTGCAGCAAGTGAGTCGAGGTCGTCGGATGACTGGATGAAGGGCAACCCGGCGGTGCCGGGGGACTCGTTAACGAGTAAGCCGACGCGATGGAATGCCTCGGGGCGTTCCGCGCGTCGGTTTTGTTTTCGTTGGCGCTGGGCGGCCCTGAGGGCGCAAGAAGAGAATTGAGGTTCGATGATGGTGGCGAGAGCATTGCGCGCGCGGGCGATCGTGGCGGTGCTTTTCGCCACGACAGCGTTCGCGGGCGAAACGTGGGACGGGAACGGTGGCGACAACGACTGGAGCACCGCGAACAACTGGACTCCCAACGGCGCTCCGCCCAACGACGGCACTGCCAATATCGTCATGGCCGGGACCAACCGGCTCACCCCGCGCGTCGACATCGATTGGGACGTCAGTTCCCTTGTCTTCAGCAACACCGCCGGCGGGTTCTCGATCAGCGGCGGCGCCGGTGTGTCGCTGGGCATCGGCACGGTTGGCATCAGCAACCAGGACACGCAGCTTCAAATTCTGCTGCTGCCCATCGACCTGAACGCGTCTCAGAGCTGGATCGCGTCGCAGGGGCCGCTCGCCATCGGGAACACTATCACGGGTCATCCGATCCTCCCGCGGACGCTGACTCTGACAGGTGCGAACAGTATCCATATCTCCGGCGCGATCACCAATTCCATCGCAATCAACAAGAACGGAACCGGCACGCTGACCTTTGATGGCGTCAACACCAACACCTACACGGGAGCGACGACGGTCTCGGCGGGCACGCTGGTGCTGGATCGCACCGGCGGCTTGAACCGCGCCATCCCGGACAACCTGGTTATCGGCGACGGCTTCGGCAGCGATACTGTGAGGCTCGATTCAGCGAACCAGATCAGCGAGGCGGCCGGAAGCACAGTCACGGTCAACAGCTCGGGCCTGTTCAACCTCAACGGGTTCAACGAAACGCTCCAGAACCTTACGATCAACGGGGGATCGGTCAGCGGTGTCGGCACGCTGTTCGTGAACGGAGCGATCTCGTCGGGCGCTTCATCTTCGGGCGGGACGATCAGCGGCGGGACGGTCAACCTCAGCGGTGCGAACACGACCATCAGCGTCTCCGACGGCGCGGCCACGGTCGATCTGCAAATCGCCTCGACGGTCGCTAACGGTTCGCTGACCAAAACCGGCGCCGGCGTGCTGCAGCTCTCCATGGTCAACACGTACACGGGCACAACCACTGTCAATGCAGGCGAACTTCAGCTAAACGGCTCTTCCCTGAAAATCAACGGAGATCTCACGATTGGCGATGCAAGCGGATCGGACGTGGTGCGCCTTATGGCGGACGCGCAGATCTTCATCGCTGAGAATAGTGCATATGACATCTCGTCGGCGGTCACGATCAGACCCTCGGGGCTGCTCAACCTGGACGGTCACACACAAACCCTTTGGCAACCGGAGATGGAGGGAGGGACGGTCTCGACCGGTTCGGGCACGCTTCGGGCGTTTGGCGGGTTGCATGTGCTCGCGTCGCCGCAACCGTCCACGATCACCGGAAACCTGATCACGGCAGGCAACTCCTGGGATCCTTTTTCGCAGGATGCAAGGGATGGCAGTCTGATCGTGGACGATGGGGCGGCCATCGATGACCTGGTCGTGGACGGCCCCTGCACGAACTTTGTCAAGACCGGATCGGGGCAGATGCGGCTCGTGGGAAACACAGCGCCCAGCTATGGATTCGACGCGCCTTCGGTCCAGGTGGTTCAGGGGACGCTTGTCCTGGACAAAACAATCACCGACGGGGCGGTCGTGGGCGACGTTACCGTCTCTGGAGCTTCTTTGCAGTTGGCAGCGAATGAGCAGATCGCGTCGGCCAACCCGTCCAATGACGTCATCATCGCCGGCACCGGCGCTACCCTGAACCTCGCGGGTTTCAGCGAAGCGATCAACGACCTTCAGTTGCAGACCGGCGGCACAGTGAAGACGGATGGCGGCACACTGGTAGCGCGAAACCTGACCATGTGGCGCAGCACTCTCGCCCCTGCCAGCGGTCTGGTCACCATCACTGGAACAATCAAGTCCATCGCCGTCGCCAACAGCTCGCTGATCGCCGGCAACGTCAACTTGGCGGCACCCGACAAATCGATCGACGTCCCGGATGGTACGGCGGCGATTGATCTGGAGATCTCGCTTGCGCTGGCAGGGACGAGTCTGACCAAGACAGGCGCCGGAACGCTGTTGCTCAGCGGGGCGGCCAACACCTACAGCGGCACGACGACCGTCTCGGGGGGCGTGTTGGCGCTGGGAGAATCGGCCGTCGATGGCGCGGTCCCCGGCAATCTGGTCGTGACCGGCGCGACCGTGCGATCGCTGGCAAACGAACAGATCGGCACCTCCGGCACCATCACGCTCAACGCCGCCGGTTTGCTCGACCTCAACGAATTCACCGAAACCATCGGCAACCTCTCGCTCAATGGCGGCGCGGTCACAACGGGCGCCGGAACGCTGATCGTCACCGGCAGCATCACCCAAAGTGCATCAGCCGTGGCGAGCATCAGCGGAAGGCTCAGCTTGGGCGGCGGAACGCGAACCATCACCAGTAATGATGTTCCCGTCCCGGCGGTCGATCTGGACATTCCCGCTCAGATACTTGACGGTGGCATCGTCAAGCAAGGTACGGGCGGGCTGCGCCTCAGCGGAAACAACATTTTCTCTGCTGGTCTGCACCACCAGACGGGCATGCTGTTCATCGCCCATGACAATGCCCCGGGCAGCGGCACATTGTGGCTGGAAGGGGGCACGATCGAGGCGGACGATGGCGCGCGGAACATCGCCAATCCTGTCGTCGTCACCAGCTTCTCGACCGTGACCGGGTCGAATCCCCTGACTTTCGGCGGCTCGTTCACCACCAACCCGGGCGCCGCGCTGCTCAAGAGCGGTAGCGGTACGCTGACCATCGCCGGGACGCAGACCCACGCCTCGGGAGCGGCCATCTTTGCGACCGCGGGCACGGTCGATTTCAACTCCAGCACGACCGGTGGGACACTGGGCATCAGCCTCAGCAACGCCGGCACACTGGTCAACTTCAACGCGGATCAGGATCTCGGTACGCTGGTGGTGAACGGCGGCCTCGCGATCGCGGATGGTTCAACCCTGCTGCACGCCAACACCCTGAACGTCAACACCGACGCCACCCTTGAGTTCGAAATTGGCGGTCTGATCCCCGGTGACGAGTTCGCCCAATTCGATGTCAGCGGGAATGCAGGTCTGGCCGGCATTCTGGACATTACGCTGATCAACGGCTTCGAGCCGCAGACGGGCCAGTCGTTCGTCATCCTGACGTTCGGCTCGCGATCCGGGGCATTCGAACATGTCACCGGTATGGCCGCCGGCCCGGGCAAGGTGTTCCGCGTCCAATACAATCCGACCGACGTGACACTGGTCGTCGGCCTGCCCGCGCCCGGTGACTTCGACCACGACGGCGACGTGGACAACGACGACGTGCTGCACTTCGAGTCGTGTGCCACCGGCCCCGGCGCGCCGCAGAACGCGCCCAACTGTTTGAACGCGGATCTGGACGGAGACGCCGACGTCGACCAATCCGACTTTGGCCTCATGCAACGCTGCCACAGCGGCGATGGCAACTCGGCGGACCCGAACTGCATGAATTGAAGGTCTTCTTTTGTGAGCTATGAAAGGAAGCGTGCGAACATGCGGTCAAAATGGTTTGTTGGTGCGGCTCTCGGTGCGGGCCTGCTGATGGCCCACGGCCAGACATGCGGCGCGGCTGCCCTGGGCACCGGTTTCACTTATCAGGGCCAACTCAAGCAGAGCGGCAGCCCGGTAAACGGCACAGTGGATCTCGATTTCACGCTGTGGAACGATCCGGCCGCGACCGACCCCGGCAATCAGGTGGGCGCGGCCCAGTCGCTGACCGGCGTGGCCGTGACGAGCGGTCTGTTCACCGTGCAGCTTAATGCCGGCGGCGAGTTCGGCGCGAGCGCCTTCACCGGCGAGCAGCGCTGGCTGCAAATCAGCGTCAACGGCACGCCGCTTTCGCCGCGTCAGGAGCTGACGGCCGCGCCCAACGCCCTGTTCGCCCTGAACACCGCGACGGCGACCACCGCGAGTCACGCGGCCAACGCCACGCAGTTGAACGGTCAGCCCGCAAGCTTCTACCTGAACGCCACGAACCTCGGCAGCGGCACGCTCGCCGATGCCCGGCTGTCCGGCAACATCCCGCGTCTGAACGCCGCCAACACCTTCGGGAAGCTCACCAACACGTTTGCGGGCAACGTCGGCATCGGCAACACCAGTCCGCTTTCGTTGCTGCAGGTCGGCGGTGCGTACTCGCCGACGGTCCCAGGCAGCATCGCGCGCTTCAATGGCGATGTCAGTGCCAACGGTGCTTTGGTTTCCGATCAGGGCACGCTGCTGTCGCGTTCGGCGGCAGGTCTGGGCGCGGCGTCGATCGTGCTTGACGCAGCAGCCGACGCCGGCGGCACATCCTGGTTCATCAACTCCAATTCCAACACATCGCCCTTCGGCTCGCCGGGCGGATCGCTGACCTTCGAAAGCGGCACCGCCGCCATGACCATCACCGCGGCCGGCAACGTCGGCATCGGTACGCAATTCCCCCAGAGGCCGCTGCATGTTGTCGGCGAGACGCGCATCGACGGTGCTCTTAGGGTCTTCAATCAGCCGGCATACGCCGAAGGAGGAATCGATGTAAGTGGCCTGGACGGCGGCAGATTCATTGTCGGAAGCGACAGTACAGGGTTGAAGATGGATCGGGACACCATCCAGGCCAGGTCGGTTACTGCCTTCGAAGGCACGCCGATTCCAGTCCCCCTGGAACTGAATCCCGCCGGCGGAGACGTCGAGATCGGCAACCCGCCTTTCGGCCTAAATGGAACATTGAGAGTAGGCGGAGGGGGAATTGGCACGAACAGCCTTAGTGTAGGCGACATCGATGACCTGGGCACACTAGAGGTCAATGGCAACACGTTACGCGTCACCGCAGGCGCGGCCGGAAAGGTAGGCATCGGCGAATCGCTCCCCGAAGCCAAGCTCGATGTGAAGGAGGCCAACAATCGGGTGGCTCTGTTCAACCGCACGGGCTCCGACGGCACGCTCGTGAACTGGCAGCGCGACAGCGCCAATGTAGGCTCGGTGTCGGTCGCGGCCGGCGTCGTGAGTTACAACGCCTTCACCGGTTCGCACTACGGGTGGTTGCCGGAAGGTCAAACCATCGAGCGATATGCCCTCGTGCGAATGACCGGTGAGAATCGTCGCTGGCACGGCGATGCAGAGTCTGAAATCATCTACGGGATTCAACCGACGTCCCGAGCCAACGATCCGGCCTGCCTGGGTGCATACCTGGCGTTGAGCGAAACGACCCGCCCGCACAGCCTGGGGAACCCGCACCTGATTATGGCAGCAGGCAACGGCGAGATGTGGGTCGTCGATACCGGCGGCGCCATCCATCCTGGCGACTACCTGATCTCATCCGCAGTGCGCGGGTGCGCGATGAGGGACGATCCCGCCACATATCCGATCGGCTACATCGTAGCGCGGGCGGCGGAAGGGCTCGATTGGGTGGGCATCGAACCCACCGAGGGCCGGAAACGCGCAAGAATCTCCGTTCTCTTTGAGAGCTTCGTCCGCCAAAGTGGGGTGGCTGAATTAGCGAAGACCGTGAGAGCGCAACAAGAACAGATCGACATCCTGCGGGACGAAAATACCCGGATGACAATGCAGCTCCAGGAAATGCTCGGCGAAGTCCGACAAATCAAGGCAGGGATGCAAGCCGACGACGAACGGACACCTTCGCAAGCCCGTCGCCAAGTTGCGCGCGACCAAACGCTGATTCCTGTCAAAGCGGATCACTTTGGGGCAGCATATGAGCAGTAATTCACTCTTGATATCCGTGACCATGATGTTTTTCTTGAGCGCAACGGCGACCAGCCTCGCCCAGAGCGGCGGCGGGTATGACCTGACCTGGTCCACGCTCGATGGCGGCGGCGCGAGCAGCGCCGGCGGCGGGTACCAAGTCAGCGGCACCGTCGGCCAAACGGATGCGAGTGCAGCCGGCGCGATGAGCGGCGGGAACTACGCCCTGACGGGCGGGTTCTGGGGTGTGACGTTCCCGGCGTGCACCACGTTCGTGGCGCCGGATTTTGACCAGGACTGCGACGTGGACCCGGCCGACTTGCAGCTACTCGAGGCCTGCGCGTCCGGGCCGGCGGTGGCGCATAGCGGTACCCCGGCATGCCAGACGGCCGATTTCGACGAAGATGACGACGTTGATCAGTCCGACTTCGGCGCCTTCCAGCGGTGCTACAGCGGCGAGAACGTGCCGGCCGATCCGAACTGCTCGGAGTGAGCGAAGATGCCTTCCCCTCCCGAATACCGTATTCAGCCTCACATCGACTTGTGAGAGGAGGAGCCGAAAATGGAAAAAGACAAACGCTCGTACTTCCTGCCAAACAAGCTCGTCGCGGCCTTTGATAAGGAAGCCCAGAAACAGGGTTATGTCCGCGAGAAAGTGATCGCCGCAGCCATCGCCCATTTCCTTCGCAGTGGCTTGACCGAACGGGCTGCGATGTTCGAGGATCTGGACAAGCTCGTGAGCGGCAAGCCGAAGTAATCATCTGTGTTGCGGGAATAGAGACGGAGGAAACAAGGTGGTAGGCTGCGCCATGGACGGCAACCAGATTCTGCTGCCGGTCTCCCTTGACGGCATCCCGGCGGCAGGGACATCGAGAGATGACCATCGTTGTGGCTACCCCCTTCGATACTGCCGAAGAGGCGATAAAGAAAGCCGAACGGATGGCCGTGGACCGAAAGGAATCCGGGTGATCGACAGGCACCATCCCCGGTCATGGTCGCGGTAGGCTGTCACAGTCCTCAACATCATCGCACGGCAGTTTCGTTCTGGACGACCAGACCGTCCTTTGTCCTCGTGATGCAGAGGAACAATGACCTGACGACCCTCATCTTGCCATCCACCTGGCGAACCCAGTTCGCACGGAATCTCGAAATGCCATCCGTTGACCAGAGATGGCGAACCAGGAGATCACCCTCGTATGGGAAAGCCTTATGAATCACGTTTTGTGCTTCTTGGGCAAGCACATCGGAGCAAAGGGTGCTCGGCTTCTTCTCCACCCGAGGTTCTGGTATGTCGGCAAGTGCGTCCCGTATGGGCAGTTCCTGTTCCATAGCCTTATCATACCACCCTTGGATGCACCCCGTCCAACGAAGCGGTATGTGCCCGCAGCCTCCACGACGGCTTCTGGGCTCATTCGATGGTTTCGTCGCCTCCGTCACGCAAAGGTGTTGCATAAGCACCAATCCCTCGGGATTCTGGGGATGAGAGAGCGAGCGTCAGCAGTTGGGGGAGAGGTGTGGGTAGAGAACGGACCGAGAGCTGGAGTCTTGGTGAGGGCCTGTTTACCGCTTCGGAACGACAACATGACGGTTGCATCCTGACCCGAGTCATAGATGGGAACTGTGTCAACTGAGCAACGAGTTCCTTCTCAAGAACCACGCTGTCTGGAGATGCGGGCCAGTCCACGCACCCTTTTCAAGACGGCGGCGAGTGGGTGCCGGATTCTTTCGTGTTTTTCTCTTGCTTAACGGGGTGATTGTCTCTAAGCTGCGAATTGCTTCGGTGACGGAGGGCTGCCGACGGCATCTGAGCCTGCGGGCTTCACGAAGACAACGGGGCCAACTGTCGCATTTGAGACACAACTGGGACCGCGCTTTCAGGAGCGGCTCCCTGATAGTTCTCTCTCTCCCGCCAGGCATGGGTTGCGCCAATGTGACCCTTGCCTGGCATTTTTCTTTTGCCATGCGGAAATCGCGGAAAAGAAGCAGGATGGTCAAAAGCGGATTGGGGCTGGACGGATGGGTTGTGCGCATGGTCATGGTCTTGAACTGCTGACCATGCTCGTTGTCGATGACCCACCAGCCTTCAGCCTCGACGTATTCCCCTGTGGCGGCGGAAGGGAGATGGCCGACGACGGTGACGAGTTCTGTCCGACCCTTAACCTTCAGGCGCAGGACGGCGAAGCCGTTGTCGGGATTATGAAAGGTCACCCGCTCGATGCTGCCAGCCAGGGCTTCAGTGGTCCTGCCCGTCGAGTACATGAGGAGATTATACACGGTCTGGATGCTTTGCTCCCTGCGTAGCTGTCAAGCTTCTACTGTGACAAATCAGGGTGCAAAGCTGTGACATTTCTGTGCGAGACCACGTTCTGGGCGGAGCGAGATTGACCCTGGCGCGAGGGCAATTGCCGTATTCTTTGTTTCCGCCGATTTACAGAATGCTCGCGACCCTCGCCGCTCTGGCAGGCCGGGAGTGATACCCATATCATATTCCCCATGTGAACGACACGCTGAGGATCGTAAGCACAACGGGGACGCTGTAGAATAGCCAAACACGGCCCGGCGGCGTAGCCGGCGAGCCTAAATGGGAAATGTCGGTTGATACTAGGGGGCCGACTTGTGCGATCTACACGTCCAATCATCGGGCTTTGCGTCATCACTCTTGCCAACCAGCCGACCACCGGGACGGAATCGCCAATCCAGCCGGTGCTGATCTTTATGCAGCCGGCCGACGCCCTTGAACCGATTGGCATGCTGACGTTCGAAGCCAACCCACTCGCACTTCGTGGGACCGTCACACCCGTCGGATCCTCTCCGGCCGCCTCCCAGCCGGTGCGAGACGCGCATGGGCGACATGGAAATGCCAGACTCGACTTCCAGGCACTCTTAGCCGTTCCGCAGCTAGACGGCGGCTGCCTGGTGTTTGGCAGCGACACCGAGGAGGCCCCAGGACAGCCGAAGACCTACCTGTGGCGGCTTTGCTCTGCCCGAACACCTGACGGTTATCACTTCGCCGAATTGAAGGAGGTCTATCGCAACCCGAAGGGCCCCTGGCTCATCGAGGCGTCGATGGTTCGGCAAGAGCCCACCGGCCGGTTGTTCTTCTATCCGTGGAGCAGGTCCGATCAGCCGGAGCAGGGACACGCTCTCTGGGGTTTCGTGAGCGATGATGGCGAGAAATGGCAGCCGCTGTCAGACAAGCCGGTGTACCTCGACCACGATGCCTTCGGGATGATGTGGGATGTGCGAACAAACCGTTTCCTGACCGGCCAGGTGACGGACCAGCAGTGGAAAAAGCCGTATGCGGACAACATGGGGTCGTCGAGACGTCGCGTCCTGAACATGCGTGCCAGCCAGGACGGTTTGCGATGGGAAACGGTCGGCAATACCGGCACAGGCGGCCTCATCACCCCCGATGACGAGGATTCGCCTGACGTCGAGTTCTACCGCATGCAGCCTTTTGCCTACGGCGATCGGTATATCGCACTGGCCGACCTCTACGCCGCGTCTCCGCTGACGCCCAACAAGCATGGCCCCCACCTGGCGTGCGAGTGGTGGGTTAGCGTGGACGGGATCAACTGGCAGCGTCCGTGGCGATCCGTCGATGCGCAAGGTGATACGCCCTATCCCGTCAAGATGACGCCCATGTGGTTCGGGCGGGAGATGCTCTTCTGGCTGGCCGGGCAGGTGTGCGGACTGCCCGAGTACCGCATCGCCTCGATCGGGTCGCGATCCAACGCCGAGTTCTCCTCCGTAACGTTTTCAATGCCGGACAAGACGCTCCTGCTCAATGCATCCGTACCGAAAGGCCACGGCCTCTTTGACCAAGCCTATGTGCAGGTCGAACTGCGCGACGAAGCGAATAAGGCAGTTCCCGGCTACGAACGGGACAAGTGCCTGCTTCAGAGTATCGACGACACCCGCATCCCGCTTCGCTGGGGCAACAAAACGGGGAAGGAACTCATCGGCAAGAAGGTGTTTTTGCGATTCTACCTGCGCAGCGCGCGCATCTATGCGCTTGTGATCGAACGATGACTACAGCGTCACCCCGCCCTTGCCAGCCACGCGACCGAGGACTTCAACCGGGCCATGGAGACCGCCTTCTGGTGCTTCCGAAGCTGTACCAGATGGTGATGATCGATAACCTCAAGGCGGTGGTCAAGCGGTTGCGAAACGTTCGTATCGCATCCTGACCGAGGGACCGAGAGGACACAGATCTGTGATTCCACCCTTGAAGAGAAAATCATAGGCAATATCGCGCCAATACGCTTCGCAGTCTCTGTCGTCTGACATCCCGAGAATCAGCACGCCGGATAAATACCCCTGGTCAATCAACCGCTTACAGGCGATGTCGCCATCGAGCGTGAGAAGATTCGTATCAGAAACAACTACGTCGACCTTCTTTGTTGAAGCAATCCCGATGAGTTCTTCTCCGTCGCAGGCGGTGATGACATCAAAACCTGACTGCTTCAGTGAGCACGCATATGTGCTCTGAAGGTCAGGATCGTCTTCCACCAGGAGTACTATCGCCATAATGGATTTCGGTCCGCCATCCTGCGAGGCCACAACCCGAGAGCCTCTTACGTGCCCGAGGGGTTCTGGCCGTCCGTCTTTTCGCGGATGACGATCTCGTAAATCTCTTTGCGGTGGACCGTGACCTGTCTGGGGGCGTTGATGCCCAGGCGCACCTTGCCGCCCCGCACATCGACCACAAAGACCTCGATATCGTCGCCAATCATGATCGACTGGTTGGTTTGGCGGGATAGAACAAGCACGAGTCACCACCTTGGGGCCCGACCAGGCGAACAAGCCGGACCATCTGCCTATAACTCCCATCGGCCATATCGAACCCGACAATGAGCATGGGGTCATAGGGTCAACAATCGTGAGCTGGCTAGCGGTGGCTTCGATGTCTCGCGCGTATTGACCGACCGCTGGGTTGTCCGAGAGAGCCGAGCGTGCGGAACGAGTGACATGGCTGTGCAATCTGCGTGCAAGACGCCTGAGAAGGCCGCAGGCTCGCCGGATCACGGAAGGCTGTGGTCTTCTGGGGGCTGGACGCGGAACACCATGCGCTGGATAATCCTACCCATGGCAGCAAAGGTCATGGGTGTCCGAACTGATTCCCGCGTCGGAGGCAGGCTCTTGTTGTCATTCCTGTTGCGAACGGGTTCTCTTGACCTTTCTTGAAAGGAATCACACATGGCAGCGAAAGTCCTCACCAAGAGCGAAATCCTCGCCAGCCTCGCCGAAACCACCGAACTGTCCCGCAAGGATGTCGCCTCCGTCTTTGATGCCCTTTCCGACCTCATCAAGAAGCATGTGGGCAAAAAAGGGCCGGGCATGTTCGTCATACCAGGGCTGATGAGGATCATGGTGATCCAGAAGCCCGCCACCAAGGCTCATATGGGGATCAACCCCTTCACGAAGCAGGAGCAGATGTTCAAAGCCAAGCCTGCCCGCAAGGTCATCAAGGTGCGCCCGCTGAAGGCACTGAGGGAGATGGCCAAGTGATCGGTTTCACGGTTCCATCGTGACGAGTCCGGAAGCCCAGGCACCTGGTGTCTGGGCTCCTGTTTGGGCACTGCCGCCACTGGCCTTCTTCGACCTCACTTCCCGTAAACGGCCTCGTACTCTCGGCGTAGTCGTTCGCCCAGCCTGGCCAAGACTTGATACTCCGGGGCAGATGCGTCCTGTCCGCTTGATAACCTGACCGCTGGCGGCCTGCTACAACCGCGGTGTGACGAGTATGGTCGCCCCCATCCTCCCAGACTGGACACGTGAAGCCGTGTAGGGTATTGTGCTGATTGGTTGGTTCGTCGAAGGAGCCGGATACGATCTTCATCGCACCCTTCTCGTTCGCCTGCCTGCCATACCGGGCTGAAACGGCGGCCCCTTTCCTCGTGGACCCGGAAAGCAACAGAGCGAGTCACAAAGCCTTTCGCACAGGAGAACGACGAATGGGCAAAAAACTGTATGTGGGCAACCTGGGCTACGATGTGACCAACGCCACGTTGGAAGCACTTTTCGCACCTCACGGCACCGTACAGAGCGCTCAGGTGATCATGGACCGCGACTCGGGCCGGAGTAAGGGTTTCGGATTTGTGGAAATGGGCTCCGATCAGGAAGCCCAGGCTGCCATCCAAGCTCTGAACGGTCAGCAGCAGGGCGGGCGAGCCCTGAAGGTCAATGAGGCCAAGCCCCGTGAGTCCCGCGGTGGCGGCGGCTACGGCGGTGGCCGGCGACGCTACTAACTCGCGGCATGTTGAAATCGAGAGGGCCACATCCGTGGCCCTCTCTTTTTCGTATTAAGCGGACTCTTTCGGGAGTGTTCCACGGGAGGTCCCAGAAATTGAGAGCGGCGATCAAGAGAACCTCTATTGACCTGATCCGCCACCGATTGTTCGGCCTTCCCCGCGGCCGCAATGGGGAGCTCCGCGATGAACCGCCGCTACGGTCTGAGCTACTCAGCGCCGATCAACTCAAGCAGCACGCCCGCGCCCTCGCCAGTTCGCACGAGATTGATGAACGTCGTGGGCCTGACCGGTTGTTGCCTCGTCTGACCGGGAACGAAGTCGCACTCCTTCATGCGTACAAACTCGTCGCGAACTCGGCGGAGCAGGGCCGGCGCACCACGCCCGCCGCTGACTGGCTGCTGGACAATTTCTACCTCATCGAGTCACAGATTCGAACGGCGCGGCGGCACTTGCCCCGAGAGTACAGCGTCGAACTGCCGCGGCTCCTGAACGGCCCGCTGGCCGGCTATCCGCGCGTTTATGCCATCGTTCAGGAACTGATTTCGCACGTGGATGGGCGAGTGGACGCCGAGAACCTCAGCCGCTTCGTGGCCTCCTACCAGACCATCGTCACACTCAAACTCGGCGAACTGTGGGCGATCCCGATCATGCTCCGTCTGGCTCTGATCGAGAATTTGCGCCGCGTGGCCGTCCGGATCGCGGCATGTCGGCGGGATCGCGACGCCGCAAGCCTCTGGGCAGACCGCCTGCTGGAGGTCGCCGAGAAGGAGCCAAGGAACTTGGTGCTGGCCCTGGCCGACATGGTCCGCGAGGATCCGCCGCTCACCAGCGCGTTTGTCGCGGAATTTGCCCGCCGCCTGCGAGGCCAGAATCCGGGCCTGACCCTGCCGATGAGCTGGCTTGAGCAACAACTTGCCGAGGCCAATCACACCATCGAAGAACTCATTCAACTCGAAAGCCAGAACCAGGCGACCGACCAGGTCTCCATGAGCAACAGTATCGGCAGTCTTCGGTTTCTCTCGACGATGGATTGGCGAGAATTCGTCGAGACGATGAGCGCTGTCGAGCGAACCCTCCGCAGCGACCCGGCTGACGTTTATAACGACATGAATTTTGCCACCCGTGACTGCTATCGCCACGTGGTGGAGGATATCGCAAAGCAGAGCCCGCTCTCGGAGCACGAGGTGGCCCGCAGGGCCATCCAACTCGCCCGTGACCGTATCGCCCACATCGGAGGCGACGATCGCACGGCCCACGTGGGGTATTACCTCATTGACAGAGGCCGATCTCTGCTCGAACGCGCTGTCGGCGTTCGGCCCTCGACGACAATCGTCCTCCGGCGTATCGGTCGCCACATACCGCTGCTGTTCTATGTCGGGAGCATCCTGGCTCTGACGGGGATCCTGACGACGGCCGCCTTGCTCACCGCCTCTCGCCACGGTTTGCAGGTCTGGGGCCTCTTGGTGTTGGCCATTCCCTTGCTGCTAGGCGCGAGCCATTGGGGTGTGTCGGTGGTGAACTGGCTTGCAACCCGGTTGGTAGCACCGCAGACGCTGCCAAGAATGGATTTCTCTGACGAAATCCCGCCGGACTGCCGCACTATGGTGGTGGTGCCCACGATGCTTACCAGCAAGGAGGGTGTTCGGGATCTGCTGGAATCGCTTGAGCTCCGTTTTCTGGCCAATCGCGACGCCCGCCTTCACTTTGGGCTTCTGACGGACCTGCGCGACGCGTCCCAGGAGGAGATGCCGGGTGATGAGGAACTCGTGCGCCTGGCAAGCGACGGGATTGAAGCCCTGAACCGGAAGTATGCAGCCGATCGCGAAGACGCCTTCTTTCTTTTCCATCGCCCGCGGTGGTGGAATGAGCAGGAAGGCATCTGGATGGGCTGGGAACGCAAGCGGGGCAAGATCGCCGAATTCAACTCACTTCTGCGGGGCAGGGCAAGAGATCGGTTCAGCGTTATCGTCGGCCAGACCGAGATCCTGCCCGCCGTCAGATTCGTCATCACGCTCGACACGGATACGCAACTGCCTCGTGACGCGGCCCGCGAACTCGCCGGCACGCTGGCCCACCCGCTCAACCGCCCTCGGTTCGATCCGAAACTCGGACGGGTCATCGAGGGCTACAGCATTCTCCAGCCGCGTGTGGGCGTGAGTCTGCCCAGTGCCGGCCGGTCGTGGTTTGCCCGACTTTTCGCCGCTGAGCCGGGCATTGATCCTTATACCCGTGCCGTCTCCGACGTGTATCAGGACCTCTTCGGGGAAGGCTCGTATATCGGCAAGGGGATCTACGATGTAGATGCATTTGAGCAGGCACTGGGCGATCGTTTCCCGGAGAACCGCATTCTCAGCCACGATTTGCTCGAGGGTTCCCATGCCAGAGCCGGCTTGGTGAGTGACGTGGTGTTGCTCGAGGAACACCCCTCGTCTTACACGACTGACGCCGGTCGCCGGCATCGCTGGATCCGAGGTGACTGGCAGATCATGCCGTGGGTGCTCCCGCGCGTTCCCGGCCCGGATGGCCGGCGCGTCGCCAACCGTCTTTCGGTCCTTTCACGATGGAAGATCCTTGACAACCTGCGTCGAAGCCTGGCGCCGGCGGGTCTAGTGGCGCTTCTGCTGCTCGGATGGATTTTCCCGGGTCTGGCCCTGCTCTGCACTCTCCTTGTCGTCGGGATCATCGTCAGCCCGGTCGTCTTTGCAGGCATTGTCGGATTCCTGCACAAATCGCCAGACCTGCCGACCGCTCTGCACCTGCGAGAAGTGGCCGTCACGGCGGGAAAACAACTCGCTCAGTCCGCTATCGCGCTGATCTGTCTGCCTTACGACGCTTTCATCAGCCTTGACGCGATCGGCCGCGCCGCCGTGCGGGTGCTCTTGACGCGGCGAAGACTCCTTGAGTGGCAAACGGCCGGTGACGCCGAGCAGAACGGCCACGCCGGTCTGGCCGGAGTGTGCAGATCGATGTGGGTCGGGCCGGTCACCGCGGCCGTCGTTGCGGCAATGGCGGGGGTCGCACGCCCGGAGAGCCTACACGTGGCGGCGCCTATTCTGGGCTTGTGGCTTCTGTCTCCCGTTGTGGCGTGGTGGTTAAGCCGTCCGATCGCATCCCGGAAATCTGGCCTGACGACCGAAGACCGTGCGTTCCTCCGAATGGCCGCCCGCCGCACCTGGCGATTCTTCGAGACTTTCGTCGGGCCTGAGGACCACTATCTTCCGCCGGACAACTGCCAGGAGCATCCCGCCGCCGCCGTCGCTCACCGCACATCGCCGACCAACATGGGACTGTCGTTGCTGGCCCATCTTGCCGCGCACGACTTCGGCTACATCTCCGCCAGGCAGCTCATCGATCGTACCTCCAAAGCGTTCGCGACCATGAGCAAGCTCGAGCGGTACCGAGGGCACTTCTACAACTGGTATGATACGCGCACCCTTCACCCGCTGTCTCCGCTCTACGTATCTTCGGTGGACAGTGGAAACCTTGCCGGCCATTTGCTCACCCTGGGTCCGGGGCTGCTGGGGTTGGCCGACACGAGGATCGTTTCGCCGGGGACCTTTGAAGGGCTCATGGACACGCTTCGGGTCCTCCTGGACGTGACCGGCGGCCGGGCCGTTCCATCCGAAGGTTCACGTCCTGGTGCAGCGCCACCGGAAGTCGTGGTTCTGCTGAAGCGGCTGGAGAGTGAACTGCAACATCCTCCACGAGCGTTGGCGGCCTCGCAGATCCACCTGGAACGTCTGTCGGCGGCAGGCGCGGAGCTGGCGGCGATGCTGAGCGCCGGCCCGGACGATGAAGCGAGGTGGTGGGCGCAGGCCTTCGAGCGTCAATGCCGTGATTCCCTGGATGATCTGCTCTTCATCGCACCGTGGTGTGCGCTTCCCCCGCCGAGCGAACTGATGTGGCAGCGAGGATCGGTCGAGCAGGTCCAGCGATTGAGCGATCTTCGAAAGGCCCTTCAAATCCTGGATGATGTTCCGACACTTCGCGACGTCGCGGAACGAGATTCCGCGATGATGCTGTCGATCGACGAGATTCTGGCCAACCTGATCGAACAGGGTCCCAGCGTGCCCTCCGCGGAGAACGCTTGGTTGGCCCGGCTGCGGGCGTCCATCATCGAGGCCGGCCAGCATGCCAGCGATCGCCTGGCGGAACTCGAGGCCCTCGCGTCCCGTTGCCAGGAAATGGCGGATCTCAACTATGACTTCCTGTATGACAGGTCACGCCATCTCCTCTCGATCGGGTACAACGTCACGGGCCATCGCCTTGACGCCGGCTTCTATG
>CAZPIO010000010.1:71285-102389 GCA_964586235.1 uncultured Planctomycetales bacterium
CTCCTCTCGATCGGGTACAACGTCACGGGCCATCGCCTTGACGCCGGCTTCTATGACCTCCTGGCGTCGGAGGCACGGCTCGGCAGTTTCGTCGCCATCGCCCAGGGCCGGCTTCCTCAGGAACACTGGTTCAGCCTCGGACGGCTCCTGACGGCCGCCGGGGGCGAACACCCGCTGCTCTCCTGGAGCGGTTCAATGTTTGAATACCTCATGCCGCTCCTGGTCATGCCCACCTTTGAGCATACCCTGCTGGATCGCACGTATCGTGCCGTTGTCCAGCGTCAGATCGAGTACGGCCGGCAGCGAGGAATCCCCTGGGGAATCTCCGAGTCGGGATACAACGCCACCGATGCTCACCTCATCTATCAGTACCGCACATTCGGCGTACCAGGGCTCGGGCTCAAGCGAGGATTGTCGGATGATCTGGTCGTCGCGCCGTATGCCAGCATCATGGCGCTGATGATTGCGCCGCAGAGGGCGTGTGCCAACCTGCGGCGTCTGGCAAGAGACGGGCTGCTCGGTGCCCACGGCTTTTATGAAGCGGTCGATTTCACCCCTGCGCGCGTACCACCCGGTCAACGCGGCGCGATCGTTCGCTCGTTCATGGCGCACCACCAGGGGATGAGCCTTCTGTCGATGGCTCATGTCCTGCTCGGTCGCCCCATGCAGCGTCGTTTCCTGTCCGACCCGTTGTTTCGGGCCACCGAACTGTTGCTGCAGGAACGCGTTCCGAATGCGGCCCCGTTCTTCCCGCACGATAGCGAGGCGACGGGATCGCGATTGACTCCCGCGGGAGTCGAAGAGGCCTTCCGCGTCGTCACCAATCCCCAGATCGCCGCGCCGGAAACCCATCTCCTGTCCAACGGCCGGTACCACGTCATGGTGGGTTCCGCCGGCGGCGGCTACAGCCGATGGAAGGACCTCGCCATTACGCGCTGGTATGAAGACTCGACTCGTGATTGCTGGGGGACCTTCTCTTACCTCCGCGACCTGAATAGCGGAGAGTTGTGGTCCGCTGCGCACCAGCCCACGCTCAAGCGAAGCAAGGCGTACGAAGCCGTTTTCTCCGAAGCCCGAGTGGAGTTCCGCCGCCGCGACAATGACGTGGCAACGCACACCGAAATCGCCGTCTCGCCGGAAGATGACATTGAGTTGCGCCGCATCAACATGGCGAACCGGGGGCATAAGCGGCGCGTGATTGACTTGACCAGCTACGCCGAGGTTGTCCTGGCGCCTCCGGCGGCCGATGCGACCCATCCGGCCTTCAGCAAGCTGTTCGTCCAGACGGAAATCGTGCGTTCACGCCAGGCGATTCTCTGCACGCGCCGCCCTCGCTTGAGCGCGGAACACCCGCCGTGGATGTTCCACCTGGCGGTGGTTCACGGATCGGCGATCGGGGAGACCTCCTACGAGACCGATCGCAGCCAGTTCATCGGGCGGGGCCGCACTCTGGCAGACCCGGCAGCAATGCACGTGTCGAAGCTGTCCAATCGCGAAGGTACAGTCCTCGATCCGATCGTCTCGATTCGCCAAGTCGTTGCCGTGGAACCCGATGAGACGATGCGGATCGACTTCGTCACCGGTGTGGCGGATACCCGCGAGGCCGCGATGGCCCTGATCGATAAGTATCAGGACAGGAGGATGATGGACCGTGTGTTCGATCTCGCGTGGACGCACGGCCAGGTCATCGTGCGGCAGCTCGGTGCCACAGAGGCCGATGCACAGCTCTACGGGCGGCTTGCGGGAGCCGTCCTTTATGCCGACCCGCATCGCCGTGCCCTGGGCGGCCTCATAGCCCGCAACCGGCGAGGACAGTCCGGCCTGTGGGGCTACGGAATCTCCGGCGATCTTCCTATTGTGCTCCTGCGCATGAGCGATCAGTCCAACATCGAGCTCGTGAGACAGCTTGCCCAAGCCCATGCTTATTGGCGAACGAAGGGCCTCGTCGTTGACCTGGTTATCCTGAATGAAGATCAATCAGGATACCGCCAGCCTCTCCAGGACCAGATCATGGGTCTGATCGCTGCCGGCGCCGAAGCTCATCCGATCGATCGCCCGGGCGGTATTTTCATCCGACGCAGCGATCAGATCTCCACCGAGGACAGAATCCTAATTCAGGCCGTGGCCCGCGTGGTCATCGCGGATACGGCCGGCACTCTCGCCGAACAGGTGGAGCGCCGCCATCGTGCGGAAATCGCCGTCCCGAAGCTGGTCGCTGTCCGCACTCGCCGTCCCGAAGCTCCGCAGGCCAGAAGAACGCGCCGGGGAGATCTGACCTTTTTCAACGGTCTAGGCGGATTCACCCGCGACGGCCGCGAATACATCATTACCACTACGGCCGACCAGGTGACTCCCGCCCCATGGGTGAACGTACTGGCCAATTCGGAGTACGGCACCGTCGTGACCGAAAGCGGGGGCGCCTATACGTGGGCTGAGAACGCCCACGAGTTCCGCCTGACGCCCTGGTATAACGACCCTGTCAGCGACGTCAGCGGCGAAGCGTTCTACATCCGTGATGAGGAGACCGGATACTTTTGGTCGCCGGCGCCGCTCCCCACCCGCGGGCCCATGCCTTACACCACACGTCATGGGTTCGGCTACACCGTCTTCGAATACGCCGAGAACGGTGTCTCCTCCGAGATGTGGACGTACGTCGCCACCGATGCCCCGGTGAAGCTCTGCCGCTTGAAGATCCGTAATTCGTCCGGTCGGGCCCGTCGCCTGTCGATCACCGGCTTCGTGGAATGGGTCCTGGGCGAACAGCGGTCCAAGAACGCGATGCACGTCGTGACCGAGATGGATCCGCAGACCGGAGCGGTCTTCGCCCGGAACCCATACAACAGCGAGTTTCCCGGGCGTGTGGCGTTCTTCGCCGTCAGCGAATCTCAGCACACGGTGACTGCTGATCGCACCGAATTCCTGGGCCGGAACGGGACGCCCGCAAACCCCGCCGCCATGAGCCGGGCCGAGTTGTCGGGCAGGGTTGGCTCGGCCCTCGATCCCTGCGCGGCCGTGCAGACTACGTTCACACTGGAAGACGGCTGCGAGCGAGAGGTTGTTTTCATTCTGGGGGCCGCTCGCGATGTCGCCACCGTGCGTAACCTCGTCGGACGGTTCTGCGATGCTCACGGAGCGCGTCAAGCCCTGGAGAGCGTGTGGGACTTCTGGAATCACACGCTCGGCGCGGTCCACGTGGAGACGCCCGATTCGGACGTAGACTTCCTGGTCAACGGCTGGTTGCCCTATCAGATCCTTGCATGTCGCATCTGGGCGAGGAGCGGGAGCTACCAATCCGGCGGCGCGTTTGGCTTCCGGGATCAGCTTCAGGACGTCATGGCCCTGATCCATGCGGGACCGCACCTGACGCGCGAGCACCTGCTTCGCTGCGCGGCCCACCAGTTCCGCGAAGGAGACGTTCAACACTGGTGGCACCCGCCTCTGGACCGCGGTGTCCGCACGCGCATTTCCGATGATTACCTGTGGCTGCCTTACGCCGTGTGCCGCTACGTTTCGTCCACGGGCGATGTCGATGTGCTCGACGAGCGTGTTCGTTTCCTCGAAGGTCGTCCCGTCAGGTCGGATGAGGAAAGCTACTATGATCTGCCGGTGCGTTCGGAGAAAACTGCAACGCTCTACGATCATTGCGTCCGCGCGATCGAGAACGGCTTGAACTTCGGTGAGCACGGCCTGCCGCTCATGGGATGCGGCGACTGGAACGACGGCATGAATCGTGTCGGCGAGCAGGGCAAGGGGGAAAGCGTGTGGCTTGCCTTCTTCCTGTACGATGTTCTGAAACAGTTCGCCGAGCTCGCCCGGCGACGCGAAGACAGCGCCTTCGCCGAACGCTGTGAGACCGAGGCGGAGAAGCTCCGGCAGAGCATCGAGCAGCAAGGCTGGGATGGGCAGTGGTACCGGCGAGCCTACTTCGACAACGGCGAACCGCTGGGTTCCGCCACGAATCCCGAGTGTCAGATCGATTCGCTCCCGCAGAGCTGGTCAGTCCTCTCTCGCGCCGCGGACCCGGTCCGCGCGCGAGCGGCGTTGGATGCCATCGACAGCCGTCTGGTCCGCCGCGACGCCGGGCTCGTCCAACTCCTCGATCCGCCGTTCGACAAGTCCCATCTGGAGCCGGGCTATGTCAAAGGCTACAACCCAGGCGTGCGGGAAAACGGAGGCCAGTACACGCACGCCGCCGTGTGGACCGCCATGGCGTTTGCGGCCGTGGGTGATGGCGCCCGTGCCTGGGAACTGCTGAGACTGATCAATCCCATCAGCCACGGTTCAAGCCCGGCGGCGATCCAGACCTACAAGGTCGAACCTTACGTCGTTTCAGCCGACGTTCACAGCAACCTCCAGCATCTCGGCAGAGGGGGATGGACATGGTACACGGGATCCGCCGGCTGGATGTATCGCCTTCTGACGGAGTCGCTGCTTGGTTTACGGTTGGAGGTGGATCGCCTTCGTCTGGAGCCGGTCCTGCCGGAGTCGTGGACATCACTCAAGATCCACTACCGCTACCGGGAAACACTTCACCACATCACCATGCGAAACAACGGCGGCAGGGCGGTGACACGACTTGTTTTCGATGGCGAGGAGCGTCCCGACAAGACCATCCCGCTCATCGACGATCACCAGGAGCACAACGTGGACGTGGAACTGGGCTGATCCTCTGACGATTCGGCGGACAGAGAAGGTCTGGGGCAGTAGACAGGCATGGTCCGCAGCCTCTCCATGATCACATCGTTTTATTTTGACAGAGGCTACCCCAATACCCCCGAATCGCATAGCGTTAAAATGTGGGCTTCTGTGCCACTACTTTGACGAGTGGCGTTTTCTGGACGGCTGATTTCAGTTCGCCGCAGGAAACAGGTCCACGAACCACCACTGTGAAGGTAAATGATGTTCATTTTTCTCGATGCGTTTTTTTGAGCGTCAGCGACAGGAAAATGAGTAATGCGGTCAAGAAGTATCGAGGACGACCCCACAAATGCCCCTAGAAAAGCCACACGGGCTCACAGTTGATTTTGTTTCGAAAAAGGCTACCCCAATACCCCCGAATCGCATAGCGTTAAAATGTGGGCCTCTGTGCGATTATTTCGATGAGTGGCTTGTCCACGGTCGTTGAAACGCCCCCGGTGGAGGCGGTCACACCCTCAATTCTGTGCATTCGCAGAAAACCGATGCTGACACAACTGAGACAAACCCTAGGAAATACGAGGTTTTCAGATTTCGGCAGGAATTCAGATGCACGTTGTATAATGTATATGTGGCGAGGGGCGATAGCGAAATGATGGGACGAGAACGCCCAAGAGAATTCAGCCGAGTCCCATCATCGGCTATCCCCAGAGCCAGGTCCAACTAACCTGGCTCAGCCCTTTTCAGGGATTGCTGATTCTCACCTTTCGATTCCGAATCCCACTCGTTTGGATAATCGCCTCGGAGCCTGGATGCACATGGCCCAACAGCTTGAACATCTTGACGAATTCCTGGAGGAGTTCTGCCTTCAGGCCGATGACCACGACTTCTGCAAGGAGCCCATTCCCCTGCGTTTTCCCGAAGAACCGAGGAACCGAGAATTCTTTCGGCGACCGTCGCAGCAAGACCTGGAGCGTGGTTATCGTCGGGTCCGCAGGAATTGCCAGGAGATTTGTGTACCTCTGCCAGGGCTCCAGGATAAGCATTTCCAGGTCGTGAGGGCAAATCTCACCCGTCGCCAGGACTGCGCGAAGGTCCAGAAATACTGGATTCTCGCCACGTACCGCGACGACGCCATGGTGAGTTTTACCCAGTTCGACTTCGACCTGCATCCGCGACCATCCGAGACGCTGGAAAACCTTGCCGATCAGCGGAAAAGGGTCTACGAGCAGGTCAAGCGACTGGTCGGCATTCTGCGGCTCAACGGCGTCGATTGCCTCGTGACCAGCTCCCCTGGGAACCCGCATTTCGGCCAGCACGTCCAGGGCATCTACGTTTGGGTCAAACATGAGCCGGTGCGGGTGGCTGATCTACGAAGCCAGTGGAGAGCCTGGCTAAACCTGCACGGGTTCAAGGACATCGAATTCTGCTGGCAAACGCAAGGACGGCTGGTCCGCCTGCCCGGTCAGGCCTACATGCACCTGCTGGACAAAGTATCCCTGCAGCCCAAGTACCCAGGCGAGGGCTTCGCGGAGACCTTTGAGTATTTCATGGCCGCCTGGTCCTTCGTGTCGCCCGCAGCGGACTATGAGCTATTTGGCGACCTGCCTGCGGAGACACCGGTTACCGCCGTGGCCCCGCATGAGGAAAGGGAGAAACCCGTCCCCGAAATTCGCTTCAAGGGGTACGCACCCATTCCGACAGTCGATGAGAGCCGACAGGAACCGAACACCTTCGTCCGAGCCACCAAGGCTCGGATCTGCTCCCGGTTCATCCATCAAGTCAAGCAGGGCAGCGTCGAGAAGGAGCAGGCCGTCACAGCAGTCAAGGAGGAGATGAAGACCAGGGCGCCGAGAAATCCTGACGGGAGCATTCGCTCGCACACCTGCACCGACTCTGAGCTCCTGGATTCGACCGTCCGCCGATGGTTTGGATGGTACGAGACCCACTACGATCCGCAGCGGACGACTTTGTCACCTGAGGTGCGAGCCGTCCGACAGAAACGCGACCAGGAAGACCAGCAGCGAATCGCCCGATGTCTGCGAGTCACAGGCAAGACGCTGGCTCGTTTGGTATTTCGCGACAGACGCTTTTCGAGACAGCAGAAAAAGCTGATCGTCAGTTTCATATATCCGTTCGTTTATTGGCTGAAACGCTACCGTGGACGAATCCATTGTTCGCTGCTGGAGAAGCTCGCAGGCGGCAGACGGCAGTGGGGGATCATCAGGCATCTGTTGTTGAATACAGTTCTATGCATTCTTGATGATTACGATCAAGACCAACACAAGTGTCGCCAATGGGGACTGGTCGCGGGTGTCGCAGGTTTCGTGGGTGTCGTGGGTGGTGGTGAAGAGGAGAAGAAAAAAAAGAGAAACGTAGATGAACATCACCACGACACTCCGTCGTCTGGTCTCTTCCTTGATGGACTCCAGAGCCTGATTAACGCAGTGAACCGTCGAACCGACGAGATTCTGGCTTTCTGTGACCTGAATCGATGATGACGGCCACACCAGCAGTGCGCCTGCACCGAAAAGAATAGGAGGATAACATGCCGAAGAAGAACAAGGACACCAAGCAGTTGGAGCTGCCCGACGCTGATAGAGTAGTATGCGGTGTCACCGTACGCGAGATGTGTGAGCGATTCCCCTCACTGAGGCGTCTCCCCCTGATATCGCGGTGGAAAAAAATCGCGAGAATCCGAGCACGGGAGTTGGTCATCGACATGTTTTTCGAACAACAGAGATCTGGCTGCGATGAGTGAATCCGTCTGGGTGAGATGAGTTCGCCGGCACAAGAAAGCTTGGCCCGACAGCATCGCCCATTGCCAGCCCCGCCGGTCACCCAGATGCCGTGGTTGGAGGCGTTGATCGGCGCGGTGCCGCGCCAGAGATCGAAGTTGTGATGCAGCACCCAGCCGCGGGCGTTGTAGTGGGCCTTGGCGGTCTCGAGGCCGGAAAGCATGAGTTCATCCAGGGCCGCGAACAACGGCTGTGTACACTCGCCCAAATTCGCCGGCTCGGCCGGCCAGTAGTTCATTTCGGCGTTGATGTTGCACGTGTACTTGCTATCCCACGGCGGATTGAGCCTGTCGTTCCAGACGCCCTGGAGATTGGCTGGCTGCCCGCCGGCCAGGGCTCGCTGTATGCGATCGAAGACCCCCAGGTCCGGTTCGCCGCATTCAAGAAGGCCGAGGACCGCGAGACGGTGGTCATGCGGCTGTACAATCCGACCGACCGGGAGCAGAAAACCAACCTCCGTTTCGCCGCGAAGATCGCCAGGGCCTGGCTGACCGATCTGAACGAAGAGCGACAGAGCGAACTGAGGTCTGCCGACCCGCATACGGTATCGGTGCCCCTGGCTCCACAGAAGATCGTGACCGTGGAGATCGAGCCCGGCTGAGTTAAAACGGTCAGTCAAAGCGCTGCCAGCGGAAACATCCCCGAGAGCGGCACCCGTGCGCTATGCACTCACTCTTGCGACACGTTCGAGGACATCCTGAGCACCATCATCTGCCCGTCTCGGTTGGCATCGCCACCCTCCCCCGGTTATACTCGCCGCATCGTCCACGGCGACCGGCGAAGCACCAGGGCCGCGAGCCGCGACGGGCATGGAGCTTCCACATGGCCAAACACGAACGCAACCGGCTCTGGGTCATCTCGGGAACCCACTGGGACCGGGAGTGGCGGTACTCGGCCGACGAGTCGCTGCTCCGCCTGTCGGAGATCGTGGACAGCCTGTTCGACATCCTCGAACACAACAAGGGCTTCACCTGCTTCCACCTCGACGGCGGAACCGTGGTCCTCGAGGATTACCTGGCGGTCCGACCGGAGAACGAGGGCCGGCTCCGCAAGCTAATCAAGCAGGGCCGCATCGCCACCGTGCCCTGGTACACTCTCCCCGAGATGAACACGGTCGCCCCCGAATCGCTGATCCGAAACCTGCTGATAGGCAAGCGGATGGCCGCCGGCTTTGGGGCCGCGACCGATACCGGGTACACCGCGACCTCTTACGGCCAGATCTCGCAACTGCCCCAGATCTACGCCGGCTTCGGCCTGCGATCGGCCCTGACCTACCGCGGTACCAACCGCCACCAGGTCCCGCCGATCTGCCTGTGGGAGAGCCCGGACGGCACGCGGATCCACCACATCCGCTGCTTCGACGAGGTGACACGGACCAACTGGTACTTCTTCGTGCACTACGAGCTGGTGCTGGGCAAGCTGCCCCGCGACCTGCGCCGCAAGTACGACCCGCGGAACCTGCCCGTCCATATGGCCGACGACGTCCTCTACCAGGGCGGGTTCCAGATGTTGTACGAGGACATGGCCTTCAACGACAAACCCGAGGCCATGAAGGCCGCCCTGCGCCACTTTCTTAAGCAGGCCCAGCCCCAGCAGATCGGCCCCCACATCCTGGCCCTGGACATGGAGGACAACGCCTCGCCGTACGACAACCTGCCGGCCATCATCCGCAGGTACAACAAGCTCCAGGACGATTGGGAACTGGTCCTCGATTCGCTCGACAACTACACTGCGGCGGTCATCCGCGACGTCAACGACCAGTCCCTGCCGGTCCACAAGGGCGAGATGCGGTTCGGGATCATCGAGGTCGGCTTCAATGGCCTGCTGGGCACCACCCAATCGTCGCGGACCATTCTCAAGCTGCTCAACAACGAGGCCGAACGCGAACTGATCGCGGTCGCCGAGCCGCTCTGCTCGATGTCCGCCATGCTCGGCGGACCTTACTGGCACACCCTGCTCGACCGGGCCTGGCTACTGCTGCTCAAGAGCCACTGCCACGACAGCATCTGCGGGGCGGCAATCGACGAGGCCCACCAGGACATGCCCACCCGGTTCCGGGCGGTCAGCGCCCTGGCCCGCGAGACCAGCCGCGAGTCGGCCGAGTACCTCTGGAGCCGGCTGAACACCGCGTCGGCGTTCGGCAAGGACGACCTCACCCTGACCTTCTTCAATGCCCTGCCGACCGCCCGCGTCGGCGTGGTGCCGGTCATCGTGGACACCCCGGTGCCCGACCTGGGCAGCGTCTACGTCGAGGCCTGCAGCGGGGCCGGCCCGATCACCGAGGATACCGGCGAGCCCGAACCGGTCACCTACGACTACTTCGACCTGATCGATGACCAGGGCCGACCGGTCGACTGGGTCGAACTCGAACGGGAAAAGACGGTCATGGAGGTCGAGACCCGGCTCGACTCCAGCGCCACCGTCTACGACGTCGTCCGGCACCGGCTTCTCATGGAGGTGGACGTCCCGCCGATGGGCTACCGGACCTACGCCCTCCGCCCGCGCGAGCGGCGATACGTGACCGACCCCCAGCCCGTCGGCGACCGGCCTTTGCTCGCGGCGCCCGGCGGAATTCTCGAGAACGAGTCCCTCAAGGTGCAGATCAACCCCAACGGAACGTTCAACCTCACCGACAAGCGTTCCGGCCGGACCATCGCCGGCATGCACTGGTTCTGCGACAACGGCAGCGTGGGCAACGCCCACATGAACAAGAGCCCGCTCCGTGATTTCACCGTGACCAGCCTCGGCTGCCATGCGGTCATTACCCTGATCCGGAACACAAAGCTGGCGGCCACCTGGCGGATCGACCTGACCATGCCGGTGCCGGCGGAGGCCGACCTCGACGCCCGCAACCGGTCGCGGCACATGCTCGACCTGGAGATCAGCACCTGGCTCACGCTCCGCAAGGGCACCCGCCGGCTCGAGGTCCGCACCCGGTTTGACAATCGCTGCCGCGACCACCGGCTGCGGGCCATGCTACCCAGCGACGTTCGTACCAACATCGCCCACGTCGAGTCGGCGTTCGACGTCGTCGAGCGGGACATCCGCTGGAAGAACACGGGTGACAATCACGAGGGCCATTATCCCTTCCAGCCAATGCAGGGCTTCGTAGACCTGACCGACGGCAAGGAAGGCCTCGCGGTACTCAGCAAGGGCCTCCGCGAATACGAGGTGGTGGACGACGCCCGGCGAACCGTGGCCATCACCCTGATGCGAGCCCACCGCGCCTACATGCGGGCCAACCGCGGGTTGATGACCCCGGACGAGTACGACAAGTGCCAGGGCCAGCACTCGATCGGAATCCACGACATGGAGTACGCCATCCTGCCGCACGCCGGCGACTGGCAGACGGGCGACGTCATGACCGAAGCCCAGGACTTCAACACGCCGTGGCGTATCATCCAGGGTGTGCCCAAGCCGGGTGACCAGCCGCTCACCCAGTCACTGATCCGCATCGGGCCCGAAGACCGGGTACGATTGTCCGCCTTCTACCAGAGCGCCGACCGGCAGGGCTATATCCTGCGGCTGTGGAACTGCTCCGACTCGCCGGTCAAGGCGACCATCCAGGCGGCCCGGCCGGTCGCCGCAATGCGGAAAGTCTCGATGGACGAGCAGCGGATCATCGAGAAGATCCAGCCCAAGGCCGGCAAGTGGGTGGTGCCGCTCCGCGGCAAAGAGATCGCCACCCTTTACATCAACACCGGGAAGTGATCCCAAGCGGACCTCTTTTCATCGCAAGGGTAAGATAATGAAACGTTCAGAGATCAACGCAAACATCCGACTGGCCAGGCAGCTTTTCGACGCCCACTGTTTCAGGCTGCCACGCTGGGCAAGCTGGTCGCCGGCCGACTGGAAGAAGGCCGGACCCGAGGCCCGCGAAATCAAGGAGTGCATGCTCGGCTGGGACATCACCGACTTCGGACTGAACAACTTCGCCAGGATCGGCCTGACCCTGTTCACCATCCGCAACGGCAACCTGGCCCGGCCGGACAACAAGAAGACCTACGCCGAGAAGATCATGTTCGTCCAGGTGAACCAGGTAACCCCGATGCACTTCCACTGGGCGAAGATGGAGGACATCATCAACCGGGGCGGCGGCGATCTGGTCATCCAGCTCTACAACGCGACGCTCGACGAGGACCTCGACCACACCAGCGAGGTGGTGGCAATGATCGATGGCATCCGGCGGACGGCAAAGGCCGGCGACATCGTGCGGCTCGCCCCCGGCGACAGCATCACCCTGCCCCCACGACTCTATCACAAGTTCTGGGCCGAAAAGGGCAACTGCATGGTTGGCGAGGTGTCCATGGTCAATGACGATACCAAGGACAATCGCTTCCACGAGCCGATCGGCCGGTTCCCTAAGATCGAAGAGGATGAGCCACCACTACACCTGCTATGCAACGAGTACCCGGCGTGATCGACGCACCGGGGGACAACCGTGAGCCAAGCGACTCGGCCGGGACGGCCAAGCCACGATGCCCGAGTAAGCCATGGCCACGCTCATGGACGACTGACACGGAGAATGCTTGATGAGCCAGGACCTGTTTGATGTCGCTGCCGCCGGCCACATCTGTTTCGATATCATTCCCCAGTTCCACGACACCGGCGCCAGGACAATCGGCGAGATTATGACCCCCGGAAAACTGGTCAACGTCGGGCCGGTCGCAACCTCGACCGGCGGGCCGGTCTCCAACACCGGGATCGGTCTGCACATCCTGGGCATGAAAGTCCGGTTCATGACCAAGGTCGGGGACGACGCGTTCGGGGCCGCGATCATCGAGCGGCTGGCGGCCCTGGCCTCGGCCGAGGGAGTGAAGGTCGAGAAAGGCGGACACACCTCCTACACCGTCGCCCTGGCGCCGCCGCGGATCGACCGGATCTTCCTGCACCACCCCGGCACGAACGACACGTTCGCCAGCGGCGACGTGGACTACAGTCTGGTTCGCAAGGCCCGGCATTTCCACCTGGGCTACCCCCCACTGATGAAGGCCCTGATCGCCGACCACGGCCGCGAGCTGACGGCCATCTTCCGGCAGGCGAAAGAAGCCGGGGCGACCACCTCGCTGGACATGTCGCTGCCGGACCCCAATTCCGAGTCCAGCCGAGCCGCATGGGAACGAATCCTCAAGGACACCCTGCCCTTTGTGGATATCTTCCTGCCCAGCATCGAAGAGGCCGTGTTCATGACCCAGCGGGACCGGTTCCTGATGATGAAGGCCGAGCACGGCGGGGGCGAACTGATCGACTACTTCACCGCCCCCGACTATACCGCCCTCGCGGACCTGTTCCTCGCCTGGGGCAGCCGGATGGTAGCCCTGAAGTCCGGGCATCGGGGCTTCTACCTCCGCACCGCCCCCCGGGCCCGCTTCGACGGCCTGGGTCGAGCCAGACCGGCAGACCCCGCCAACTGGTCGGATCGGGAGCTGTGGTGCCCCGCCTACCTGGTCGATCCGATCGCCAGCGCGACCGGCTCGGGCGACTCGTCGATCGCCGGCTTCCTGAGCGCCTTCCTCCGGGGCGAGTGCGTCGAACGCTGTCTCAAATATGCCAACACCGTCGGGAGCCTCAACCTGACCCGACTGGACGCGATCAGCGGCCTGAAGGGATGGGACGAGACCACCCGGCTGGCCGACGACCGGTCCCGCAAGCTGATTCGATTCGAAATCAAAGAACCCGGTTGGCGGTTCGACGAGCAGTGGCTGATGTGGATCCGCAGACCAAGATAAAGGGGACATCACTGATTATTGACAGGCGGTTTGATTCCGCGAGGGGCGGCGGCGTGCCCCCGGGTGGGGGGTTACTTCTTCCAGATGCAGCGGTAGTTGAAGCGGCGGTTCGGGGCACTGTCGCCGTGGGTGCACAGGGAGATGGGCGTATCGAGTGCCGCCACGTTGTCGGCCCAGTGGAAGTCGAAGGTGAAGGCGTCGCGGCCGCCCAGCCCGAGTAGCGCCCGGGGGATGGCCAGTTCGAGCCTGTTGCCCTTCGCGGCATAAGGAACTCGCGCCGCTTCGACCCAGGCCTTCCCATCGTAGCGCAGGACTGCCGTGGCCTTCGCGTCGATGACCCGCTTATTCACCAGGAAGTCATAGCCAAACCAGCCGGTCCCGTGGTCGTTGTCCGCGTCGATCAGCAGCAGCATCCAATTCGGGTCCGTGCAGGGCGTGAGGGTATCCTTCGTCTCCGCGCAGAATCCGATATCCTTCTCGCTCACGAGGAGCTTGCAGGTCACGATGTCGTTCCGGCCCGAGTCGTCCTTGTAGTGCAGCCCGCCGTAGCCCGGGTAGTCGCGGTGAATGGTGTCGCCGATGGTGTCGCGGTACTCGACGTCGGCCTTGTCCCAATCGGTGAAGTCACCGTCGATGGTAGCGGCCAGATCGCCAGTCAACACGGGGATGGGCCGGACGCCTTTGTACCGCCGGATGTTCTGGGCCATCTGCATGTAGTAGTTGTCCGTGTAGCCACCTTTCATGGGCTGGCAGCAGCGGTTGAACTCGCTGTTGTACTGATCGATGAAACGGTACGTGGACTCGCGGCGCATGAAGCGGAAGGTTTGCCCTTCGGCGGGATGATATTTGCCTGCGGACCACTCGTTCCAGTCGTTGATGTAGATCATCCGCGGATTGGCCTGGATCGCTTCATCCCAACGCTGCTGGAAGTAGATGCCGTAGCCTTCGGGATGCTCGACCGTCTTGCCGAGCCACGGGACATAGGTGGGCACGGGCAGGTCGTATTCGTTCAGCTCCGGCTCGCCATGTTCGCGGGTCCAGCACTTGCCGGTCAGACTCACGGGATGTTGCGCGGGTGTGACGGCGGCCTCTTCCTTCTGGCCGTTGTGCCGCGACACGAGCGCGTCCGGGTCCATCTGGCGCACCCTATCGTCGTCCAGCCCGTAGCCAAAGCTCCACTTATCCTCCGTCCCGACGAAGCGCTGGCCGGCCCACTCGTAGTTGCCCCACCACATGGTCCGCAGCGTGAAGAAGCCCTTCACGGCCTTGGTGTAGTCCTGGTAGAACTCCTCGGTATACTCCGGGTCGCCATAATGCGGGTGGTTCGGATCGGTCTTCGCGGCCGCGTCGTAATGCGGATTGGGATGCCGGATGCCACTGCCGTTGGAGTCTACGGTGGGGCTGCCGTTGTAGAGCAGCAGCGGCTTGCCGTCCCAGTAGTACCAGAGGTCCTTGTACTTCCCGGCCTTGTAGATCTTCTCATAGAGGTCCTGCACGACTGTGATGGACGGGCCGTTGAAGGCCCAGAAGCAGAATTGCGGAACCTTGTTGCCCTCGGCTTTCATCTGCTGCATCACGGGGAACAAGACGTCCCACTCGTCCCAGTAGCGCACGGCGTTGGTCACGTCCATGATGAGCACATCCACGCCCGCGTCGGACAGCATCGACATGTCCTTGCGGATGACGTAAGGGTCCTTGCTCAGGAAATAGCCCATCTCCGGTTCGCCCCAGTGATACATGCCTTCGGTCCAGAGCGGATTCTTCGCGTCGAGGCGCGCGGCCGTGTCCTTGGCGAGGATCTTCGTCACGTCAGCGGCATAGGGACTCTTGAGGCCCGCGAAGCTGTCGCGGTGCCAGGTGATGTAGAAGATGCTCACGACGCGCGGCTGGTCCGTCTTTACGGGGCCCACGTCGGCGATGGTCAGCATGGTGCGGCCCAGCGCATCCGTGGCGACCCATGTGTCGGCATAGAGGTCGCGAAACGCGGGTTCGCCGGCGCGGGCGAGGCCTGATGCGGCAAGCAGGACGATGGTGAGGAGGGGCGCCGTGAATCTAATCATGGTCTCCATGGTGTTGCGACAAGTCGTTTGCATGGTCCAAATGCGTGAGCGCCACAAAGGCACCACGGAAGATGATTGTAAAGCCTGGGGACGCCGGTTTGAAGAGACCTCGCCAACGGCCTTGGCAACCCTCTCGACATGATCGTGCGGCTCTGTGCCCCCCTGCAACAGGAGTGAAACGAAGAGAAAGCCGCGATCTCGGTTCTGACAAATGACACAGTCATTGGCGAAGCACGCTTCGATGGCGTCGCCGACTGCCTGCCTGCTCGCCGGCTGGCACTGGATGTCCCACATTTCACACAAGTATCCTGTACTCATATCTTTTCTCCTTTTCAATATTCTCTGCTTCCTTCTTAATACAAATAGACGATATCTTCTATCCAGAGTCAAATCTGTTCAAAAAAAGACTCCGGCTTTTCTCAATCCAGGCAGGAGGCGGACATGTGTCGATCACCGCCAGACCCCACTCGTTTAGATACAGCGTTCTCCCGTGGACGGGTGCCTGGGTCTGAAGGAATACATGGATCAGGTAAAAGAACACGAAGAACGAGTGACAGCGACAGCGGCGTCAATGTGAGCCACGCGGGAGTCACTCATTCAGATGACTTCGTCGGGGGTGACAGCCCGTGTCGGGGCCACATCCGTCTGGATTCTCTGGGCTAACTGAGCCGGCGGTTGACCACGGCCCTCAAATCATCCACCGTTGCGTGGGAATAGACCATCGTGGATCGCACATCCTGATGCCGCATCAGGGCCTTGGCTTCATGCAGGCGGGCTCCTCGCTTGAACAGGTCGGTGCAGAAAAAATGTCGAAATGAGTGCGCCGATTTGCCATCAAGGCCATACCGACTCAGGAGCATCCGCATCTTCTTGGAAATCTTGTTTGAGTTGTAAGGCGAACCCGTCTTGGTCAGGAACAACTGGTGGAGGACCGTCGCATTCCGAATAGCGGGTCGGACCTCACGGACATAACGACGGATCACCCGCAAACTCGCAGCATCCAGGGGAATGGTCCCTTTGGAGTCCCACTTGGCGTCCGTGATGGTCACCAGACCTGACTTCAGGTCAATCCAATTGGACTGTGCAGGGTCGAGGCTGACGGAGGCGATCTCGCCCGCACGACATCCCGTCGCCCAGGCAAAGACGACGAGGGCATGATCCACCTGATCGATCAGCCGACCACCCCTCGCCTTCCGCCGAAGCTCGCTGAGCAGCTCCCGCATTTCCCCTTCCGCGAAAAACCGTTTTGCTGACCTGGGCATCACTCACCTCGCAACTGGCACAAAACCCTCAAATCGCGACTCTCACAAACCGCCTTGGCGCTATCGCCAGGGGCGTCGTCGGAGCCCCAACTGGCATAGTTGTGCCCAAGTATGCCAGTTCCGTTATTGCATAAGCCGCTGGGCCAGTTCTGGGATCGCCGCCGTCAAGTCGGGTCGCTCCTGCCCAAACGCCTCGGCCACGACCGCCTGAAGTTTGTCGGACTTGAGCAGATCCTCGGGGATACCGACCTGTCGCAGACCTTCCGCCAGATCCGCCAGGTAGCCATCGACCACAGCGGCAGGCTGCACACGACGAGACCGCTGTTTTCCAGACCCGCTCTTGGGTTTTCGTCGGTAGAACAGGATCTCCTCGCCGTTCTGGCCAACGCCGGCTTTCAGGATGCCGGCGATGGCAGACAGAAGGTCATAGTCGAAGTACGGCCTGCCCTTGGCCGTCCGTTTCGGCGGCGGGAAGACGCCTCGCCGGACCAGGCGACGGAAATGGGCGGGATGCATGTTGACCAGTTCTGCCGCGCCGACCACCGCGATCCGGGCTCCATTCAATTCGTTCGGTATTCTCATTATGTCGTGCTCCTGAAAAGCTCGCTGAAAGAACGCTCAATGAGCATGGATAGCGTCAAGATTGCTCGTGGAATGCTCGTCAAATGCTCGGGTCTCCGAGGGTCGTCGGTCATCAAATGCTCGCCAAATGCGCCACTTCTGGCTTCACCGCGATGCTCGAAATGAGTCGGAAATGCTCTGCTAATGACCATGAAATGCTCATCCTTTGCTCGCAAAAAACGCATCCTACGCCGACTTCTCCACCCGTTGAAGATGTTCAATCCCGACTTCTGTTATTCGTCTGCCACCGGTCCCGATGGTCACCAGTCCCAGACGAACCAGCGTCGGCTCCAGCACGTCGGTGACCGTGGCCACTTCGACGCCCAGAGCCAGAGACAACGAGCGGGCCGACACAGGTCGAGGATCCACAGCGGCCAGAGTCTGGAGAATCTGACGGTGATCCCTGCGCAGACCGAGACCGTCGATGCCCTCCAATTGCATAGCGATCTCCAGCTCGGAGATCATCGCTGTCGTCAGACTCCTGGCTTGCGCGACATCACGGACTCGTTCCGCGTGCCGCAGGGCAATGCGCGGAATACCCAGGGCTCGCTCTGCGATTCCCTGGCAGACGGCGCCGTCAAAGGTGACACCCAGATTCTCCGCCATACGACTGACGATCTGTCTCAAATCGGCTACTTCGTAAAAGTCGAAGTTGAAATGAAGACCGAACCGTTGCCGAAGCGGCCCGCTGATGGCGTCGGGTTTCGTTGTGGCGGCGATCAGAGTGAAGGGAGGAACAGGCACACGGATGGGCGCACAATTCCGCGCGATGCTGACGTTGAGAACGCCGTCTTCCAGCACCAACAACAACTCTTCGGCGGCCAGTTTCCCGACTCCGTGAAACTCATCGACAAACAGAAGGGAATGTGGCTTGAGCCTGACGATAACGTTCCGCAGATCGGAAGCGCCGACCAGGCACTGGCCGGTCGTCGAGACCAAAGGGCAAAACATCTCGTTAGCCAGGATTGTCGCAAAAGTGCTCTTGCCGAGCCCCCCGCCCGAAGATGTCAGGACAACATGCGGCAGCGGTTCGCCTCGCTGAAGAGCGGCACCAATGGCAATGCGTGCCTTCCTCTTCAGGGCTTCCTGGCCGATCAACTCGTCCAGCGTCTGTGGTCTGGTTGTGACGGTCATTGCTTAAACCCTGGTGATCGCATAGATCCTGGCACCCGCGTATTTCGCCAGAACCGCCTGGCGAGCCGCACCTGATCCGCAACATGTGATGCGTTCGGCGTAGTAGCACCCGCGGAACATGAATCGCACCTCATACGTAGCCAAGGAGAACCTCCCTTTCTGCTTGCAGATAATCTGTTGGGCACAGCATCGCTTGCCTGAATTTGTTGCCGAACCTGTCGTCGGGGTTCAGGCAACCTGCGTCTCGCCCCGTGCCAATCCCTGAACACAATAGAGCCACTCGGATAATCTGGGAGCGTTCCGTCTATTCGAGCGTTTTTATCTACATCTGGCCCTGTCCGACGCGTTTATCTGGACGAGTGGAGACATCGGGCACACACGTATGCTTCTCTTTAGATCGCACTCTGCTGATCGGTCGACTGACGCCTCGCATGAAGGAATCGTCGCCTCTTGGGTCCGTGGGCGACTATCGCCACGTTCGCGGCCTGTGGACGCCGGCTACCGCAGCACAAGCGACACTTCTCGCAAGTCGTCCGCTTGCCTGCCTCTGCCGACGCGGGACACACAATCTCCCCTGGCAGGAGCGGCTGGTCGGCCGTCCGTACTCGAAAAGTCCGCCAGCCAAGTCGCTGTGCTTCCCGCTGCTCTTCCTCGGTGTCGCAGGAAGCCATCAGGAACCGACGGTACCGCCAGTCGCACTGCCTCCACATGTGCGTGTAGCCCGTCAGACTGCTGGCCATTTGGAGCAATGCTCGCCAGACACGGTGAGGGACGGCGGCGGGGTCGCCATACGTGCCGATCCTGACCGCTCGTCCCTCTAGACCGCTCAAAACATCGGAAGTGATCTGTGGATAGAGACCGCGTCTGTAAGCGTAGTAGACGCTCGTCGGTGCCCAGGCCGCATTGACGTAACAGCTATTGAGTTTGAGCAGTCGATGGATACACGAGCCGCAGATTGAGGCGTCCGCTCCCGTCAACACGGCCTTCGCTGGCGGGCAGTCGACAGGTTGCTAAATCGTTTTATCTCATTCAATTCACTGGCTCTGCCTGGTTCAAGTCCAGTATCGCCCAATTCCCGAGCTTATTGATGTTGAAAGGTGCACGTCACACCTGGCGGGGCGAGGGGATCACCTGTCCGCTTGGGGCAGAGACAGTAATTGGCGCCGGGAATCGCGAGCCTCGCGACGGATCGCTTCCACCTGTTCGTCGGTCAGATCGTGGAATCGCTTTTGCCCTCTGAGGTATTCGGCTATGTCGCCGGTTGGCTCGCCGCGACTGGGTGCGGACAGCCGCAGTCGCCCTCCTTCGATCTCACAGAGCGTGAACATGCCCGATCGCACCGCTTGCCGCCCGACCTCAATCGTGTTCTCGGGCTCATATCCCCAACCCGGCGGGCAGGGGCAGAGAACATGGATGTAACGGGTCCCGCGGATCTGCCGGGCCCTGGCGAATTTGGCGTGAAGGTCTTGCGGGTAGGCGGCGCAAGCGGTGGCGATGTAGGGGATCCGGTGCGCGGCCATGATCATGATCATATCCTTCTTGGGCTCGGCCTTGCCCGAGCCCGGCGTGGTGGACGTTCGCACGCCTTGAGGAGTCGCGCCACTTCGCTGTGTGCCGGTGTTCATGTAGGCTTCGTTGTCGTAGCAGACGTGGATGAAGTTGGTGTTCCGTTCGGCCGCCCCTGACAGGGCCTGCAGACCGATATCGGCGGTGGCTCCGTCGCCGGCCCAGCCTACAACGGTGACGTCCTCACGCCCCTGAGCTTCGAGGGCCGCAACCACGCCGGAAGCACAGGCGGCAGTGGTTTCGAACGCGGTGTGAATCACGGGGACCCGGACCGACGTGCGCGGGTACATCCCGTGGAAGACGGTCGCACAGCCGGCCGGCACCACGACGATGGTCTTTGGGCCGAGGGCCTTGATCGCATACCGGTAGGCGAGGGTCGCCCCGCAACCGGCGCAGGCCCGGTGACCGGCAAGCAGGTACTCCTCCTGGGGCAGATCCGAGAGCTTCATGTCACTGGCAAGTCTCCCGACACGTCGTATCCCGCGGCTTTGTCATGGTCCACAGGCGGTTGTCTTGGGCGATTCTGAATTCAGCGTCTCCGCAACGGTCCGGGCGGATCGGAGGTTGATCCAGCGCGCTTCCTGAAAGCCGCGGCATTCGTCTGCGCCGTCGCGCAACACCTCTTCCACCACTGCCGCAATCATTTCCGCGCTGATTTCCCGCCCGCCGAGGCCGGCCACGCAGCAACTCAGCCGCGGAAGATCCTTCAAACCGAGCAGGGCCGCCTTGACGTCGGTGGCCAATGGCCCTTCATAGCCGTAGCTGACGGCGCGATCGATGATCAACATCCGCGGATGACCGGCGGCCAACGCCCTGACCAGCGCGGCAGGAAAGGGCCGGTACAGGCGCAGTGAAACGGCGCCCACGCGCCGGCCGCGCTCGCGGAGCTGATCGGCAGCCACCTTCGATTCGCTGGCGATGGTGCCCATCGCGAGGATCACCAGTTCGGCGTCGTCGGTCTTGTAGCCACTCATGGCTCCGCCATAGCCCCGCCCAAAAGTACGCTGGAAGTCCGCGTCGGCTTCTGCAACCACACGGGTTGCCGCGGTCAGGTCCTGCTGCAGGCCGTGGCGAATCTCCATATAGGCGCCGAACTCCGCGAGGCCGGGATGATCGCGGCGCGGTTCGGGCAGCGTCACGGCCCCGAAGCTCAACGGGCGGTCGGGGTCGAGCCTGATTGGCGGATCGAATGGAGGAAGGAACGCATCGACGGCCGCGGGGCCTTCCGTGATCACCGGCATGGAGGTGTGACTGAGCGAGTAGCCGTCGTAGCACACCATTACGGGGAGCAGCAGGCGCTCGGCCAGGCGATAGGCCTGGATGACGGTGTCATAGATTTCTTGATTGCTCTCGACGTAGAGCTGGATCCATCCGGTATCACGCTGGCTGATGGAGTCCTGGTGATCGGTCCATATCGTCCATGGGGCGGCCACGCCGCGGTTGACGCAGGCCATCACGATGGGAAGGCGTGCGCCGGCCGCCCAATGGAGTTGTTCGTGCATCAGGCAGAGCCCATTGGCACTGCTGGCGGTGAAGGTCCGCGTACCGGCGCTGGCCGCCCCGATGCAAACGGTGATCGCGGTGTGCTCGCTCTCGGCGCAAACATAGCGGGCGTTCATCTCACCGTCGGCAACGAAGCGGCTGATCCGCTCGGTCAGCGGGCTCTGCGGGGTGATCGGATAGGCCGCGACGACCTGCACGCGGCAATCCCTGCAGGCACAGGCCGCGGCGTCGTTACCCGTGAGAACGCTTCTTTCGCTCATCCTGCCTGTTCCTCGGGCACCATTTCGATCGCCTCGGCCGGGCATTCCTTCGCGCAGATGCCGCAACCCTTGCAGTGCGCATAGTCGATGACCGGCGGCTTGCCCGGCGCGATGGCCGGCTCTGGACAGTACAGCCAGCAGATCCGGCAGTCGCGAGGGGCGGGCTGACAGGTTCGACAGGCAGTCGCATCGATGACCGGGCGACGGCTCCGCCAACTGCCCGTCGCTCCGGCCTCGCCGCTCATCGGCGTGGAGATCCCGATCATCGGCCTGTGCTGCTCAGTCATCAGATCTTCTCCGGTTCGCGGACAACGGTGCGTTCAAAGGCCAGCCGGGCGGCGCGGGCATTCCGCTCGCCGCGCTCACCGCCGAAACGCGCCTGGATCGCCCGGATCATGTTCTCGATAGCGACGATTCCGGTCGCGGAACACACCGCCCCGAGCATGGCGGTGTTAACCGCGAGCGAACCGGCAGCGAGCAGCCCCATTTCCCGCGCAACACCGGACGCATCGGTCAGTGCCAGGCGGACCTTGCGGGACAGGGACGCCGCTACCCGCTCGTTGAGGCTGTTGACCAGGACCGTGCCGTCCAGCTTGAGCCCCTCAGTCACGTCGATGAGCGGGATCAGCGTTTCGTCCAGGACCACCACGATGTCCGGCCGGTTGACCTGGCCGCGCCGCAAGATCGGGTGGACGTCGATGCGCGTCACCGCGCTGACCGGCGCGCCGCGTCGTTCAGCCCCGAAACTCGGGACAGCGGCCACACCGGCATACCCTTCGTAAAGGCAGGCGGCCTCGGCAAGCAGCGTCGCCGCCGTGACCACACCCTGGCCGCCGCGGCCGAGCCAGCGGATCTCCCAGGAACGCAGCCTGTTCTTGTTCTCGTCGTCCCGGGGACCGTACCTGGCGCGGGCCATCTCCCGCAGACGATACTTCTGGACCTTCCCGGTGACCGTGGTCGGGAACTGATCGATGAAGTCGACGTAGCGAGGGATCTTGTAGTGGGCGATTCGACCGCGGCAGAAGTCGCGCACTTCCTCGGTGCGGAGGGCGTCGGGTTCGGTCGGGACGATCCATGCGGAGATTTCCTCACCAAAGTACCGATCCGGGACTCCCACAACCTGGACGTCTCGCACCTTGGGGTGGGTCAGCAGGAACTCCTCGATCTCACGGGGGTAGACATTCTCGCCGCCCCGGATGAGCATGTCCTTGAGCCGGCCGGTGATCTGGTAGTGGCCGCTCTCGGTGCGGCGGGCCAGGTCGCCTGTCCGCAGCCAGCCGTCCGCGTCGATTGCCGAAGCGGTGGCCTCCGGCATCTGATAGTACCCGATCATTACTCCGTGACCCCGGACCCAGAGCTCACCATGCTCGCCCTCCGGCACATTCTGACCGCTCACGTGGTCCACCACCCGGACTTCCACGCCCGGAAGCGGCTTGCCCACGGTAGCCACCCTGATATCGAGCGGCTCGCCGACCTTGGTCTGGGTGATCACCGGCGAGGCCTCGGTCAATCCATAGGCGATCGTGATCTCGGAGAGGTGCATCCGGTCGATGACCTGCCGCATGAGCTCGATGGGGCAAGGGCTGCCGGCCATGATTCCGGTGCGCAGGCTGGAGAGGTCGCAGCGGGCGAAGCCATCGGAGTACAGTTCCGCGTTGAACATCGTGGGCACGCCGTAAAGACCGGTGCACCGTTCGGCCTCAACAGCCGCCAGCGTCGGTTCCGGTTTGAACATCTCGCCCGGAATCACCATCGCCGCCCCGCGAAGGGCGCACATCAGCGTGCCCATGACCGAGCCGAAGCAGTGATAGAAAGGGACCGGGATGTTCAGCCGGTCCTGTTCGCTGAAGTTCATGCGCTGGCCGACGTAGAAGGCGTTCATCAGCAGGTTGCGATGGGAGAGCATGGCCCCCTTGGGATTGCCCGTAGTACCCGAAGTGTACTGGATGTTGACCGGCATTTCAGGGCGGATGCGGCCGGCGAGCTCTTCCAGTTGCGCGGCAGGGACAGCCGCGCCCTGGTCAAGAAAAACCTCCCACGGCCAGATGCCGGCGATCGCGGTTTGGCTCTTGATGCTCACCACGTGCCGCAGCTTCGGGAACCGGCGGCAGCTCAGCGGCCTGCCATAGCGGTGGGTATTCAGCTCCTGGACCGCCTCGGCAAGCATCAGTTCGTAGTTGGACGTCTTGAAGGTGTCGGTCAGCAGGAGGACCACCAGGTCGGCCTGCTTGAGCACGTAGGACAGTTCGTGCACGCGATAGGCAGGATTCACATTCACGAGAATCGCACCCACCATGGCCGTCCCGAATTGCGCGGTGATGTATTGCGGCCAGTTGGTGGCCCAGATACCGACGTGATCGTTCGGCTGAACTCCCAGGGCCAGCAGCGCGCGAGCGTACTGCCCGGCCTCCTTCTCAAGACGGGCATAAGACCAGCGCAGACCCAGTTGAGGAAAGACGACCGCGTCGCGATCGCCGTATCGGCAAACGGTCTGCCGCAGCGCCTGCGTGAAGATGAGGCCGTCGACCCAGGGTTTGGATTGCTCGGTCATGCTGCCCGTTCCGAACCGGCGTCCGAGTGCCAAATGGGAGTTTACGCGACCACAGTCACGCTGCGATCGGGTGGGGCCTAAGTAGGACCTCTTCCGCCGGCCATTCTAACCTCCGTCTATCCGAACACCAATCGATATGGGTTGACCGGGTCTGCCCGTAACACACTGTGACAAAACCGGTTGCGCCGCTTCGCAACGCATTTCCGCCCGCGAGGCTATCCGTTACGCGGGAACTGGATAGTCGAGCAACTGCCTGAGCCTGCTCAGTGGCTTCTGTCGACCTGTTGTCCAGGGCTTGTCCCCCGACCGGTGCAGGGCAAGAATAGCTGGTGACGGGTCTTCCGACGCGGTTCAGGGTTCCCTCTGAAAGGAGTGCGCCGATGCTCCCGGCTCGCAGACTCATTTCCACAAGCGCCCCGGCGGTGGTCATCCTTGTGCGACTGATGGTAGGTGGAGTATTCCTCTCGGAAGGTATCCAGAAATTTCTGTTTCCGGCGTCCGTGGGAGCGGGGCGTTTTGCGAAGATCGGCTTCTCGGCACCGGAGTTCACCGCCCATTTCGTGGCGGTGTTCGAGATCACCTGCGGGGCACTCATTCTCGTCGGGCTGCTGAACCGGCTGGCCGTCATTCCAACGACCGTCATCATGCTGGTCGCGATCTGGACCACGAAGATACCCATTTTTCAAGCCGACGGCTTCTGGAAGATGGCCCACGAAGCGAGGACCGACTTCTCGATGCTGCTGGGCTCGGTTTTCCTGCTGATCGTCGGAGCCGGCGCATGGTCAATCGACCACTGGCTTGCGACACGAGCCAGACACGTCGAGCGGTGAAAGGGCGTCACCCTGCCGGATGATTCAGCCTCTCCTGCTCGCACTGCCCGCCTTCTCAAGCCGGATCAGGCGCCGGTGGAGCGGGCCGGCGGGGGATGACAACTCGATGTCGAACGGATCCGCCATCGACAGGCCGAGCGTGACGGCTGCTCGGACTCCCTCGGAGACCTCGGTCGGCTCGATCTTGCTGGTCTTGTAGAACACGATCTTGCCGGCCGCCGAAAGAAGCCGGCCTGCCTCAGGCAGCACTTCGGCAATCTTCCCGACCGCTCGCACCAGGATCAGATCGAACGGGCCGCCCCCGCCCTTGCCGAGTTCCTCGACGCGGGCGTGACGAGCCTGCAGATTGGCCAGCCCCAGTGCCTCGGCCGTCTCGGACACGAATCGGGCCTTCTTGCCCGTGCCGTCGATCGCCAGGATCCGCCATTGGGGGCACATGATCGCCAGGGGCACGGCCGGAAAACCCGCGCCTGTCCCGATGTCCAGCACGTTCAACGGGCGGGCGGAGTCGATCCACGAGGCGGCCAGCAGCGTCAGCGAATCGGCGTAATGCTTGACCGCCGCATCGGAGGCCGAGGTAATGCGCGTGAGATTGAAGTGCCGGTTTGTCTCGACCATCCGCCGGAAATGGGCGAGCATCTGTTCGCGTTGCCGTGCTTCCAGCAACACGCCGATCTTCGCGCATGCCGAAACCAGGGCCTCATCGAAAGCTCTCGCCGCAGCCGGCGTCTCATCGGGGGTATCCTGGCACATGACCTGCATGATAGCGGCGGCCCGGCCGCGGGCGAAAGGCCGGGCTTGATGAACGGTCAGCCGCCCCATAAGCTTGTGCCCTGGCCGGGTGGAAGACGCGCCCGCGGACGCCGGGCGACCCCCTGCCGGCCGATCAGACGTAGATGAGAAAGGACAAACCGTGCCGGAGATAGCCCCGTTCCGCGCTTTGCGTTATGACACCAGCCGGCTGAGCACCGACGTCTCCAAGGTCATCGCCCCGCCGTACGACGTTCTCGATGCCAAGGACAAGGCCGAATTGCTGGCGAAATCCGACCACAATATCGTGGCGGTGGATCTGCCCCACGTCCCGCCGAAATCCGCCGGGCCGGACTCGGTATACGCCCAGGCAGCCGACCTGTTCAACCGGTGGAAGAGCGAGGGGATGCTGAGAGTGGATCCGAAGCCGGCTCTCTACGTCTACCACCAGCTCTACGAGCACGCCGGCCGTTTCTACACACGGAAGAAGTTCTTCGCCCGGATGCGGATCGAAACGTTCGGCGAGGGCACAGTGTTTCCGCACGAACAGACTTTCGGCGGGCCCAAGGAAGACCGCTTCAAGCTTATGCGCGCGACGCAGTGCCAGATGTCGCCCATCTTCGGGCTCTACAGCGATCCGGAGAACGCGATCAGCGAGCTGCTGGACGCGGGCGGCCGGGCGCCGGACATGACCGCCGAGCTTCAGGGAGTCACCAACCGTCTGTGGGTGCTGCAGGATGCGGCCGCGATCGACGCGGTGTGCAAGGCGTTCTCCGGCCGGGCCGTCTACATTGCCGACGGCCACCACCGCTACGGGACCGCCTTGAACTACCGGGACACGCTAATCAAAGAGCGAGGCGACCTGCCGATGGACCACCCGGCCCGCTTCGTCCTGGTGGGGCTGTGCGCGATGGAGGACCCCGGCTGCATCATCCTGCCGACTCATCGAGTGGTCAGCGATTTCGGGTATCTGACGATCAAGGACGTGCTTGACACCCTCGAACAGGGCATGGATCTGACCCCTTTGACCGCCGATCCGGCCGACGTTGGGGAGCTGCTGCGGCCGGACTCGCCTCACGACGTGATCCTGTACGCTCCGGCCGGCGGGTACATGTATGCGGGCACGTTCACGCGGCGTGACCTGCTGGCCCAGCTTGCCCCGGATCGCAGCGAAGCCTGGCGAAAGCTCGACTTGGCGTACCTGCACCGCTACCTGATCGAGGAGTTGATCACCGCGCGGGCCATGGGCGGCAAGGAGCCGACGACGCACTACTTCAAGGTCACCCAGGCGGCTCTCGATGATGCCCGCCAGACCGGCGGCATCGCGTTCATCTGCAAAGCCTGCACGATGGAGGACCTCCGGGCGGTCAGCCACGCAGGCGACCTGATGCCGCAGAAGAGCACGTTCTTCTATCCCAAGCTGGCGACCGGCCTGGTGATCAACCCGCTGGCATAGGCCGAGGGTGCCGCTGTCGCTTGTCACGCCGAAGGGAGTCCGGTCATGTTTCATCGCAAACTCAGCAGACGCGAGATCATCGGCACGGCCGTTGCCGCGAACGCAGCCTTCCATCTGGCTACTGGATGGCCCAGCGGTGCGGCCGCAACCGATAACTCCACCGCATCCCAACCTTCGGGCGAAACAGGCTACGATGACCAGCAGCATACGAACAGGCTTTTTCAGAGCGTTTCGCGACGGCATTCTTTCCAGGGCGACACCATGCAGCAGTGGCGCCAGTGGCAGGAGTCGTTCAGGCCGCGACTTCGCGAGCTGCTTGGCCTGGCGGCCATGGAGCGCGAGGTGCGATTTGAACGGCGGGCCCAGCGTGTCGAGAGCATCGCCAGGGATGGCTATATCCAGGAGAAATGGTACCTCTGGACGGAGCCCGATGTGCCGCTGCCGGTCTGGGCACTGATCCCGGACAAACCCGCGGCCCGGCCCCTGCCTCTGATCCTGACGCCCCACGGCCACAATGTGCCGGAGATCTACCTGGGCGCGGCGAAGAACGACGCCGAACGCAATGCAATCGCCCAGGGCGAGAGAGACATCGCCGTCCAGGCGGTGCGAGAAGGGTATCTGTGCATCCATCCGACCGCCAGGGGTTTCGGCGAGACGATTCGTTCCGAGGACCGAAAAAAGGGCAAGATCAACTCCTGTCGAACGGGCCTGATGCACGCCATGCTGTTCGGGCGCACGATGATCGGCTATCGCGTCTGGGATATCTCACGGATTATCGACTGGGCAGTGCCGCAGTTCGGAGTCGACCCGCGTCGAATCGCCGTGACCGGCAATAGCGGCGGCGGAACGACCACGTTGTTCGCGGCCGCGTGCGATGAGCGGATCAGCGTCGCCGTGCCGAGCTCGTATTTCTGCACTTTCGCGGCGTCCATCGGCTCGATCTACCACTGCGAGTGCAACTACGTACCCGGATTGCTCTGCGAAGGCGAGATGTACGACGTCGCCGGCCTGATTGCGCCCCGCTGGTTCCGGGCCATCGCCGGCAAGGACGATCCCATCTTCCCGATTGCCGGGGTCCGCGAATCCTTCGATCAGCTCAAGAAGGTGTACCGCGCGGCCGGAGCGGATGGCCGCTGCGAGTTGTACGTCGGCGAGGGCGGCCACCGATACTACCGCGAGGGTGCCTGGCCTTTCGTTCGCAAGGCATTCGCCGACCTCGCCCGGACGGGCTGAGTCCGTCGCGGTCATCGAGCGGGCCTCTCCGCGGCGATTTCACTGGCATGGCACTCGCGACAGGACGCGCAATATAAAAGCATTGCCGCCCCCCCGGAACGGCAATGCCCGTTTCCCTTGTGCCTGGTTCCCCAGGAAGTCGCGCTCCGCCGATCAGCCCCAATTGTCCACAATGTCCCAGAGGGACCTGACGATCTTAAGAACCGCATCCGCGATATCACCGGAGCCGGCCAGCAGCATTTGATCGGCCGGCACCACGGGCAAGCGCGGTGCGACATGGGCGGATTTGTTTGCTGCTCAGCCTCCTTATTGGCACGGGTGCCCGCCTGTCGCGCGGGCCGGAACGGATAGCGAGCCATCGAGCGAGCAGGAGCGCGTGAAGACAGCCGGTCGTACGCAGCAGGATTCTGCCGGCGAGCGGGGACGTTGTATCCCCTGTCTTCACGGCGCCAAGTGTCTATCGGATGGCCGGGGGTGAAACGATTAGCGCATCTTGTCTGAGTCTCACTTGATGCTCGCTCTTTATCGATCGGCCGGGCGAATGTACTCCTGCCCTACCGGGTCGGCCCCGGCCTCGGCGTAGCGCTCGAACCACTCGAACATCCGCTTGCGGAGGCCGTTTCTCAGATCGCGATGCTCGGGGCGGTCGACCAGGTTGGTTGTTTCGTCGGGGTCGCTGCGGAGATCATAGAGCTCGAACGGCCCGCCGTTGGCCCGATGAATGTACTTGTGGTCGGCCGTGCGGATCATTCGGAGCTGGCCGTACTCGGCAAAGACGGCGTCGGGCCAGTCGGGCTGCTGTTCGCCACGGAGCATGGGGGCAAAGCTGCGCCCCGGCAGGTTTCGATCAGTCGGGACGGGCAGGCCCAGGTAGTCGAGCACCGTGGGCATGAAGTCGTAGGCGCTGACCATCGCGTCGACGGTGCGGCCGGGCTTGAGCCGTCCCGGGTGGCTGAAGATCATCGGCATTTGCAGAGAAGTGTCGAAGGCGTTGCGGGGATTGGTGCCGTTGCCCTTGCCCCAGACTCCGTGATGGCCGGTGCAAAAGCCCTGGTCGCTGGTATAGACGACGAGGGTTTTGCCGGTCAGGCCGAGCCTGTCCAACTCGGCCAGGATGCGTCCGACGGCGCGATCGACGCCGGCGCAGGCCGCGAAGTACTGCTCCAGCGGCCCGCGGCGGTGGTGGTGGTCCATCAGGCTCGATGCCCAGGGGTGCGGTGGAAGCTTCGGAATAGAATCAAAAAGAGTATCAGCAAACAGGCCGACCAGGTCCTGGGGATGACCCGTGTAGGGGCTGTGCGGGGCGTTGTACTCGACGTTCAGGAAGAACGGGCGGTCGCGGTTCTGGCCGAGAAATTCGATGGCCTTGTCGGTGATCCGGTCGGTGACGTAGCCCTCGGTCTTTACCACCTTTTCCTGCCAGATCATCTCGGCGTCGTTGTACTGGCTGCCGCCCTGTGGCATGGCATACCAGAAGGAATAACCCGCGCGGGGGTGCAGGCTGTCGCCCAGGTGCCATTTGCCCGACAGCCCGCAGGTGTAGCCGGCCTCGGCGAGGAACTCGCTGATCAGCTTCTCTCGGGGCAGGCAGTAGCGGGCTCGCGGCCCCATGTTCTCGTTCTTGATCCAGTCGTGGATGCCGTGCTGGGAGGGGATTCGGCCGGTCACGAACGTTGCGCGGCTCGGCGAGCACACCGGGCAGTTGGCGAAGGCCCGGTTCATGCGGACACCGTCGGCTGCGAGCTTGTCGAGGACCGGTGTGTGGGCTTCCTTGTTGCCGTAGCAGCCCATGGACCAGGATCCCTGGTCGTCGGTCATGACCAGGACGAGATTGGTGCGATCGGCGGCAGGGGCTGCAGCCAGATTCGAGGCTGCCCATACGAGCAGGGTCATTGCCACGGCGAATCCGAGACGGGTCATCATGAATCCTCCACGGTCGGCCGCGGTGCTCCCGCGGCTGCCGGCCTGATGTTATCCGCCTCCGGGCCGGGGCGACACTCCAGGGGGAAGAAAACGCGGAGACACGGAGAGGGGAGACGCGGAGCAGACAAGAATGAAGGCGGAAGCAAGATGGGGCGACCTGTCTGGAGTGCCTGGCGACATAAACCTCTCTCCTGGAATGAGTTAAGAGAAAGAATGGGTTCGTTTGGCGCAACCAGGCTACCAGCGGTCGGCAGTCAGCCCGAGGGGACCGGTGAAAGCTGGCCATGGCTACAAGGATTTCCCAGTTCAACTGGGTTCGTTTTGTCAGATTGCCTGTCGCTTGTCTGTCCATGATTGCTCATCGGTCGATGACCGCCTCTGCGCGCGGGATCTCCTTCGATCCGCATGCAGGGATAACACGGCGGGGTGTTCGGAACGGTGAGTTCTGAGCGGAACATGGGGGAGCCGGGGCGGGCAGGGACGCGGACTGCCGGCACAACGCGCAAGCCAAGCCGATGGCACAGCGCCTACTTGGGGGAGTAGAGGTGCTTGCCGTCGCGGGCAGCCTTAAGCGCCTCATGTGTATCCTGTGGTACCCCGGGGTCTCCCTGCGAAGCCAACCACCGGTCGAGTTCAGCGCTGAGCCGGGCCTTGATCCTGGCCGAGGCCTGATCGTCGGCGAGGTCCTTCAGCTCGTAGGGGTCAGCGGCCGTGTGGTAGAGTTGCTCAGCCGGGCGCCGCATGTAACGTTTCACCAACATGTAGGTGTGGGGATTGGTCCACGTGTCAGCGA